>CAMPYJ010000006.1 GCA_946998205.1 uncultured Prevotella sp. | reverse complement strand
AGGCGCAGCCTGTTTTATATAAAAAGAGGCCACAAGATGACAAAACGTAAAAAGGCCGACATAAAAAAACTTTACGGTGGTAATTTATAGAACCGCCCTTAAGAGTTCTTTGGCAGTTCTTTTATCCCTGCAAGGAATTCCTGATAACCCATGTCCTTGCTTATGGGCGTTTCTATAAATTAGCTTTGTCAGATTGCGAGGCTCTTTTTGGTGGTCAATTTGTTTGTGAGTGAAGGAGTATAGCGAGCTATACGACTGAACGAACAAGCAAATTGAATCCAAAAAAGACCGCAAGATGACAAAACGTAAACCGTTCAGCATAAATAAAACTTTACGGTGGTAATTTATAGAACCGCCCTTATATCATTTATGACCGCCCTTTAATCTTTCAAACAAGCAAGCGGTATTACTTTTACTCCGTCTGGGCGTGTGTAAGCCATACTGCCACCTGTCATGATAATCATCAAGTCGGGTTCGCGCAACGGCACCTGCTTTTCTGTTTTATTATACGCTTGAACGAGACGTTTTATTTCCAAAAGATGTTTGGCTCCTTCTTCTATTTCACGGCTGCCAAGCTTACATTCTATCAGCGCATAGCGTCCATCGTCGAGATGAAGCACAAGGTCGGCTTCCAGTCCGTAGCGGTCACGATAGTATGACAAATGATTGCCAAAGCCCGGCGTGTAAGCCCGAAGATCTCTCGCACACATCTGCTCAAAGATGAAACCAAAAGTTTTGAGCTGAGTCATTAATGCTTCAGGAGAAAGTCCTAAAGCTGCAATTGTAATGGAAGGGTCTACGAAAGCCCGCTTGATACCACTTCGAATTGCTGTCTTGCTCCGCACGGCAGGGCACCACGCATCAATGTCGTCAATGACAAACAATTTATTCAGGGATGTTACATAATCTAAGAACGTGCTCATCGTGAGTGACACTTCCCCAGATGACGTTACATCAGCTAATAAAGCAGTGTTTTTTGCCAATGTAGAAATGTTACGAGCGTATGAACGTAATATGGCACGAGTAGTCCGTTCGTCTCTTTGTACGCCGTCTACTCTTGAGATATCGTCTCTACAGATGGCATCCACATAGTTGCGTGCAATCAGCAATTTCGCCTTGTCACTCTTCATGTTAAGAAATGCAGGCCATCCGCCACGACACGCAGCGTAAATAAGGTCTTCTATCTTCATGTCAGAAGTAATGCCATCTATGTCCAAGTCTTTATGATCGAACAATTCTTGAAGAGAGATTTTTCCGTTCGACTCTCCCGATTCCCATAGACTCATTGGCAACATCTTCATTCGTGATATCCTACCCGTACCAGAATGATGAATCTTACTTCTGTCAACAACGGTAGATCCGGTAAGAATAAACTGTCCTGGAACCTGACGCTCGTCCACCATTGTGCGCACAGCATCCCAAAGTATAGGAGCGTCCTGCCACTCATCTATAAGGCGAGGTGTTTCACCCAACAACAGCAAGGATGGTTTTGAAGCGGCAGTTGCAGCGTATTCTTCCTGCATCTCCGTATCCTGCATTTTTACGACACTTTTACTCATTTGTTGTGCAGTTGTTGTCTTCCCGCACCACTTAGGACCCTCTATTAGTACCGCCCCAAAAGCCTCAAGATGCTCTGCCAGTTGAAGGTCAGCAATTCTATGTGAATAACTCATATTGTAACCGTAATTGATAATGTATGCAAAGTTATTGATATTCAGTTATATTTGCAAGAAAAAACTAATATTTTAGACATTTAAAACTATGAATTGTGGCCTTTCATCGTAAACTTTTGTGGTATTTCATCATAAACTTTTGTGGTGTTTCATCATAAACTTTTGTGGTAAATCATTGGACATTTTTGTGAATGGCCTGTTTTTCTTCTAAAAAATAGATCATTTCTTGATGGTTTTCAAGTAAACATACAACCTTTTAACTGAGAGAAAAAATAAGCTTTCCTACACCAAGATGCGAATTTTTCTGACATGTTATGTAGTCACGCACTTGCTGGTTCACGCTATGCGTTCTTCCGTGAATATTGTTTGCAGCAACGTTTTTTTTGTTGCTTTCGCGTTTTTCGTTGTTAAAAAACGCTGCTTCGTTGTTGGAAAATTGTTCAATATTTTGTCTGTTTGATGCCCCTAAAACGGCAGTTGGAAATGTGCCATCTGGAAAAAATCAATAGGCAAACAGGAAGCAAGCAGGAGGCTTTTTCCTCTGAAAACTCGAGTTTTACCAAGAAAACATCGACTTTTCTCGCCGTAGAAGCATCGTTTTGATGGCCAATTTGCATGGGGTTGGCATGCAAAGGCATACAGATTTCACCTTTATAACAATGCTTTTGGCTCAAAAAGACTCGAAAAGCAGGTTCCTGGTGCAGATGGTTACTTGTAATATGTTGATTTTCAGTATTGTATAAAAAGTGTCTTATTTTGGGCGAATTTGCGACGATTGGTTTCTTTGTTGACGAATAAGCGAATTATGGCGCACCTTGTTGTCAAGAAAATTCATACATAATGTCCCTCATGTTTCTCATTTCATCCACGTCCACAGCTCTTTTATTTACAAAGGTTATTTGTCGTCAAAAACAATCATGTTTTTTTGTTTCAACAACGATTTTAACAAAAAACACGAATCCTTTTGTAGGAATCAATGAACGCAGGCGTTCACCTAATAAAAACGAATTTGGCAAAGTCATGCGGCATGTTCATGTAGGCAGCATTTGTTTCATTCGCAGAACGCTTGCGTTCATTGTCTTGTTTAGTTGATTCGTGTCATTTGTTTCATTCGTTGTTCAATAATATTGGCCTTCAATGAAAGTGCCGTGTGGTCTACAACGGCGAGATATATAATAATCGTTACGATTTCTCGTTATTGTTAAAAAAGCACGATTCTATAAAGTATGAAACGTCATATATTACTGTCTGTTCTGCTGGTCGCAACTGGAGTGGGGCATGCCCAGGCAGATTTCGATGAAGAAAACGCATCGCCGTGGAACATTGGTGAGAACATTCATTATCAGGTAGAATTACAAAGTTCGTTCTCTGACGGCAAAACGCCCTTGTGGCTCCATGCCAACCGGCATGGCATGAGTTCGTTGGAAAAAAACAACGGTTATCTGCGCGCTACCTTGATCAGACCCTTGCGTACCGACTCGGCACGCAAATGGGGAATTGGCTATGGCCTGGACGTGGCGGCGGGTGTCAATCATACCAGCAAGATGATGGTTCAACAGGCCTTTGTCGAGCTGCGGTGGTTGCATGGCGCGCTCTCGATAGGGAGCAAGGAATACCCCATGGAGCTGAAGAACAACAGCTTGAGCAGCGGTTCGCAAACGTTAGGCATCAACGCCCGTCCGGTTCCGCAGGTGCGTTTGGCGTTGCCCGATTACTGGACGCTGCCCTTTGGCAACAGGTGGCTGCATGTGAAAGGACACGTCGCCTACGGCAAGATGACGGACGACAACTGGCAGCATGGCTTCACGCAGCGACGGTCTAAGTATGCCGACAACGTGCTGTATCACAGCAAGGCCGGCTATCTGAAGATAGGCAATGAAGACCGTTTCTGTCCGTTTTCGCTCGAAATGGGGTTGGAGATGGCCACGCTTTTCGGTGGAACGGGCTATCAACCCAAGGCTGATGGCACGGTCAACGTGATTCGTAGTCAAACGGGGCTCAGGGCTTTTTGGAACGCCTTCATGCCCGGCGGATACGACGCGCCTGAGGAGGGCATCGCTTATCAGAACGTGGAAGGCGACCAACTGGGCAGCTGGCTCATACGGATGAACTATGACGCGGACTCCTGGCGTCTGGCCCTGTACGGCGAGAAGTTTTTCGAGGACCACTCGTCCATGTTCCAAGTCGATTACGACGGTTACGGGACGGGTGACGCATGGAACGTCAAGAAGAAAAGGAAGTTCTTCGTCTACGACTTCAAGGACATGATGCTGGGCGTGGAACTCAATCTGAAATACAACAACCTGGTGCGTGACGTGGTGTTTGAATACTTGTATACCAAGTATCAGAGCGGCCCCGTGTACCACGACCACACGCAGAACATGAGTCACCATGTCTCGGGCGTCGATGATTTTTACAATCACTACATTTACGCAGGGTGGCAGCATTGGGGCGAAGTGATGGGCAACCCGCTGTATCGCTCGCCGCTCTACAACGAGGATGGGCGTATCAACGTTCAGGACAATCGTTTCAAGGCATTTCACCTGGGCGTGTCGGGCGAGCCGTGGCGCGGTGTGGGTTATCGCCTGCTGGCCACCTGGCAAGAGGGATTGGGAACCTATAAAATGCCCTACGCAGCCAAACAGCACAACGTAAGCGTGATGCTGGAGGTTGGCTGCCGGCTGAAACATGGCTGGAATATCCGAGGAGGTTACGGGGCCGATTTCGGACGAATCCTTGGCAACAACCAGGGCGTACGGCTTACCATCGGCAAACATGGAGTGTTCAACCTGTAAACTTGTCATTGAAATGAAAAAAGTATCTTATATCTTCCTCAACCTCCTGATGCTCGCAACGTGGACCTCGTGCGAGCTGGAAACTTCCAACAACGGGGCCTTAGACGGTTATTGGCGTTTGCAACAAGTAGACACCTTGCAAACCAACGGGACGGCCGACCTCTCTGCGCAACGATTGTTTTGGTCGGTTCAAGGCAAAATACTCATGCTCAACGATTTGGATTACCGCTATCCCGAGTGTGTGATGGAGTTTGAACACCGTGACCAGCGTCTGACGTTGCGCAGGCCATTGATTTCTGATCGCACGAAGGGCGACCCTGTGATAGACGATGTGAAGATTCTCTATCCATACGGCATCCGGCGGCTGGACGAGCAGTTTGAGGTGGAACGGCTGGATGGCTCGCGCATGGTTCTGCGCGGTGAGCAGCTGCGGCTGGTGTTCACCAAATTTTAAATGCATCGGAGTTTCACGGATATCCACGGATGTTTTCCGTGTCGTTCGGTGCCGTTCGGTGCCATTTCGTTGCTCCTTACATCACCTGCCATGCGGTTTGTCGCATTGGTTCGATTCGTTGTTGAAACAAAAAGACAAGGGGGTGCGTCAAAATAATGACGCACCCCCTTGTCATATTGTCAGGGCTTCGCCCCATGACTACAGGTTGTGTGACTGCAACATGGCCTTTGGGTCGAGAATCTTGTCCACCTCTTCGGCGCTCAAGAGCTTCTTCTCAACCACAATCTCGTGCAGGCTCTTACCTGTCTCCAGCGCTTCCTTGGCCACCTTCGTGCTGTTCTTGTATCCGATGTACGGATTCAGCGCGGTGACGATTCCGATGGAATGTTTCACCATGTCGAGGTTGTGCTCGGCGTTCAGTGTGATGCCGCTCACGCATTTCTCCCTGAGTGTGTTCATGACGTTTGTCATCCATGTGATGCTTTCAAACATGCACTCTACGATGACGGGCTCCATGACGTTGAGCTGCAGCTGTCCGGCCTCGGCTGCCATGGATATGGCCATGTCGTTGCCGATGACCTTGAAGCACACTTGGTTGGTCACCTCCGGAATGACGGGGTTCACCTTGCCCGGCATGATGGAAGACCCCGGAGCCATGGCGGGCAGGTTGATTTCGTGCAGTCCGCAGCGGGGACCCGAAGCCAGGAGACGGAGGTCGTTGCAAATCTTGGACAACTTGACCGCCAGCCTCTTCAGCGCTCCTGAGTAGCTTGCGTAATCACCGGCGTCGGGCGTGGCCTCTATCATGTCTTTCGCCTTCACGAACTCATCTCCGGTGAACTCGCGGAGGTGTCTCGTCACCAGGTCGGCATAGCCCGGAACGGCGTTCAAGCCCGTTCCTATGGCCGTGGCGCCCATGTTGATGGTGAGCAGTTTCTTCGCATTGTATTCGATGTATTCCAGTTCGTCTTCCAGCGTGTGTGCAAAAGCGGCGAACTCCTGTCCCGACGTCATGGGCACGGCGTCTTGCAGTTGCGTGCGTCCCATCTTCACGGCATCCTTGAACTCGTCGGCCTTGTCGCGGAAACTCTCCACGAGCGCCTTCAGGCTCTTCAGCAAGTCTTTGTTCATGCGGTAAGCTGCGTAGCGCAGGGATGTAGGGTAAGTGTCGTTGGTAGACTGCCCGCAGTTCACATGGTCGTTGGGGTAGCAGTGCGCATAGTCACCCTTCTCGTATCCCATCAGCTCCAGCGCGCGGTTGGCAATCACCTCGTTGGCGTTCATGTTCACGGACGTGCCGGCTCCACCCTGCATCATGTCGATGCGGAAATTGTCCCAAAGTTTGCCTCCGATGATTTCATCGGCAGCCTGACGTATGTGGTCTGCTATGTTCTTGTCGAGTACACCCAGCTCAGCGTTGGCTGCGGCGGCCGCTTTCTTGACGTATGCGATGGCGATAATGAACTGTGGATAGTCGCACATCTTGACGTTGGAAACGTGATAGTTGTTGATGGCGCGCAGTGTCTGTACGCCATAATAAGCATCGGCGGGTACTTGCAACTCGCCCAACAGATCTGATTCTACTCTGAATTTTTCGTCTTTTTTCATTATGTTCGACATTGATTTTGTAGTTGTTTTGTAGCGTTTGTCTGTATTTTCCTTTTAGAGACGAGCGTGTGCGCGAAATGCGTCACACGTTCGTCTTGTTGCTGGAGGGCTTTCGTCAGAATGCCTTGATTCTGTACATGAAGCCCAGTTCTATGCGGCTGGTGTTGTAGTCAGCCAGTTTGCACTTGTCCGTGAACTTGTAGCTGCGGCCGATGTATGCCAGGAACAGTCGGCAGTCTTGTGACTTGATGGGATAATATTCCAAGCTTGCGAAGTATCCGAGAGCTTTTCGGTAGTTCTTCAAGTCATCAATCTTGCTGACGCTTGCCGTTTCGTACATGCCTTTGAGCATGAGGTTCCACCGTGTGACGAACTGCCAATTTACCTTTGTCACGAACGAGTTGTAGTTCACCTTGCCAAAGCGCACGTTGCCTTCTCCACGCAATTGTGCCAAGTCGCTGGTGGCAATGCCCAGACGGTCTACGTCGTCGAAGGCGCCCATGTAGTCGAAGTACCATTGCAGGTTGGGCAGGTTGAGCTTTTGACCGAGCATCACCATCTTGCTGCTCTGATTCTTGGCCTGTGTCTGCGTGCCCACCGACCAGCGGGTCTGCAGCTTGTCGCCGAAGAAATTGCCGCTCCACAACAAGATGTAGGTCAACGGGTGCCTGGCGGCTTCCACGGCTTCAGTCTTTCCATTTTCCTTCTTCACCATGAGGTCAGCTCCGTATTCTTGAGCCAGCTTGTTGTTGTAGGCGTTGGTGACGTTGAGGTCGAACTCCTGAGACGGCACGGGCTTGAATGAGAGGTTCACGCCCGCCATGAAGTTGTCCATGTAGTCAACCATGTCTGAGTATTGGTAGATGCACATGGGGTTCTCGTCAAATTCAAATCCGCCCCAGTTCTGACACATCTTTCCACCCGTGACACCGAGCTTGTCGTTGATCTGGTAGCCCACGGAAAGGATGTCGGTGGCCTTGGCGAAGTTGTCCTCTCCCTGTGCGCCGTTGGCTTTGTTCAGCCGGTGGCGGAAGCGGTAAGAGAATTTTCCGAAGGAGCCCTTTACTTCCAGTCGGGCTTGCTTGTTCTTGAAGGATGACCCCCATGCGCTGCCGTCGTAGGCCTCTTGGAAGGCAGACGCATAGTTGAAGTACACGTTGAACGCGTCACTTTTCTTCTCCAATTTGAACAGACGGCTTGCCAGCGACTCGTAGTTGCCATCCTCGCCGCCCATGCCCGTGTTGTTTCCTTGTGCGCCCGCACTCAATGCGAGAGACATCATGGCGCAAATCATCATTGTTTTCTTCATTTTCGTCATGTTTTTTCCCCTTTCGTGCGAAAGGAATTAATATTCTTGGTAGTACTTCTGAATTTGCTGCCAGTCGTGCGTCTTCGTCAGAGCCAGCATCAGCAACACGCGCGCCTTCTGCGGGTTGAGGTTGAGTGATGCCACGAAATGGTATTTGCTGTCATCCACCTCGGCATTCAGGTTTGTGGGTCCGGTGGGCACTCGGCTTGCGCGTACGATTTGTATTCCGCTCTTCTGCGCCTTGACGGCCACGTCGAAGACGTCTTTGTAGAAGTTTCCGTCACCGACGCCGGCCAGCACGATGCCGTCGAACTTCGCGTTGACGAAGGCCTTGATGGGAAGGTCAGAGCAGTTGGAGTAACCGTAGATGATGCCTACCTGGGGCAGTTTGTCCAGGTTGTCAACGTTGAACTCGGATGCCGTCCCTCGCCTGCTGGTTGGTGTTTGCAGATAGTAAGCCTTTCCGTTGAACACGTTGCCGATTTGACCGTAGATGCCGCCCTTGAACGTTGCGCAGTCGGTGGTGTGCGTCTTGATGACCGATTTGGCATCGAACAGCTGGTCGTTCATGCACACCATCACGCCCTTGTCGCGCGATTCGGGCGTGGCGATGGCGGCCACCGCGTTGTACAGGTTGGCGGGTCCGTCGGCAGAGATGGCCGTGGACGAACGCATGGCGCCTACCAATATCACGGGCTTGTTGCTGTGTACGGTGAGGCTCAGGAAGTAAGCGGTCTCCTCCATGGTGTCGGTTCCGTGAGTAATCAGCACGCCGTCATATCCTTCTTTGTTGAGTAGCTGGTTGATTCGCTTGGCCAGTTTCAGCCACACTTGGTCGTTCATGTCCTGACTGCCGATGTTGCAGATTTGCTCGCCCGACACGTCAGCGATGTCTTGAATCTGAGGAACGGCGGCAATCAAGGTCTGCACGCCCAGCTGCCCCGCGTTGTATGCGGATGATGTGGAACTTGTGGACACGCCGGCAATGGTGCCGCCCGTTGCCAGGATGCGGATTTTCGGTTTGGCACATAGGCCAACGGTAAAGAACAAGGCAACGATCACCAGAATGTTGATTCGTAAGTGTTTCATAATAAAATGTGTTTAAGTGATTAAATGTTATGTTAGTAAAAAACCTGTGTTATCAAGAAAGCCACTGCAATGGACACGATGGTCGTGATGAATCCCGACAGCTGGAAGCTGTGGTTGATGACATACCGGCCGATTCGCGTGGTGCCGGTCCGGTCAAAATTGATGGCTGCCACCTCGGTGGGGTAGTTTGGCATGAAGAAATAACCGTTGCAGGCTGGGAACATCGCCAGCAGGTACAGCGGGTTGATGCCCAGCAGCACGCCCAGGGGATAGATGGTGCGCACGGTGGCTGCCTGCGAGAACAGCATGATGCTCATGATGAAGAGGATGACGGCGAACAAGAAGGGGACGGCCTGCACCCAGTCGGACAGATGGGCCACGAAGAAGTCTTTGTTGCCGTTGAAGAAGGTGTCGCCCATCCAGGCGATGCCGAAGATGCTCACCATGGCGTTCATGCCGGCTGCGAACACGGTGCCCTTGGCGGCCGTGGCCACCTTGCCCTTGCCCACGATGAGAATCAGCGCGGCCACCGACATCATCACCACCTCTATCATCTCCGACGTGGGCATCGGGGTCATCACGCCGTTTACCAGGTGGTGGGGCTTCAGCTGCGGGAACAGGCCGAACGTGATTACCAGCACCACGCCCAGCAGGAAGGCGTAAACGGAGTATTTCGCCCGCGGGTTGGGGTTGGCATTGATTTGCCGCAGGCGCTTCTCTTCTTCCTCCGGATTGATTTCACCCGACGCCACCTTGGCTTGGTACACGGGGTCGTCGTCCAGCTCTTTGCCCACCCGGTTCTGCACGAACGCCGCCACGAGAATGGCTACGAACGAGGCTGGAATGCACACGAGCAGCACATCGGCCAGGTCGACACCCTTCACTCCCAGGATGTCCGTGCTGATAATGGCTGCCGTGGCCGCGCTCACGGGACTGCCGGTGATGCCCAGCGAGGCGGCGATGGCGCTGACGCTCAACGGCCTTTCGGGCCTTATCTTGTTGGCCTGGGCTATCTCGGAGATGATGGGGAGCAGTGAGTAGCAGGTGTGAGCCGTGCCAGCCAACAAGCAGAACATCCAGCATGCCAACGGACCGTAATAGGTGATTTGACTGGGATGCTTGCGCAGGAACTTGCCCGTGATACCCACCAGATAGTCCAAACCTCCGGTGGCCTGCAGGGATGAGGCGGCCACGATGACCGAGACGATGATCATCATTACGTCGATGGGGGCTTTGCCCGGCGCAAGGCCGAAAACGAAGACCAACAAAAACGTACCTACCATGCCGTAGATACCCATGCCGATGCCGCCAACGCGGGCGCCAATGAAGATGAATCCAATTACGATGAGTAATTGTAGGATGATGAGTGCAGTAGCCATTTGTTTTTTCTTTCAGTTCTTAAATAGTGTGCGCAAGATACGCAAATCAAAATAGAACTGATTGGTTTTTGTGTTAAATCGTGCAATCGTTAACGCAAATTAACCAATGCGGGCTAAATGACGTGTCTTTTTGTCACTTGGTATGCGTTGTGACTGTGCATACACCGCCTGCCGTCTTCCTGCAAGAACGCTTCACAAGATGCCGGCGAACCTGCTGAGCGAACCTGAACGTTGAACCCGGCAGGGGCGGCGGTATGACTACACGCAAGCCTGCCCGCGCGTGAAAAAACTTTATGGTGGTAATTTATAGTACCGCCCTAAAACTTTTTGCCGAACGTGATGTTGATGAAAGTCTTCGTAAGTATTTTCATGTCGAACCACCACGACCGGTGTTCCAGATAATACAAGTCAAGCTCCAGCCGTTTCAGCATCTTCTCCATAGTGTCCGTGTAACCGTTGTACAGCGTGGCGTACGAGGTTACGCCAGGCCTGATTTGGTACAAGCACGAATACCGGCAGTCGCGCTGCAGTATCTGGTTGATGTAAAACTGTCGCTCGGGCCGCGGACCGATGAACGCCATGTCTCCTTTTACCACGTTCCACAATTGCGGCAGCTCGTCCAAGTGGTGATTGCGCAAGAAATGTCCAATCTTGGTCATGCGCTTGTCGTGCTGGTGCCCATACAACTGCGGGCCGTCTTTCTCCGCGTCCACGCGCATGCTGCGGAACTTGTAAATGGTGAACGGCCTGCCGAAGCGCCCGATGCGTTCCTGCTTGAATATCACCGGCCCTCCGTCCTCACGCCTCACCAGGTAATAGCAAAGCAGAAACAAGGGTGAGAAAACAATCAGTGCAAGGATGGCAATCAAGAAATCAGCAGCGCGCTTGACGTTACGCTCCAACTCGTTCATGCCGTCGGGGATGTACCGAGGGTTCGTGATGTCGTCATTGTATTTGATGTAGGGCGGGATTGTCTTCACCTTGTAACTTTTATCATATAACGCATCTTTGCTTGGCTTATTATGTGCGATGCTTCATATTTTTAGAAGAGGTACATTCTAACAAGTAAACGTACTACGATGCAATTGTAATAACATTCAATCAGCTAACAAGCTACTGATACTTCACCTTATTTCTTTCGGCAGACAGTTGCGTTCTTTCAAACAAACCCCTATCGAGAGTATTTTTGTTCCTTTCGTTACATTCTTTTGCCAAACATCTTGTCTATAATCTCCTTGCGAGAGTATCTTTTGTCTAAATCTATAAAATATCGGTAGTGTTGTGATTGGCGTTGTGTGGCTGGAGGAGGAGTCATATAGTCGCCATAATATGTTTTCAAAACTTTGTCATAGTTTGAGGGTATAGTTATTTCCAAATCCTCAAAAGGTAATTTTATTCCGTCTCCAAACCAGTCTTTAGAAAATATCACACTTAGACTACTTTTTACGTCATAAGTCCATATCTTATTTGTTTCTGGAATAGAAAGCAAAACTCTTTGTATCTTCTTAATACCCATCTTGGCAATACCCCTAAACGGCTTAAGGATGTTGTAAAACAGCAACTTTGGCAAAAAGCTAACTTCACATTTCTTTAGATGTGTGCGCACCTCGATTGAAGAATAGGTTCTGTAACTCCGTCCATACACGAGCCACAGTATCCTATATATCCAATTTATTCTTTTCAGAAACTTTCCCTTATGGTTATCGTAATTGTCCAAAGGGAAAATATCTAAATATAATCCCATTAATGCCTCACCCTCACGCTCAATAATAGTAGAGTTACGGTCACAAAACTTAGCAAAGTATAGGTAATATCCCTTATCTTTAACATCTGTTATTTCGTAGTTGGTTCCATTTAGTGAACTTCTCAGAGATAACAGTTTATCGTAATCCTTTCGTGGCATCCATACGTCTATATCATCATCCCAAGGTATCATGCCTTTATGCCTTACTGCTCCCAATGCCGTACCGTATGCGGCATAATAAGTAAGATGGTGTTCATCACAAAAAGCTATAAACGCCTTGAAAAGGGAAAGTAAGCTGTTGTTTAATTGTGAATCCATACTCAAAAATATTAAAATTTAAATTAGAAACTTAACGAATGCTCTATATGCGTAATGTAAATAATAATACATCGAGGAAATCAAACCTAAGTGTTCATGGCGTCTGTATATATACCATTGCCAAGTGCATAGTTTTAACTTATTGGCAGTTATAGAATTGGAATGAATGCGGTAGACAGCAGTTACCGTATTTGTATTGAGGGCTGTCCAACCACGCCTTAAAATATCCAACCACAACACATAGTCTTCATGGTGAATGTTCTTCTGCATCACTTTTCCCACCTTTTGAGTGTCGTAAATGCCTGTAAGATTTCCTATTGTGTTGCCTTTAAGGTACTTGGCGTATGTAAGGCTTTTTGGCGCATGTACAATCCTGTTGTTTCGCTTACCTTGCGCATCCATTTTTTCATAATCAGAATATACGATAGCAACATCTTTGTTGTCGAATAATGGTATCTGGTCAGACAGCTTGTTGGGAAGCCATTTGTCATCACTGTCACAAAAGGCGATGTACCGTCCTTTAGCATGTGTTATGGAGTTGTTGCGTGCTGCAGCGGGACCATTGTTTCCATCTACATAAAACACCTTGATACGTTTGTCGCACAGCTCTATTTGTTGTAAGAGTTTAATTGTTGATGTGTCAGTAGATCCATCGTCAGTAATCAAAATCTCAAAATTTTGATACGTTTGTTGTAAGATACTATCCACACACTCTTTTATATAAATGCCAGAGTTATGACAGGGAATGATTACAGAAACTAATTCAGCATTCATAATGGTTTATTCTATAATTACAACGGGGTGTTGTTGCACAGGTAATCATAAATACACACTTGCGGTATACTTTTAAATTATCCCAATCAAATTCATAACGGTTGCTACAATACGCGAGGTAAAAAGCAATGGATTATATTTACTTATATGAGGAAGATAAGCGTGGCTGTATGCGTTTATTAATTTCCGTGCGATTTCTAATCGTTGTTTGAAATTCCTTTCTGTATAGGTTGCAGAATTATCACGCTTTACTCTATAATAGATAACGTCTGATTTTGTAAAGGAGAACCCATTAATCTTATCTGAAATAAGAAACATAAAGAAAGCATCTTCTCCAATTGAAAGCTGATTATTAAATCGTCTGTTTTCAATAATTGCTTTTGGTATCAATTTTACACAAGCTGTAGACAAAAAACTGCGCACCTTAAATTTTGATACATGATTGATGTCTTTTAAATTTAGATAAGTAGCATGAAGATAGTATGGTAGTTGCTTTTGAGTCTTCTCTTCTATTTGTATTACGTTAGAAATCATTATATGGTCGGGATTTGCTACTTCTAATAATCCTTTTAGATAATTATTCGACACCCAATCATCGTCGTCAATAAAAGTGATGTATTCCCCCCGTGCGTTGTCCAAGCCTATGTTGCGGGCATTCGATACGCCTGCAACGTCAGTTTGCAAAAGCAAGGTTTTGATTCCCTGAAACTTTTGTTGCAAAAACTTCTGAATGTCAGTGTAATAGGGCTCGTTGCATCCATTCAGTACTATAATAACTTCGTAGCGTTGTTTGTCGATATCCTGTCTGGTAACACTCTCCAAGCATCTGTAAATATAGTTGTCTGGTTTGTAAGAGGGTATGATGACAGAAATTAAATCGGTGCTCATAAGTGATTTTATTTTATAATTCCAACGAGTTGTCTTGCGCCATCCTGAGTTTACGTTGCGGTATCAGTTCTGGCTAATACATGTTCCGTGCTGTTGTCTGCATTTTTTTGTTAACTATTTTTTTTGCAAAGATAATTATTTTTTTAAATTAATATAGTTTTCGTACAAAAATGTCGTAGAGAGGATGTTTTTTTATTTAAGGGCGGTTATTGTCTAAAAACACCATTTTTTTTGTTTCAACAACGAATTAAGCAAATCAAACGAATCCTGTTGTTGGAGACGATGAACGCCGGCGTTCGCCGAATCACAGCGAATTTGTGAAAGACATGCGACATGCTTATGCCGGCGGATTTGTTTCATTCGCCGAACGCTTGCGTTCATTGTCTTGTTAAGGGCTGGTTCTATAAATTACCACCGCACATAGTCATTAATTGTTTATGAAATACGTTTTGTTATCTTTTGGCTTCTTTTTGGTTCAAAATGTAAGTTCGTTCAGTCGTGTAGCTCGCTACACTCCTTCACTCTCTTGCATTTTGACCTCAAAAATAAGCTCAAAATCTAACAAAGCTAATTTATAGAACCAGCCTAAGTTGATTCGTGTCATTCGTTGTTCAACGATATTGCCTTTCAATGATAGTGCCGTGTTCGCATCGGAGTTTCACGGATATCCACGGTATGTCCGTGTGATTCCATGTGAGCCGCGAAGTAGAGAGGTTGTACGCCCCGCAGGGGCAGTAGCTTATAGCCCAGGGCATCCGCCCTGGGTAAGAGCGTGAGAGGGTGTGCGCCCTGTAAGGGCAGAAGCAACTACAAGGACATGACAATCAAATGCTTTTGTCCTTACAGGACGTAATTAGCTCAATACATCCAACCTCAGGGTGATACCCTGGGCTGTAAGCTTTTGGGCTTTCAGCCCGTGATTTTGCTGTTCTGCTTTGGATGCCCTTTTCATTTACAAAGGTCGTTTGTCTTCAAAAACAATCATATTTTTTTGTTTCAACAACGAATTAAGCAAATCAAACGAATCCTGTTGTTGGAGACAATGAACGCCGGCGTTCGCCGAATCAAACGAATTTGTGAAGGACATGCGACATGCTTATGCCGGCGGATTTGTTTCAACAACGAATTAAGCAAATCAAACGAATCCTGTTGTTGGAGACAATGAACGCCGGCGTTCGCCGAATCAAACGAATTTGTGAAGGACATGCGACATGCTTATGCCGGCGGATTTGTTTCATTGGCAGAACGCTTGCGTTCATTGTCTTGTTAAGTTGATTCGTTTCATTGGTTTCATTCGTTGTTGAAACAAAAAAATGGTGTTTTTAGATAATAACCGTCCTTCAATGATACTTCTCTTAGAGAAGGCGTCTGGCACTTTTGTCTTATTGTTTTACCAAAAAACGGCCATCTGAAATCTGTGAAATAGAAAAAAGATGACAGGCATACGGCAGACAAACGTATGCTTACTTGAGCAAAACAAGCGTCTTCTCTGCTTGGAGCATTGAGTTAACAGTCTTGGAAACATTCTTCAGGGTTGGTATCTGCATCACATGACAAGCTTAAAGTATGCCAATTGGAGGGTTATCTCAATGCTTTAGTCGCAATAAAATGGAAAAAATGAGAACTGAGTGGCAAGTGGCGTGCGTAACACGCTCAATGACAACCATCTATGACCGACGCTCATTTTTGGCGAATTTGCAGCCAACCGTGCCATTGGTTGTTCGCGCGCCAAAGATGAGAGGCACTTTGTAAAGAAAGTTCAGCAACGGTTATCAGTCCGCTCGGTGTTCTCTCCCTTCTGCGTCTGTCGGATGGTTGGCCGTTTTTCGCCGTAACGCGTCATTTTAAGAACCGTGCGCAGAGACGCATGTTACGTCCCCCGTTACCCGATGACTTCCTTGATGGCGTCTAAAAAGCCATGGCCATATTTTAGGTCGGGTTCTACATAATTACCCTCTCCCCATTCGTTCCATGCTCGAAGAAAGAGTATTCGATGTTCCATGTCTTTATTTTCAATGACGTTCAGTGCGTCTTCAACGTGCTTTTTAAAGGTGGTGGGAGTGGCGTTCACATATACCCCCTCGCTGTTGCCCGCGCGCGGTGTTCTGTCCCATTGGGGGAATATTGAGGGATATACGTTTTGCCAGCTGTCCTCCGGGGCGAAGAAGTGTTGCGTTATCTTCTCGTAATTGATGCGATGCGTGGGCAGGAATGGCAAGTACTGATGCAGCAGCTTTTTGGCGATGCGCGCGTATTTTCCCATGTAGAGCATTTCAGCACGCGACTTACCGAACGAATTGATGCCATCGAACCCTAAGTTGAGTAAATCATTGTAGACCCTTTCACTTGACTGCAAATTAGGGGCAACACGCTTTAGAGTGCCGTCTGCATTGCGCTGTAACGTTGATGTAGAGTTGCTCATGGCGATGAAGTAGATGCCTTTCAGCCCATTCTCTTTGGCCAAACGCTGCCATGCCTTTATAAAGTTAGACACATCGCGAAAGTTATAGGGGTCGAAAATGGCAAACAGCGGTTTGCCTTCAATGGTTATATAGCGTTTATCCCTAAAGGCGGGCAATACTTCTTGAAAGTGCAGGGTGTAATCTTCTTCACCAAGATAACGTTGCTCCACAATCATGCGGTCTTTTCCTCCATTCTCCCATGTAGACGTTTTCCATGAATGGTTTGCCCATGCCAGGCAAAAGGGGAAGTCGGGCTTTCCGCTTTGCAACACTTCGTTGAAAGGACGCTGCAGCAGTCTCTTGCCATTGCCAAACCAGTAGTGCCAATAGCAAAAGCCCTCTATGCCGGCTTCGCGAGCCATTTGCGCTTGTTGCTCTCGCACCTCTGGCAGACGTAAGTCGTAAAACCCCAAATCGGCAGGTATGCGTGGTTGATAATGTCCCTTGAACAGAGGCTTCGCCTTTGCCACGTTCGTCCACTCGGTGAACCCCTTTCCCCAATACTTGTCATTTTCGGGAATGGGATGAAATTGTGGAAGATAGTATGCTATTACTCTCGCTTTCATTGTTTTAAAATATAGTTCTGCTAATTTTATCGATTACTCCTTCAAAGGAAATACCTCTAATAGCTTCTCATGGTATCGCAAGTAAATATATAGTGTTGCAAAAACTATTAGTTGTAGATTTCCTGCATCAGAAAAAGTAAATAAAGTCATTCCACCTTGTAGGCTTACACAAAGAGTAAAGTACAAAAGAAGTATTTGATGTAGCTTTATTTCTTTTCTTTGAGTTCTTATTGCCCTCGTGGCGACAATAGCAAAGAATACAAAAATAAATACCGCACAAACAGGTCCGAAGTCAATACAGAAGTCTCCAACAAATGTAGAGAAATAATTATCATCCAGCTCTAAATTATGGTATTTATCGCGTCTTTCCACATAGTTATGTGGCACATCATTATTTGTTAACCGTTTGAAATAGTTCAGTACACGTTCACCATTTCTTGTGCCACCCGCATTTAAGGCATAATTGTTGAAATAGAGACTTCCTTGCCCAACATACCAATTCACAGCTCCACCAGCTCCGCCTGCGGATTCTCCGAAACGACTTACTGTTATGGCAAGGATAGGAAGTGAAATGGCACAAAAAAATATGATTCCCATATTTCGTATTCTTTTTACTATGCGTTTATCCATATAAGCTGAAAATAAAGCATAGGCACCTATTATGACTAATAAAGCTTCAATAGTTCCGCCACGCATTCCATGTGTTACAGGTATAAAGACATTTAGGCACACACAAAAAGCTAAGCCGCAGATAAGCCACTTATTTTTCTTATTCGTTGTTAAGAAATAAAATAGCAAGAAAATTGCAATAAGAGATGTTGCATTAAAAAATATTGAGGGTATATTACTTATCGTTTTTCCTGTTTCGTCTGCATGAGAGAGCATTTCGCTATACGCTTCTTTCCCTGCAGTTTCATCTGTGAACAACTGAAACATTCCACTAACGCCATCAGATAAAATACTCGGTATTAATAAAATAGCATTAACGATAATAAAAATTGCCAATATGGTAAGAATACGTGAATTAGGGGGTGTGATAATTTTTGTTGGATGTATATGATTATATATAACAGGTGCCAATGCTAACATTAGCATACTGTATAGGTAGATGTAGGGGAATACTTGTAAGGGGTTAAACATCAAGGAGAAAAGAGGATCGTTGATGGTAAGAATAGAGAATACTGCATAGACGATGTAGAAGAAAATAGCAGCTGTCCCACCATCAATTTTGCTATTTTTTCGCTGATACCATATCAAAGTAAGAATCCACGTAATAAGGTATGTTGAAGTTAAGATGTTATTCTTTATTATATCACTCATATTTGATGTAATATTTTTGTTCTAACAAATGAAATAATTTCTTTTTGTTCATTTTTATCTAATCCTATTAGGAATGCGATGCTTATGCCTGACAATGGAATCAAAATACAATATACACAAATTCGCATGTATGTGTCAAATGTGAAGATGCTGATAAGATATTGGACAAGAGAACATGAAACTATGATGCCTAATGAGGGTATGCTTAATAAAGCAATATATTTCAGTATTGAGAAGTTGGGAAATATTTCTTTTAAGAGAAAAAGCCGAATGAAATGTACGAAAAAGATATAGGCTATCATACTGTAGAATACACTATATGCTGGCATTCCAAACAGAAATAATAACCATGTGGTGGGGAAGCAGAGCAGCATAATTCCTTCCACGATAAGATTGTATTTCTTTATCTTTCCAGCTGCATAAAATATGATGGTTATAGGATTGTTCATCATCATAATTATGACATAAACAATCACGAGCCGAGAGAAAACTATCATTTCGTCAGTAGACTGGGCTAACCATAGTTGTAGAATGTCTTTCATCTCAATAATAATTGGCATGGCAATAGAAAGTAGTGCAAATAGAATAAACTTGCTGTTAATCATAAGTAACCGCAGAACATATTCGCGCCTACCCTCTGTATATGCCTTAATCATGGCAGGACGAAATGGTAGTATCATGGCATTGCTGAACGAAGAAAATGCGTTATTTATTTGTTGAGCTATGCCGAAAGCCGCATTTGTGATGGGTCCGAAAAATATGTTAATTAGAATAATACTCCCTTGTGTGATTCCGGTATTGGCAAGCGAACCAAAGGCTGTCCATCCCGAGAATGACAATATGTTTCTATATAATGAATTTGGCAGCTTGTTTATATATCTACATTCTTTATATTTTTTTTTGCAGGACATGACATAAGCGGTTGTTACCAATATGGAAATGATAAATAGCCCGCCACTATAAAAGATAAGATTGTTAATTGTTGAGAAACTGATAAGATAGGCTACGATTAGCTTCCCCACACATTCTATCGTGGATATAACTGAATATACCCCCATGTCCTCTTTTGCAAAGATAGCTGCGGTAAATGGTATTTGCAATAAAGAACAGCAAAAGGTTAACATGCCAAATTGGTAAACCCACAAAACTGATGTTAATTTTTCAACAGGTATGGTTAGTTGCTCGTATACAAACCACAAGCCTATTGTTTCAAACAATACCAGGCACAACATGCAGCCAATTACAGATATATTGATACTAATAGAATAAACTTGTGCAAATTTCTTGCTGTCATTTTCTCCTAAGGATACAGAATAAAACCGTTGAATAGAAACTGCTGTAATACTGCATATAAATGTAGCGGTTGTAATGACGCCAATTACCGTGTTGAGTAAACCGTAGTTTTCTGTACCCAATCCATTAAGAATAAAGCGGACTGCCCATATGTTGATAATCATAAGGATAAACATACGGACAAAAAGCAGCACCGAATTACGTGCTATTCGATGTGTCTTTTCCTCATTTTTTTCTTGTGGGAAAATGGAACTCAAGGTTGTTGTTTTCTTTTATTGTTTACTTTTAGGGATAATGATGTCTCGTAAAACATAAACACTTGTGGCAACAAATCCGAG
The DNA here is from genome assembly GCA_946998205.1 of uncultured Prevotella sp. Taxonomy (GTDB): domain Bacteria; phylum Bacteroidota; class Bacteroidia; order Bacteroidales; family Bacteroidaceae; genus Prevotella. The sequence continues at coordinate 62,435 of CAMPYJ010000006.1, read as the reverse complement.
TATGGTCATTACAAGCACAAATATCATTCTTTTTGGTGAAGTCGCCTTTAAAGGTACTTCAGCACCTTTTATAATAGTAAATGCGGGTGTTTTCTCTTGAACCTTGGCGATTGCAGTTTGCAATTGATTTTGATAAGTAGTATAATTGTTGTAACGCAACTGCATTTCGTTTTCTAAATCATTGCGCTTAGAAATAAAACTTTCTAACATCACATCCATGTTTGCATCAGAATAGCTACCATATAGTTTTCGTTGCTTTTCGTATGCTCTCTTTGCATCTTCTGTTAATTTTCTGAAGTATTGCACATCTTCTCGTGCCTTGTTGGTTCTATAACGCGTAATAAACTGCTGCAAATGTTCTCGTACCGAATCTGCAATGGTCTTGCATATTAAAGGGTCTTGTGCTGTTGTTGAAATGTTAATGGCTCCTGTCTTTTTGTCAATTTTGAGTGTTATCCCCGTTCGAATAGCATTTAGGATGCCATCATCTTTTTTCGTTAAATGATATGGATTCTTGGTTGTATTCTTTGTATCTTTCTTTTCTTCTTTATGGAAAGTTCTTTTGATTCTATCACCAAATTTTGTCCACCAAGGATATTGTTGGTATTTCTCTATATAGGTGTAATAATCCGTTTTGATTTTTCCGTCCAAAGTACAGACTTTAATATTAAATAAGCCGGATATAAAACCATTGTCGTTGAGTAGGTCGGGGTAGAGTAGTGGGGTAATTGCATCGGACGTTTCTAACGCTTCGGTATTAATTCCGAATGATGCGGCTAATGCTCCCAACCCACCCGCTGTTCCTCCTTTGGACTCAGTTTCAAGTGCTACTTCTGTAGAAGATGAATAGGTACGTGGAATGCATGTAATGTATAGACAAGAGAGTACGAATACTATTGGTATTGTTATGAAATATATTTTTTTACGCTTATAAATTTCCTGCCACACACGTCTGTAATCCACTCTTTTGTATTCTGAATTGTCCATTTCTCTACTTTTTTACTTCTTAATTCAACAAAATTATCATGCTTATTATCACTGTTTCTTGTAAATCTTATGTTTTATATTTTTGCAAGCAATCCATCCTTAATTCCATGATAGACAGCTTTTAATTTTTCTCGTTTATTGTGTTCTACAAGTATCACACCTTTTAATGTGAATCTAAACATATAATTATATAAAATATCTTTTAGGATGTCCAATGGATAGTGATATTTCCTGAATATGATAATTTGACTTTTGAATATATTATACAATCGATTTGGAGCGTATCCGAAACTGCGCAATGTTTTACCCAGTATTTTCCTGCTTTGTGGCGTTCCATATATTTGAGCCAAAAATGCTCCCCTGTAAATGAATGATTTATAATGATATTGTCGTGCTTTTACGCACAGTTCAACATCAACGCCATCAACAAAAAAGTCTTCACAGTATCCTCCAATTTTATTTAATAATTCTATGGGCACGAGCATGCCAGAGGTTATAATATGTTTCTTTTCTATAAAACTGTCATATGTTTCAAATGTTGTTTTTGATGCATCGCATATTGCAGGACCGCAAATACACAATCCTTCTCTTTCCCAAAATTCTATTACCTTATTTTTAAAAATAGGAAAATAGTGAAATATAGAGTCTTGATCCATGGTCAGCATTGCTTTATAGCCATGGTTATTGGCAAAGTTCCAAGCATAATTTAATGCCGTAGATATGCCCATATTTATTTTTTTGTGTATAACAATAATGTTAGGAAAAGTTGTAAGAAGATTGTCTATTTGTTGTTGCGTAGATGCATAACTACTATTGTCCCATAAGATAATCTTATTTACATCTTGTTGAAATGCAAATAAGTTTTTTTTAAGCAGTTGCATGTCAGGGTTATATAAAACGACAACAGCCAATATGGAAAAATCATTATTTTTCATATAAGAAGTAGTATGGCATCTTCCCTTATTTCACCATATTCGCAATCGTGGCTATCATGGCGGCTATGCCGGTGATGCCGCTTCCCAGGCTCATGGCTTCAGCAATGCTCATCTTGCGCGACAGCTTGGTGGGAACCACTATTTCGCATCCGGGTTCTATCTTCGCGCCCTCGCTCACCTTGCCCACCATTCCGTTCATGTAGACGACGTAGGCTTTGCTCTTGCGGGCGTTTTGTGCGAATCCGCCTGCGGCGCTGATATAGTACCTTGCGTTCTTTCCTTTCAGGTAGGCCACGGTGTTGGGATACATCACGGCACCGTTAACTTTGACGGTGGCGGTGTATTGCGGCAGGATGAGGCGGTCGCCCTCACGCAGCACGATGTTTGCGTCGCTGTTGGGGTCGGCGATGGCTTTGTCCAACTGTATGCCTACGGGGAAGGTTGCGGGAACCTCAAACTTCTTCAGTTGGGCGTTCTGCGTGTTCTGTCCCAGCTGCTGTATGGCACTGGCGTTGTTGCTGCTGGTTGCCAGCTGCAGCAGCTGCCGTTGCATCTCTTCTTGCTGCATCTTCAGTGCCGTCTCCATTCTGGCACGTTCCATGGCGTTGGGCACTCGTTCCAGCCGGGCGCCCTTGACGTATGCCAGGTCGGTTACGCCGCCTGCCGCCCTCAGCAGGTCGGTGAGACGCATGTTGCGCTTGTTCAGGGCGTAGACGCCGTTGAACATCACTTCGCCTTCCACGCTTACGTTCTTCTGGTCGCTGTATCCCGGGCTCTTGCGAACGTAAACCTCATCGTAGGGCTGCAATACGAAGCCCTGTTCGCCGTCAATCACGAATCCGTCTTTCAAGGCGAAGGTATATGTCTTGGCGATGAGCGAGTCGGTGGTGAGCGCTTTGGGGTTGACGATGCGACGCGCCACGTCCACTTTCACGGTAGATGCCGTTTCTTTCAGTCCTCCTGCCTGCAGCACGAAGTCCTCCAAGGTCTCGTTGTCGGCGTATTTGTAGATGCCGGGATATTCCACTTCGCCATGAATGGTGATGGTGCGCTGCTCCATCTGTTCTTCCTTGGTGGGAATAAACAGCACGTCATTCTCCTGAAGTGGCACGTCGGCTGCGGTGCCGTTCATGATGCCCTGCACGTCTACCGCCAGCACCTTCAGCGTGCGGTCTGTTTTCAGTCGGTGTATGATGGCGCGTGCCGTGAAGGCGTCTTCCTTCAGTCCTTCGGCATGCTGTATCAGCGTGCGTACGCTGTTGATGTCTCCCCCCAGCTGATACAATCCCGGGCGGAACACAGCCCCCTTCACTTCTACCGTGTTGCTGTAACGCTGAATGATGGAATCTACCGACACCGAGTCGCCGTCGGCAACGTGAAAGGTGTGCATGTCAAATTCGTTGATGTTGAATACCGCATATTCTCTGCCTGTTTTTCTTACCAGTCGTACCGCCTTTTTATATGCGTCGCCCGTAAAGCCTCCTGCGTATTTCAGCAATGTGCCCACGCTCTCTTTTGGTGTCATTTCATAATACATGGGGCGTTTCACCTTGCCGGTGATGTTCACCAAACAGTCGTATGGCCCCACGTAGATTACATCACCGTCTGCCAGGCGTACGTTGCCTCTCATCTTGCCGTTGAGGATGTAGTCGTAGACGTCGGCGACGGATATGAGCCGGTTGTTACGGTAAATCTTGATGTTGCGCAATGTACCTAAATCGTTAGTGCCACCTGCCATGTACAGGGCATGGAACACAGAAGCGAAAGCCGATATGGTGTAAGTTCCGGGAGTTTTTACCTCGCCCATCACGTTCACGGTGATGGTTCGGCTCTGTCCCAGTGTGAGACGCACCTTGCTGCTGCTGTATCGTGCGCCCAGTTGCATGCGCAGCCGTTGGTTGGCTTGTGCGATGGTAAGTCCGCTCACCTGTATGGGCCCAAAGCCTTCGATGTTGATGTCGCCGTCGGGTGATACGGTGCTTTGTATGTTTTTTTGCGATGCGCCATAAACGTCAATGTACACGGCGTCGCCCGGACCCAACCGGTAGTTTTGCGGTGTGGCGATGTTCATGCTGGGTTCAAAGGTCAGCTCTTTGTTGTTGAAGATGTCTCGTCCGAAGACTTTCCGCTTGTCTTCCGTCTGCTGCTTGAGTATCTGCTTGAGCCATTTGATGGAGTCGGTGGGGGTGATGCTGCTCAGCTCTTGCTGCATCAGCTTAAACTCCTCGCTGTCTTCATCATATTGCTTCTGCCACTGTATCTGTGGCTGCAGCCTGTTGGTAGAATGTTGCTTGTCGTCTTTCCTTTGCTCCTTGATGGTGTTGTACTTCGTCCTTGCCTCTCTCGTGTTGCCGTTGGCCTTCCGCATGCGTGTTTCCGTCTGGTTCACGGTTTGGTCGGCGACGTTTCCCAGTCCTTTGTGCTTGGCCTGCCGTTCGTATTTGTCTCTTATTCTCCTGATTTGTTGAATGTTCACGCCGCTCTGCATCAGCTTGGTGACAATTTGTGACTGTGAGGTGCCTGCGGCGCTCTCTTTCATGATGCATTCGAGAACCTGTTCGTCAGACATGGTAGACTGTGCCGTGGCGGCCAGCGGGCACAGCATGAGTAGCAGAATATATAGAATGACTTTTTTCATATCGTGTGTGAATGTCTCTTTTTCTCTTTTTTTTATTAACTTTCTTTTCGCTATTTTGTTGCAAAGATAACGATATTTTTTTTATTGTGTCATGTCCTCGGGTGATTTGCTTACCACGCCCCACGTCTCTTCACTCCGTCCTGTCTGTTTCTTGGCTTTGTCGCAATACGCTTTGAATTCCTTTCTTGTCATGGCAATCCCCTTTGACGCGTTGCTGTCGAGCCCATATATAAAAGGTGCGGGCAGCAGCGTATGTTTCCCTAATTTCAAACAAATGCGGATGGGCTTGTCATAACCTCCGTATTTCGATGCCGTGCCTTTGGCGTTGGCTTTCTCCTTCGCCAGCATTTCTCCCATATCCTTTGCTTCCACTGCCAGCACCTGATAATATCCTTTTACCCAATGGTTGTCCACAGGTGCAAAATACTTTATCTTCTGGAAATCAACACCCGAAAGAATGGACTTGTATCCCGAAAAGAACGTCTCGCCCAGACCATTCTGCACCAATTGTTTGTCAGCGTTCACATGTCCATCTACTGATGCGATGTAAAACGTACCTTTATTAACAGGCTCATCCGAGTATTCCAATCCTTTCTGCGGAATGCTTTCCTCGAGCAGCCGTTCCCGCCCGTTGTCATCTTCAAGCCAGTGGCGTATTTGTCTGTACAAGGCTTGCTCAGAACTGTTAGCATTTACAACGATGGTTCCGTCGTTGGCATGCTGTTCTTGGTCGGGGCGCAGGGGAAAGGCGCCGATGCCAATCAAGCGGTTCGACTGCTGATAGCAATACTCACCCTTCTCGGCATCGAGAGCCTCCAATGGTATGCGACCGGGAAACAGCACGTAACCGGCGATGATTTCTTTCTTCAAGTGCTCTCGTTCGCATTCCTCTTCCGTGTAGTATATGGTGTCACGATAGCGGTGCATCTGGTCGATGGCATCCGCAGGTGGCACGTCATAACCACTGCCATATCCGTTGCCGTTCTCATCCGTGTCGGCTATGCGGTACTTGGCATCAAAGAGGTAGGTAAACTTCATGCCGCCTTCCGCCTGTTTGCTCAACCTCAGCACGATGTCCGGACGCTGCACCGTTGTCATGGTGTTGGTGCCGCTGATGGCTGATGCTGCTTTGCCTTTGCGCACCTCGGCATTGTAGCACACGCTTGCCAACTCAATGCCGGCTTGGTTGATGAAACTCACCGAACCGCCATACACGAGCTGTGGAATAAAGTCGTTGGTAATGTCTCTGCCGTTCACCTTTGGATACGCACTCTTGCCCAACTCGTTCATCACGTCCTGCACAATGTTCTTCACCTTGATGAAGCACCATATCTCATAAAGGTCGCAAACATCCTTCACCTCCAGTTTCCGCATGCCTTCCTCCAGTTCGTAACCCTGTTGCAGCTCCACCCATTTTTCCATGATGGTTTTGTAGCCTTGTGCCTGTTTCATCACGAGGTTGTCTTGCGTAAAACCCTTGAACTGTCCCACGCCCCGGAAGAATGCGTTGTTTGAGAGTTGCATCAGTTCGTTCTCCATGTCGCAGAGCGAAGTGTCCACGCGATTGGGGTCGTCAAGGTGCATTGCCGTCATGATGTGTTCTTTCACCACGGCGAAGCGGCGTGTCATTTCCCTGATGGCATATTTCAAGAAGCGGTTCTCTATCGTGTCATGGCTCAGCGTCAGTTCTTCGGTGCGGTACAGATGGGCAGGATTGCCCTTGTGCGTTTGGTATTCGTTTTCCAAGTCTCTTGGAACATACGCCATGCGTTCCGCTCTTTCATATTTGGCTACGCTGCGCAGTCGTCGCTTGGGGCGGTCTATAATCTGGCGTGCCGCCGTCATGATGTCGGCATGGCACGACTTGAATATTTGCCACCATATCAACGCGTTGCTTTCACCTGCACCTTGACGCATACTGAGATAGGTGTCCTTCAGAAACGACGTGCTCAGCATGGCATACTCATGCTCTATGTCAGAGATGATGGTCTTCAAGTCGGAGCGATAGTCCAACTTGTAGCTCAACACCTCGGTCATGAACTTCAGTTCCTTGGTTTGCTCCTCTCCTTTCACTTTATAGGTGAAGCTGAAGTCGGTCATGCCCACTTGGTTGTGAAAGTTCAGCGAGCCATAGAGTTCATCGCCCGTGCTGATGATGGTGCTTTTGTCCTTGCCGTCTGTGCGCAGGTGGTCGTTGATGGCAAGCTGCAGTTCCTGCAAGTCTTTTCCCCTGCCGCGCACGATGAGCGGATATTCCGTGTTCTCAAAGAAAACGGCTTCGTGTCGGATGTCGTTTCCCTCCTGTGCGTTTCCGTCAAACGAGAACTTCACGTCCGTCGCCTCTGACGTGTAGCGGCACAACAGCTTTGCGGCACTGTCTGGACATACGGTGTCGATACCGAGATTGCGTACCGTCTCGGCTATTCTCCGCTTGTGGTTCGGACAAGAGAATCTTACTAACAAGTCCTCGTTCGCCACCTCAAAGTTGAATACGCTTGCCATCATTTCAACTTATATCTATGTTCTCAAATGGCAGTTCGTTAAATTTGTCAAAGTCGGAATGAAACAATCGGTCTTGTATGACACGATATTTTTCAAACTCTGATTCTGCATAATTCTTAGCAAACTCTGCCGATACCTTTCCTGCGTCTTCCAGCACTGCATCGCCTCCTGCTTCGAGAATAATGTCAATGCGCTTTGCCCAATCTTCCATTGTCATAGGTATGTGACGGCTTGCCATACGTTCTGCCAAATCAAGCACAGAGTTGACAAGTCTTCCCATATCTTCAAGTTCCACCTGTTTCAAGTAGTTTTTTGCGACACTTACATCTGGCTTAACAATTTTGCCATCGGGAGCCTTTTCCCAAGTCGTTAGTCCCATATGTTCTTTTTTCGCATTGGCTCTTTCTACTATAAGCTCTGCTGCCGTGTGTCCATGCACAGCATGGTGCATTTTGTTCTGTACCTTTTTATAGAATAATCGTGTGGTCGGTGCTGCCTTGTTATAATCTATCGCTGTAGCATATATGTCCGTGAGCTTCTGGTAAAAACGTCGTTCGCTCAAGCGTATCTCACGAATTTCTGCCAATAAATGCTCAAAATAATCCTCGCCAATGAACGAACCATTTTCCATACGTTTCTTATCTATGATATAACCGCGTAAAGAGAATTGACGGATTACATAGGTACACCATTGACGGAACTGTGTGGCACGTATGGAATTGACACGATAGCCCACGGAGATGATGGCATCGAGATTATAGAACAACGTGTTGCGCCGAACCTCTCTCTCTCCTTCCTGTTGAACTACCGAGATTTTCTCGGTAGTTGCCTCCTTGTTCAATTCATTCGTGTCATATATGTTCTTCAAATGCAGTCCAATATTGTCAGTAGAACAGTCAAAGAGCATTGCCATCGCCTTCTGAGTTGCCCACACCGTTTCATCTTTGTATAGCACTTGTATGCCTTGTTCCTTACCTTCTGCCACGAAGGTCAGGAACTCCGCCGTACTGTTTCGTATTTCAAATTTCTTTGCCATGGGGAGTCTTTTTACAATCGCCACACGATTAGTTCCAGAAAGATACGAAATGGTCGCGCTTGAGTTGGCTGAGCATGCTGTCAATCTTCTGATACGACTAATTATATATCCCAGGTAATAGCGACAAAACTTATTCTTTATAGCATAAAGCTATTTTTTGAATCTTATCTGTAAATTCAGTTTTATATATACACAACCATCTTTTTTCCGATATACATATCCAAATCCATACCGACTTCTGCTCGCTCGTTCAAAACGAGTGTTATTGTAGAGATAGTCTTCAACGTCATTTCTGTTATAGAAGTGATAGCATACAATCTCACCGTCCTTACGTACCACAAGGTAACCACCATTGGCATCATACCTGCCTGTCCATTCTTTGGCAGGTGTCATTCCAAGTGCAGCATCAAGGAGAAGGACTTTCATTTTATGGGCATAGAAAGTCGCGACATTCTTGCCTTTGAAATTGAATGGATTTCGTTTGGCAACTACGGCAACACACTCATTGATAGAAGATTTGGAGTGTGGCAAACTGTCTATCAGCAAACAGTCTGCAACAAACTGAGGCATACAACTATCCAAGAACAAAAGATTGTTTTTGAAGGTAGAATGCTCGATGTCACTATATTCCAAGGAGCAACCCATATCAAAAATAGCTTGCATTCGTGGAAGATGTCCGTTGATAGCATTGATTTTCTCAATATCATCATCACTTAGTTCTTTGCCGACAATCTTATAAGTGATATTGGTTGGCATTCCTGCATTCAAAAGAGTTGATGCGCTTCCAAGTTGTGATTTGATACTAAAGCCCAATAAAGGAGTCATATTGGTACGCAAATCGTGGATAACGACATGTATATCTGCCTTGTCCTTGGATGGCGCTTTTAACTTTGAGCAACCGATCTCCCTCATAAAACTCTCGGTTGCTGGAATTTCAAAAGCACGGTCGTTTGCCGCCTTTATTCCATTGAGCAATTTAGAAGATTCCTTCAAGAACTTGTTCATTGATATTCGTGCAAACTCATGGCCATCTTCATCTATAACAACGATATGTTTATCAACATTAGGCTTGTATTCATACTTCTTACTTTCCTCACGAATCACATTAAGAATAGGATAGTACAAACCCAACTTGTTCATGTCAGCATCACCAGCATTAACCTTTCCTTCACCCAAGAGCTTAAAAAGAGTATAAACTTCGCTCCATTCGCCTTTATTTCCCGATATAGCCATGTTCGTTTAATGTTTTAAGTAATTTACTTGCTGTCGCTTGGATTGCTGGCACGGCAACACTATTTCCAAACTGCTTGTATGCAGAAGCATCAGCCACAACAATTTTAAAATTATCAGGATAGCCTTGCAAACGCGCCCATTCTCTTGGAGTCATCTTGCGCCAACCTTGCTTGTTTACTTCTCCCTTAATTCTTGTAGTCGGCGTCAAGTCTTTTTGGCGAAAATCTATGACAAGATTACACTCTCGCCCCATTCCACCAACAACAATGGCGTGAGCTATGCCATCATCGGGAATGATATCATAGCCGAAACCATGTCCCTTAGCCTCGTGACGAGCTCTGTGCCTTTTGAGTGTATCAATGTAAGTTGTGGAAAGATAATACTTTGCTGGGACAGGATTTTCTTCCCTCACATCAATCCATTTTTTTGTGACTTCCTTTTGGACAGGATACGAAAAATCCTCTTTTTTTATACCAAGGTCTTTTCTGAATCCCACAATATAAATTCTCTCACGATGTTGTGGTACTCCAAAGTACATAGCGTTCACTATCTCTGGTTCTGGAACTATATAACCAATTTCGTCCAATGTATTTAGAATCGTCTTGAATGTTTTACCTTTATCATGGATTACAAGACCCTTTACATTCTCAAGGAAGAAAGCTTTAGGTTGGTATCTACGAAGAATTTCAGCCACATCAAAAAATAAAGTACCTCTTGTTTCTTCAAATCCTAAACGCTTACCTGCCAGTGAAAATGCTTGACATGGAAAACCGGCACAAAGAATGTCAAAACCTTTTGGAATTTTGTTCTTTGTACTTTCTTTTGTAATGTCTCCAAAAGGTACATCTCCATAGTTTGCGTAATATGTTTTCTTTGCCTGTTCATCCCATTCTGACGAAAACACACATTCTCCGTCCAAATTTTGAAATGCCATTCTAAAGCCACCAATACCAGCAAACAAATCAATGAATGTGAACTTTGGATTTGCTGGAGCTTGAAATGGAGCTTGAAACAAATCAGGAAACAAATATCCCTGGATATCTGAAGAATACTCTCCTACAAAATTATAATTATTCGTCTTTTGCTTTTCTCCCCTTACAAACTCATGCCACAAGTTCAATATACCTTCTGCTTGCTGTGCATAAGGCATATCAACATTACGCTTTCTTAATTGTAAATAATGTGTTATCAGAGCCGCTTGGTCTATAAAAGGGATGATATTTCCCTCTTCATCAAACGTTTCCTCGCCATATATCTGAACTTTGTCTGCTCGTTTTTTACAGAAATCAAACAGAGAAAATACGTTCTTTGTATTAGTCATTTCTATTTGTTATCTTAGTTACAAATCAATTCTTTCACATCGACACTTAGATGTTTCACTATTTGTATCAGTGACTTCAAAGGATGCTTTTTATGTATTCAATATTGTTCAATCTTCTTTGACAATTTGCTTGAAGTCTTTTCTATTTTCTTCTCGTTGCTTGCCACTCTGCGTTCCACCTTACTTTAAGAACAGGCAAAGCGAGTGAGCATATAGTCCTTGATTTCACGCTTTGAGCCACTACCAAGAGCAACCATTTTCGTGACCTCACGAAAATGATCATCCACGTTGATATTCTGTGTCTTACATGATTCTACGGCTCTGCCTATAGCTATTGTAAAATTCTCCCAACGTGCATAGCCAAGAACCGACTGAAGTTCACGTGCAAACCATACTTCAACCTTTTCTTTGCCATTATCGCTCTCAATGTAATGCGTTATCTCATTGAAAGCGGATGTATGCTGATTTATTCTTTGAATGTCCATGTTATAATATTTCTTTGTTTTCTTTCTCCTCCCCAACCGCCTTTATCTCGTCAGTAAGGACTTTCTGTAATTTCTCTTTCGGAACTATCAGCTGATAATCCGCCACTTATTCATTGTTTTCGGTTATCAGCTTTCGCATTTCGTCCATATCTGGCAGAGCCTTTCTTGGTTCCTCACGATTTATTTCGATAGCCACCGGCGACCATTTTTGAAGAGAGAAACATTCTATATCTATTGTGTCTTGACTTATAGGCAGTTGCAATTTGGCAGCCGATGGCTGCCAAATTAAAAATTGTTTCCAATACTCATAAAAAGTTCGCATGTTACGAATGCTTCTTGCCGAAAAGCCTCGTAAACCAGGAAGCTCACGGCGTAATTGTTCGCTTATGTTGTCAATAATGGACGTTCCCCATTTTTCTTGACGTGAGCGGTTTGATACGTAAGCACCAATACCAAAGTTAAGTGACAATTCTTCACCGGTAACCATTTTTGCAGCCCTGTATTGACTATGCAAAATTGCTTCTTTAATGACGCTTACCGCTTGCTTATATTGTTGTACAGATGGTTCCATATTAAAAGCTGTTTGTTCCTTTGTTCCTCGCCAACCGCCTTTATCTCGTCAGTAAGGATTCAACGTCGTTCAGCCCTCTTTGGCAATTCTTCAACCAGCTCTTTGCCGTCACAGCGTTGTTTTTTTTCTTCTTTTCTGCGTGAACGGCGTTAACCCTGTTTGATTTTTTTTTTCTTTGCCATGCTTGGTTGTGAGTTAGCGTACAAAGATAGGCATAACATGCCACAATCTCGCATAATCGCAGAGGTATTTACGCTCATTTACATCAAAGGCGCGGCTCTTTCATTTAACGATGGTATATCTTGTTGCTGTAAACAACATAGAAGAAATCAACAACGAAATTAACACGCAGAAAACACGAAAACGTGCGGGTGACATGAAGAAACCAAAGAACGCCGGCGTTCTGACGAAAACAGCGAACAGAAGTGCGTCGTGATTTTTCTCCGATTCTTTGTTGGGCGGTTCTATAAATTAGCTTTGTCAGATTGCGAGGCTGTTTTTGTGGTCAATTTGTTTGTGAGTGAAGGAGTATAGCGAGCTATACGACTGAACGAACAAACAAATTGAACCAAACAATGAATGTGCCGTGTTCGCATCGGAGTTTCATGGATAGCCACGGTATGTCCATGTGATTCCATTTGATATGCGGAGTAGAGAGGTTGTACGCCCCGCAGGGGCAGTAGCTTATAGCCCAGGGCACGCGCCCTGGGTAAGAGCGTGAGAGGGTGTGCGCCCTGTAAGGGCAGAAGCAACTGCAAGGACATGACAATCAAATGCTTTTGTCCTTACAGGACGCAATTAGCTTAATACATCCAACCTCAGGGTGATACCCTGGGCTATAAGCTTTTGGGCTTTCAGCCCGTGATTTTGCTGTTCTGCGTTGGATGCCCCTTACGTTTACAAAGGTCGTTTGTCTTCATAAACAATCATATTTTTTGTTTCAACAACGAATTTAGGTCTGTTATGTAAATTACCACCGTAAAGTTTTATTATGTCAGTGTTTTTGCGTTTTGTCATCTTGCGGTCTCTTTTTATATAAAACAGGCTGCGCCTCAACAATTCAAACAAGTTTGATTGTATTCGGCTTGCTCCGTTTTTGGTTCAATTTTCTTGTTCGTTCAGTCGTATAGCTCGCCATACTCCTTCACTCACAAACAAATAGACCTCAAAAACAGTCTCACAATCTTTCAAAGCCAATTTATAGACCCGCCCTGAAAACAATCATCGTCTTTTGTCTCTGCGACGGGTTGAGTGGAACGAATTTTATCGTCAGAGCCGGTGAGCGCGCGGCCCTCGTTGGCCTCTCGGGCCCATCTTCTCCGTCCGTGGCTCGATGACGTATGTGGATGTTAAATAGTCTTTAATATGTTAAATCGGTTCGTTTTCTTTGACAAAACAAAATCGGGAACCAGGTATGTGCGGGTTATTCCTCACGCGTTCAAGAACCTTAAAGTCATCCTCTTTTTCACCATTCACATGCGGCAGGCTGCCAATGTCGGTGCTTCAGCACCCCGAAACGCATGCCCTAACCCCTCAATTCGCATGCTTTAGTAGTCCAATATGCGCCATTTTGAAGGCCTTTTTGGTGCGAGACGGTGATTTCCTCTCGCCAAACACCTTGTCTTTTCATTCCGCCTTAGATATGAGTACGGCATAATCGGCTGACAGTCAGCGTGATGCCTGACTTGCACCATTTTTGGACCGGATGGCCGTCTCCGGCGTGCCGGTCGTGAAAACGCCCCGCATTTGTGTTAAAAGCGCATGGCGGCAGATGACGCTGCGCCGAGGTGAGCGGCGCGCGGCGGCTCTTTCGTGTAAGGACAATGTTGTTTAACAATGAATGAAGCCAATGAAACCAATCAACTTAACAAGACAATGCGGCTTTTTCCTGACAACACCCCACGTTCTCCGAACGAAAGAGCCGTGCCGTGGGAGAGATTTTTTTTTGCGTGAAAGTGGGTGAAGTGTGGGAGAAAATGCGTATCTTTGCAACCTACAACCCGGGCTTGTATGGATTTGACGGCAAGTCGGAATGGTATGTAAGCATGCGGAGCTTCGGTGGCTGGCTCCTAAATCTCAGTTATCAAAGAATTAATTGGCGAAAATAATTACGCTCTCGCTGCTTAATCGAAGTATAGTAGATTATTAGCTTTATTCCGTCATCAGATGATGGAACGAGACACTGCTCCAAGGATGTTGTTCCGAATCTGAGGGTCAAGCGGTGCAGGTAAATCGGAAATAGCCCTCGCGCGCCTCGGCGCATGGGTGAAGTTTAGAGGATAAGGTCGCAGTTGGTGGTTCAGGTCTTGCTGCGGCACGAAAACCGAAGGCTGAAATAAGCATGTAGAAAACGTATGGTTTCCTTGTGCGGACCGGAGTTCGAATCTCCGCAAGTCCACTGAAAAGAAGGGGCCGGCAGCTGCTTTTGCGGTTGCCGGTCTTTTTGCGTTTTAGGGTGTTGATGGTTGCCTGTTGTTGGCATCCCATTGCAATATATCTGTCTTAGTGGGATGATTTTCGTTAGTCCCTCAAGGTGCAAGCTCTTTCGCTGGTGCGCTAAATGAGCCAGATGCGTTTTTGGATTTTGTCTGTTATATTCGCAGTCGGCACAATCTCCCCATCGAAACATCGCCGCTTTACAACGTTCGTGTGCTGCCTGCTTACCGGTACTCCTTCGTCTTCAGCTCCCCCCTCAGCACGGCAAGCGCGTTGTTGCTCATGGCCTGCATCTCGTTTTCGCCGGGATAGGTGATGACGGGTGCCAGAAAGTGTATTCGCTCTTTGAGCTTGTTCACCACATAGTCGGAATAAGCGATGCCCCCGGTGATCAGGATGGCGTCAACCTTTCCGTACAGCACGGCAGCCTCTGATGCGATGGCTTTTGCCGTGTGGAACAGCATGGCGTCGAGAATGAGCTGGGCATGCTGGTCGCCCTGGTCGATGCGCCGTAGGATTTCTTTCACGTCGTTGGTGCCCAGGTGCGCCCTGAGCCCCGTCTCGGTCGTGACGTTCTTGATGAGTTGGTCCATGGTGTACTTGCCGCTGAAGCACAAGCGTATCAGGTCGGCCACCGGCAGTGAGCCGGCCCGCTCGGGAGAGAAAGGCCCCTCGCCCCCCAAGGCGTTGTTGGCGTCGATGGCGCGGCCGTGGTCGTGGGCTGCGATGGAGATGCCGCCCCCCAGGTGACAGATGATGAGGTTGAGGTCTTCATAGCGTTTACCGATGTCTCGCGCGTATCGCCGGGCGATGGCTTTCTGGTTCAGTGCGTGCCAGATGCAATAGCGCGGCAGGAGGGGCGAGCCGCTGATTTTGGCCAGCGGCGACAACTCGTCCACCACGCCCGGGTCGGCGATCAGGGCCAGACAGCCGGGAATGGCCTTCGCGATGTCGTATGCGATGAGGCAACCTAAGTCGCACGCGTGCTGGTGCAGGGCGTTGCGCGTAAGCTCGAGCATGCGCTCGCTAACCTCATAGACCCCACTCTCCACGGGTTTGGCCAAGCCACCGCGGCCGATGACGGCGTTGAAGTTGAACGGTATCTTCATCTGTTTGAGGGTGTCTGTGATCAGTTGCCGTCGGTATTCCAGCTGATCCATGGGCAGGTTAAACCGGCTCAATTCGGCAACAGAATGTTGGATGTTGCGGGTGAACAGCATCCGTTCGTCTTCAAAAACGGCTATCTTGGTGGAAGTGGAGCCGGGGTTGATGCTTAATATGTGGTACATAAATTGATAATTTCTGTATAAGGGCGGTTCTATAAATTACCACCGTAAAGTTTTTCTAAGGTCAGTCTTTTTACGTTTTGTCATCTTGTGTACTCTTTTCGGTTCAATTTGCTTGTTCGTTCAGTCGTATAGCTCGCTATACTCTTTCACTCACAAACAAATTGACCTCGAAAATAGTCTCACAATCTGTCAAAGCTAATTTATAGAACCGCCCATAAATCGGGTGCCGCGGCACACTAACAATGGAGGCAGGCCAGTGCCAGACTGTTGAATTTGGACATGACGTCGTCGCCTCTTGACGGCAGGACAACGGGACATTGGGTGCCTTGCAGCATGCAAGCCGTTTCGCCATGGGCGAACAGGGTGATGGCTTTGTACAACAAGTTGCCCGCTTCAATGTCGGGGAGCACCAGCGCGTCGGCCGTTCCCTGTATGGGTGAGTCGATGTGCTTGACCTGCATGCTGTGCAGGTTGCAGGCCACCTTCAAGTCGAGTGGGCCGTCTACGATGCATGGCCCGAAGTCTCCGGCCTTCGCTTGCTCTATCAAACGGGCGTAACCCGCAGTGAATGGAAAATGTTTGGCGTTGACTTTCTCTGAGCAGTGTATCAAGGCCACCTTGGGTTGACTGATGCCAAACTGGCGACAGAGCTGCGTGATGTACTTCACTTGCATGTAACGCTGTTCCTGTGTGGGGTGGGGAATCACCGCGGCGTCGGTGAAGAACAGCAGCTTGTGATAGTCGGGGATGGATGCGGCGGTAATGTGCGTGAGCACGTTTCCGGGGGGCAGGATGCCTTTCTCTTTGTCGAGGATGGCCCGCAGGACCACATCCGTTCCTACGAGGCCTTTCATGATGAGGTCTGCCTCGCCCTCCCTGACCATCGCGACGGCCTTTTCGGCCGCTTCTTGGTCATTCGCAGCGTCTGTGAACGACAGGTCCCGCGGGCACGCCATCAAGGGCTGGCATTGTTTTACCTGCCTGGTGCGGCCAATCATCACCGCTTCCATCCATCCCTGTTGGATGGCCATGGCGACCGACTGCTGTGTTGATTCATCGGCAGCGCATATCACCGCCACTCTTTTTCGCACACCTTTTTGAGCCAGCCGACCGGCCATTTCTTTGAAATCTCGAATTGATGACATAGTATTCTCTTTTGGAAAGCTGGGCCAAAGGTAGCCAAATCTTTCCAAAAGTCAGTCGGGTTGAGCTATAAAAATATCATCGATGGCGGGTGTGTGCTAATAAGGATACTCTTTTTTCGTCCATTTGTCAATGACGGAGAACGAAAAAGCGTTGGCGTCTGCCGGTGTGGTTCCTTGAAAGAACGCACCCGCGTATTGCGTGATCTCATTCACCTTGACGGGAACTTTTTCAAAAATGCGTTCGGCGATGACGTTGCCCGACGCGTCTAAGGCCGACACCTTGACCTTCAGCACGTCTGAGGCCGCGTGCGGAAAGGTGTACGCGTCAAACTGCGCGGGAGCGGCATGCTGCGCGTCGGTCACGGCGCGCTCCTCCGTCTGGCGAGACTTCTTCGCGCCAACGCCCGTCACCGCGTTGAACGTAGAGCTGCCGCCCGTATAATAGAACCTCATGGTCTTGACGGCTGCCGGTATGGCGTCGGTGGTTACCAGTCTGAACATGGCCACGGCGCGCTTCATCTCCAGCTGGTGAGACGCGTCGCCTCCTACCTTCATCTCGTGACAATAATAAAAGGTGTCGGTCATCTTGTTCTTGGAAAACGAAATCGCTTCGGGCGACTTGATGGAGGCCGACCCGCTGCCACCGTGGGCGATGGCCACCACTTGGTATGTTCCCGCGGGCAGCGTGAGGTCAATCTTACCGAAGTGAGCGCTCTTCGCATCCTGGTGAACGCCTTTTATCTTCACCCCATCCTTGAACAGGGCCAGGCTGATGCGCGTGCAAACCTGCTTGACATCGGTGGCGCGCGCCATGTCGACGGCTTGGTTGAAGGGGATGTGCTCGAATTGGGTGACATGGAAAGTAAGGTGGCATCCTTTCGTTTCTTGTCCGCCGGTGCCCGCCTCTTCTGCCAGTGACGGCTTTTCGCATGCCGACAGGCCGACGGCAGAAAGCAACAGGGCGGTTGCCAGCATCTTCATCGTTTTCATCATGGTTGGTAGTATTATGTGAGTTGGTTATATCGTTCGATGTTATTATCAGGTGCTAAGTTACGACAAAAAAGAATAACCTCAAAATTTATTTTGTGTGCATCGAAAACACTTACCCACGTTGTCGTCTGGGTTTCGTCTTTTCACCTTGGACTTAATTTCTTATTCTCTTACTGTTGAGCCTAACTCATCACGCTTGCTTTGCAATCAGCCAGAAGAAAAAGAGGCTGGCTGCACGAATGCAGTCGCCTCTTATTTCAGTTACCTTCTCTCATCCTATCAATGGAAGGGACATGGCACCTCTTTCTGCCATGTTATCTCGCCATCGCCATTCTTGTGGGCGGTGTGTCCGTGGCCAGTGTAATCTTTGCACTCGTCAGTACCATCGTCCAGCTTCCAATAACCTTCCAGTCCCTTGCTGTTGGTATCAACAAAACACTGATGTAATGGATTTCTCAGTTCCTGCGGTGTCAAGGCTCGGGTCCAGAATCTACATTCATTCACCGATCCTTTGAGATAGAAACCATTCTGCACGCCAGGTGCGGCACCGATATAGAAGTTGTTGGTAAACGACACTTTCTTGGCGTAGTCGGCCTCTGCAAAGAGGATTCCGTCTATATAGAGCGACAGTTTGTTGTTGGCAAACACGCCTGCGATGTGGTACCACTCGTTCTTGGCGATGCTGAAGCCCAAACGTCCCGCATAAACATCCCATTGCTTCAAGCCAAACATGAACACTGGCACGTTGCCCTCGCCACCTACACGGTCGGGCGTTCCATCCACGAACAGCCATGCGCTTTTCTCATCGTTCGAGTTTTCGGGAAACCCCAGAATGCCCATCAGGTTGCCGTCATAGTATTTTGGCATCTCCCATAAGCATACGCGAGCCTCGAGCGTAAAGGCGTCCAGGTTCTGAAATCTGCTCACGTCATTGTCCTTGAAAGTCACCTTGAAACAATTACTTCCATTAAGCCTCGGTACATTCATCAGGAGCGTCCTGTTCACAACAACATACAGTACGTCACTGCCGGGAAGTTGTGGGTAGCGTTTGTTCTTGCTTGTCATCCTCACAGGCAGCAAGTAGTTCATGCCTTTCTTCAGGTTCTCCAGCTTGCTTACCTGCAGACTTGTGCTTTCAGAACGGTAGCCACCTTTCTTGATAGTCAGCGTTGTTTGCGACAATGCAAACGTTCCCTCTGGCAATGACTGGTAATTCTCGCCGTGCATGCCGTTGTATGTCTCCACTAAGCTGTTGTCTATTGCCAGCTCTGCACTGACATCTTCCTTTACCTTCAAGGCACTTGATATGGTCAGCCCCATGGCATCGCCCTGCTGTTTCACGGAGAAAGTGGTGACCGGTGTCTTTTCTGCTGCCGTAATGTAAACAGCGTCTACGTCTACATCATCAGTACAGGCCATCAAACCCAGCAAAAAGATTGTGGACAGATAGCAGATTGTTTTTATCGTATGTCTCATCATTCTTGTTTTTTATCGTTCTTGTTACCGTTCATAATTTGGATAGCTTCTCTTACATAGAAGTAATTGTTGGGCGGTACGGGCTTGTTGAGATGGTTGCCCTCAGCGTAGGCAAACTGCAACACATATACGCCACAGCCAGCTAATTGGTTGTCAACGGCAAACTTGGCCATTCCCCACAAGCTGGGTATCGTCTTTTCACCATCATAGAAATCAACACCACCTTGCCCGAAGGAGTTTCCTGCCTGACTGGTCCATTCGCACAAGATGCGCTTGTTGTCTGGAAACCCTTTTCCATAATCATTAGCCTTACCCTTGAGTCGACTTTTTAATATTCCCGGAGAAGAAGCATTGTAGGCCTGTCCTATGAAATAATCGAACCTGTCAGCATATTCCTCGTCCAGCCATTGACCGTCAACTACCAATAGCTTGTGTTTGCCGTTCACCTTGTACTGCTCCTTGCACTTGGGGCCAAGATACTGGCTCAGTACATCTATGAAGGTACGCATCATCTCCGTGCTGTACTGGTCGCCGCCAAACCATGGCTCATAGTCGAGGTCAAATCCATCAAGTCCCCAATGAAAGATGGAGTCAGCCAGGTTCTTGGCATATACCTTCATGGAGTCAAGGTTTTCCGATCCCTCCCCAGTCTTACTGAAATAATGCTCAGGCCACATGGTGACCAGCACCTTTGTTCCTCTATGCTCTTGCAGGAACCTTACGTCATTCCTGTTTTGTTCGTTGTTCACATACCCCGTAAAGAACGACACGATGTCGATACTGTCGGGAATGCCTGTCAGCCGAGTCTGCATTGATGGCGTGGCTGGTGAGTAATTGTACCATGCAAAGAAAATCTTATGGTCAGAATTTTTGTACGCAATCAGGTCTTTCTCCTGCTCGGGAGTCAGCGGGTGGAAGGATGTATCGTCCAACGCTTTCGGTTCTGGCTCAGTCCATTCCTCACATGCCACCAGGCAGAACAATGAAGCCAAGATGCCAATAAAACTTTTTATTTTCATATTTTGAATAATTTACGATGTTGATGGATGCTCCTTATTTTTGATATTTCTTATCCGCTTTCTTGTCCCACCACAACTTGGTTCCGCCATTGTCGGCACCTTGTAGTAAGGACAATCCATGTTGGTAAGAGGCAGGGAAGTCGCTCTTGATGTTCACTGGATAGGGCAACCTGGCCACCTGTTTCTTGGTGTCGATACTGCCCATGCTCATGTTCATGTCCACTGGAATCACGCGCGGATAGCCTGTTCGTCTGAATTCGCTCCAAGCCTCCTGTCCATCAGGATAAAGGGCGATGTATTTCTGTGTGATGATTTTCTCCAGCAGCTCCTCGCTGTCGGCTCCTCCGAATGGTAACATGGCTGGCGTTATCTCACCACCGTCGTCTATGCCGCCATTGTCGTCACCGTCATCCGGATTGCCGCCATCATCTGGGTAGTCACCAGGGTCGTCACCACCTTCATCACCATCATTATCATCAATCTGTACATGATGGTTCCAAGCCACGGAGCAATGTCCAAAAGTGGCAACACTGTTGTATGAGTCCAACAAGTCTTTGTAGGGAACGGGCGTGGTTGTACCCTTGAGGTACTCATCGGCACTGCCTGCCTTTGCCTGCGACGCTCCCAAAGGCTGGTCAAATGCCGTGCGCACGCCTTGTTCATACAGTTGCTGTGCGCTGCCACCAGCCTGCCATCCACGCAAGGCAGCCTCGGCCTTTAGGAAGAATACCTCAGCAGCTGTCATGAGCTGAATGGGCGTTGATGCTGTGACATTCAGTTTGGAACACACCTTGTATTCATTGCCGGTCATGTAGATGCCTGTTCTCACTCCGTTGTAGTCTTTCGTGCCAGATACCTCTGATGGCTCGAACAGTAACCCGAGGCGTGGATCTTTGTACCCTTTCAGGTAAGTTTCCAACGTGGCACCCAACCTACTGTCATTGTACGAATGGCAAATCATGTACAGGGGATTAACGGTAGAGGCACCGTTTACGCGAATCAAGGCATTATCATCGTTTCCTTCCATGACGCCAGCCCGTATGGCTTCTTCTGCCTTGGCCTGAGCTTTGGCCGCATCGGCATATACAATGCGCATGGCCAAGCGAAGTTTTAGGGAATGAGCCAACTTAATCCACTTGGTGAAATCGCCGGCATATACCTTGTCGTAGGCTGCCAACGGACGTGCGTCTGGGTTGGTCTTCACGAAATCTGTAAGGATTGCGGCTGCCACGTCCAACTCATTGAAAAAGAGGTCATATATCTCGTTCTGTGCCGTGAAAGCAACGTCTGACGAAGGCTTGAAGTCCTTATACGGTATCGGTCCGTACATGTCGGTTATGCGGTGCATGCCCAGCACTTTCAGTATCTGCCCTACGGCAAAGGTGGTGGGTACGAGTTCTTTCTTCAATGACAGCCTGTACCACGGTATCATGTAATTCTGGTAAGCCACGCTGTAAGCCGCATTGCACCACCGTGGCTCCATCTTGTAGGTGGCGTTGTTCATTCCGCTGTTGTCAAACGTATTGGAAACACCCATGAATCCCGAGAATATGTCACCAGCTAATGAGTACATCTTCTGGTAATTGTTCACATCCACGTTCTGTGCTTTTGTGACACAGGGGTATATCTGATACTCCATCTGTGTGATCAGCGACCCCATGCCCAAATTGTCATGCAGCAAATCTTCCTCGTTTGCCGCATTGGAATCTGTATTGGTAGACAGGAAATCGCTTGTACAAGAGGCGAGCATCACAACGGACAACAGAAGCGTTGCCCATGTGTTCTTTGCACTTATATTGAAATTATACATAGTTGTTGCTTGTTTTTATAAAGAAAATTTGATACTGGCGCCGAAACTTCTCAAACTCGGCATCAGGAAATAGTCAACTCCCTGATAGAACGTTCCGACCGATGATGTGAGTTGTGGGTCAAAAGGTGCTTTGTTGTAGATCATCCAGAGATTTCGGCCCGTTACCGAAACCGTGAGGTCTTTGATGACATTGCCAAACCATTTGTTGGAGAAGGTATAGCCCAGTGACACCTCTCTCAGACGGATGTTGGTGGCATCGTACACATAGTTGGACAACACGCCCGATCCTCCTCCTATCTGCCGATAGTAGGTTTCGGCATCCATCATCATGCCATTCACGCTCACACCGCCGCGGTCTCTTGCCAAGGCGCTGCGCTCGGATGCGCCATAAGCGTCGAGTACGGCTTGCGTAACCGACACCACCCTGCCTCCTATGCGACCGTCAATCAAGAACGAGAGGTTGAAACCCTCGTACTGGAAGCTGTTACGCAGGCTCACGGAATACCGGGGAGACGTGTTGCCGCCATATATCAGATTGGTGTTGTCGATAGCCATCTGCATGTTGTTGGGATTGACATAGGTATATCCGTTCAGGTCTTTGACCAGATGATTCACATAAAAGTCACCGATAGAGCCGCCCTCATTGATGTAGTTTCTGAAAGAGGACAAACCGCCCAAGTCAAAATGGTCTACGTTCATGGGTTCGCCCGTGATAGGATTGGACACGTTGCGCACCAACTCCTCGATACGGTTACGGTTGAAGGTAAAGGTCAGCACGGGCTTGTACAAGAGTTTTCCAAACGTGAGGTCGGCATCTACCATCGCCTCAATACCGCGGTTGCTCACCTTTCCGGCATTTACATAGAAGTTGCCGTAGCCACTGCTCTCGGGCGCTCTGAACTTGAAGAGCTGGTCGTAGGTGTTGGCGTGATACCAAGTGATGTCCACACCTATCTTGTTGTTCAGGAAACGTGAGTTAAGACCAACCTCGAACGACTTGGTCTGTTCGAACTTCAGGTTGTTGATGGGCAGGTCTGGATTGATGCTCACGCCTCCGCCAGGACTGATGGGGTAGGACGGTACGGTGATGCCTGCCAATGAAACCGGCACGTTGCCCACCTTGGCATACGACAGGCGTAACTTGGAGAACGACAGTACCGACTTGGGTGCCTTGAGCCATTCGGTCAGGATGAACGACATACCCACCGATGGATAGAATATGCTCTTGCTGGAGGTGTTGGCCAACAACGAAGTCCATTCATTGCGCCCGGTGACATCCAAGAATATGCAGCGCTTGTAATCGAACGATGCACTCACAAACAGAGCCTGGGTCTTGATGGATTTTCCCTCCTGGTATTGAGGCTCTGGTGTGAGGTTGTTCAGGGTAAACTTGTTGGGAACAGTGGCCAAGGGCGCGCCAAACTCAAGTTTGTTGGAGTTGGCTGTATAGTTGAAACTGGTGTTCTTGAAACTGCCACCGGCATTAATCACCATCCCCCAATGATTGAAGTTTTTATGAAGATTGACAATCAGGTCACCATAATCCTGAGTAGACTTGTCGGTGGCCAACAGGTAAGAACCCTTGTCAGATGCCGATGTGAGCAAAGGAAGTGTCGAAGCGTAGTTCTTGATTTCATTGACCTTGGTGTTGCGGTCGGTTCTGAATCGTACCGTTGCATTGAGCCAGTCAAGGATATCGTACTTGAGGCTTCCACCCAATATGATACGCTCGTTGTGGTTGATGTTGAAATTGCGGTGGGTAATCCAGTATGGATTCTGAATAGACCGCTTCTGATCTCCGTATGGCCAGAACTGCAAAGGGAACCCCCTGCTGGCATCGTAACGCTCGTACGACCTGTACTTTTCTATCTGGTCGCCTCGCGGAAAGAGGTAGATGGGAACGATAGGGTTGTAATACTCACCCTGCGAGAGCATGTTCTGTGCTGTTTTGTCAATGTACATCAGCGTGGCGCCAAGGCTCAGCTTGTCACCGATGGAATACATACCATTGTACGAAACGTTGCAGCGGTTCATCTTGTTGTTGTGTATCACTCCATGAGCGTTATAGGCCGACAGCGACAGATAAGTGCTGTTCTTCTCGTTACCAAACTGTATGCCAACGGTGTTCGAGACGCTGGCACCTGTCTGAAAGAAATCGGCAGGGTTGTAGTTGGCCTCATTCTGCAAGCGTGGTCCCCAGCTGTTGAACTCGTTGCTGCGACTTCCATAACGGTTCTGAAGCTTTGGAAGCAGGAAAGGCCGGTAGCAGTCGGTGAAATTGGAGAAGCTGATACGCGGCTTTCCACCTTTCAGTCCGCCTCTCTTGGTCGTGAGCATCACCACGCCATTGGCAGCCTGACCTCCATACAGGGCTGCCGCCGACGGACCTGTCAACACGGTGACTTCGGCAATATCCTCCATGTTGATGTTGGAAATGCCGTCACCATCGTCCATACCGCCATACTGACCGTTGGATGCCGAGCCTTTACGCGGAAAGAGGTCTGGAAGCGGAATGCCGTCCAATACATAAAGCGCGTTGTTGTTGCCGTCTGGATTGACCGACTTGTCGCCTCGCATCACCACCTTGGTGGAACCACCGATGCCCGATGCCGACTGCGAGATAACCACACCTGCCACCTTGCCGCTCAGGGCATTGGCCACGCTGGCCTCCTTCAAGGCAAAGTCTGATCCGCCCAGTTTCTGCACGTTATAGCTCAGTGCTTTCTCCTCGCGCTTGATGCCCAAGGCGGTCACCACTACCTCATTGAGTTCCTGGCCAGCCTCCGTCAGCTGCACGTTGATGCTGGAACGGTCGCCGGGCTGGACGGTTTGTGAGGCATAGCCTATGTACGAGAATTCGAGTATGGGATGCTCGCTCCTCGACTCGAACGAATAGTGACCATTGATGTCGGTCACCACGCCCTGGCCTGTGCCCTTCTCAAGAACACTTACACCGATGAGCGGCTCACCATTGACATCGGTCACCACGCCCGATATGACATGAGGCTTGGCACCGGCTGTTGCCGGCTTGGCCTTGAGGGGCTTCTGCTGGTGCGTCAGATAGATGACGTTTCCCGAGATGTGGTACTTCACGCCCGTACCAGCGAACAACTTGTCCAAGGCGGTTGCCAAGGGGGCGTTGCTTAGCTTAACGGCATTCACCCGAACCGAGCCGAGCGAGTCGTTGTAGAAAAAACGATACTTTGACTGTAACTTGATTCTCTTCACGATGGTCTCCAGCTTCGTTCGCTCCGAAGTAAGATTGATCTGTGCGCTTGCCCATTGCAGCGGCAAGCCCAAGAGAACCGCGGATAAGACAATCCTGCGTAGCATGGATCCTCTTTCATAGCAATGTTTGTTCATTATGAATTGATTAGAATTAAGACTTAGGCGGGCTTCCGGAGCCTTGCCCTATTTGATTGTTGTTACGTTACTATTACAACTGAAGTTTTCAAAGTACTTACTCCAGCGCAAAAAAACTTTATCTGTATCACGACACTTTCATTTAAGAACGATATTTTTGCAACGGGAAACACTTTCCACAAACAGCTTGTATAAAATTAGATGATATGCTGCATAGAAGGATAATAATTGCTGATTTTTCTTGACAAAACGCCTCTCATATTTCTCTCGTAGACAACGGGCGTCACTGTTGGTGGTAAAAACGCTCAAAATGAGCAATGTTGGTAATTTGTTGTCATTAAACGTATTATGCTCAACTCTTCTCTTTTTGTTGTTATTTTTATCATTTTTTGTCAGCAAAAGCGTTGTTATTAGCATCGAATATGTATGCTTTAATGTTGCAATGGCATGTTGATTGCGCCTCTAAAAGGTGCTTCTAAGGCCGTTAAATCAACGTTTCGGTTCCAAAAGAGGTCTGATTTGTTAAAATCAGCGTACTTTCACATCCCGCTTGCCTATTGATTTTTTCTATTTTGCTGATTGTCAATGGTTGTTTTATGGTAAAATAACAGGACAAAAATAACAAATATTGTTGTCAAGGATGATATGAAAGAGCCGCGCATTTACATGAACAAGGAGAACGGCATGCCATTCTCCTTGCTTCTTGGTATTGATTGGTTTGATTGTTTGCCTGTGCCTGGTAGGCACTGGCGGTCAAGGTTGTTTCGCTACGAGAACCAAGCGTCCGTTCTTTCGATGGAACGTAAACGGAACGGAGTACGACAGGTCGGCCAGCACCGAGTCAATCGTTGGCCGGCAGTTGATGACGCCCGTATAGGTCGCCCTGTTCTGCAGGCGGGGCGAGATGTCGATGCGCACGTCATAGTATTCCTCAAGCGCCTTGACAATCTCGTCAATGCGCATGTTCGTAAAGGGAATAACTTTGTTGTGCCATGCGGCTGACACGGGTGCGTAGGTCTGCACGATCTCCATGCTGCGGCTGGCTTTGTCGAGGATGACCCGCTGGTCGGGACGCAGGGTAATCATTCCCTCGCCATGGTTGCCGCTTACCTTCACCTTTCCCGACAGCAGGGTCACTTCGGCCGTATTGTCAGTGGCGCGGGTACTGAAGTTGAACCTTGTTCCCAGCACGCGGGTGGTAAGGAACTCATTCTTCACCACAAACGGTCTGTCGGCATCAGGCTTTACCTCAAAATAAGCCTCGCCATCCAGCTCCATTTGTCGACCATCGTCATTGAAATGCTTGGGGTACCGAAGAGTGGAATGGGCATTGAGCCACACCTCGCTGCTGTCTGGCAGCAGCACATGTCGCACGCCGTTGAGAGCTACAACTTGTACCATTTGCTCTCGATCACCCCAATAGTGCAGGCCGGTCATGACGAACAGGGCTACAAGAACAGCGGCGGCGGCATACATCGCCCACCTCACGCCGTTTCTATGTTTTCTTACCTTCTCTTCTTTGGCAATGCGATTCAGCAAGTCCAGCTCGGCCCGCTGCACATGAGCCTCGTCAATTTGGTGTGACGCGCGGTAGGCGTGGTACGCATCAGTCACCTTGAACAGCCACCGGGCATGCTCGTCTGACTCGCGCGCCCATGTGGTGAGTTGCTCCATCTCCTTTGGCGAGCACTTGCCAAGGAGATAATTCTTGAGAAGTTTGTTGCTTATTTCTTCCATTCCTATCTATAATACAACCGGGCAGCCAATACAACTTACCCATAAACAAACATTAACACCAGCAACAGCACGAGACGCTCCAGGCGGTTCCGCAGAAACCTCAAAGCTTTGTAGAGCTGCGCCTCGACCGTGCGCACGGAGATGTCCATGATCCAGGCTATCTCCTTGTTGCTCATGCCGTGCAGATAGCTCATCTTGAATATCTGCTTTCGTTTGTCGGGCAGCTCGTCAATGGCCGCGTCAATCTTCTCCCGTAGTTCTTGATTCTTCAGATCCGTGTCGACGGGGTTGCTGTCGGGATCGTAATATGCAAGCCGCATCGTCTCCAAGGCACTACACTCGGCAGCATAGTCGCTCGCCACACTTCTGTGCTTGATGACATTGAGCGACTTGGTGTACACGGCCCGATAGAGGAATGACTTGACGTGAGCCGCATCGTCTATCGCATCGCGTCGGCGCCAAAGGTCAACGAATGCATCTTGAACGACGTCCTCCATGTCGCCATGAACCAACAGCCGAGTGGCGTAGAGCAGTAATGAGGGATAAAACTGTCTGAAATATAAGCGGTATTCAGATAATGTCATTTCATACGTTAGATTACGTCAGTGTAGGCAAGATTAATTTCTCAAGCCAACCTCAATGGCACAAGAAAACTGGTGCAAACTTACATATTTCTTCTGTTCTTACAATATTTATGTTCGGAAAACATCGTAGCGACTACTCATTGCCGGATGGTTTTCTTTTCGGTTTGCTTGTTTCTCTCCTCCGTCAGTTCCTTGTCCATCATCACCAGGGCCGACGTGATGAGGGTGCAGACGCCCGAAAGGGTGGTGAGGATGAAAAAGCGACGGTAGCCAAGGGCTTGCTGAAGTGAGCCGGAGAGCATCACGGGAATCATGACAGACACGGTGACCAGCGACATGCACAGGGCGTAGGTGGACACTCGTTTCACCTCGCTGTAATACACGAGGTAATGCAGGTAGGCGCATGTGCCGAGGCCGCAGGCCGCTTGGGCGATGAACGCGCAGCACGCTATCCAGCCTATGTCGGCGGGTAGGGCGTAGCTGAGAAAGATGTAGAAGAGTGGGGGGGCGCAGGTGGCGAACGCCATGATGGGGAGCGCGTTGCCGAATCCGGCCTTTCGAAGAAGCCGGATGCCAAGCATGCCGCCGGTGATGAAGCCGAAGACGCTCACCGTTCCTTGTACATAGCCAAACTCTTGCGGAGACAGTGCCAGTCCGCCGCTGCTTCCCAGGTCGAGCATGAACAGGATGGAGACGGGTGTGAGCAGCGTACAGGGCAGCAGGAACATGCTCAGGAAAAGGATGCCCGGCCACGAACTCGGGGTTCGGACGAGGTCGGCGCTGGTGTTGAGGCAGGCGTAGAACATGTCTGCCACTCGTATCTTCCGCTCTCTGTCATCGGCACCCGACTGTGGTATCATGAGGATGTGCCACATCAGCACGACGGCGAGGATGGCGCTGAGGCAGTAGCATGCCGTGCTCCACGAACCGCGTATGTTTCGGTTCATCACCTCCAGGTTGCCGCCTATCATCACTATGACGCCCAGCACCACCAGCATGGACAGCAGGTAGAACGCCAGCTTGAAGAGGCGGAGTGACGAGGTGCGGTGGTGCCTGACGGCCTGCAGGCTGAACTTGTCGATGGCGATGTTGTGAAAAACGTGCGCGAGGGCCATCACCCCGAGGCACGTGAGGCTGCCTTCCTGCCACCGCGAGCTTTCCAGAGCGTGCGCCATGCCTGCCATGGGGAGGATGGTCAGCGTTTCTGAAAGCAGTATCCACCGGCGGTTGCGGTGCCCCGTCTGCACGAAGATGGACAGCACGGGACGCATGGCGACGGGCAACATCAGCCAGGCGGTGATGAAGGTTGCAGCCGCGTTGTCGGTTCCCATACGCTTGAAAATCACCAGAGGAAGAAAGAACAGCGCCACGAACGTGAGACCCTTGAAGAGGTATAGCGTTGGCATCCACTTCCAGGGAACCTTAACTTCGCGGTTAAGGTCCGGGGGGAAGTTGAATATGTGATGGCTGATCTTTTTCATCCCGAGTTGATTGGAGCTATTCGTATCAGGTAATGGTTATTGGAAGCTATTGGGAGTTGATGGGAGTTGATGGGAGTTAACTGGAGTTATCGGACGTTACCTTATAATATATAGTCTGACGCAGTGAGTGCTTAGGAGCTTTTCTTGACCAAATAGACATTTGTCTGCTGATCCCAATTAATTCCCGCTAACTCCTATTAACTCCGACTTACTTCCATTCACTCCCGTTTACTCCCTGTCATTCGTATAGTTTTTGGATGTTGGCGTGGTGGTAATAGTGGGTCAATATCTCATCATATCGATACCCTTCTTCACCCATCACGGCGGCGCCGATTTGACAAAGTCCCACGCCGTGACCCCATCCGGCTCCGGTGAGGACAAACCTTTGTGGTACGCCGTCAACCACTTTCTGCCTGTCAACCACGAAGGCCGAACTGTACAGGTGTGATTCCGACAGCGTTCTTCTTATCTCCAGTTCCTTGCCGATGGTGAATGTCAGCTCGCTGCCAACGATTTTGAGGCGGGATATGCGTCCGCTCTTGCCTCGCTCCAGCGGCATCAAGTCCAGAATATCGCCAAAGGTCATGTTCGTCTTCTGCTCGATGAGAGCTTTCAGCTCCATTTGGGTGTAGCTCACTTTCCATCGATAGAAGTCGACCGTCTCTTGGTCATAGTCGTTCAACACCTGCGAGAGAATCTTTCTGTCGGTGGTGTGGCAGAAGGCGTCGGGCGCCGAACGTATCCATTCCTCGGCATTCTTCTCCACTGTCAGGTCGATGAGCGGCTCGGCTTTACCTTCCAGTTGCTGACGGTTGTCGCGTATGGCTTCCAGATAAGGTTTATGCTCATCCTCCCAACAGCACTCATACTCTTCGCTGATGCCGCCGCAACATTTGCTGAAGCGGGCATCGCATATCTCGCCTTCCGACATCAGAATCTGCCCCCGCGTGCGTCGAATGGCAGTGGCTACGTTGGGGCTTGTCTCTTTTGTTATGCCCTGGTATCGCTGACAGTGGTCGTCTGCGCACACGTCGAAGAGCGTGTGGTCTTCTCGGTCGTACCACTTAATCAGCTCGTCGTCTTTCCGAACGAACGAGAAGAAGCTGTTCGCCGACTCCTTCAGGTTGCGGCGTTTCTCCATCTGGGCCAGCAGCCAGCTGCGCGAGATAACGGCATGTGCCTTCAGCAGCTCAAGCGAGGCCGTCGCGCTCATCTCGCTGGAGATGACGCTCTCGAGGTAGGTTTCTACCGGCAGCTCGTTGATGGCGCATATCTTCTCGCTGTCCACGATGAGGCGCAGCACGCCCGGGAAGGTCTGCGACTCTTTGCGTTCCCAGTGGAAGTTGACGCCGATGGTCACGTCATCGAGCGTGAACGATGCGTCAGCTTGATGGGGCGTAAACGTCAACTCACGGTAGGTGTTGCCGTTCCACCCGATGCCACCCTCGTGGAAGCGCACCGTTTGCTCGCCCGACACCACCTCTCCTTTGGCCAGATAGGGCTTGTTGAGCGTGAAACGTATCTCCTCCGCGCTGACGATTCCTACCGACACGCTGGGCTCTCGGTGATTCTCTATGGCGGCGAAGGTGGGCTGTCTGGCGTTTGAGGCTTTCGCCAGCCGGTCCAACACATGCTGCATGTCCCGTTGGGAGATGCTCATCTCGCACAGGATGTGACCGAGTTGTGCGGCCGTGAGCCGTTCAAAGTCTTCTTTCCGGGGCGTGATGATCAGTCCGGCCATGTCTAATGCGCCGGGACTGATGAGCATTTGGTTGGCCCCCTCGGCGAAGTAGCAGTCGGGTCGGTGCTTCTTTCTGGGGAACACCACCGAGACATAGCTGTCATCCTGCCGCCAAGCCACGATGTTCATCATGGGCTCGGTGTCACCCTCGCGCATGGGGAGGGCCCGGTACAGTTCGCGGAAGAGCTTTTCGCCCGCCTTGGCCGAGCGGCACTTGATGGCGAAGGCGTGGCAGGGATACGCCTTGACCACTGCCAGCTGGTCGTCTTCACCGAGCGTCATCACGGGCTCTAAGGAGTGCGCGAGCCGTTGCCATGCCTGCTGAAGGGGCAGGATGCCGCTGCTGCCGGCTTGGAAATGAGCGTGGTCGGGAGCCGAAGCGCCGCAGCGCGGACCATTGTAGAACACCGTCAGCTCGGGAAAACAATCCAGCAGCTTGTATATTTCCGCATAATGCGGGGCTATTTGTTGGGGTTCGTGCCTCCGAAGTGGGATGGTATAATGTTCGGGTAGGATGGGGAAGGGATTGATGAGCAGTTCAAAATCCTCGTCAATCGTCTTCGTCATCTGTTCGTCTGGTCGGTTTTTCCCGCAGAGGAAGCAAGGGCGGGCGGCCAGTGATTTGTGGTCAATCTTGGCACCCGTCGACACCATCCGCGCTGGGTTGAACTGAACGGTGAAGCTGTTGTCGCCCAGAAGCAGCTGCCGGGTCTCCACCTGCTTGAGGTCTCTGAACCGCCGGTGGGCGCTTTCCCAAACCTCCAGTTGGCGGTTGGTGAACCGGTGCAGCTGGCTCTCCGCCATGCTTTCGTTCTTTCCGCTCATCATTTGCCGGCGCGCCTGAATCTCCAAGGTGCGCAGTCGGTCTTTGTATAGGTTGTTCCTATTCTGTTTCTCCACGCTCAAGTCATGGTCGCTGTTGCCGTTCCATCGCCGGCAGAGGTACAGCTCGTCGAAGATGCGCCCAATCTTGTATTTGCGCGAGAAGAGCAGTCCCAGCGCATAGTCTTCGCCATAGCTGGTGTCGGGTGCCTGTATCTGTCGCAGCAGGGGGGTGAAAAAGGCTCTGGGAGCTCCAAGCCCGTTGATGCGAATGGCATTGTTCGGACCGTTCTCGTCTGTCCATTCGCTATGACTGATAAGGCCCGGCGGTATTGTTTGCAGATTGAAGTCGCACAGGCGGTAGCTGCCTATCATCATGGCGGCCCCTTGCTCATAGAAGGCGTTTATCAGGCGTTGCAGCGTTTGGGGCGACGAATACAGGTCGTCGCTGTCCAGCTGTACGGCGAAGCGTCCGCAGCGTTCATCGTTCACGGCCATGTTCCAGCACCCGCCGATGCCCAGGTCGGTACGCTCGGGGATGAGGTGAATCAATCGTTCATAAGTGCGAGTCAATTTCTCTACGATACGGGTAGTGTCATCTGTTGAATGGTTGTCTACCACCATCACGTTGAAAGGAAATGTGGTTTGTTGTGCGAATGCTGACTTGATAGCGTCGGAGATTGTCTTTTCGCGGTTGAATACAGGGATGATTACCGAGGCTTCAAACTCGAAGTGCTGCTCTTCAAAGTCGGGTAGGTCGCACGCCGTGGCGTCTATCTTCGCGCCCAGCACCGAGAGGTGTGCCGTGGCTGCGCGCTCCATCTCTTCCTGCGCCTCCCTGTTGTTCGGGTCCACATAGTCAAACTGTTTCTCTCCGCTCAGTCGGTTGTCTACCTCCTGCTCGGTATAAAGCATCTCGTCGAGGTGGAACATGGCGCCTTGCGTGCTGAGAAAGAGGCGCAGGTCGTAGAACCCGGCAAACCGGTAGTCGTCTCTGCCGGCCTGTTCTGCGAAAGCCTTGCAGGCTTCTGTCTTCAGCAGCAGCAGCTGTCCTAAGTCAAAATCATCCCGGATGCTCCCCTCCTGGTAGTCGATCGCGGGATGCGGCAGCCGCTTTCCGTCCTCGCAGACGTAACGGTCGCTGTACACGCAGGCGGCGTCAGCGTCTACCGCCACGCGCAGCCATCGGTCCACGGCATGAAACCCCAGCGTGAATGGCGTGGCTTTCAGGCTCAGCAGGATGTACTCGGCGCTGGCCAGTTGGGCCATTTCCCGCATCGTTTCGGATGACGTGAGACGGTTGACGCGGACGAATGAACAGTCGTGAGGCGCTTCGTTCTCCTGTGCGAACTGCTCCGAAACCATCAGGTAAATTTGTCGTACGCACTTGCTTTGTCGCAAGTCGTGAAGGGTATTCTCCATCGCGGCGAGGTTGTCGCATGGCAGGAAGCAGTCTATTTTTTCTCTCATTATTTTGGTTTTTACATGAATGTGGATCTCGGTAACTGGAGTGTCATGCAAATATACATAAATTTTCCAAATAACAAGACAGTGGGGAGAAAGAAAGTCATCTTTCTTTTAGAAAAGCTTGAATGCAAAAAAACAATGAAGAGATGAAAGATCCGCATCGTTTCTCTTTTGGCATAGTAGGCAACATGCCTTCTCTATCATTATGTTTTTATGCGTGTTTTGGATGAATAGTTAATGATGCGTGTAATGCTTCTCATGCATCAAGATTATGGGCGGTTCTATAAATTACCACTGTATTTTTTTTTTTTAATGTCAGTCTTTTTACGTTTTGTCATCTTGTGGATTCTTTTTGGTTCAATTTGCTTGTTCGTTCAGTCGTATAGCTCGCTATACTCCTTCACTCACAAACAAATTGACCTCAAAAATAGCCTCACAATCTGTCAAAGCTAATTTATAGAACCGCCCTTATTGTAGAAGACCTCTCAAATACCAAAATATCATCGTTACCTTAACCAATCCATTGCTTTTTCGCACAGGCTCTCATACCATGTCTTCTCATCATTAGTTTCTTGTACCAAAACATTAGATGTTTCAAAAAAATCCTTTACGTTTCTGGGCTTAGGTTTATAACTTGCTTTATAGGAGTCTTCAACCATCTTCCTAAAGAGGTTAAGTGGGATTGGCACTATGGTCGATTTCCCTCCATACATTGCGATGTTGGTTTTATGGAGCATGTAGAAGAAAGAGATGCTGGCGTCGTTGATGGTAGGGGCAACGAACAAACAATAACATGGTTTTCCAGTTGCTACTTTCAGCTTGCCGAGATGTCTGCTCACTGGTTCGCCTTCCATTTCAAATTGTTTTTGTCCCGAAGCCATCGTTACCTCAACGGTAACGAAGAATTCGCCATAATCACAGACAATGTCAGCCATGTTTCCTGCTGCCGTTGACAAAGGTTTACCGAAATCATCGAAATGAAGATTAGCTTTAATGTCTCCGCCGTCAAGCATTGTCATGGCTCGCCATGTGTTCCATTCCAGCATGATGGGGTTGTCGTAGAACTTTTTGGCTGCAATATCAGCGAAAACGGATTGTATATCATCATAAAGTTTGTATTCCTTTATAGATTTCACCTCGTTTTTAATCCTGTATTCGCGTCGCTCGTCTCGCAGTTCGCTAAGTAAATCTTTCAGTTCTTCTGTGGAAGATGATTCCGAAATTGCTCGTTCGGGAAATTCAGCATGTAGCTTTTCAAGCAGACTGTTCTTGTCATCGGTCAGCAATTCCGGCGTATTTGCGTTTCCGAGATAAGCACAATAGGCCTCTTCGTCCTCAAATGTAAGCGGGTTTCGGTCTGTTTTTTCTAACAGGAAATCCACGTCTTCAATTCTCTCGGGAACAATAGACAGCGATTTTCCAATCTGAGAAACATTAACAAGCCCCGTCGCTCTTAAATATCTGAAGCAAGAGTCTGCGTAGTCTCGCATATTGCTTGACTGCGTACGCAGGAACTTTTCAAGCGAAGCATCTGTGCTTTCTCTCGTCTGCGTTTCCCCTTGCTCTATACGTTCCTCATAGATTTGTTTCAGTTCGTTGTTCAGATATTCAGCCTTGAACACCCTATAACTACCTTTGTGCTTCGCTTTTTCTATGCGGAATGTTTCTATTTTCTGAATGATATGCTCAAAATCGTGCCAGTCGGTAAGCTGCATTCCGAACATTTGAAGCTCATCGAATTTCAATGTTCCCATTGTTCTTACCAAACGGAGCATTTCCAAATATGGTTTTACACAGAATTTCGCAGCCTTGTTTGATGGCTTGTGGTAAGGGGACGGCACTTGAAATTTAAGCATTTGGCGGAGGAAAATCTCGTCCTTTCGTTTGGAGGTTATGAGCTTTTCTCCTGCTGGAGTTAGTTGGTAATTTGAAAGGCTCGTCGTAGTCGGTTGAATGAATCCAAGAAACATTGGCATTTGCCGTATCTTACGGCATTCTGACATATCAATTTCTTCTTGATAGATTTTCAATAAGTTTTTGCCAAAAGGAACAGAAAAGCACTTGAAATACGCTTCCCATAGAAATTCGAGCGCTTCTATCTTTTCTTCTATGCTCATAGTCCTACGAATTTATCTTTGAATTGACGTTCCTTATAGCAAGTTTCATAATACTCTGTCAAGTCATCATAGTTGATAAAAGTGTATCTATCTTTTTTATCTTGATAGACTTCCATATCCATTGTCTGTAAAAATTTGTCGTGATGTTTTTCTGGTGCGACTATAATAAAGTCTGTAACAAAGTTTTTTAATTGCATTGTCCTATTGAAAGCTCCATTTAATGTTCCAATGCTGTCTACTATTTCTATAGCTTTTTGAGGAAAAGCCAAACCCTTTTTGTTGAACCATACAACATCTATCAGCCTTGTATCATGAAGTATTCTATCATAGGAGAAAGGAGGCATGTCATGTATTGTTGCAAAATCGCATAACTGCAAGTTGTCTCTATAAATAGCCGATGGGTCTGCCGTATAGGTATTATAGTTTTTGATGTTACCGAGTTCCAAGCAAATACCTTCCATAAAAGAGTGCATTCGCACTTTGTCGTTTGCTTTGGGCTTGCTTTCCTCTGTATAATCAGAGAGGGCGTAAATACTTAGACCTATCTTCTTAAAACCTTTATTTTCTCGGATAGCCCTATATAAGACGCCACGTATTCCAGCTTCCCATTCATGTGATTGTTTTGCGGTAGGATAATACTTGGTGATTTTATCGTAGATAACGCTCAGGCTTGCAGCCCCACCATTATCTTCCAATACTTTTCTTATGGCTTCTACTTTTGTCATTAGGCTACATTTGCTTTTAATCCTTCACACTCTCCTGTTGATTTCATACAACGCTTCTATTTCGTCCAATTCTTTTCTGAGCCTTTTGAAATCGTTTCGTACACCCTGGTAGAAGTTGATGAGCTGCTGGTTGATGTCGTTAACGATAGCTTCTCTTGGTTCTAAATAGAAGTAAAGAGCACCGCCACCAAAGAAAGGTTCTACATATCGGCCTGTAAATCTGGGGATATGCCACATGATGTTAGGAATTTCTTTAGATTTTCCGCCTCTGTATTTAAGCATTGGTTTCATATGACGCTAAGTTTATGTGTAGCAAAGATAAGCCTTTTTTCTGGTAATTGACATATATTCGATTACAAAAGTTCGTTGGTATTTGGAATTTAGGCTACAACTACGTTTGCAAATTGCAAAATAAACGCTTTGTTCAGGGTTCAGAGTCACGCTCTTTTTTTCTCAATCTTGTGCGTTAGGCAGACTCTAAAAATGATATTGTCAGATTTTAGATTTGTCGTAGAATAATTTAAGGGCGGTTCTATAAATTAGTTTTGTCAGATTGCGAGGCTGTTTTTGTGGTCAATTTGTTTGTGGGTGAAGGAGTATAGCGGGCTATACGACTGAACGAACAAACAAATTGAACCAAAAAGAGACCGCAAGATGACAAAACGTAAACTGTCCAACATACAAAAAACTTTACGGCGGTAATTTATAGAACCGCCCTAAACAAAGACATTTCACTTAATGTTGATTTTTCATGACCGTCTAGTTTGGCGTGGTCAGCATGCCAACCATCACCGCGTTGGATGATGAATATTCTTGACAAGCAACCTCTTCATGTTTTGCGTTTTTGCCACCAGACGGGCAGCAAGGTGCAAATACGGGAAATATGAGCGATTATTGGATGTTGTTGTAAGCCAGTGTTTTATGCTGTTTTGTTGCCATCCGTCCTCCACTTTTCTGGCTCTTTTTCGTTAAAAGCATGGCTGTTGGCAGACTGTTCATAAGCTTTTGCGCCTCAATACCATGTCAGTCGCGCGCCTGTAATGATGTTTTTCAACCGATGAAACGTTGCTTTTGAGGTTGAAAATGTTTCTTCGGGGTTTCTCGCATCTTTCTTTTTCGCCTGTCATGCCTATCGTTTTTTGCTGGAACGTGATTTTTCATGAGGCGTTTCTGACCATAAATTTGACAAAAAATAAGGACAATTTGTAGGGTTGTGATGTATTGCTTTCCGCGCAAATAACAGTTTTATTTGAAAGATAGCATAACCATATAACATCTGCCATCTTCGCTTTTCATCATTGAGAGAATTTATTTTTTTTGTTGTTCTGTCATGCTGAATTTGCTGAAACCTCAGATTTTTTGCGTGAATGTGGGGCGTAATTTTCGTTTTTATATATTAGGTGTAGGATGTTCCAGGCTTTTTGTGTACCTTTGCAAAGATAGTGCGGGCCGAAGGCAAGGCAAGTGTGGCTTGCCTTGCGGCGGCGAAGCCTGTCTTCGGCAAAGGGCGGGCGGCGGTTTGACAAACAAGATCTATGATGGAAACAGGTAAGAAAAAGCTGTTGGGGATGACGCTGAGCGAACTCAAAGAGGTGGCTCAGGCGTTGGGAATGCCTTCGTTCGCAGGCGGACAGATGGCTAAATGGCTCTACCAGCGGCAGGTGACGAGTATTGACGAGATGACGAACATCTCTAAGTCGAACCGCGAGCGGCTGGCCGAAGAATATGAAGTTGGCTGCATGGCGCACATCGACGCACAGTATTCGAAAGACGGAACCATCAAATATCTGTTTCCAACCGCCTCGGGAAAGTTCGTCGAGACGGTGTTCATCCCCGAGGATGACCGCGCCACCCTGTGCGTGTCCTGTCAGGTGGGATGCAAGATGAACTGCCTGTTCTGCCAGACCGGCAAGCAGGGATTTGAGGGAAATCTGACCTATACGGATATCATGAACCAGATATACTCACTGCCCGAACGTGACAGGCTTACCAACATCGTGTTCATGGGTCAGGGAGAGCCGATGGACAACTTGGACAACGTGCTGAGGGTGACGCAGGTGATGACCGCCGATTACGGTTTCGCCTGGAGTCCCAGGCGCATCACCGTGAGCAGCGTGGGCGTGAAAGGCAAGCTGAAACGCTTTCTTGACGAGAGCGATTGCCATGTGGCCATCAGTCTGCACTCGCCCCTGCCCGGGCAGCGCGGCATGCTGATGCCTGCCGAGAAAGGTATGCCCATCGAGCAGATTGTTGACCTGTTGCGGGGTTACGACTTTGCTCACCAACGCCGGTTGTCGTTCGAATACATCGTCTTCGGCGGACTGAATGACACGCCGGCGCACGCCCGCGGCATCATCGACCTGCTGCATGGGCTTGACTGCCGCGTAAACTTGATACGCTTCCATCAGATTCCGAACGTGCCATTGAAAGGCGCCGGCGAGCGGAAGATGGAGGACTTCCGCGACTACCTTACGTCGCACGGCATCTTCACCACCATCCGAGCCAGTCGCGGGCAGGACATCTTCGCCGCCTGCGGCCTGTTGAGCACGGCTAAAAAGGCAGGCGCATGAGCAGGCTCGGTTGGGTGGCTGCCCTTGCCGCCGCGCTGCTGTTGACGGCCTGCGGGCAGCGACGGCGCACCATGCCCGCCGCCTCGGGGCGACCTTACGAGGTTTTGGTGGTTGGCGATGTCGACAGTTTGGTGTGCCACATGTTGTCGGTGCCGATGGCGTCACTGCCGCAGCGCGAACCAATGTTCGACGTTCGGCAGGTTGATTCTGCTCGGTTTAAGGGAAAGTTGTTGCTGACGCGCAATGTCGTTGTGGTGAGGTGGGACCGCAGATGGCTCGGCAAGCCCTCGCTCCACATCGAGCGCGACCGCCACGCGCGGCCGCAGTTGATGGTATATGTTGACGCGGGGTCGGCCGACGACCTGGAGCGGTTCATCGCCGCGAACCAACAACGGGTGAGACAGCTGCTGGTGACCAACGAGTATCTGTCGACCATCCTCCAGCTCAGGCGGAAGCATGCCGAGGGGAGCGGAAGGCTCATCGGCTCGATGTTCCACCATACCCTGCTGCTGCCCGCGGACATGACCTGCCACAAGGTGGGCAGAGACTTCCTCTGGGTGTCAAACAACGCGGCGCGGGGCATGCGTAACTTGTGCGCCTACACCCTCAGTGGAGTTGGCGACCAGCCGCCCGCGCGCATGGACAGCGCGCTGAAGGCCAACATGAAAGGCGAGACCGACCGCATGTACATGCGCACCGTGGCCCGCTCCATGACAAGAGAAAACGTCAGCTTCGGCGGACGGTCATGCCGGCTCGGGCACGGGCAGTGGGAGATGGTGGGCGACGCCATGGGAGGCCCGTTGGTGAGACGAGTAGTCAAAGACAGCGCGGCCGGAAAGACACTGGTGCTCGACGCCTTCGTCTACGCGCCCGAATCGCGCAAGCGCGACATGGTTCGTGAGCTGGAAGCGGCCCTGCTGACCGTGAGGAGAAAATAAAGACAGGGGGAGGAGGAACAGGCCGCAGCCTGCGTCCATGCCCCTCGTGACATATAAACAAAATCTCTTATGAACAACAGAAAAATTCGTGTGGCCCTTACACACGGGGATACGAACGGTATCGGATATGAACTGATTTTTAAAACTTTCGCGGCTCCAGAGATGTTGGAGCTCTGCACGCCCGTCATCTATGGGTCGCCCAAAATCGCTGCTTACCACCGAAAGGCGCTTGACATCCAGGCCAACTTCAGCATCATCAACACGGCTGATGAGGTGTGCGACGGTAGAATCAACCTGATGACCTGCTTTGACGACGAGGTGAAAGTGGAGTTGGGAACCCCTACGGAAGAGTCGGGACAGGCGGCAGTGCGCGCCCTCGACCGTGCCATGACCGATTATCGGGAAGGTGTTTACGACGTGCTGGTGGCGGCTCCCATGAGCGTCGGCGGCATCAAGTTCGGCAACATCGCCTTCGACAGCTTGGAAAACTATCTCCATACTTGTCTGGGAGAGGGGGCGCAAGCCGCCACGCTGTACCTCAACGACTTCATGCACGTGGCCATGGTGTCCGACGCTCAGCCCGTGAAGGCGGCCGTGGAGAGCATCACGTTGGAGAACATCGTCAACAAGGCAGCCCTGCTGTACCTCACCCTGAAGCGTGACCTGCGCGTGGATAACCCGCGCATTGCGGTGCTGGGCCTTAATCCGAACGCCGACGGGGCAGAGGAGCGGGAAGTCATCCGTCCGGCCGTCGCCAAGCTCTCGGAGGCCGGCATGTGCGCTTTCGGCCCTTACGCCGCCGACACGTTCTTTGGCTCAGGCGAGTATGAGGCCTTCGACGGCATCTTGGCGATGTATCACGACCAGGCCATGCTGCCTTTCAGAACCCTGTCGGTGGAAGAGGGCGTGAGCACCGTCGCCAACCTGCCCATCGTGTGTACCAAAACCAATTATACGCCGATGTTCGAGGTGGCCGGTCAGGGCGTCGTCGACGAGAATCCGTTCAGGCAGGCCGTTTACCTGGCCATCGACATCCACCGCAACCGACTCGGTTATGATGAGCCGTTGAAGAATCCGCTTCCCAAGCTCTACCATGAGCGTCGCGAGGAACATGACAAGAGTAGGTTCAACGTGCCCAAGCGTCATGTGAGGGGCGGGCAGCAGGACGGTCAGCCGGTGAGCGATGAGAAGTAAGTATCAGAATGGCTTCTTCGTCTTTGGGTTAGTCGTTCTCGTCATCATGATCACCCAGCTCGATTTCACCGAAGTGTGGAACGGGCTCACCCATGCGGGCTATTGGTTCTTTGCCATCGTAGCCCTGTGGGCGGTGTTGTATGTGCTCAACACCGCAGCGTGGTACCTGATCATCCGCAGCGGTGAGCCTGCTCACACGTCGCAACAACCGGCGAACGGTGACGCAGGGGCGGCGGGGAGTCCCGTGAGGAAGGTGGGCTTTTGGTGGCTCTACAAGATTACCGTGTCGGGGTTCGCGCTCAACTACGCCACTCCCGGCGGGCTGATGGGCGGCGAGCCTTACCGCATCATGGAGCTCACGCCGCGGATAGGAGCCGAGCGGGCGTCGTCGTCGGTGATTCTTTACGTGATGACCCACATCTTCACCCATTTCTGCTTCTGGGCCGTCTGCATCGTGCTGTACCTGCTCACGCAGTCCATGTCCGTCAGGGTGGGACTGGTGCTGGCTGCCGCGGCCGTGTTCTGCGGGCTGGGCATCTGGTTCTTCCTGGTGGGGTATCAGAAGGGATTGGCGGTGCGCGTGATGAACGTGCTGCGCCGCATGCCGCTCGTCAAGAAGTGGGCGCGGCCTTTCGTGGAGAGGCACAGGCGGCAGCTTGACACCGTGGACCGGCAAATAGCGGCCTTGCATCAGCAGAACCCCAAGACCTTTCTGTCGGCCGTGGCTTTGGAAATGGCATGCAGGTTCTTGTCGGCGCTGGAGGTGATGTTCGTCCTGATGGTGCTGATGCCACATGTAAATTATCTGCATTGTGTGCTGATATTGGCGTTCACGTCGCTGTTCGCCAACCTGTTGTTCTTCATGCCCCTGCAGCTTGGCGGGCGCGAGGGCGGCTTCCTGATGTCGGTGTCGGCCCTGGGCATGACGGCCGGCGCAGGCATCTTCGTGGCTCTGCTGGTCAGACTGCGTGAGTTGTTGTGGACGGGCGTCGGACTGCTGCTCATCAAAATCAACGAACGGAGGGAACGGCGACCGGACAAGGATAAACCCTGACGCCGCAGACGGAGGGGCGGACGGAGAGCGGCTATATAATAAGGTGGAGCGATGGCGCGTAAAAACTCAGCCATCCTTGCGGCCGTCTCGGATAAATTGTTTAACTTTGTCAACCAATGAACACATCAGAATTGCAGAAAGTAAAGCAGCGTTACGGCATCGTGGGCAACTCAGACGGGCTGAACCGCGCGCTGGACGTGGCTCTTCAGGTGGCTCCCACCGACCTGTCGGTATTGATCGTTGGGGAGAGCGGCGCGGGAAAGGAAATCGTTCCGCGCGTCATCCACGACCATTCGCCCAGAAGACGGGAGCGGTATTTCGCAATCAACTGCGGCTCCATCCCAGAGGGAACCATCGACAGTGAGCTGTTCGGACACGAGAAAGGGTCGTTCACCGGCGCCGTGGGCGAGAGCGAAGGCTATTTCGGCATCGCCAACAAAGGCACCATCTTCATGGACGAGGTGGGCGAACTGCCGCTGGCCACGCAGGCTCGGCTGCTGCGCGTGCTGGAGACCGGAGAATATATCCGCGTGGGAGGACAAGAGGTTCGCAAGACCGACGTGCGCATCGTCGCGGCCACCAACGTGAACATGGCGAAGGCCATCAGCGAGGGAAGGTTCAGGGAAGACTTGTATTACCGGCTCAACACCATCCCCATCAAGATGCCCCCCCTGCGCGACCGGGGGGAAGACGTGCTCTTGCTGTTCCGCTTGTTCTCGATGCAGATGGCCGAGAAGTACCGACTGCCCAAGATAAGCCTCACCGAAGACGCCAAGCAACTGATGATGAGCTACAAGTGGCCGGGCAACGTGCGCCAGCTGAAGAACATCACCGAACAGATGTCGGTGCTGGTCAAAGACAGGGAAATCAACGCGCAGCTGTTGCAGCAGTTCATCCCCAGAGACCCAGAAAGCACGCAGCTGGCGCTTGTTTCCTCACAGGGAACGCACAGCTACGAGAGCGAACGGGACATACTGTACAAAATATTGTACGAACTAAGGGGCAACGTCAGCGACCTCAGACGTGACATGAACAGCCTGAGGAAACAACTCGACGAGGCGCGGAAGCAAAGCGCGCCTGTGCCGTATCAAGCACCGATGCAGGCCCTGGACGACAAAACGGCCGCATACCCCAACGTGTCGCCACGCACACATGTGCCAGCACCGCTGACAACCGCGCACCCGCAGGCATACCCAGAAGAAGCCATCGTGGAGGAAGTGACCGAGCCCGAGTGCCTGAACCTGAACGACATCGGGCGGAAAACGGTGGAGAAGGCCCTCGAACGAAATGGTGGAAACAGGAAGAAAGCCGCACGCGAACTCGGCATATCTGACCGCACGCTGTATAGAAGAATCAAACAATATGGACTGGACAAGAGTTGACGGCATGGCGTCAGCAAAAAAAAATCACGCACGAGGCATCCTCATCCTCAGTCTCATCGCGGGCTGTATGCTCATGGCTTGCAAGGTAAGCTTTACGTTTAACGGCGCCAGCATCGACTACTCCAAGACAAAGACCATACAAATCGCAGACTTTCCCATACGAAGCAGCTATGTGTGGGGACCCATGGGACCGATGTTCAACAACGAGCTGAAGGATGTCTACGCCAGCCACACCCATCTGCGGCAGGTGAGACGCAATGGCGACCTGAAGATAGAGGGAGAGATCGTGTCGTACACACAGCGCAACAAATCGGTCTCCAGCGAGGGACACTCGGCGCAAACCGAACTGACCCTCACGGTGAACGTGCGCTTCACAAACAACGTCAACCATGCGGAAGACTTTGAGAGACAATTCTCATCCGCCAAGTCGTACGAGACGACGCGAAACCTCAACTCGGTGCAGGAAGAACTAGTGTCGCAGATGGTGAAAGACCTCGCCGACCAAATATTCAACGCAACCGTAGCCAACTGGTAATTTCAAGCTGTCAACAACAAACAGATGGATCTGACCCGACTGATACAACACCCGGAGACAATGGACAAGGAGACGCTCTACGACCTGAGAAGCCTGCTTGCCCTTCACCCGTATTACCAGACGGCAAGACTGCTGATGCTGCAAAACCTGTATCTGCTGCACGACCCCTCGTTTGACGAGGAACTCAGGAGAGCCGCCATCTATCTCACCGACCGGAAGGTACTCTTCAACCTCATCGAGGCGGCACACTATCAGCTCAAGCGGGCGGACAGGCAAAACAGGAACACACAAAACCAACCTGCGGATGACGACCGAACCATCTCGCTGATAGACAATTTCCTCGAAACCATTCCGGCCGACGAGGAGGAAAACGGCAAGAAGCGAAAGCCAACGCCGGCCGATGCCGCTGTCGACTATGTGGCCTACCTCATGGAAGTGGAAAACAGCGGGGAGCAGAAGCGCGAGTCACCTTCGCTCCACCTCAAAGGACAGGAACTCATCGACAGCTTCATCGAGAAAAACGGAGATGGACGCATCCAGTTGAACGACACGCCCGAATATCTTCCAGAACTGCAGGAGGAAAACGAGAACGCAGAACCCGATGAGGGATTCTTCACCGAGACACTGGCCAAAATATACGTCAAGCAGGGAAGATATGAGCAGGCACTGGAAATAATTCAGCGGTTAAATTTGAATTTTCCAAAAAAAAACAGTTACTTTGCAGATCAAATACGTTTTCTAGAAAAATTAATATTAAACAATAAAACAAACAAATAAGAAAATGATGTACACATTATTCGTTGGACTCATCGTTCTTGCGTCCTTGTTGATGGTGGGAATCGTGCTGATCCAAGAGTCAAAAGGAGGCGGCTTGGCGTCCAACTTCTCATCTTCAAACGCCATCATGGGCGTCAGAAAAACGACAGACTTCATCGAAAAAGCCACCTGGGGCCTGGCCGTCGCCATGGTCGTACTGAGCGTGGCATGCGCCTATGTGGCTCCACGAGCAAGCAACAGCCAGAGCGTGTTGGAGAAAACTGCCACGGAGACACAGACCACCAACCCGAACAACACGCCGGGGTTCGGAACAAGCCAGCAACAAGCTCCGGCGACAG
Organism: uncultured Prevotella sp.; assembly: GCA_946998205.1. GTDB lineage: Bacteria > Bacteroidota > Bacteroidia > Bacteroidales > Bacteroidaceae > Prevotella. Next base: position 17,737 of record CAMPYJ010000006.1, on the reverse strand, counting down.
GCGGACAGGCTACACCCGCCGCACGGCAGGCACCAGCAGCCCCGAAAGTTCCAGTGACACCGGCAAAGTAGAAAACAGACACGCCTCTTTCATTCAAGGGCGGTTCGATAAATTAGCTTTGACAGACTGTTAGACTTTTTTGGGGTCAATTTTTTTGTGAGTGAGCGAGTATGGCGAGCTATACGACTGAACGAACAAGCAAATTGACCTCAAAAAGAGTCCGCAAGATGTCAAAACGTAAAACGACTGAAATAAAAAACTTTCCGGCGGTAATTTATAGAACCTCCCTTAACAAAAACCAACGCCAGCGTTCTGCCAGTGAAACAAATCTGCCGACAGGGACATGCCGCGTGTCTTCGCCAAATTGGTCTTCATTCGGTGAGCGCTGCCGCTCATTGATTTCAAACAATCAGATTCGTTTCTTTTCGCTCATTTCGTTATTGAAACACAGAATCTGGTTTTTCTTGACAACGAACGGCCTCTTCAAATCAACGAGTCGTAGAAAACTGATGAAAAAATACGGGATTTTGTTTGGTGGGAACAAATAAATCCCGTATCTTTGCAACCGCTTCCAAGTGAGGAAGCAAGTAATATATACATGGTGGCCGTAGTTCAGTTGGTTAGAGCGTCAGATTGTGGTTCTGAATGTCGTGGGTTCGAGTCCCACCTGCCACCCATCCCACAAACAAGCGGAAAGCCCGATAAGCAAAGGCTTTCCGCTTGTTGCTTTTATAGAACCGCCCTAAAACCATTCTCACCACGGAAAACTTACTGCCATTTCTTCTCTCCTGACGATGAGTCAACATGACGACATGGAACAAAACGAAGTTTAAAGGTGTTGTTTTGAATGTAAATGCGATAAAAATATTACGAACAGTTGTTTTATTAGTGGTATTTGTGTATTTTTGTAGGCGTAACGACACGCATCCTGTAACGTGCCGGTTGTGCGCGGCGTCTCGTTGCCGCGTCTGTGTCGGCGTAGAGTATTGAATTCCGCCATCGCGCATGCGGGATGAGGGATGTAGCTGATGTGCGGACGGCCCTTGGTGCCGCCGCCACTCCAAACTTCATGGGTTCGCACTCCAAACTTCATGGGTTCGCACTCCAAACCCCATGGGTTCGCACTCCAAACCGCAGGCGTTTGCGGTAAGGGCTGAATATTGAATTTTAACCGATATGTATAAATGATTAAAAATGAGAGGTAGTATGAAGAAAATTTTACTCATGTTCGCACTCTTTACCAGTGCGTCCTGGTCGCTCATGGTGGCTGGTGCTGTCACGCCGGCGGCAGCTGGAACCGCCAAGCCGGCAGCAGTGTTTACCTATGGCGAGGCACATGTGAACAAGCCTGTGAAAGTGGGACTGGTGGCAGCCGGCAGCTTCGTAGTGGATTGGGGCGACGGCGTTCTCAAGGAGTATTACAAACCGCAGTTTTGCATCGATTACGTGAGGGGAAGGCAGGTGAAGCTGTATGGCGATTTCGTACAAATCATCGCCGTCGCACAAGAGATCGAGGAGATGGATTTGAGCGGTTGTCCGAACATTCTGTCACTTAAAATCTATGAAAACAACATCAAGCGCCTGGACGTGTCGCACATGACGAAGATGACCGGACTGTACGCTGCGAAAAATAAAATCGAAAACGAGATGGACCTCTCCGGCTGCAAGGACCTGAAGGTCATCGACCTCAGTGACAACAAGATTCCGGGCAAGATGGATTGCGGAGGCATGAAGAACCTGTCGAAGGTCGACGTGTCCGGCAACCGGCTCACGCAGCTGTTGCTGCCCAAGGGCGAGAACACCGTACTGGTGGACGTGAGCTGCGGCGACAACGAGTTGACCGGCATCGACGTCACGGGGTTGAAAAAACTTGATGAGCTTTCTTGCTCGGGAAACAAGATCAAGACGCTCGACCTCACCGGCGTACCGGCCTTGAAGAAACTGTACGCCGACCACAATGAGATTAAAACCATCGAGTTTCCGCTGAGGAACACGTTGGACCTGCTCAACCTGAGTTTCAACCAGCTGGAGAGCGTAGACCTCACACCCTTGTTTCAGCTCACCGGCTTGTACCTGTACAACAACAAATTGGGTGAGCTGGACTTGACGGTCAACCGCAACTTGCGTTGGGTGAACGTGGAGCACAACAACCTGTCGGCGATCAGCGTAAGCGAGCAGCCGCAGCTGGCCTTGCTGCGCGTTTCTTACAACAACCTCTCCGAGCTGGACGTCACGGCCAACAAGATGGTCAACACGCTTTATGCCGAGCACAACCGGCTCACCGGCGTCGACGTGAGCCACAACCCTCGCCTGTATGATTTCAATGTAGGCAACAACCAGTTGACGACCCTCGACGTCTCTAAAAACCCGAGCGTGTACTACCTCAGTTGCGACAGCAATGAGATTGCCCGCCTGGATTTGTCGGCCAACCAATACCTCCATCTGGTGGCGGCCCAGCATAACAAGCTCGCCGCGCTGGACGTTCAGGGCAAGAAACACCTGCGCGGGCTTTTCCTTCAGGACAACGCCATCGCCGACGCGGAGTTGAACAAGATTATCGCGGCTTTGCCCGACGTCAACGGCAAGAAGCCCGTCGAAGGCGTTAAGTGGAGCGATCAGCTGGCGTACTCGTGCCGCAACGGCGCCGACGTGCACAAGGCCGAGGCGGAGAAGAAGGGCTGGAAGGTATCCGAGAAAACCGCATTGGGCGTCAACCGCCTGCGCTCAGGAGGTTCTGGCCATGTGGCGCGCCGCCTGTATTACAACCTCAGCGGACAGCGGCTCAGCGCCGAGCCCGCGCGTGGCGTGTACCTTGTCAGAGAGATGAGAGGCGACGGCACAAGCAGCGCGCGCAAGGTGGCGAGGTGAACGCGCCGCGCATGGGTGCGAGCGCCGATGAACGAACGATGGAGAGCGCCTTACGGTCGGGATGACCGGAGGGCGCTTCCGCATGGGCGCAAAGGCCATCTCCAACGTATTCCGATTATCCGGGAATGCCAGCGGCAGACGGCTGAAGGGAGATAACCGTCAAAAAATCAGATTCTTACATTTTGGGAAGAATACTTAAAAAGGCTGAATGGCTTGCCCGTTCGCCTTTTTTTTCATACCTTTGCAGCGATAAGGGTAGAAATGGCGTTTTTTTTATAGGACGGTTCTATTAAGGGCGGTTCTATAAATTAGCTTTGACAGATTGCAAGACTATTTTTTAGGTCAATGTGTTTGTGCGTGAAGGAGTATGGCGAGCCATACGACTGAACGAACAAGAAAATTGAACCAAAAAACGGAGCAAGCCGAATATAATCAAACTTGTTTGAATTGTTGAGGCGCAGCCTGTTTTATATAAAAAGAGTCCACAAGATGACAAAACGTAAAAAAAAACTGACATAAAAAACTTTACGGTGGTAATTTATAGAACAACCCTAAAGTGATTATAACCACGCCATTCACTAAGTATCTAACGGGGCCGGATGGTCAGTAGGACATTCTCACACAGCTGTCATCCCGGGCATGTCTGGCAAGAGCGTTGCCAAGCCCAGGCTCCATAAACAAGTAAGTATGGAGAGAATAAAAAAGATTGTTTTTGCGGCATGGGCTTTCTCGCTCTTTCTTCCTGGTACCGTTTTGGCAGGGCAAAAGAACGACGCCGGTGCGACAAGCAATTTCGATTGGTCTCCGGTGATGGAGGCAATCATTCAAGTAGAGAGTCATGGTGATGTCAACGCGAGGAGCGGAAACTCTGTCGGCGTGATGCAGATCACGCCGGTGCTCGTCGCAGAATGCAATGAAATCTTGAGAAGACGCGGCAGCAAGAAACGTTACAAGCTGTCAGACCGTCTGAGCGTGGCAAAGTCGAAAGAGATGTTCCTGTTGATTCAATCGGAGCGCAACCCGGACAACAGCATCGAGAAAGCCGTGCGTTCGTGGAACGGGGGGCCTAATTACAGCGAGCGCGGCACGCGTCACTACTTTCTGAAGGTGATGAGGCTGCTCAGGGGATGACGGGCCGGGGGTGCGCAGTGTTGCCGCCGTCTCTTGCCGCGGGAAAGCGCGGCTTGGTTTTCTGACGCGGGATGACGGCCGCCGCGCATGCCCCGCTCCGCTTTCTTTCCGATTTTTTCCTAATAAACATTAAATCAGGGAGATTTCCGCAACTTTTAATTATATTTGCTCATCCAACAAGCAATCAAACAAATGGAACTATGGTAACAGGAATTGTCATTTTGGTAGTCATCGTGCTACTTGTGCTGGGATGCGTAGGCATCTATAACAACTTGGTGCGGTTGCGCAACAACCGTGAGAATGCGTTCGCCAACATCGACGTGCAGCTTAAGCAGCGCGCCGACCTGATTCCTCAGCTGGTGGGTGCCGTGAAAGGTTACGCCGACCACGAGAAGCAGGTGCTGCAGCGCGTCACCGAGGCCCGCGCCATGGGTATGGGAGCCGCGACCATCGACGAGAAGATGAAGGCCGACGGCGCACTGACGCAAGCCTTGGCGGGCTTGCGCGTGTCTTTGGAGGCTTATCCCGAGCTCAAGGCCAACCAGAACTTCATGCAGCTGCAGGGCGAGATTGCCGACATTGAGAATAAGCTCTCTGCCGTGCGCCGCTACTTCAACACGACGACGCGCGAGCTGAACAACGCCGTGCAGACGTTCCCTTCCAACCTCTTCGCCAACATGTTTGGCTTTAAGCGCGAACCCATGTACGAGGTGGCTCCCGAACAGCGCGCGGAGATTGAAAAGGCACCGGAGGTGAAGTTTTAAGGCATGAGATACGTAGGCATTCAAACGCAGATACGCCGCAACAACATCATGAGCGTGTTGTTGCTGCTGGCGTTTCCCGTCATCATCCTGGTGATGATTTGGATTTTTCTGGCGCTGCTCAACTACTTAGGCGGGGGCTATTACGACGTGAACGGCGAAGTGGTGCACACCCTCAACGTCGGAGAGGTGAACGCTTATTTCCTTCAGGCCATTCCCTGGGTCGTCATCGGGGTGGGCGTTTGGTTCGCCGTCGCTTATTTCTCCAACGTGTCGATGATTCAGCATGCCACGGGAGCCCGTCCGCTCACGCGGCGCGAGAACCCGCGCGTGTACAACATCGTGGAAAACCTCTGCATGGCCTGCGGCATGGACATGCCCAAGATTAACGTGGTGGACGACGCGCAGCTGAACGCCTTCGCCAGCGGCATCAACGCCAAGACCTACACCGTGACGCTCACCACGGGCATCATCAACCGTCTCAGCGACGAGGAACTCTCCGGCGTGGTGGCTCACGAGCTCACCCACATCCGCAACAACGACACGCGCCTGCTGGTGGTGAGCATCATCTTCGTGGGCATCGTCGCCACGGTGATGTCCATGGTGGTGCGCATGTTGTATCATGCGATGTGGTGGGGTGGCGGCTCGCGCAGAAACAACGACGAGAAGGGTAACGGACTGTCGTTCCTGGTCATCCTCGTCGTGGGATTGGTTTGTTGCGCCATCGCCTACTTCTTCACCATCGTCACCCGCTTCGCCATCTCTCGCAAGCGCGAGTACATGGCAGACGCCGGTGGGGCAGAGCTGTGCGGCAATCCCATGGCGCTGGCCAACGCCTTGCGCAAGTTGTCGCAAGACCCGGGACTGGATGACGTCAAACAGCAAGACGTGGCTCAGCTCTTCATCGTGCGGCCGGATGAAATGTCACCGGGCCTGATGGGCTTTATGAACTCGCTCTTCTCCACGCATCCCGACACGGAAAAGCGCATCGCCATCCTCGAACAGTTCTGATGACCTGCCGAGGATGGCCATGTCGCCGCGCCGCCACTTATCTTGTCACTTTCTTTCCACCTATTATATATACGCCCTTTGGCAAATGCTGGAGGGCTTTCCAGCCTGTGCCCACCTTCACACCGCTGAGGTTGTATATGGGCAGATGGTCTTGACGGGCAGTCTTCTCGGTTGAGCCGATGCCGCTTGGCAGGAATTTTGCTTTGTAGGCAAAAGTTTTCCCTGCGAGGTGTCTCGTGTTGTTTCTGTATTCCCAGGCAAAGATGAAATAGCTGGCGCCGTCTTCAATGCTGTTGAAAGTGAAAGGCAGAGTAACGGTTGTGTTGCCAGCAATCTCTTGTTCAATCTGATAGGTCTCCACAGGATACCCTTGGTCGGTTCCCTTCATTATTTTGTACAAAACCAAATCGATGCCGTTGGCGTATGTGCCAGCTTCATCGTTGGTCACTTCTATCGTTCCCGTGAGCGTGGGAGCCTCGATAGTTTCGTCTTTGCCGAGGTTGGGTTTGATTTCAACCTTGGGCAGCTCTTTGTTGGCATAATGTCCCACCTCTATGGTACCCGTATATAACTTGCTACCATCGGGTCGTTTAAGATAATAGGACAGCGTTCCCTCTTTTTGTGGTTTGATTATTATCTCAATGCTGTTGGTGGCGTTGGCTGCGATATATGCGCCAACGATGGCTACTTTCTGGTTGTCGAGGTAGAAGTTCCATTTTTCGTTGCAATCGCCGCCCTTGTTCTCTACTGTCAGTGTGAGCGTCAGTGGCACACCAATCTCTTTACTTCCTTTCATCTTCACCTCTTTCACCTCTAATTTTGGACGATTATCGGCAGTGGTTTGCTTGAGTTGCGTGTCGGTAATGGTGATGTCAATTCTTTTCTTGTCTCCGTCTTCGCTCACTTTCCATTCTGTCTCTCCATCTACTTGGTAGATAGCCTTCAGTTGATACGCACCATTGTCAAGGCCTTCTCCAAAAGATACTCCAGAAAAGTCCATTCCACTGGCAGTGTATGGATCGTTGGAGTACTGCTGATCCGTTTCTACCAGTACCGAAACCAGCTTGTTGTCCTTAAACAATCCCACGCCGATCTTTCCATCGAAGTCTGTGCCACAACGGTTGGTAAACATCACGGAAAGGCTGATGTCATCGAAGTCCCACGTCTTGTCAGTCCTTGTGATGTCAGTTGGGTTCATCTCTAATTTGTGTGCGGTGAGTACGACGGGTGTCGTTTCTGCTTCTGTTGCTGGCTTGATGCCAATGATTGCATCTTGGTTCAAGGCGTAGGCATCGGCGTTGCCTCCTATGCCCGCCTGATTGGGACGTAACACCGACAAGCGGTAATAGCCGTCGGACATGCCACCCCATCCCCAGTTGATGTGAAAGAAGTCGCCCTCCTTGTACCCGTCACACACAAAGGCATGACCGCTTCGGTGCTGTGTTGCTGCGCTGTAATACACGGGTCGGTTGTTCTTTAGCTCGTTGTATATCAAGTTGTTCCACTCTTCATACGCATAGTCGCTTCGTTGTACCAACTTCATTCCTTTAGAGTAGCCGAAGTAATTGGACAATGCCGAGACGCAATTGCCGGAGTTTGAACTCGATGCCTCTGCGGAATAGTCCATCTTTAGCGACTGTCCCACATATCTCATCAGTTTTGCCACCGCCTCCTCACTCTCTTTTTGCAGGTTGTCTTGGTAGGAGGGAAGCATGATCTCCCATTCAAACGAGGTGGGCTCCAGTGCCTCACATTGGATTTTTTTCGTTTCTGTGGTATAAGCCTCAATGGGTTTTGCTAACGTGTTTTGTGGAGATTTGTGGTAGTACATGATTTGCGCCATTGCTGTTGCTACGCATCCCGTGACGCTTCTGTCCTCGCCATCCATGGGACAGTTGTTGTTGTAGGGCATTCCTTGATTCCATCGCGTTTCCATGAGTTGTTCAATGGGGGTGCGGTTGTTGCCTGCCCTTGTGGCAAGGTGTGTCGCCGTTTCTCCTCGTTGCTCGAGCAGTTGTAACTCTTTTGCGTAATAAGAGAGCAAGTCACAGAGTCCTTCGGGCAAATTCGCCTTGTCAAACTTTCCATTCAGCGTGTATCCGAAAATGGGTTCGGTTCTGTCATCCGCAGAGGCAATGACAAATCCTTTTTGGCTTCCAATGCTGAAGACGTAGTAGAATGGAGTAGCGTCCACCGCTTTCAAGGCGTTCTTGCCGGCACGCGTAGGTTGATAACTACTCGGCAGATTTTCTTTCAAGAAGTTTTCCACCAACTTTTGAGCCTTTTGTTTGCTCACAGGCGCGCCAAATGCGCTTAGCCACAATAGGAGGGCAAATAATAGGGTAGAGGTTCTGTTTCGCATCGTTTACTAAATATAAGTTATAGATGCAAAATTATATAAAAATACTGAATGATAATCCCCAAAAAATAAAAAGTACTTATTTTTAAGGTACAATGCAGTAAAAAAAGTGAGGAATGAGAAAATGTGTAACATTGTTTTTATTCAGACGAAAACAATGTTGTCTTGGCAAACTGATAGGGAAGAAAGGTGCTGTGTAGGAAGTTGGTGATTCGTTTTGCAGGATTGGTGCGGTTCACGCCCCGCCGACTTTGTCACCGTGTCAGCATGTCATCATCTTGTTTCCACAGCACCACCTTGCCTTGCTGGAGTGATTGCGGGATGTTGATGATGCGTTGGTTACTGCTGCCACGAAAGAGCAGGTCAGGATCTTTGAGCTTTTCCACAAACGGACCGTCCACCAACACGTCTATCCACTCGAGGAGGTGGCGTTGTTGCGGATTCTTGATGAGCGCTTCGAAGGTAAAGCCCGTGTAGCACCAGATGTTTTTGTTGGTTCGTGTCTTTATGGCGTGTGCTAATTCTGCAAACCCTTCGGCCTGAAACATAGGGTCTCCTCCCGAGAACGTGACGTTGGCGATGGGGTCTGCCTCTATCACTCGCATGATGTCCTCGGTTGCCGTCCACCGTCCGTTGCGGATGTCCCATGTCTGCGGGTTGTGACAACCCGGGCAGGCGTTAGGGCATCCCGCACAGTAGACGGTGGTGCGAAAGCCCGGTCCGTCTACCGTGGTGTCTTCGAGAATGGATAGGATGGATAGCATAATATACAGAGCAGCCTCTCCAACGGCGGCCTCTCCCCCTGCCCCTCCCCAAAAGGGAGGGGAGTGGTTAGCGGATTACTTTGAACTTTGAACTTTGAGATTTGAACTTTGAACTGTACTTACTTTGAATTTTGAACTTTGAGGTTTGAACTTTGAACTGTACTTACTTTGAACTTTGAACTTTGAGATTTGAACTTTGAACTGTACTTACTTTGAACTTTGAACTTTGAGGTTTGAACTTTGAACTGTACTTACTTTGAACTTTGAACTTTGAGATTTGAACTTTGAACTGTACTTACTTTGAACTTTGAACTTTGAGGTTTGAACTTTGAACTGTACTTACTTTGAACTTTGAACTTTGAACATTGAACTGTACTTACTTTGAACTTTGAATATTGAACTGTATGATTAGTTGAACTATTAACTTGTCAACTTGTCAACTCGTTAACTCGTCAACTAACAAGTCAGCTATCTACTCCCCTCCCTTTTGGGGAGGGGTAGGGGGAGAGGCTGTCGGGTGATAGGCTGTCGGGTGATAGGCTGTCTGTCTGTTCTTTCTACTCGTGTGTCACCCTGTCGTTGAGCTCTGCCAGCTTGCCGGCGTTCCAGCGGTCGGTAGTGCCAACGAGGTAGCCTGTGATGCGTTGCAGACGGTCGATGTGATGGCTGCCGCACTTAGGACAGGTGTCAAGGTGCGCGTCGGCGTTCTCGTATCCGCAGTCCACGCAGCGGTTGCGGTTGTGGTTCACGCTGCCGTAGCCCAGGTTGTACCGGTCCATCAAGTCAACCACGTTCATGATGACCTGTGGGTTGTGCGTGGCGTCTCCGTCTATCTCCACATAGAAGATGTGTCCACCGCGCGTCAGGTCGTGGTAGGGAGCTTCTATCTCAGCCTTGTGGCGCGCGCTGCACTTGTAGTACACGGGCACATGGTTAGAGTTGGTGTAGTAGTCGCGGTCGGTGATGCCTGGCAGCGAGCCAAACTCCTTGCGGTCTTTCTTGGTGAACTTTCCCGCCAGTCCTTCGGCCGGTGTGGCGAGGATGCTGTAATTGTGCTGGTACTGCTCGCAGAAGTCCTTGGCGCGGTCGCGCATGTAGGTCACGATTTTGATGCCCAGCTCTTGCGCCTCTTCCGACTCTCCGTGGTGCTTTCCCACGAGTGCCACGAGACATTCCGCCAGTCCGATGAAGCCGATGCCCAGGGTGCCTTGGTTGATGACGCTCTCTATGGTGTCGTTCGGCTTGAGCCGTTCGCAGCCGCCCCACAGTTTTGACATCAGCAAGGGGAACTGCTTGGCGTAAGCCGTTTTTTGGAACTGGAAGCGGTCGTCAAGTTGTTTGGCGGTGATTTCCAGCATGTCATCCAGCTTGGCGAAGAACTTGGCGATGCGTTGCTCTTTGTCTTTGACGTCCATGCACTCAATGGCGAGCCGCACGATGTTGATGGTTGAGAACGACAGGTTGCCCCTGCCCACGCAGGTTTTCATGCCGTATCTGTTTTCAAACACGCGGGTGCGGCATCCCATGGTTGCCATTTCGTACATATATCGCTTAGGGTCGTCGGCACGCCACAGCTCATGTTGGTTGAAGGTGGCGTCAAGGTTCAGGAAGTTGGGGAAGAACCTCCGCGCCGTCACCTTGCACGCCAGACAGTACAGGTCGTAGTTGCGATCATTGGGCAGATAGCTCACGCCCCGCTTCTTCTTCCAAATCTGTATGGGGAAGATGGCAGTCTCACCGTTGCCCACGCCTTGGTAGGTGCTGTTGAGCAGTTCGCGTATCACGCAACGCCCTTCGGCAGAGGTGTCCGTACCATAGTTGATGGACGAGAACACCACTTGGTTTCCTCCACGCGAGTGGATGGTGTTCATGTTGTGGATGAAGGCTTCCATCGACTGGTGAACGCGCGCCACGGTGCGGTTGATGGCATGTTGCTTCACGCGCGCGTCGCCTTTCAGTCCGTTGAGTGGCCGTTCGATGTAGTCATCTATCTCGGCTTGGTACAGGTGTTCGAAGTTGTCACCATAGAGTTCTTCCAGATTCTTCACCTCTTCTATATACGAGGAACGCACGAAGGGGGCGAGATAGAAGTCGAAGGCAGGAATGGCTTGTCCGCCGTGCATCTCGTTTTGCGCGCACTCCAAGGAGATGCACGCCAGCACGGCGGCTGTCTCGATGCGCTTGGCGGGTCTGGAAGAACCGTGCCCGGCGGTGAACCCATGTTGCAGGATATGGTCTAATGGGTGCTGGCAGCAGGTGAGCGACTTGGTGGGGTAGTAGTCTTTGTCGTGTACGTGCAGCAGATTGTGTGCCACCGCCTCACGACTTTGCTCTGACAGCAGATAGTCGTCTACGAAGGGTTTGGTGGTTTCCGAGGCGAACTTCATCATCATGCCCGCTGGCGTGTCAGCGTTCATGTTGGCGTTCTCACGTGTCACGTCGTTGTTCTTGATGTTCACGATGTCCAAGAACACGTCGCGTGTCTTTGCCTTGCGTGCGATGCTGCGCTGGTTGCGATAGGCGATGTACTTCTGTGCCACGTCTTTGCGGGCACTCTTCATGAGTTCCATTTCTACAGCGTCTTGGATATCCTCCACCGACATTTGCGGTTTTCCGTGTACCGAGATGTGGTCGGTGATTTGCTGTATGAGTCGTTCGTCTTCACCTTTTTCGGTGTGTAGCATGGCCTTTCGGATGGCAGCCATGATTTTTTGGTCGTTGAAGCCCACTATGCGTCCGTCGCGCTTCACTATGGTTTGAATCATGTGTTTAGTTTTTAGTTGACGAGTTGACGAGTTAACGAGTTGACGAGGTTTTCTTTTAGGCGTATAGTTTTCTAGGTTTCCTAGGTTTCCTAGGATTCCTAGGATTTCCTAGGATTTCTAGTTTCTCCTAGGATTTCCTAGGATTCCTAAGATTTATAGTTTTCCTGGAATCTATAGCTTTCTATGATGCTCCTAAGCAGAAAACTTTGTGCGTCATCACTGTCTCGTTGATTTCTCTGCAAAGATAATAATTATTTCATTGAAAAAATATTTTGGACAACTTTTAATAGATTAATAAAAGTTAATCTACACAAATACAATGAGTTACAAAAAGTTTTGGAAAACTTTGCTGATGAATTAGTGAAAAAGGTTGTCTTTTTGGGATAACAACTTTCGTGCAAATGGCTTGCGGATTGTCTGTTTCTGCATGGTGCGGATGCGTGCGGCGCTCGCCAGGAATCATGATGATGGCCGTGCCGTGCTTCCCGCTTTCACGTTCATTCACTATGCTTTGGAAATGACAGTTCCAAACCATGAAGCTCTTTGGTATGTAAACCATTATCTTTCAAGTAGATGAGTTTCTTTTGTCAAGTGCTTGCTGATGGCAGACCGCTAAATGCGCATGTACAAAGACGTTGAACATCATTTAATGATTCGGTCTGTTTAAACTCTGTAAATGGAACAAATCTTGCGTGAAACGATGGTATCTTTGCAAATAAGAAGAGGCACTCCCCTTTGTTCCTCCCGGTTTAGGTGCGTGACGCATCATGTCGCACCCGCGGGGTGTATGGACGGATGGACAGTGAGGGGTTGGCCGCAGATTCTTTTTCTTTTGACGCAAGATAATCAAGACAATCAAGTAAACATAAACTGAAAAGTAAAAATGGAAATCACACAAAGACAGGCAAAGGATGCCATGAGAAACACGTTTGAAAGGTTGATGAGGCTGCCGGATGGACACCAGGTGCGGTGGATGGGCACCGTGTCCGACTTGGTTGAACTGGTACACATGATGTGGTACGACGGTCTGACCATCGACGAACACGGACAGGTGCTCAACTTCAGCACCACCGTCAACCTTCTTTGCGAGCGGCTCAACCTGCCCTCGCCCCGCAAGCCCAACACCGTGATGAACAACGTGCGGAAGCGCAAGAACCCCGACCTGATGCTCCTCACCCGCTGCCGACACCTCATGGAGCAGGGCGAAGAGCCGCTGGGAAGGTTCATCAAGGAAAAAGCCTCTCCCCCGACAGCCTCTCCCCCGACAGCCTCTCCCCCGGCCCCTCCCCAAAGGGGAGGGGAGTAATTAGCTTTGGACATTGAACTTTGAACTTTGAACTTTGAACTTTATGATTAGTTGAACTATCAACTCGTCAACTTGTTAACTTGTCAACTCGTAAACTAAAAACATTATGATTAGTTGAACTGTCAACTTGTGAACTCGTAAACTCGTAAACTTGTAAACTAAAGAACTCATAAACTAAATAAACTCACAAACCTGTCTATCTACTCCCCTCCCCTTTGGGGAGGGGTTGGGGGAGAGGCCGTTAATAAATTACCATGAAAGCATATCTTAAATTAGAATTGAATTTTTTCGAGGCACCCGTGTACATGGAGATGCGGGCCATCGAAGGGTGTACCGGTGAAGGATGCGTGCTGGCTCTGATGCGCTACCTGCGCACCTGTCCCAAGGGAACGGGGTACCTCGCCGCATTGAAAAACATCGCACACGACTGCCGCAAGTCAAAAACGTATCTGATGCACATCATTTCCGACTATCAAATCTTCGAAATCGTGGATCAAAAATTCTTTTATTGTCCCTACTTGGAGCATTCATTATTCGTTCAACATTCAACGAACAATCAATTTACCCCATCGCAAGTGCTTGATAATCAAGGGTCGCCCTTATATACTAATAATACTGATAATACTAATAATACTGATGATACTAATAATCCGACGACGGAGAAAAAACGAGCCGACGCCGCCGACGGAAATTTAAAAAATAAAAATCAGGAAACGATTCCGGCACGTCAGGCCTGTCAACCGGAATCACAACCAGTCACCCAACCGGAATCGGAACCTGCACCGCAACAGGAAGAACAATCAGCTGCTCAACCAACGCTCCAAAGTGCTTCCCGAGAACCTGTTTGCGAGCCGGCGGGCAAAAGCATGGTGGTTGGCGCCCAATCTCTTACAGACAAGCGTCCAAACCGCATGCCTTTGCCGGCTCAGGAACATGCTGTTGCCGGCCGCCCATCTGCGGCGGATGTGGAGACGGTGGAGAAGGGCGTTCTCAACGCGTTGTTTGGCGATGCCGTGTTCATGCACAGTCTGGAGACGCTCACCGGACTGTGCGTCTACCGCAGCGCCCACACCCGCTACTATTGCCTGCAGTGGTTCCGCATGCTGCGCCATTCGCAGGGCAAGCCCATCAAGGACATCTCGGATGCCAAATGCCATCTGTTGGCCCTGCTGCGCAAGGGCAGGAAGACGCGCGAGAACTTCCACCGCTGGCACAACGACCAGCTGGACCCGTCGCGCGCGCATGGCTGAGCGACTGACCGAGCGTCGCCTCAGGCACCTGCCACCAGGTAACTCATGTAGCCCAGGAACAACACGGTGAGCACGGCGCCCTCCCAGCGGGCAATGGTGTATTTGGTGAACGAGAACAGCCACAGCATCACCATGGAGATAATCAGCATCGACAGGTCGAGGTTGGTGATACCCTTGAGCTGCATCGGACTGATGAGGCCGGTGACGCCCAGAATCATCAAGATGTTGAACACGTTGGAACCCAACACGTTGCCGATGGCAATGCCGCTCTGTCCCTTGCGAGCCGACACCACGCTGGTGGCCAACTCGGGCAGCGAGGTTCCGCCGGCAATGATGGTCAGGCCTATCACGGCATCGCTCACGCCCATCGACTTGGCAATCATCGTGGCCGAATCGACAAACAGGTTGCTGCCAAAGACCAGACAGCCCAAGCCCAACAGCAGGAGAAAAACGGATTTTGGGAGCGAATAGTTCTTTGGCGCCTCCTCGTTCTCATCGGGTTCTTGCCTGGCTCCCTTGAGGGTGAAATACATGTACAGCAAGAACAGCAGGAACAACACGCCTGCGTCGATACGCGAGAGTTGGCGGTCGAGGCACAGCATCAGCAGCACTGCCGAAGCCACCAAGGCAAAGGGAATGTCACGCCTCACCGTTGATTTCAGAATGGTCATCGGCGCCACCATGGCGGCACAACCCACGATGAGCAGGGAATTGAAAATGTTGGACCCTACGACGTTGCCCACCGCCATGTCGGGCGTGGACTTCAAGGCGGACAGCAGACTGACGAAAAACTCTGGCATGGAGGTTCCCATGGCCACAATCGTCAGTCCAATCACCATCTGCGACATGTGCATGCGTTCCGCAATGGCGACGGCACCGTCGGTCAGTCGGTCGGCACCCCATAACACGAGGCCGATACCGGCAATCATCCATAAAATGTTCAACCACATAATCTTTGTATTTACTGCAAAAATATATGATTCTTTTCACATAATCATGTTGAAACCGTGTTTTTTGCAAAATACACCTTATTATATATGTGGTTGAACAAATTAGAAGAAGAACGGGAGCCGGGCGTTAAACCCGGTACCGTCTTCGGGCCATTCTGCGGTTGTCACCGGGCTGACGCTTGCAGCTCACGTGGAGCCAGACGCGCCCAAACCTACTGTGCTCGAAGAGCAGCTGGTCGAAGGGACAGTGCAGCAGGATGAAGTCGAAGTACGCCTGTCCCATCTGCTCATTAGGCAGACGGATGTCGGCAGCCTCACCGAAGAGATGTTGCGAGTTGCCCACACCGTGCAACAGGCTGTTGAGCCGTTCGCACCGATAGCCGCTGTTGATGTAGATGGGGCCGAAGCGGTGGCGCAATGGCTCGAGCACCTCGCGGCACAACACGCGCAGGTTCTCCAAGGCCTGTGCGTCGGGCATGTTGTTGATGTGGTACTTGTCGGCCGTTGCCGAAGCTGTGAACTCTCGTAGCGAGAAATGCTCGCTCAGTTGTTGTGTTCTCATGGTTTCTTTGAGTTTTAATCGTTAATGTCGGCTCAAAGGTAGTGTTTTCCTGATAGGCGGGTGAACGTTAGCGATAGGCTTTGAGGATGAAAATAAGGTCGGGGGGCAGGCGGTGCGGATGGTCGTGCCGTGTATGGCTCGTGTATGGCGTTGCGTTACGGACTCGTGCGTTCCGCAGGCCGTCTGGAAGGCAGTGCCGCGCCGGCAAGAATAAAGCCTCATCCGCTTTGCAGAGCGAATGAGGCTTACAGTGTACTATCTTCAGATTGTTTAATATTCGTCTATCTTCAGTTTCTTGCGATAGTTGTCGAGCTTCCGTTGCAGTTGTTTCTTCACCTTGGCGTAGCGCGGTTCGTCGATGAGGTTGTGATGCTCCAATGGGTCGGTTTGCAGGTCGTACAGTTCATCGTAGTTGATGTCGGGGTCGTTTCCGATGTATCCGCTGCGCAGCATGCCCATGTATCCGTTGTATTCGCGCGTGCCCGGTATGCGCTGGTATTTGTTTTCAGCCACAGCCCGTTCGCTTCCTTTTCCGTAGAAGTGTATCAGTTTGTAGCGTTCGGTGCGTACGCCGTCGTGCTTGCGCACCATGTGCCATGCCGGGTAGTCGTAATAATGGTAGTACAGGTCGTGCCGCCAACGGGTGGAGTCGGCTCTGAAGAGCGGTTTGAGCGAGCGTCCCGGCATTTCCTTGGGTTTCTTCACGCCGGCATAATCGAGGAAGGTGGGAGCGTAGTCAATGTTCTGCACGAGCTGGTGGGACACGCTACCGGGTTTTATCTCCTTGGGATAGCGCACAACGAGGGGTGTTCGGAAGCTTTCTTCGTACATGAAGCGTTTGTCGAACCAGCCGTGTTCGCCCATGTAGAAGCCTTGGTCGGAGGTGTACACCACGATGGTGTTGTCGAGCAGTCCGTTTCGGTCAAGATAGTTGAGCAGCTCTCCCACACTTTCGTCCACAGAGTGTATCACCGCCATGTAGTCGCGCAGGTAGGTTTGGTATTTCCATTGTCTGAGGGCTTCGCCTTGCAAGTTGGCGGCAGCAAAGTCGCGGCTTCGCTGTGTGTAGTATTGTTGTATGGCAGGTTTCTGTTCGTCGTTCAACCGGTACCATTCTCCGAACACTCTGCTACCGTCGGGGTTGTCCAAGTGCTTGGTGTCTACCTTGAGATCCGACTGTAGGGTCATGTCTCGCCCAATGTCCATGCGCTGTGTCCGGCAGGCGCTTCCCCGTGTGCTGAAGTCGTCGTTCCATGAGTGTGGCAAAGGGAAGGTGACGTTGTCGTACATTCCCATGTTTTGTATGGCAGGCATCCAGTTGCGGTGGGGCGCTTTATGATGCACCATGAGACAGAAGGGCTTTTGCTTGTCTCGGCTGTCGAGCCATTCTATGGCGTGCTTGGTGATGAGTTCTGTGGTGTATCCCTGCTCCCGAACATATTTATTATGGGTGCGGTTGCTGCGGAAGTCGGGGTTGAAGTAGGGGCCTTGGTCATTGAGTATCTTGTAATAGTCAAATCCTTTCGGGTCGCACATCATGTGCCATTTTCCGATGATGGCCGTTTGGTAGCCTGCGTGTTGCAACAGCTCGCTGAAGAAAGTCTTCGTGGTGTCAATGCCTTCCGCCAACTGCCGCTGTCCGTTTTGGTTGCTGTAGAGGCCTGTGATGAGGCAGGCTCTGGAGGGGGTGGAGATGGAGTTTTCTACGAATGCCCTGTCAAAGCGCATGCCCTCGCGGGCAATACGGTCGATGTTGGGCGTTGGTGTCTGGCGGAACACCTTGCTGCCGTAGGCGCTGACGCATTGGTAGGCATGGTCGTCGCTCATGATGTAGAGTATGTTGGGGCGTTGGTGGTTTTGCGCGGTGGCTTGCAGTGCCAGAAGCAGCAGCGAGCCGGAGAGGGAATGGTGAGGCATGGGCTTTTAGTTTATGAGTTTACGAGTTTTTAGTTTATGAGTTTTTAGTTTATGAGTTTTTAGTTTATGAGTTTTTAGTTTATGAGTTTTTAG
>CAMPYJ010000005.1 GCA_946998205.1 uncultured Prevotella sp. | reverse complement strand
AACTTTGTTTCTCAGGCACTTGGAGTTCTTACAAGAATTTATGCTGCGGAATTAATGTATTGGTATAATTGATGCAGTTAAACGATTATTATCATCTATATTTGTGTCCAATTCTCTCAAATAAGGGAGAAATATATATAAAATAGGGGGTATATAAGCCCTTTTGCTCCTTAGATAGGCTTTATTTTTAGATTTAATGTGGTTATAAGTGATTTTATGAGAGAAAGAGAAGGTTTTGCAGAGGTCTCATTCTTTGAAAATGTTCTATTTGGGTCGACATTGATTGAGCATGTAGAACCTTAGATTTAATTTATGACACCTATGGTAACGACCATAGCAGTTTATACTTGCTGAACAACAGAGGTTTACTACTGTTATAATTGATATAAATCAATTAATATAGCGTTGTATTATGTGGCGTTGAAAATGTTTGTATGGCAATTGATAAAATGCCACCTTTGCACTAATAAAACATACCAAACTATGCAGAGATACCCTTATATAAAGAAGGGTGCACAATATGCATTTTGCTACATATTTACACCAATGATGTTGTTTGCTTGTGGCAATGATGAACCATTACCCAATAAGCAAATAATCCACAATGAGAATGACAGTATAATCTCTCAAAATGATACTATAAAACATAGTCAGTATAATTTTGACCTTTACGATATTCCTATTGTTGAAGAAAACTACTTACAATGTTTTCTTGGAAATGTTGTTGATTTAGAGAACTCTTCAGCACGACATATTACTTCTTTGCCAAACCCTCAATATAATAAGGTTTCGACCATGCTGTCATATGGAGCAGAATTTTATGAGTATAATTATACTCCAAATCTGTTAGAAACACAGAGGATTATAAAGTCATTAAAAGAGAATGATATTGAGCAAAATGAACAATTCACCTTTTCTCAAAATCGCTTTAATACACTGAAAGAGATTCGTTTGGCATATGGAGGGAAAGAATGCATCTCATTAGATTCCTTATGGCTACAAAACAACAGTATACAGCTTCGATATCAATCCTTTATTGTATATAGCTTGAATCAAGTAATGGCACATTTTTCCCTTGCTGACGAAACAGAGAACATACTGTCAGTATATCCTGTTGAGAAAAATCATTATGGCTGTATTAATTCGATAACTCTGGGGAAAATATGTTATGTCATAGCAGCGATAGAAAACCATAACGATGATGAACGAATAAATACAGCTGTTTCAATAGAAAACAATGGTATTGTACGCAATGCACTGATTATCACATTTGACAATCAGTGTAGACCTATTGTTCAACAACGTTCAAACTTAACAAAGCAAGATATACTTAATATTTTTAACCAACAACCCATTCGGCCTCTATATTTTAATATATATAGTATGAAGAATGGCGCAATTTGTGCGTTGAGGAATACGATAAACATAAAATAACTCAAGTTTCGGATTTAGAATAAGTTCGTAAAAGAAGTACATAAAAAAGGCTTTAAGTATTTCCGTATGTCACGGAAAATGAGTAAATTAGATGTGACAAAAACATTACTCAAAACTCAAAGCCATGAGCAAAATTACAAATATCCCCTCAGAAATCCGCAACTTTTTCTCAGAAAAACGTCGCAGTATAGTTATGGATACATTTACGCACCTGCTTGAAGGATTAAATTTGGACAACCGCAGCCTTGGTGGCTTGAAACGTGAGAACTGCCGGTTGACGAACCTTCAAGTGTTCCAGATATTGTTACTGCTTCCATTCTTCGCAATCAAAGGCTTCTCCCATTATAATGGTTCGGCGCTGTGTCGTATGTTTGGCGGTAAGAAAGATATCCTCTATTCATATCTGTCACAAGACAACGTCAACTGGCGGAATGTCGTGTACCGCATAACCAATTGGCTGCTGACGAAAGTGACCGTGCGCCAGGACCATAAGAAGAGTCTGCTTCCAACCGTACTGATAGCCGATGACACGGATCTTCCAAAGACGGGCATACACATGGAATCCATAGGCAAGATATTCTCGCATGTACACCAGAAATGCATCCTCGGCTACAAGGCTCTAATGTTGTGCTGGAGCGATGGCCGCACGCAGTTCATGCTCGACTTCTCGCTTCACGGCGAGAAGGGCAAGGTTGACGGCAGGGAACAAGGGCTTACCTCTGAACAAAGGAACGGGCGTTATGAGCGCAAACGTGACGAGAAGTGTCATATCGCCAAACGTAAGGAAGAGTATTTCATGAGCAAGGGTATCAAGCTGTTGGATATGGTGAAGAATGCGATACACAACAAGATACCTTTCGATTACTTGCTGGTTGACAGCTGGTTCACATGTACCGAACTTGTGGATTTCGTTTATCGCCGCCACAAGAAATTCCATCTTCTCGGCATGGCAAAGATGGGCAACACCAAGTATATGACTACTAATTGGGGTGAATTGTCTGCCAGGGCCATAATCACCAGACTTAAGGCTAAGAAGGAAGTGAAATACAGCAGGCGCTACCATTGCCATTATGCCGAAATTGAAGTTGCGCTTGGAAAACGTTCCGTAAAATTGTTCTTTTGCAAGAGGGGAAAAAAGGAAGCGTGGAAAGTACTTCTTACAACAGATTTGTGTCTCCGTTTTATGCGTGCCTACGAGATATACTCCATGCGTTGGAGCATAGAGGTGTTCTTCTCAGACAGCAAGCGTCTGCTTGGACTTGCTGATTGCTCATCCCGCGACTTTTCCGCCCATATCGCACATGTTTCACTGGTCATGATACGTTACAACATGCTCGCCTCAATTGAGGGCGGTAATTTATAGAACCGCCCTTTATATAAAACAGGCTGCGCCTCAACAATTCAAACAAGTTTGATTGTATTCGGCTTGCTCCGTTTTTGGTTCAATTTGCTTGTTCGTTCAGTCGTATAGCTCGCTATACTCCTTCACTCACAAACAAATTGACCTCAAAAACAGTCTCACAATCTGTCAAAGCTAATTTATAGAACCGCCCTAAAAAGAACACTCGACTATGACACCATAGGAGGACTGTTCGGTGACATGTATCTCGGAGTTCACGAACTGACGGAGGTTGAAAAGATATGGGCAATCATAATAGAGGTGGTAGCCGTCGTTTCAGAACTCATTGGTGCTGACTCCGATGAACTGACCATCCAAATTATTGAAAATGACAAGAGATTGGCTGCACTTAGATAGTATGCTCAAACTGCTTGAATTCTAAATCCGAAACTTGAGCTCGTTCTTTTTCATTCATGAAGTTTTGCAGTTGTTTGATAGAGAGCACACTGCCACCTTTATGAGCCGCTTGTTTGTAATGATTCTAACTTCCTCTAAATGTGCAACTTAGCTAACAGGTGGCTTGTATAAACGGAAAAGAGGACTTCATTGCTGAAATCCTCTTTTTTTTAGTACTTTGTGACTCGCATGGGGTTCGAACCCATGACCCCAACATTAAAAGTGTTGTGCTCTACCAACTGAGCTAGCGAGTCTAACCGTATAGCTTATTTTCTTTAAGCGAGTGCAAATGTACGAATAAATCTTGGAAGACAGTTATACAAGTGCAATAAATATTACTATTTTGTCTTTTTTTAACAATCAATGGTCGGCTCTGCGCTGTGATGAAACGACCGTAAGCGGAGCCGTATCTCTTGTCTTAATTAGCAGTATCAGGGTTGGGGAACACATGCAATTGGACAGAGTCCATATAGGGCGGTTCTATAAATTAGCTTTGACAGATTGTGAGACTTTTTTTTGAGGTCAATTGGTTTGTGAGTGAAGGAGTATAGCGAGCTATACGACTGAACGAACAATAAAATTGAACCAGAAAGAGGCAACAGGATGAAAAACGTAAAAAGACTGACATAAAAAACTTTACGGTGGTAATTTATAGACCGCCCTATAAAAAGGATTGAATAAATGCTAAAATTAAAATAATTTTCCAACGTCTTAATTCATAATGTGAAATCATTGAAATATGAGATCTTACATAAATTTTACAAGTATGTTATTTGTTGTTTCAACAGCCGTGCCATTGATGGCAGAGAAGAATGATACCGTTAAAGTTGGAAATGACTTAGGATAAGTGTCTGTCATTGGGTTCAAACAAGAGAGAGCGGCTCTGTCGCCTGTGTCACAATCTTCTGTGGGCAATCTCTACATACAAAACAATCAATTGGATGGACTACATGAATTGAGTGGACGAATGGCAATCTTTTACATGCCCGACTATGGTTCACGCCAATATTCTCCCATTTACATTCGGGGTATAGGGTCTAAAACCAGCACGCCGTCGGTGGGTGCGTACGTTGTCGGAATGCCATACTTTGACCGGTCTGTATTAGATACGGACTTATTTTGAATTAGTAAAGTGGAGATTTTGCGTGGTTCTCATGGTGCACTCTTTGCATGAAGAGCATGCTGATGCATGCGTGTGAATTTTCTTGACACTCAGCCTCCTCATGCTTGGCTTGTTTGTCAGCAACCCTGCACTTCGCCGCAAATACGCCAGATATGAGCGAGGTTTGGATGTGATTGACGGACAGTATGTTGCGAATTTGAGAACAAACTTTGTGCCCGTTTCACACGGTTTTTTAAGTCAAAAGCAATGCTCTAAAGGTTTTATTTGCATGCTTTTACGCGGCAAAGCCATGTGAATTGGCCTTTAAAGTGATGGATATTGAGAGAAAAAGTCCTTGACTTTGCGCCAAAATATCATTTTTCTTGGATGATGAACTCTTGTATGCATCCTCCAAGCCTATTGATTTTTTCCAGATTGAATATTTACGAGTGTTGTTTTAGAGGCGAAATTTGATAAAAAATATCAACAATAGGTGCGACCTTCATGTTTTATCATTCACTTGATTCTATTCCACCTAAATGGGCATGAACGTTTCTTTATGTAGATATGTCATCAACACTGGAAGGGTTAACGCATCAACTGACAAATTTGGCAAATAATAGATTTAACAGGCAACAGACTGACAAAAGTGGCAGACTGAAGACTGACAAAACTGACATGCGGCCGAGTTGGCACGTTTTTCGCATGGAAAGGGTGAGTCTCGCTGCGTGGCGTTCTGACGATGATGAGCGTTTCCCGAGATGCAATGACAGAAAACAGAAGAACTTAAAAATTATTATTATGAAAGTTAAACCATTAGCAGACAGGGTGTTGATTGCTCCAGCACCAGCAGAGGAAAAAGTAGGTGGAATCATCATTCCGGACACCGCGAAAGAAAAACCATTGCGCGGCAAGGTGATTGCCGTGGGTAACGGCACGAAGGATGAGGAGATGACGCTCAAGGAAGGTGACGAGGTACTATACGGAAAGTACAGCGGAACAGAATTGGAATTTGACGGTGAAACCTACCTGATTATGCGTCAGAGCGACGTGCTTGCCGTGGTCAAGTAAGTAAGGTCAAGGTGCGTTTTTTATGATTAACATGATATAGAACCTATAAAATACAGAATATAAAAATTATGGCAAAAGATATTAAATTCGATGTAGAGGCCAGAGACTTGCTCAAGCAGGGCGTAGACAAGTTGGCTAATGCGGTAAAGATTACATTGGGGCCTAAAGGTCGCAACGTTGTGATAGAGAAAAAATACGGTGCTCCGCAGATTACCAAGGACGGTGTGACCGTTGCGAAGGAAATAGAGCTGGAGAACGCGTTTGAGAACACCGGTGCCCAGCTGGTGAAGAGCGTCGCTTCCAAGACGGGTGACGATGCCGGTGACGGTACCACGACGGCAACCATCCTGACGCAGGCCATCGTGTCTGAGGGGCTGAAGAATGTTACCGCCGGCGCCAACCCTATGGATTTGAAGCGCGGTATCGACAAGGCCGTCAGTGCCGTGGTTGAATATATCAAGGCGCACGCTGAGCAAGTGGGTGACAATTACGACAAGATAGAACAGGTGGCCACCGTGTCTGCCAACAACGACCCCGAGATTGGCAAGCTCCTGGCCGACGCCATGCGCAAGGTGAGCAAGAACGGCGTGATTACCATTGAGGAGAGCAAGAGCCGTGATACCAACATTGGCGTGGTAGAGGGTATGCAGTTTGACCGCGGGTACCTGTCGAGCTACTTCGTGACCGACACCGACAAGATGGAGAGCGTGATGGAGAATCCGTACATCTTGATTTACGAAAAGAAGATATCCAACATCAAGGAATTCTTGCCCATCCTGCAGGCGGCAGCCGAGAGCGGGCGTCCGTTGCTGGTCATCGCGGAAGATGTAGACTCTGAGGCGTTGACAACGTTGGTTGTGAACCGTCTCCGCGCCGGTTTGAAGATATGCGCCGTTAAGGCTCCCGGCTTTGGAGACCGCCGCAAGGCCATGCTGGAAGACATCGCCATCTTGACGGGTGGAGTGGTGATCTGTGAGGAGAAAGGCTTGAAGCTGGAGCAGACTACCCTTGAGATGCTGGGGTCTGCTGATAAAGTTACCGTAACCAAGGACAACACGACGATTGTCAACGGTGGCGGACAGAGCGAGAACATACAGGCTCGCATCAACCAAATAAAGGCTGAGATTGAAAACACCACAAGTTCATACGACAAGGAGAAGTTGCAGGAACGCTTGGCGAAGCTCTCTGGCGGCGTAGCCGTTCTTTATGTAGGTGCGAACAGCGAAGTGGAGATGAAAGAGAAGAAAGACCGCGTTGATGACGCTCTGTGTGCGACGCGCGCAGCCATCGAAGAAGGAGTGGTTGTCGGTGGCGGCATCACTTACATCCGCGCGCTTGACGCATTGAAGGGCGTTAAGGGCGTGAACACTGACGAACAGACTGGTATCAACATCGTTGAGCGTGCCATCGAGGAGCCGCTTAGGCAGATTGTGACCAACGCCGGTGGCGAAGGAGCCGTCGTTGTTGACAAGGTGCGCCAGGGCAAGGATGACTACGGATACAATGCCCGTACCGATTCTTACGAGGACTTGCGCAAAGAAGGTATCGTGGATCCGGCTAAAGTTGCCCGCGTGGCATTGGAGAACGCAGCGTCTATCGCAGGCATGTTCTTGACGACGGAATGTCTCATCGTTGACAAACCCGAGGAGAAGCCTGCCATGCCGGCTGCTCCAGGCATGGGCGGAATGATGTAAAAGTCGCTTTGATTCATATTAAACAGAGGGTGCGTCTCATAGGGGGCGCACCTTCTTTTTTTTTATGTGTGTTGAGTGGATGACGCTTTTTTTATGCAAAATAATTTTGAAATCAAAACAAAAAGCTGTAACTTTGCAACATAATTAAGAAATTGATGACTAAATTGTTAAGAACAACAGATATTTTTGATTTGTTTTAGTAGATTAGTTTTTAAGTAGTTTGTTTTTAAATCGGGTGTCGTGATGACATCCGATTGTTTTCTTTATGTAGGTCTTTACAACATGCCTGCGGCTGTTCTTGAGGGATGACATGTTTTTCATTTCCTGTCCGTTCATCCGTTTTTTCAGTAAAAAATGATTAATTTTGCCCTGTCATTCTGTCTAAATCACCTTTCGTCAACCAGTGAGTTGCGGTTCAATGTGCCGTAAAACCGCGGGGCAAGGTGGAGAAGAGGCGATATATATGGAGAAACTTATAGAACTTTACGCGCGATGGGCGGGTGAGAAACCCTACACCATAGAGAAGTTGGAGGGGGCTGGCAGCAACCGCGTTTATTATCGTTTCGGCAACAAGAAAGGCCGTTCGGTGATAGCGGTGATAGGCACCAGTCGTGATGAAAATCATGCGTTCGTTTATCTTACAGAGCATTTTACGGACAAACAGCTTCCGGTTCCTCAGATTTTGGCTGTCAGTGACGATGAACTGAGGTATCTTCAGACCGATTTGGGACACACTTCGCTGTTTGACATGCTGAAGTGTGCCCGTGACGCCGGTGGCAGATACACTCAGAAAGAAAAACTGCTGTTGACCAAAACGCTTCAGGCATTGCCAGAAATGCAGGTGAGGGGAGCCGTCGGGCTCGACTTCCAACAATGTTATCCACAACCCGAATTCAATGTGGAAAGCGTGTTGTTTGACCTGAACTACTTCAAGTATTGCTTTCTGAAAGCTACGGGTGTTGATTTCCATGAGCTGATGTTGGAGGCCAACTTTCGCATGTTTGCCAAGGATTTGACGGCAGAGCCTGCGGAATGTTTCTTGTATCGGGATTTTCAGGCGCGCAATGTGATGCTGGATGATGATGGAAATCCATATTTCATCGATTATCAAGGGGGCAGAAAAGGCCCGTTCTATTATGACTTGGCGTCCTTCCTATGGCAGGCGTCAGCGAAATATCCTTTTAAATTGCGTCGTGATTTGGTGTCTGCTTATTATGAGTCTTTGAAACAATACACGGAAGTTCCATCGAGCAGACATTTCGTTGAGCGATTGAATCTCTTCGTGTTGTTTCGCACGCTGCAGGTCTTGGGAGCATACGGCTTTCGTGGGTATTTCGAGCGAAAGAAACATTTTATTCAATCAATTCCAGCTGCCATGCAGAATCTTCGTGAGCTTTTAAAACTTGGAGAGCATGTCTTTCCCTATCCATACATGATGGGCATCCTCAAAGAGTTGACGGAGTTGCCCCAATTTGCCGACAAGGAGGAGAGAAAAGTGAAAAGAACTGACGGCTACAAGATTACGGACAACAATATATTCAAGGCCAATCCGGTTGACGGACCCGCCACTTTTTCCAAATACGATGATGGAGGCGAGCTGATTGTCCGCGTGAACAGTTTTTCTTATCACAAAGGTATTCCCGAAGATCCCACGGGGAATGGGGGCGGATATGTGTTTGACTGCCGGTCAACCCACAACCCCGGACGATATGAACCCTACAAGAATTTGACGGGTTTGGACGAGCCTGTGATTCGTTTCCTGGAGGATGATGGCGAGATACTCGTCTTCCTTGAAAGCGTGTACCAACTGGCCGATCATCACGTGGCACGATACATTGAGCGGGGATTTACCAGTTTGATATTCTCATTTGGCTGTACAGGCGGACAGCACCGCAGCGTATATTGCGCGCAACATTTGGCAGAACACATTCATGATAAATTCGGAATTGAGGTAAGAATCAATCACCGTGAACAGAAAATACAGCAGACGTTGGAGGCGAAGTAGCCATTTTGAGCATGAAAACTTGAACGTCTATTGGTTTTGACTGCGACGAGTGAGAGTGATAAGTAATGATAAAAGAAAATCAAGATATGATGCAAGCGATGATTTTAGCGGCGGGCTTGGGAACCAGGCTCAAACCGTTGACCGACCATGTGCCCAAGGCTTTGGTGGAAGTTGGTGGAGAACCTTTGCTCAAACAGGTGGCGCTCAAGTTAAAAGACGCGGGTTTCAGCCGTGTCATCGTCAACGTGCATCATTTTTCTGAGCAAATCATTCGATACTTGGAAGCAAGTCATTATTTCGGCTTAGACATGCGTATCAGTGACGAAACCAACCAGTTGCTTGATACGGGAGGCGGCATCAAGGCAGCAAAGGCCTTGTTTGGAGATGCCAGAATATTGATTCATAATGTCGACATACTAAGCAACATAGAGCTTCAACGCTTTTATCTCGCGCATAAGGAGGCTGCGGCAACCTTGCTGGTAAGCGAGCGTGACACCAATCGTTACCTGCTTTTTGATGACGACATGCGCTTGGTCGGTTGGACGAACGTAAAGACGGGAGAGGTTCGTTCGCCTTATCCAGACTTGAATGTGGCTCAGTGCAAGAAGCTCGCCTTTGCCGGTATCCACACATTTTCACCGCGGTTGTTTCCGTGGATGAATTCTTTTCCTGACCGTTTTGGCGTGATTGATTTCTATTTAAGCGTGTGCAATCAGGTTTCCATCATCGGACATGTGGAACCAAACCTCAAGCTGATGGACGTTGGCAAGCAAGAAACGCTGCATGCAGCTGAACGGTTCATGCGTCAACTGTGAGCAGACGCTTCGCGCTGGTCAACCCTCAATACCTACAAGTGAAGTACGGTTGTAAAGCAATCGTCGAACAACTGGCTGATTCCTTGTGGCTCTTTTTTGAAAATACCATAGATGGTACTGCCGCTTCCGCTCATGGCTGCATACACGGCTCCTTGCCGGTATAGCTGCTCTTTGATGTGCTTCAGCTTAGGATACAACTTGAATACGGGTATCTCAAAGTCGTTCACCAGTTCGTTTTTCCATGTTTCTATGGGCTGACTGGTGATGTCACGGCAGCATTTGGCAGGTCTTTTCACCTCAATTTTGGCATAAGCATCTTTGGTTGAGACAGCTATGTCGGGCTTAATCAGTGCGAGATGACACCCGTCAAGATACCTTTTAGGCAGCTCTGTCGGCACGAGTTGATCGCCAATTCCCGTTGCAAACGAAGGCTTGGCGGTGATGAAAAAGGCGCAATCGGCACCCAGTTGGGCGGCATGTCGCTCCATCTCAGCGGTGGTGAGATGGAGTTTGAACTGCTCATTGAGCAGTTTGATCATGAAAGCTGCATCACTCGAGCCGCCTCCCAAGCCCGCTTGTGAGGGGATTTTCTTGCAAAGGTGGGCGTGAACGCGCGGCAGCGGAAAGTCTTTGGCCAGCAACCGGTAAGCCTGGACGACGAGATTGTTGTCTTCGTGAACGTCGGGCACGTTCCCTGTAATCTTCAAATCGCACGGATTATCGGATGGGAACTGTTCGTCCATGCGTGTTATTTCAAGCGTGTCGCACAGTGGTATGGGGAAGAACACGGTTTCTATGTCATGATAACCATTTGGGCGAACGCCTACTACGTTGAGCCCTAAATTGATTTTGGAACATGGAAATGTAATCATGTGGCAATGGGTTGAAGGACAAAATGCAAATGCCAACAAGCGGTAAGAACTGCGTTGTTGGCATTTTTTTCATTGAGTTTATTTCTTTTGATTCTTGATTTTCTCCACATACGCATCGATGGCAGCCACGGCGGTGATGTTTACGATGTCGCGCACGGAGCACTCGAAGTCGGTGAAATGGATTGGTTTTTTCAATCCCATTTGAATCGGTCCGATGATTTCAGCGTCCGAACCGAGTGCTTGCAGCAATTTGTAACAGCCGTTGGCGCTGCTCATGTTTGGGAAAACCAACGTGTTGACGTTCTTTCCCCTCAGCCGCGTGAACGGATATTTGTCGTCGCGCAAATCTTTGTCCATGGCGAAATTAACCTGCATTTCACCGTCGACAGCCAAGTTGGGAAATTCTTGCTGCATTCTTTCCACGGCCGCGTGAACCTTTTTCGGATACCCGACGGCGTCGGTGCCAAAGTTGGAATAGCTGATCATCGCCATCACCGGCTCGTCGTTGAAGAATCTTACCGCCTCAGCGCTCAAGCGCGCGATGTCGTACAGCACGTTCTCGTCTGGTTGCCTGTTGATTAAGGTGTCTGAAATGTAGTAGATGCCTTTTTTGGTGTCGAGGATGTGCATGGTGGCGAAGGTGTCGTATCCCGGACGAATGCCGATCACTTCTTTGGCAACCTTGATGGTGTTCGAGTATTTCGTGTAGAGGCCCGTGATGAAGCCGTCGGCATCACCATGTTCAACCATCGACATGCCAAAATAGTTGCGTTCGTACATCTTGTCGTAAGCTTCTTCGAAGGTATAGCCCTGTCGTTCTAACTTTTCAGACAGGTGTTTGGCGAACTTCGCGCGCCTGCCTTGTTCCTGATCGGCGCGCATGTCTATGATTTTGATACCCGTGAGGTCAAGTTTCAGTCTGTTGGCCAGTCTGTTGAGCCTGTCTGGGTTTCCCAGCAGGATAGGGAAGCAAATGCCCTCCTGTTTCGCCTGCACGGCAGCTTTCATCATGGTGGGGTGCGCTCCTTCGGCGAACACGATGCGCTGTGGATGCCGGGCGGCCGTGGCGTGCAGGGTTCTGGTGAATTTAGACTCCTGTCCCAGCAGCTGCTTCAGATTCTCCTTGTACGTTTCCCAGTCTTTGATAGGTGTCCTGGCCACGCCGCTTTCTACCGCCGCCTTGGCCACGGCCGCGCTCACTTCCGTGATCAGGCGCGGGTCAATGGGCTTGGGAATGAAATACTTGGGACCGAAATTCAAGTCGTTGATGTGGTAAACGTCGTTCACCACGTCTGGAATGGGTTGTTTGGCGAGGTCGGCGATGGCGTGTACGGCGGCCATCTTCATTTCCTCATTGATGGCTTTGGCATGTACGTCCAGCGCTCCGCGGAAGATGTACGGGAAGCCGATGACGTTGTTAATCTGGTTGGGATAGTCGCTGCGTCCTGTCGACATGATGACGTCCGGCCTGCTGTCCAGGGCGTCTTCGTAGCTGATTTCAGGCACGGGGTTGGCCAATGCGAACACGATGGGGTGAGAAGCCATGGAACGAACCATGTCTTTGGTCAGCACGTTGCCTCTTGACAAACCCACGAATACGTCGGCGTCCTTGACGGCTTCTGCCAAGGAGTGCACGTCTTTCCGGTCGGTGGCGAACGTCGCTTTCTGCGGGTTGAGGTCTGTTCGGTCTGTGGTGATGACGCCGTGCGAGTCGAGCATCACGATGTTTTCTTTCTTCACCCCCAGGGCCAGATACAATTTGGTGCAGCTGATGGCGGCGGCTCCTGCGCCATTGATGACCAATTTGGCTTGCCCGATGTCTTTTCCGGCTACCTCCAGGGCGTTCTTCAGGCCTGCGGCGGATATGATGGCCGTGCCATGCTGGTCGTCGTGCATCACGGGGATGTCAAGATTCTTCTTCAACCTCTCCTCGATGTAGAAGCATTCGGGGGCCTTGATGTCTTCCAGGTTGATGCCGCCGAACGACGGAGCAATCCTCTCAACGGTCTCACAAAACTTCGCGGGGTCTTTCTCGTCCACCTCGATGTCGAACACGTCGATGCCGCCGTATATCTTGAACAGCAGGCCCTTGCCTTCCATCACGGGCTTGCCGCTCATGGCTCCGATGTCACCCAGGCCCAGCACAGCCGTGCCGTTGGAGATGACTGCCACCAAGTTTCCCTTGTTGGTATATTTGTAGGCGTTGTTTTCGTTATTCTGAATCTCAAGGCACGGATAGGCCACTCCGGGCGAATAGGCCAGGCTGAGGTCGGTTTGGGTCCTGTAAGGTTTGGTTGGCTTTACTTCGATTTTGCCGGGACGTTCTCCCGAATGGTAAGCAAGAGCTGCTTCTTTGGTGATTTTTAACATTGGATTATATTATTATGTGGAGGACGAGACGGGTGAGGCTCTCGTGGAGCGGCGCCCGGACGCTTGTCCTCATGATTAAACGTTTGAATGGTTGATGACGGAACAAAGTTAAGAAAAAACCATTAAAGAAGAACTGGATTTTATGCTTTTTTGTATCTATGGGCGGTTATGGCAAAGGGAATGAATGGGGGCGGGCGGCCTGACGCCTTGTCGTCAGGGGCCGCGTCAGCGTATCTCGCATGCAGCCATGAGCGAATTTATCGAACAAGGCATGAAGCCCCTCGTGTCACAATGGTTCACGCATCGTATCTTGACGAAGTGCAAACTATCTTGACAACACCCTCTTCGTGCTTCGCTTATTTGCCAAACAACCTTACATTGTGACGAAATACGGCCAAAATCAGACGAATCCGCAACGGCTTGATGGTTAATGGATTGCGTTGGTTGATGACCGTTTTTATCGTTTCAGCGGCTCTTTTCGTCCGCAAAATCAATGCTTTGATGGCTCAATCTGCATGCTCTTGAGTGCATGTAGCATGATGATTGCTTGCCAAAACGGTGCTGTACGCCGCCGTTTTCGCACCGTTCATGCCGAAAATTCGGCCTTTTTTGTCAAGTCGTTCCCATTTTGCGTGTCATCTGCCTGCTGTTTTTTTTTCTAATTCGGTGATTGTTCACAACCGTTTTATTGTCATTTTCTACGACAAAAATCACGAAAGAACCGATGGGGGAGAGGTATGGGGAGAGTTGGCGGAGGTTCACCGTCAAAGGCTTGATGCTGTTTGTTAAAAAACGCTAACGTCCTTTGAAACGATTCGTTTCATCGCCCTACTCTCAATCAAAATGATTACTTTTGCAGTCGGTTATCGGTTCCGTAGCTCAGTTGGATTAGAGCAACAGCCTTCTAAGCTGTGGGTCTTGGGTTCGAATCCCAACGGAATCACGGATTGATAAAAAGAGGATTTTGGGGACAAAATTCTCTTTTTCGCTTTCATGCAGCCTTTCTCTCTGGAAACGTTGACGTGCGATGGCATCGTTCGCGCGGATGTGCGTTGGCATGATTCCAAGGGATCGTGTGTGTGCGGTGAAGGCTTCGTGAAGGCGTGGAGGGCATGACGTTTGTGAGTTGGGGCAGGCGCGGCGGGGCGCGGGTGTCAAGGGTTTGCCCCGCAGGCAACCCTTGACGTTGATGAAAGCTTGTTTGGCGCGCGGCGCATCATTCTTTAATCTTGATGAGAGCGTTTGTAAGGATGGCGGCGAGTCCGCCGGTCGTAATGCCCGAGGAAAAGATGTTTTTGATGGTTTCCGGCATGTGGTCCAAAATTCCGGGAACCATTTCTACGCTAAGCCCCAGGGCAAAGCTGATGGCCATCACCAATACAGCCTTGCGGTTGATTTGAGTTGACGCGATGATTCTGATGCCTGCGGCAGCCACGGTTCCAAACATCAGCAGCGTGGCGCCGCCAAGTACTGGAGCCGGAATTAAGGAAAACACCAGTCCAACAGCCGGGAACAGTCCTAAGACAACCAACGCTCCGGCAATGTAGTAGCCCACATAGCGGCTGGCAATGCCTGTGAGTTGAATCATTCCGTTGTTCTGTGCGAAGATTGAATTAGGGAAAGAGTTGAACACAGCGGCTAACATGGAGTTGAAACCATCGGCCAGAATGCCGCCCGACGCTCTTCTTTCAAACACTTCACCCTCGATGGGTTCTCCGGAAATCAGCGAGTTGGCCGTGATGTCTCCGTAGGCTTCGATGGCCGTGATGAGGTAAACCAGTCCCAAAGCTATCAGGGCCGATATGTCAAAGCGGAATCCGTATTTGAACGGAATGGGAACGATAAAGCCTCCATAGCTTTGAATGGAATCCAGGTGAATCATTCCCATGAGGTAGGCCACGACGCATCCGATGAGGAGACCCAGCACGATTGAACTCATTCGAAGGAAGCGGTTGCTGGAACGGTTGAAGATGATGATGCTGAACAGCACGAGCGCCGCCAGCCCAAGGTTTACCAGAGAGCCGAACGAGCCATCAGCCTCGGCCGCCGCGCCACCACCGCATGAGTTGATTCCGGCCTTGACCAGCGACATGCCTATCAGCGTGACAACGACTCCGGAGACCAGTGGCGTGATGATTTTGCGCGTGTACTTCAATAGGCGACTGACGAGCATTTCCACCACTGAGGCGAACATGCAGGCGGTGAATATGTAGGACAGCGCCATTTCGGCGTTCATCTTGCCGCCTGCCATGCCAAGCATGCCGGCTCCGATGATGGGGCCTATGAATGAGAAGCTGGTGCCCTGGATGCACAACAGTCCCGTGCCGATGGGACCGAGGCGGTGACACTGTATGAAGGTGGCGACGCCCGAGACGAAGAGTGACATGGAAACCAGGAATCCCGTTGTTTCCAAATCAAAATTAAGGGCGTTCGCAATAATCAGCGGTGGGGTGATGATGGCTACGAAGATGGCTAGCAGGTGCTGCAGCGCGGCAAAAATACTTTCTCGGAGAGCCGGTCGGTCGTGAAGGCCATAAATCAGGTCATTCGACTTTGACCTTACTGTTTTTTGTTCTGTCGGGTTCATTCTTCAGAGTGTGATTGATGGGGAAATGGTTATTCCTTCAGGTTCTTTAATTTGATTTGGCAATTGTCCAGCGACTCAATCATCGCCAGCGATTCGCATCTGACGCCTTCTGCTTCTATCTCGTCACGTCCGTGCTGGAAGGTCTTCTCGATGATGAATCCCATTCCAACCAGTTCCGCGCCGGCCTGTCTGCATAGGTCGATGATGCCTTTGGCGGCATTTCCATAGGCCAGGAAGTCGTCAATGAAAACCACTTTGTCGCTCGGTGTCAGGTAATCCTTGCTGATGACGACGTTGTATTCACGCTGTTTGGTGAATGAGAAGACCGTGGTGGACAGGATGTTGTCCATCGTTGACGGTTTTTTCTTCTTGGCGAATACCACCGGAAGGTCCAGAAGTAACCCCATGACGATGGCGGGAGCAATGCCTGAGGCTTCGATGGTCAGGATTTTGTTGATTTCCGTTGAGGCGTAACGCTTGATGAATTCGATGGCGATGGCTTTCATGAGGTTGGGATCCATCTGGTGGTTGATAAATTTGTCTACTTTCAATATGCCACCAGGATAGCATCTGCCGTCTTTCAGAATGCGGTCTGTTAAAGTTCTCATTTTTTGCATTATTTAAATAATGCGTGCAAAGTTACTAAAAAATTGTAAGTGCGGAAAGAGGACAAACTGTTTTTTCCTGCCGCTCGTGCCATGCTTCATTTGGCACTGTCGCTTGGTGATGCGGCGCTTGCCGTTGGGTTTGTTTGTCGTTTGCAGCCGTTGATCATGTTTCCAACCTGCTCCAAACGCTGTCTCAACCCTGCCTTGTATCCGTAGTGTTGATAGTAGGCGCGTGCGCTTTCAAAATACTCAAGTGCGTTTTCCCAGTCCTTTCTGAACAGGTAACAGAATCCGAGACGGTAGAGGGCATCGGCTTTTTCGTTGTCATGGCACACGTTCAGCATCTTTTCATAGCATGGGATGGCTGCTTGGTATTGTTTCAATTGAAAGTGACTTTCAGCGTTTGCATAATAATATACCGACTGTTCGTGAGGTGCGAAGACGGTGATACTCGGCATAACCGAGTCAAGATACAGGCATGCCTGCTCGTATTTCCACAGATGATAGCAGCACACGCCGATGTAAGCCTTGTACCGTTGGTTGAGAAGGTATTCTTTGTCAAGTTTCCGGAACAGCAAAAGAGCCTCGCGGTACTTCTCGCTTTGAAAGTATTCCAGCGCCATGCTCAGTCGTTCTTTGTCATTGACGGGGCTGTTGAGCGTGGCGTTTGCCGGGATGCTCTGCCCTAATAATGACGCGAGAGTGGCCAACCCTATCATCAGACAGCGTTTCGGCTTCATGCCATGTTCCTCACTTCGTATAGAAATCGATGATGCGTTGGATGGCCCGCTGGCACACGGGACAGAACTCTGGCGTGTCGTTTGTGCGCATTCTACAATCGGGTGATGCGCGGTAAATGCCTTTCAAGGAGTAGCCGGCACCTTCTATCAGTCCCACGGAAGGCACTTTTCCCATCATGTCTTGCCATTTGTCAGAAAACTTAACCTTTGTCGTTATGTTTTGTTCCCATGGTTCGATGTCGTGGGGATACATGGGGATTTCCTCGAAATCGTAGGCGTATTCGTCGGCCAGTCCTGCAAAACTATGTCCGAACTCATGTACGACCACAGGTTTGAACGCCGGGTGATGTGTCATTGACAAGTTGTATGAGTTGAGAATACCCCCGCCACCGTAGCGCTGTGTGTTCACCAGGATGATGATATGTTCGTATGGAAGTCCTGCCAGCCAGTCGTGTACGGTCTTCAACCGCAGTGTGGTAAGGTAACGGTTGCTATAAAACGTGTCAAAATGCGAGTGCAGGGCGGTGTTCTTCCACACGCCTTTAGAAGGCTCGCTGGTGCCGCTGTCAGCGGAGGGAGCTTTGACCGCTATGATGTTGAACCTGCTTCTCATGGTCTTGAAAGGCTCATGTGCGAACAGTGCCTCGGTGGCTTCGGCGGCGTCTTTCAGGAAAATGCCCATCTCGTCAGTGCGGTATCCCTCTGCCAGAAAGGCGATGTGTATGCAGCGTGAGGTATCTTGAGCCGTTTGTAGCGTTTCAAATGGTGTGCGGTTTCGTTCTCCGATGTGTTTGATCAAGATGTCGCTTGGTGCGACCGTGTGTGTCAGTTGGGTCATCGTCTCACGCCTGTTGTCATTCAGCGTCACCGTGACGTCAACGGTGTCTTTGGGCATCGGAACGAGAAATACGTTCTCGAAAGCCCTGCTCGTGTGCTTGGCTTCATCGTAAGTGAGCCATTCTTGAAACAGGGTAGAAAACGAATTGCGGTAGAGAGTGCGTTTCGTGTGATGGTCGCGGACGGTTATTTGGCCGTTTCCTTCCATGGGTAATTCGGTCAATCGCTGTTTTTTCCCATACCATCGGGGTATGACATTCAATTGATCAACGGCGATGTGTTGCTGGTTCGCATTGCCCGAAAAGATGTAGTCGATGCGCAGCGTGCTGTCAGAAAACGCCTCGCGGAAGTCCTGCGCGCTCACGTTTGCCGGCATGAGCAGGCACAGTGCGCATGGAAGCGTGTTTGTCAGGAAAGTCTTTATGCTCATCATTCAGTGCTTTAAAATGTCAATTTCTTTCATCAACTCTTGTACATAGTCGCGTTGCCAGTCGTCTGTGTGCAGCCTGTCGTCACCATACAGCAGGATGTCGATGTCCATGTGCACGCGGTTGTGCGACCTTTCGGCTTCCGTGTCACCACACAGGCGTTCCATTCTTTTCGCTTTTTCGGTGAGCTCTTCAAGGGTTTCTTCCATCTCTGTGTATGCCAAACGGTTGTAAAACAGGTCTGACGCCATGCCGATGGGCTGTGTCCACTCTGGTGTCGTGAACTTGATGTCGCGCCAAGTGTCAGCCAACAGCCGCATGACATGTCTCATGTTGCGCTCTTGGTTGACATTCGTTCCCAATGCCAAAATGACTCGTTTGCCGTACATTCGTACAAATGTACTAATAATTATTAAACGTATTCCTCTCCATTGTGCTTTTTTTATGAATTTATGTAACTTTGTCAATAATTTCAATGTTCATGTATAAGATTGCGGTTATATTTCTCTTTTCTATTTCATCCATGGTGTCATGGGGCCAGATGAAATGGAATCAAACCTATCAACTCTATATCAATCAATATAAGGATTTGGCCATCCGCGAGATGCTTCAATACCGAATCCCGGCAAGCATTACCCTGGCTCAGGCTGTTTTCGAGAGCGGAGCGGGGCGAAGCAGGTTGGCCAGGTTGGGCAATAACCATTTCGGCATCAAGTGTCA
The DNA here is from genome assembly GCA_946998205.1 of uncultured Prevotella sp. Classification (GTDB taxonomy): domain Bacteria; phylum Bacteroidota; class Bacteroidia; order Bacteroidales; family Bacteroidaceae; genus Prevotella. The sequence goes on along the minus strand of CAMPYJ010000005.1, from coordinate 72,236 downwards.
TGATTGGACTGGCCGCACCATCGCCGAGGATGATGACGCTTTGGGCGAATGCTTCCGCGCGTACGATTATCCGCTTCAGAGTTTCGAGGACCACAGCAAGTTTCTCGTGAACAGCAGCCGTTACAGCAGGTTGTTCAGCCTTTCCATGGACGATTACCGCGGTTGGGCGCAAGGATTGAAGGATTGCGGCTATGCGACCAATCCGCTGTATGCCGACAAGCTTATCGAATTGATTGAGCTTTACAAGCTTTACCTTTACGACGGCGTCAAGTCGTACGACCACGCCATGGCCGGATGTTCCGGCAACCGAACGTCCGTGGGCAAGGAAGGGGCTTTGCACCCCATCGCAATCTTCAACGACAATTATTATATCCGGGCCCGCCGTGGCGACACCTTCAGGCTGATAGGCGAGGAGATAGGCGTGTCGTACAGGAAAATCGCCAGGTACAACGAGCGTGACAAGGATGACGTTTTGACCGAAGGCGAGATTGTGTTCCTGAAGAAAAAGCAGAAAAGGGCGCCGAAGGTTTTCAAGAACCGCCCCCATGTCGTCAGGGAGGGGGAGAGTTTGTACATCATCGCGCAGATTTACGGCATGCGTCTGTCCAGTCTGTACAAGTTGAATGATTTCACCACCGACCATGTCATCCATGTCGGTGATGTCGTGAGAGTATATTAAGGCAGGGCTGCCCGCGCGATCTGCGGCAGTAAGACAGAAGCCGTTGAGCCGCTGCGGTGAGTCTGGCTCAACGGCTTTGTTTTGATCCTGTACCGCCGTTGTCTATCCAGAGGCTACCGAATGATGCGGGTCATGTTGAACTCCGTGATTTTCCCGTCTGGGTTTACCTTGGCTTTGATGCGATAATGCATGGTTTGCTGCGTATCGTTCACCTTGTTTACGTCTTGGTCGGCGGAGAATTTCACGGTGTATTCGTATTGCTCGTCGCCTATTTCTTTTTTGTCAATCTTATAGTCGTTGGGCAGTCGCCATGTCATGCTGGCTACTTCTTGGTTGTACAGCTTATGTAAGAAAGTGATGACGTCGTTCTTGCTGGCGTCTACCTTTCCCAGGAAAGAGCTGATGACGGGGCTCACCGTGCTGACCAATCCATTCTCGTCCTTCGCATTGATACATTGGAAGAACTGTTTGAACAGCGAGCTCAGCATGGCTCTTTCCTCCGGTTGCACCGTCTGCGCGTTGATTTTTTTGATGCCGTCATTGGCGTCGTCTACATACGCGCCGTTGGGATGGTCTTCCAGGTAGAACTGGTATGCGTCCACGCTGTTGGCCGAGCTGGCAGCCGCCCAGTCCAGTGAGTCGATCTTGCGCAAGGCTTCCGCGCGGTGTTCAGAGTCGGGATGCTTGTCGAGATAATCTTCCAAAGCCGTCTTCGAGTTGCTCACCCAGGCATTGGTCCAGTCGCTGTCCATCTGCTGGATGGCCGTCAGGCGAACGTGTATGGAGTCTCTGTGCGCCATGGGTGCGTCCTTGTAGCGGTCGAGATAGTCTTGAAGCACGATGGGGTCATCGCTCTTGGCGGCGAACTCGTACGCCTCCTGCTCTTCTCTGTTTTGTGCGCTGTGATAGCAATAATAGCCCAGTCCGCATGCGATGATGGCTATGATGAACGCCACCAGTAAGGTGGTGCGTTTCTTCTTGGCGCGTTGCGTGTCTGCGTCGGGTGCCGGCGGCGTGGTGTCCGCCGTGGGCGTGGGTTCGGTTTCCTGCTCCGCAGCCTGCTCGTGAGCCTGAGAGGTCTCACCGCGACGGCTCATGTTGGCATGGTGGCAGTTGGGACATTCGCGCAAATCGTTGAAATAAACTTCGCCACATTGCGGGCAGCGGGTCACTCTGTTAGCAATCTCTACCCCGCATGAGGGACAAACGGGCGCCCGGTCACTGATTTGGTGGCCGCACTCCGGACATCTTATTATCGCCATATCGTCAAAGTGTATTGTGTGTTTGTTAATGTTTCCATGTAAACTTTCTCATGTTCGCGACATCTCGCCGGAATCTGATTTCTCTGAGTCCGTGCCTTCCCATCATCCTGCTTTTGTCAACGAAGGTGTTGATTCCGTTGATTCTGCCTTTTCCCGTGTATTGCCACATGGTGATGTCGCGCCCGTCTGCCAATACCGGTTCTCTGGTGGTGTACTGCGCTATCATGATTTTATAGCTGTCTATTTGTCCCTGCAGGTTTTTGTCGTAGAAGTGGGCGCCCGTGTATATGAGCGGTTTTTGGCGGTAAACCTCTTCTATCATACCCAGGAATTTTTGCAATGAGTCGCGGAAAGCTTCCGTTGACAGGCCGCCGCGCGTTTCTACGTCAATCATGGGAATGAGGTCTTGGTCGCCGGGCCGGCATTGTGTCATGAAGTTCTGCAGTTGGAGCGTCAGGTTGGTCTTGGGTCTGAAGAAGTGGTACGAACCCACCTTCAGGCCATAGTGATGAGCCAGCTCGATGTTGGTTTGGTAAGTGGGGTCTGTCTTGTTACCGCCTTCGGTAGCTTTGAGGTAGACGTATGTGTTCTTTGTGTTTTCGCCCACAGTCTCCCAGAACACCTCACCTTGGTAGTGGCTCAGGTCGATGCCGTGCACGTGCGAGCAGGTGTCCTCACATTGCACGTTGTAAGGTTGGGCGTGGACGGCCAGCATGCTGAACAGGGTGATGACGCAAGAAACGATTCTCTTCATACCTGCAAATTTAGATAAAATTCCCGACTTATGTGACGTTTGTGACAAAAAACTGCGTGAGAATGCCCAATGGGGGCTTTCCCGGCACGGTGGCTGCTCTCGTTTTGAGACTGCTCGTGGCGTTCGGTTGCCGTGGTGGCTCGCCGCTTTCGCTTCGGGGCGCGCGCGGCGGTCGTTCGTCAGATGGTCGGCTCTTTCCGATGATTGTCACCGGAGGCTTGTAATCCCATTGACTTTGCCGCCCAATGTCAATGCCTTTGCCCCTCAAACCCAACGACTTTGGTCCTCAAACTCGTTGACTTTGAAAACCGTTCGGTGACGGGCTGGCGGAAACGGTCGGTGACTTACTCGATGCTTTCTACCGTAACGCCTTCAAAATGAGATATTAAAGACAGGATGTTGTTGTTGGCGTTGGCACGCTTGACGGTGATTTCCATTTCAACGTTGTAGCCTGTATCCGTGCCAATCCTCTCAGGGTGAATCTCGTATGAGATGATGGCAATTTTTTCTTTGTCCAGATGATTCAGGATTTCTTGAACGTGTTTCTTGTCGGAAGCGGTGAACGTGAGGTTGATGTTACGGGTTCCGAAACGCCTCGTCGTATAGTTCAGCGTCTCCAGGCACACGAGCACCATGACCGTTGAGGCGGCGGCAACGGCGTACATGCTGGCTCCGCAGGCCAAGCCTATGGCTGCCGTCGCCCACAGGCCGGCTGCCGTCGTAAGTCCGCGGATGACGTGTTTTTGGAAAATGATGGTGCCGGCGCCGATGAAGCCAATGCCGGTAACCACTTGCGAAGCTATGCGCGAAGGGTCCAGAGACACGTTCGGTTGCGTGGCAAGCGCATGCCCGAAACCGTACTGAGACACCACCATGAAGAGCGCACTGCCCAAGGCTACGAGGAAATGCGTGCGGAAACCGGCTTCCTTGGCACGGTATTCGCGCTCCAAACCGATGATGCCGCCCAACAGGGCGGCTGTCATTATGCGAAGAATCAGATTGATGTCCATGTCATGCTTTTTATCCGTGCGAAGTTAAGTAAAAATTAATGGAACGGCAAGCTGTCATTGAAAAAAATAGTTTATCTTTGCGTGAGATTGCATGCCGCCGCAGGCATGCCGTCGGCAGAACTCGATCTGAAAAGGTGATATTATGAAATCGTTGAAAGAACTGTATAAAATAGGTAGGGGACCCTCCAGCAGTCATACCATGGGGCCGCAGCTGGCGTCGAAGATTTTCTTGGAGAAGTATCCGCGCGCCGATAGCTACGAAGTGACGCTTTATGGCAGTTTGGCCGCTACGGGCAAGGGGCATTTGACCGACGTGGCCATAACCGACGTGCTGGGCGTGAACCGAAAGCTGGAAATAGTGTGGAAGCCCAAGGTGTTCCTGCCATTCCATCCCAACGGAATGGAGTTCAAGGCTTTTGGTGAGCGTCGGGAGCTGTTGGGCAGCTGGGTTGTGTATAGCGTGGGCGGCGGTGCCTTGTCGGAAGGAAAAGGCGACGACGACATGTTCAACACGCCGGACGTGTACGAACTGAACACCATGAGTGAAATCATGAGCTGGTGCGAGGCCAACGGCCGTGGTTATTGGGAATATGTGGCCATGTGTGAAGGCGATGGCATCTGGGACTATCTCATGGAATGTTGGAAGGTGATGAAGGCGGCTGTTGAACGGGGCATCAATCAAGAGGGCGTGCTTCCCGGTCCTCTGAATCTCCGCCGAAAAGCGGTTGACTTCTATGTGAAGGCTAACGGCTACAAGAGTTCTTTGCAAACCCGGGCTCTTGTCTACGCATACGCGTTGGCGGTGAGCGAGGAGAACGCTTCCGGCGGTACCATTGTCACGGCTCCCACCTGTGGAGCCTCCGGCGTGATGCCTGGGGTGCTGTATCATCTGGCCAAGGGGCACGGTTTCAGTGACATGCGCATCCTGCATGCCATGGCCACGGCCGGACTGTTTGGCAACGTCGTGAAGCACAACGCGTCTATCTCCGGCGCCGACGTGGGGTGTCAGGGCGAGGTGGGGGTGGCCTGCGCCATGGTTTCAGCGGCTGCTTGCCAGTTGTTTGGCGGCAGTAACGCGCAGATAGAGTATGCGGCAGAGATGGGACTTGAACACCATCTGGGCATGACTTGCGACCCGGTATGCGGATTGGTTCAGATTCCGTGCATCGAGCGCAACGCCTTCGCCGCGACCAGGGCGTTGGACGCGAACTTATATGCGTCGTTTTCAGACGGCAGGCATCATGTGTCGTTTGACAAGGTTGTGAGGGTGATGAAGAAAACGGGGCACGACTTGCCCTCGCTTTATAAAGAAACCAGTGAAGGAGGTCTGGCCGCGGAGACGTATTAGGATGGGGCTTCGATTTGCGTGTCGGCGTTAACGAGAGCTTTGAAAGCCCTCCAGCAGCTCGTATTTCTTGCGCATCATTCTGTCGTAAATGTTGCGGAGCCAAAACTTACTGGTGAATATGAAGACTGCGCCTGCGCCCAACATGGATGAGTATACCTGCCGTTCGCTCATGAAAGCGTTCAGCGTGGTGATGATGATGTTGGGCACGAGGAGGCACGCCATGGTGACCGCCAGTTGCCGGTGATTGCTTTCCAGTCCCGCCCTGCTCATGTATTTGGTGTTCAACGGTAAGGTCTGCTTGTTGTAGACGGCCATTTGGAAGAGGATGAAGTATTGCAGGCCTGCCGTGAACACCGCATAAGCCAAGAGCGTGAGCAGTGACCATTTGCCTACAACGACCGTGGGCATCATCAACAGGAAGGGAATCAAGAGCATGGCGCAGTAGAATATGTATTTCGCCTTGAGTAGCGACAGGATGTTCTCCTGGTGCACCATGAGACAATCCATGTAGTTGCCTTCGTTGCACATGATGCGTGTCAGCATGACCACGCCAAAGATGACGAAGTTGTAACAACCAAAGAAAGTGCTCGTGACCCTGCTGTCGTAGATGTCTGTGAAAGAGAGCAATGCGGAGAATGCCAAGACAATGCTGACGGAGGTGATGAGGCTTTTTCTGGGATTCTTGTTGCGCAAAAGGGTCTTTACCTCAAGTTGCAGGTAAAGACCGATTTGTCCAAAACGGTCAAAGAACGAGAGCTTGCTTACATGATGCAGTCTCGTCTTTTCCCGATGCGTCAATTCTGACCGGATGTGTGAATGCTGAATGCGCCGGTTGACGCAGGCGAGAAGAGCCAAGATGGCCACGGGTATGAGGTAGGGGAGCGGGCTTCCGTCTGTGATGAAACGCCCCACGTTGGCATAAAAGTCGAACAGGTGCTCCAGTCCGGCATGCGGATTCAGGTACCAAGGCATGGCCATGATGGCATAAAACACGCCCACCAGTGTCCACCAGAGTGCGTTGTCGGTGATTAAAGTGCGTGCGATGTGATACCATTGCGTGTTGGCCAGTATGAGTAGCCAAAAGAACAGCAGCAAGCCGAGTGATGCCCAAACGCCCGTACTGAAGACGACCGACATCAGCATATACGGAACGAGGAAGGCGAACCAGATGAAATTGTATCTGGAAAGAAGGGACGTTCCGATGAAATTGTCAACGCAGGAATACTTGGAAATGGGCAACAGGACGTAGGGCTTGATGAGCTGTGCGGGGATTTCCTGAAAGGCAAACCTTATGAAGAAATCAAGCGCGAGGATGAAAGGTGCCGTTCCGCAGACAAATTCGGCTGGGGTATGTGAGCGGCTGTCATTGGCTGCCAATGAGAAAAGGATGGCGATGAAGCAAAGATAAACGAGCCCCAGAACGGTTATCACCAACATGACGTATTTGGCAACTTTGTTTTGCTTAAAACTTAAACTGCGTTTTTCGGCCAGTTTCCGATGATGCCAAATCATCTTGAACAGGTCAACTCGTTGTTTGAAATTTGCAGGAAGGCGTGTCAGTTGCATTGAGTTTGCGTGGTTAAATGTCGTTCGGTGATTTCTTGATCGCTCGCTTGGCTGTTGTCATCTCAAATCAATGACCTCGGCAGACGGCACGTCTTTCGATTTGAACGCGAAGGTGCTGTTGGGAAGGTTCTTGGCTTTGAAGTTGGTGATGTTGATGACGGTCCAGCCGCTTCCTTGCTTGAACTTCACTTGTGACGGACGGTAGGTTCGCTTGTCGATGAGGATGAACATTTCAGGTATGCCATTGTGCTTGTCTTGGGCAACCATGTGCACTTCGTAGTTGTTTCCCGTTACCCGGTGGCTCAGTTGGTATCCCGCCTTGTACATGTTGATGAACGTGTATGGGTTCATAGAGGCTTGCTGCGAACGAGTGGGGGTAGAGACGTTCACCTCGTTGGTGCGCTTCATGTAGCTCCACCGCGTTTTTCCGTCAAACCACACCATGGCTTGTGGCGTTCGCGCATGAAACTTGTTGCCCTTGATGGCGATGGTGCCGGAAGTCTTTCCCATCTTGGTGCTTGAAATCGTGAAATTGGCGCTCGCACCACCCGCTCTGCCAACCACTTGAGCTGTCTTGTCCAGTATTTTTCGGGTCTGCGAACTACCTTGGCCGTGTGCATTTGTATAAAAAGTGACGGCAAATAGGAATAAGACTACTCTCTGTACATTTAAAAATAGGTATCTTTTCATTTTATTTTTCTTTTATGTTGAATGGATGGCCGCAATGATCGAGTTGAGCGAAGCTTCGTCCTGCACCAGCACGTCCCTTGGTTTGCTTCCTTGAGCGGGACCGACAATGCCGGCCGTTTCAAGCTGATCCATCAGTCTCCCCGCACGGTTGTAGCCGATGGAGAACCGCCTTTGAATCATGCTGGTTGAGCCTATCTGACTCGTTACGATGGCGTGAGCCGCTTCTTCAAAGAAGGGGTCGAGGCTTTGCATGTCGCCACCTCCAGAACCACCGTTGCTCGTTTTCCCGTCAACGGCGGGCTCTGGCAATTCCAAAGGCGCCACGGGGCCGGGCTGTTCGGCTATGAATTGATTGATTCTTTCAATCTCCGGCGTGTCAACGAATGCACACTGCACGCGGACAGGCTCGTTTCCGTTGAGGAAAAGCAGGTCACCCCGTCCCACCAGTTGGTTGGCACCGGGACGGTCAAGGATGGTTCTCGAGTCGATCATGGCGCTTACCTTGAAGGCCATTCTGCCAGGGAAGTTGGCCTTGATGTTTCCGGTGATGATGTTGGCGGTGGGTCGTTGAGTGGCGATGACCATGTGTATGCCCACGGCGCGGGCCAACTGTGCGATGCGGGTGATGGGCGCTTCAACCTCTCTTCCTGCGGTCATGATCAGATCACCATACTCATCAATCACCACAACGATGTAGGGCATGTATTCGTGTCCTTTGGTTAAGTTTAGCTGATGGTTGACGAATTTCTTGTTATATTCCTTGATATTTCTCGCTCCTGCTATCTTCAGCATGTCGTAGCGATGGTCCATCAGTGTGCAGAGTGAATTCAGCGTTCTTACTACTTTCGTCACGTCGGTGATGATAGGCTCGTCATCATTGTCTGGAGCTGATGCCATGAAGTGGTCTGTAATAGGAGAGTAAACACTGAATTCCACCTTTTTGGGGTCGATTAAGACAATCTTCAGCTCATTGGGGTGCTTCTTGTAGAGCAGTGAGGTGATGATGGCATTCAGTCCGACTGACTTTCCTTGTCCCGTTGCACCAGCGACTAAAAGATGTGGAATCTTTGCCAAATCCACCATGAATACTTCGTTGGTGATGGTTTTCCCAATGGCTAAAGGCAGCTCCATGGTTGACTCTTGGAACTTTTTAGAGTTCAATATGCTTTCCATGGATACGATGGTCGGCTTCTTGTTTGGCACTTCAATGCCAATAGTGCCCTTTCCTGGGATAGGAGCGATGATACGTATTCCCAATGCGGCAAGGCTTAAGGCGATGTCATCCTCCAGGTTTCTGATTTTAGAGATGCGCACACCCTCGGCTGGCGTAATCTCGTAGAGCGTGATGGTTGGGCCTACCGTGGCCTTGATTTCACGGATTGAAACGCCAAAACTGTTGAGCACTTCTACGATACGGGCGTTGTTGGCCTTGATTTCGTCCATGTCTACCTGTGGCTTGTTGTCGGTCTCGTATTTCTTTAACAAGTCAAGTCCGGGATATTTATACTTCAAGAAAGGCTCCTTGGGGTTGATGGGCGTCTTCAAAACCTCTTCTGCAGTCAATGTTTTGCCAGATGCTTTCTCATCTTCAGTAGCCACTTCCACCGTCAGGTGCGACGCCTCGTCTTCACCCGGGGACTGAGCGGAAACAGTCTTGTCATTGGATTTTTTCGTCGAGCTGCTTGTAAATTTAGACACGTCCGTTAGATCTACCACCGTCGGCGTCGTGTCTTCGGCGTCATCAGATGATGTGCCGTCACTGGTTTGAACCTCATCTTTCTCCTTTTTCTTAACCGCAGAATCCGCGCTTTCGTGATGAGCGAGGTTCGTTACCGTGAAAGGAATCTTGCGAGTTAAGTACCTCACGGGATTCAATGCCTTTCGTATCACTTCTATCGTCTCGGCGCTTAAACAGGTTAAAAACGCCAGCGCCGCCAACAACAGAATGGCGGTTAGTCCGGGAGGACCCGCCAAATTCTCCAATTGCTGAACGCAGAAGAGGCCGTGTCTGCCTCCGGGATTGAACACCAGCTCACCCATCAGCGGCGTAGCAAACTTGGCCAGCGTGACAGAACTCCATATCATGACGAGGGCCATGCCGAGAAACCATTTCCACAGGTTAATCTTGTAGGCTTTCATCAAGTTAAGACCCAGCAGAATGATGAACAGCGGTATCAGAAATGCGGGAATGCCGAAGTTGACGGCAATCAACGTGTAAGCGATGATGGCGCCGATGCTTCCGCAATAATTAGAGAAGCTGCGGTCGGAGTTCATCCATTCCCTTGGCCTCAAATCCTCGAGGATACTCTGGTCTGCCTGTCCTGTTTGAAAATAAGAAACCATTGCGATGATGACGTACACTGCAATGACCAGAAGGATGGCCCCTAAGAGAAAATCTGTTTTTTCGTTACTGAAGATATTTTGAAAGCCCACAGCCTCACCCACATTCTTAGGTTTCCGCTCGGGCTTCTTCCTTTTTATTCCCATATCAAGTCAATGTGATTCGAATGCAAAAATAGCGTAAATATGTCAGAAACCTTCACTTTTTGATAACTTTTTTCTATTTTTGCAATTCGAAAGAATACGGGTTATGAACAGAATTATCTACAGCAAATTCAGCAAGGAAGCCATCCACGCACTCCCACAAGTTTTATTTCCAGGTCGAATCATTGTCGTGACCACTGAAAAGATGGCAGAGAAAGCGGTGAAATTCTTGTTGTCTCAAGACCTCTTGGGCGTAGATACCGAAACGCGTCCCGTATTCAGAAAAGGACAGTCTTACCAAGTTTCATTGTTTCAGGTCGCTACCAGGGAGATTTGTTTCCTGTTCCGTCTTAATATATTAGGCATCACTCCGGCCATCAAACGGTTGTTGGAGAACACGCAAACCAAGATGATTGGATTGTCGTGGCATGACGACTTGTTGATGTTGCATAGAAGGTCTGAGTTTAAGAAAGGTTATTTTATTGACTTGCAGGATATTGTGGGAGAACTCGGAATCAAAGATTTAAGTCTTCAGAAGTTGTATGCGAACATCTTTCATCAAAAGATCAGCAAGCGTCAGCGTCTCACCAATTGGGATCAGGAGAACCTTACGGATAAACAAAAGCTATACGCGGCCACCGACGCATGGGCCTGTATCATGTTGTATGAAGAAATACTTAGGCTGAGAGAGACCGGCGATTATACGCTCATACCTGACGAAGAAGAAGATAACGCTAAACAAGTAAAAGATGACAATCAAAACCATACAGCTTAAAAAGGGTAAGGAAGAGTCGCTCAAGCGTTTCCATCCCTGGATATTCTCGGGTGCAATTCTCCGGATGGACGAGGGGATTGAGGAAGGTGAACTTGTCAAAGTGGTGACTTTTGACCGAGAGTTCGTTGCCATAGGGCATTACCAAATTGGCTCCATCGCCGTGCGGATACTGTCGTTCAGGGACATCAACATCGATCAAGAGTTTTGGAGGTCAAGGCTAAAGGCAGCCCTGGACATGCGCGTCGCCATTGGCATTGCCGACAATCCAACAAACAACACCTACCGATTGGTGCATGGTGAAGGCGACTCGTTGCCTGGCTTAATCATTGATTGTTATGGGAAAACGGCCGTCATGCAAGCGCATAGCGTCGGCATGCACGTTGAACGACTGCATGTATGCGAGGCTCTCAGGAGCGTGATGGGCAGCCGTGTCGAGCATGTTTTCTATAAAAGCGAGACCACCTTGCCGTTCAAGGCCGAGTTGGGACAGCAGGATGGGTTCCTCTATGGTGGCAGTGATGACAACGTGGCCGTCGAGAACGGACTGAAATTTCATGTGGACTGGTTGAAAGGGCAAAAGACCGGCTTTTTCGTAGACCAGCGCGAAAACCGCTCCTTGCTGGAAAAATATGCCAAAAACCGCTCGGTACTCAACATGTTTTGCTACACCGGAGGCTTCTCCGTGTATGCCATGCGCGGTGGGGCCAAGCTCGTTCATTCGGTTGACAGCAGTGCTAAAGCCGTAGAGCTGACCAAAGCGAACGTCGAGTTGAACTTCCCGTCGGATGACAGGCATGCGGCTTTCTGCGATGATGCGTTCAAGTACCTCGACGCTCACGATGCCCAATACGACCTGGTGGTGCTTGATCCTCCCGCCTTTGCCAAGCACCGGGCGGCGCTGCGCAATGCCTTGAAGGGTTATACCCGGCTGAACGTCAAGGGGCTCGAGCGTATAAAGCCCGGTGGAATACTGTTTACGTTCAGTTGCTCGCAGGTGGTAACGAAAGAAAACTTCAGGAATGCCGTGTTCACCGCGGCCGCCCAGTCCAAACGCAAGGTTCGCATCCTGCACCAGTTGCACCAGCCTGCCGACCATCCCATCAACATTTACCATCCCGAAGGAGAATATCTGAAGGGCCTCGTCTTATACGTTGAATAAGTTTGAGAGTCATATTCAGCAATATATCTCATCTTTGTCGTTGCTTCACAAAGATGAGTTGTATCTGGTAGCCCTTTCAGGCGGAGCCGACAGCGTGTGCCTGCTTCGCTGCCTGAAGGCGCTGGGCTACCGCTTAGAAGCCATCCATTGCAATTTCCGCTTGCGCGGTGAAGAGTCGGATAGGGATGAGCTTTTTTGCCAAGAGTTGTGCCGGAAACTTGACGTCCCACTGCATTTGGCGCATTTTGACACGCGCTCTTATGCCGAGTTGCACCATGTGAGCATTGAGATGGCGGCGCGCGAGCTGAGGTACGCCCATTTTAAAAACCTTTGTAAGGACATGAGTGCCGGTGGCGTTTGTGTGGGGCATCATCAGGAAGACAGCGTAGAAACCATTTTAATCAACCTGGTTCGCTCAACGGGCATTCATGGGTTGACGGGCATTGCGCCTGAGAACGATTGCGTATACCGGCCACTGCTTTGCGTAAGTCGCAAGGAAATAACGGATTACCTGCAAACCATTCAACAAAATTACATCACCGACAGTACCAATTTGGTGGCCGATGTCCAGCGCAATAAAATGCGGTTGGAAGTGGTTCCTCTCTTGGAAAGCATCAATCCAGCGGCACAGCAAAACATCTTGCAAACAGCCCTGCGCCTGGCTGATGTCGTGAGTATCCTTGACGGGTGGATGGAACGGGTGGCCCAATGGAAACCCCGCGGACTTTATTGGTATTTCCCTCTGAAGGAGGTTACGCACGAATACATATTGTGGTATTTGCTGAAAAACCATCAATTCACCTCCAAGCAGGTTGGCAACATTTATGAAAACAGAAACAACGGCAGCGGAAGAGTGTGGACATCCAAGACACACGAGTTGCTGATTGACCGCGGCCAACTGGTATTGGCGCGGCGAGACGACCGAACGAGGAAGACGCTTATCCTTCCCGAACCAGGCCTTTACCGCTATGATGCTACGTTGAAAGTACGGCTTTCCGTCACCACCACCCCCATATCGGCTCAAACCGTCAAGGATAAACGCTGTGCCTACATGGATTTTGACCAAGTAAGTTTTCCATTAGTACTCAGACCTGTCCAGCCAGCCGACCGCTTCCAGCCTTTCGGTATGAAAGGAACCAAACTGCTGAGCGACTACATGACCGACCGCAAGATGTCGCTGTTTGAGAAACGGCGGCAACTGGTTTTGACCGACCATCAAGGTCATATACTTTGGGTAGTGGAGGAGAGGCTGGGCGATCCCTATAAGATGACAACAGCCACGCAAACAGTATTAAAAGTAGAAATGCTTCACGAATGAACATCATCTTATCATATACCAGCGGTGCTTCCAACCAATTGAAAACCATGATGATACATATATAGCTTTAAAAGCATTGAGTTTGGTACTCAAACTCAATGCAATTGAGCCCCAAACTCAATGACTTTGTCGGCCAAAGTCCATGCTATTGAACATCCATCTGCGCGCCGTTCGTTACTCCACCTGCTGCGAGTGGCTTAAAAAGCGTTCGGCCCGGTTCAAATCTTCAGGCGTGTCTATTCCCACGGTCTCAATGTCGGTGAGGCCAACCTTGACGCGGTAACCATTCTGCAGCCACCTTAACTGTTCCAAACTCTCGGCCAATTCCAGTGAAGATTGCGGCAGCTGGGTGATTTCCTTGAGAACCTCTCTGCGGTAGGCGTAAATGCCCAGATGCTTTAAGAAAGGATATTGGCTCATCCATTCGTCACCTTTTTTGTTTCTGATGAATGGGATGACCGACCTTGAGAAATAAAGCGCATACCCATCTTTGTCGACCACAATCTTCGGTGAGTTGGGATTTTCCAACGCCTCCTGGCTTTCAAACCGTTTTCCAAGCGTTGCTATTTGCGTCTTGTGGTCGTCGAAGCAATGGCACAACGTTTCTATTTGCTGTCGCTGAATGAAAGGTTCGTCGCCTTGAATGTTGAGCACAACGTCACACGTCAGTGCCAATTGCTCCACAGCTTCCTCTATTCTGTCCGTTCCACTTTGATGGTCGGCACTGGTCATCACCGCTTTTCCGCCAAAAGCAGTGACGGCATCGAAGATGCGCTGGTCGTCAGTTGCCACGAAAGCATCTTCCAATACCTGTGAAACTTGCTCGTACACCCGTTGGATAACGGTCTTGCCACCCAGCATGGCCAACGGCTTCCCGGGGAAACGGGACGATCCGTAGCGCGCCGGTATGATACCTGTAAACTTCATAAAAAAATCTAATTTAAGACGCACAAAGATACTAAATAATACTAATAGTCTTTGTCGTATCACTAAAAATAAGTACTTTTGGACGGTACAACCAAACTTGTCATAACGTGAATAAAGAACTCTTATCCATTATTTTGTTTCTATTCCCATTCCATGTTTTTGCCCAAAAACTGACCTTGGGCTCGTGTACGATATCCGAGGGTGCGGGCAAGGCCCGCGTCACCGGACAATACAAAGGAGAGATGTCTGGCGGAAAGCCACAGGGAAAGGGCAACGTGCTATACAGCAACGGTAACACTTACGAGGGCGAGTTCGTGAAAGGCAAACGGCAGGGGTATGGTGTATATACGTTTTCGGATGGAGAAAAATATGAAGGTCAGTGGTTTCAGAACCAGCAGCACGGTCGGGGCACCTATTATTTCGCGAACAACAACAAGTATGTGGGGCTGTGGTTCCGCGACTATCAGCAAGGATACGGCGTGATGTATTACTACAACGGCGACCGCTATGAGGGCAACTGGTACCAAGACAAGCGTCAGGGCAAGGGTACTTACATCTTCTCTACCGGAGCCTATTACAAAGGGCAGTGGAAAGATGACGAGAAGAGTGGCAAGGGATACTTTGACTGGGGCGACGGTTCGAGCTACGACGGTCAATGGCTGAACAACGTGCGTGAGGGAAAAGGACTTTACAAATACGCTGACGGAGACGTGTATACGGGCGACTGGCGGGGCGACATCCAGAACGGGAAAGGTATCTACAAATTCCAAAACGGTGATTTGTACGAGGGCGAATACGTTGATGGCGAGCGCACGGGAGAGGGCATCTTCCGTTTGGCCAACGGTGACAAATATACCGGAACGTTCAAAGACGGAGAGAAAAACGGTGAGGGAACGATGGCATGGGCCAATGGCGACCGATACACCGGGCTGTGGAAAAATGACTTGCAAGACGGGCGAGGAAAGCTGGTCAAGAAGAACGGCGATGTCTTCGAGGGTGACTTCAAGGCCGGAAAGGTGAATGGCGAGGTAATCATCCACTACGCCGACGGCAGCAAATTCAAGGGTACGTTCAAGAATGGAAAGCGCAACGGCCCCGCCATAGAAGAAACCAAGGACGGCAAGCGATTTGAAGGGGCGTACGTGGACGATGCCAGAGATGGAAGGTTCGTGGAGAAAGACCGCAATGGAAACATTCTTCAGCGCGGGCATTACGAACGCGGCCGCCGTTATGTGGAATAGCTATTTTATATATATCAACATCTTATATTAAGTCAGGTCTATCATGAAAAATGAAACGTCACGTCACCCAGAGGGTGCAGGAAAAAAACATCAGGAAGAGGCAGTGAGTGAGTTGGGCATCATCAAGAACGACCCCTATCTGGAACCTTACGCCAACGCCATCCGCGGCAGGCATGAGCATGCGATGGCGACGCAGCGCCGTTTGACGCAGAACGGAAAGCTGACCTTAGGCGAGTTTGCTTCGGGACACCATTATTTCGGGTTGCATCAAACCGCTGAAGGGTGGGTGTTCAGGGAGTGGGCGCCCCATGCGACGGCTATTTACCTGGTTGGCGACTTCAACAACTGGGAAGAACGGCCGGAATACGCCGCCAAGCGTGTTGAGGGAACGGGCAACTGGGAACTGGTGATGGACAAGGCTCGCGTTCGTCATGGTGATCATTACAAGATGCATGTGTATTGGGATGGCGGTCACGGCGAGCGTATCCCGGCCTGGGTAAACCGCGTGGTTCAAGATGACAAGACCAAGATTTTCTCGGCTCAGGTATGGTGTCCGGAGAAGCCCTATGTGTGGAAGACAGGCAAGTTCAAGGCTGCCAAGGATCCGTTGTTCATCTACGAGTGCCACATAGGCATGGCGCAGGACGCCGAGAAGGTTGGCTCGTACACCGAATTCAAGGAACATGTGCTGCCGCGCATCGTGAAGGCGGGTTACAACTGCATACAGATCATGGCCATACAGGAGCATCCGTATTACGGCTCTTTCGGCTATCACGTCAGTTCGTTCTTCGCGGCGTCTTCGAGATTCGGCACGCCCGAGGAGCTGAAGGGGTTGATAGACGCGGCCCACCGGCAGGGTGTGGCTGTCATCATGGACATCGTGCACAGTCATGCGGTAAAGAACGTGGTTGAGGGACTGGGCAACCTGGCGGGCGACCCCAATCAGTATTTCTGTCCCGGTGACAGGCACGAGCATCCCGCATGGGACAGCTTGTGTTTTGATTATGGCAAGGACGAGGTGATGCACTTCCTGCTGTCCAACTGTAAATATTGGCTGGAGGAATTTCATTTTGACGGGTTCCGTTTCGACGGCGTCACCTCGATGCTCTATTATAGTCATGGACTGGGGGAGGCGTTTACCAACTATTCTGATTATTACAACGGTCACCAGGACGACGCCGCCATTTGTTATCTTACGCTGGCAAACCAGGTTATCCACGAGGTGAACCCCGACGCGATAACCATCGCGGAAGAGGTTAGCGGCATGCCGGGCTTGGCCGCCAAGGTGAAGGATGGCGGCTTGGGCTTTGATTACCGCATGTCCATGAACATACCCGACTTCTGGATTAAGACCATTAAGGAGCTGAAGGATGAAGACTGGAAACCCAGCTCCATCTTTTGGGAAATCAAGAACCGGCGTTCTGACGAGAAGACCATCTCGTATTGCGAAAGTCACGACCAGGCTTTGGTAGGTGATAAAACCATCATCTTCAGACTGATTGATGCTGACATGTATTGGCACTTCAAGAAAGGTGATGAAAATGCCTTGGTTCACCGCGGGATAGCGCTTCACAAAATGATCAGGCTGGTTACCGCATCCACGATGAACGGAGGATACCTTAACTTCATGGGTAACGAGTTCGGGCATCCTGAATGGATTGATTTTCCAAGAGAGGGTAACGGGTGGAGCTATAAATATGCCCGCAGGCAATGGAACCTGGTTGACAATCCCGAATTGGATTATCATTATTTGGGGGATTTCGACCGGGCGATGGTCAACCTGTTGAAATCGCAGAAAGGATTCAACAAGACGGCCGTTCAGGAGATTTGGCATAATGACGGTGACCAGATATTGTGCTACATGCGGGGTGATTTGGTGTTCGTGTTCAACTTCTCGCCTTCCCGTTCGTTTGTCGATTATGGCTTTCTCACTCCGGCCGGGAGCTATCAGGTGGTGCTGAACACGGATTCTCCGCAGTTTGGCGGTAATGGATTGACAGACGACAGCGTTGAGCATTTGACCAACTTCGACCCGCTGTACGAAGAAGCCAACAAGGGATGGCTTAAATTATACATCCCGGCACGCAGCGCCATGGTCTTGAAAAAACGGTAGACATCCACTCTTGGTCACACAGCCCATAGCCCGTCTGAATGGTACGTTGTTGATACGTATGGTGTGCAGCATCTTGTTTTGTTGCTTTACTTTCGTGTATCTGCATGCGTACCAGGCAGATGTCTTGGCGGTGGCGCAACATGTACTGTCGGGAGGAAAAACCTCTTACCATGCCGGTGTCGGTGCGGTGTTGATTACCTTGACGCTCTATCTGGTGCATCTTGGCGTTCGACGCGTATGCCTGCGTTCAGGAATAGGCTGTGCGCTTTCCTTTTTCCCCTCATTGCTACTGCTGACGATGCTGACAGACATCAACAATGATATTGACCGCCGTTTTTCATTGGGATGGTGGTGGGTGGCGGCACCCTTGCTGCTGTTGGTTCATGGAGGCTTGATGTTGGAGCTCAAGAGAAACGGCTGCGGAGCGGAAGAAAACAATCCGCACGGAGACCTCGTGCCCCTCATGTGGCAAAACGTCATGGCACTGTGCGTGATGTTCGTGCTGGTAGGCCTGTTCAGCAATCATGACGTGGTCTTTCACGAACGAGCCAAAATGGAACAAGCCATCGTCAACAAGGAATACGAAGATGCGCTGGAGGTGGGCAAAAACAGTTTGAAGGCAGACTCGAACCTGGTGATGCTGCGTGCCTTTTGCTTGTCGAAGACGCATGAAATGGGGGAGAGACTGTTTGAATATTCCTTGACGGGCGGGTCTCAGTCGCTGCTTCCGAACGGTGGTTCGGTGAGAATGCTGCTGACGACCGATGAAGACGTGTATCGTTACATTGGTGTAATTCCCGGGCGGCAGATGCCCGTCATGCGCCGTTTGGAACTCACCGCCGCGAGCGGAAAGGCCAACAAAACTGCCGGAGATTATTTGTTGTGTGGTTATTTGTTGGATAAAGACTTGGACAAGTTCGTTACTTATCTTCCCCGTTACTATCATGTTGACGGCTCGTTGCCTAAACATTACCGCGAGGCGTTAGTGCTTTATGTCCATTCGCGTTCAAATCCAAAGTTGGTGTACCATGACGAGGTGACAGAAGCGGATTATGGAGATTATCAGGATTTGGAAAAAAAATATCCCGAAAAGAGGGTCAGGGAACCCGCGGTTCGGGATGTCTATGGTAAAACTTATTGGTACTATTTTCATTATCACCAGTAGAAGTGAGAGCCAACGCGTCTGATGGACTTGGAACATCCATCAGGCGCGTCTCTTGTTATCTCACGGCGTTCAACGCTTTTACCCAATCGGTGTCAATGGAAAACTGCGTGATGAATTTTTCGTTGTCAACGTATGCGTAGGTCACTTCTTTCTCCGGATCGTTGAAGAGTGGATTTTGAATGGTGGCGTTCTTGAACCGAGCCATCAAGATTTCTTTGTCCCTCTTCTTGGATGAGCGAGACAAACGCTTGACAAAGCTGTTGACAAAGTCGATCATGGCATTGGTTTGCTTGCCCAATTCCAATTCGGTGAAGTGTTCGTTTTGCGCCGCTTTTGAAATAAGGTAGAAGATGGCATCGGCCTTGAACGTGGCTATTTTCCGCTCTTCCAAGTTTCTTTTCGCGTCATTCTTGATGGCTTCGGCCTGGTGCATGATGCGATTTACTTCTTTATAGATTTCCTGTGACGCGGCATTCACTGCGAACATGCAGGTGAATGCGAGTAGCATGACGATTTTTTTCATAATTCTCTTGTGTTGTTTGTTTTTGTTCTTATTTTGAAATGACAGGTTGGCTGTGAACCTTTTGAATATTCTTTTGTTGCTCTGTCACTTGGCATACGGATGCGAAAGCCTGTTTTTATTCTTGTTGACGAAGTCTTTCCAGCCGTGGTACTTGTTGTCAGCGCTTGGTCTTCCCATCTGAAGAAAATGACAGTAGGCAGCCCCGAGGGCGTCTGTGGCATCCATGAAATGCGGCATTTCGCTTTGGTTGATTTTCAAAAGTCTTTGAAGCATTCCCGCCACTTGTTCCTTACTGGCCTGACCTTGCCCCGTGATAGCCATCTTTATCTTGAGTGGAGCGTATTCATGAATCGGTACGTCGTGGTGAATGGCCGCGGCTATGGCCACCCCTTGGGCGCGTCCTAACTTTAACATCGACTGTACGTTCTTTCCGAAGAAAGGCGCTTCAATGGCCATTTCGTCGGGTAGATACTCTTCAATAACGCCCGTGACACGGTCAAAGATGTGTCCCAACCGAAGGTAAGGGTCATCGGTCTTTCGCATGTCTATCACCCCCATGGCCACCATGGACGGCTTTCTTTCAAGAATCTTAATGACGCCATAACCCATTACATTTGTGCCGGGATCTATTCCCAGTATCACTTTTTCTTTGATTTGATGTTGTTGGGGAGTTGTCATCGCACATGCGTTTTAGCGATCCATGTATGGATTTCCTGCAAGCTCAGCGCCGATTGTCGTCGGTTCGCCATGTCCGGGGTATATTTTAGTGTCGTCAGGAAGCTGAGAGAGCGTCCTTAAACTCTGAATCATCTGGAACATGGAGCCTCCCTGAAGGTCGGTTCTTCCGATGGATAGGTGAAACAACGTGTCACCTGAAAACGCGGTATGCTCTTCCTTGCAATAAAAGAACACGCTTCCGGGTGTGTGTCCCGGAGTTTCTATCAGGGTGAATTGGTGTGTTCCGAGGGATATGGTGTCATCCGTGTTGAGATACTCACCCACGCTCGGGAAAGCCTCCGGCAGCTTGACACCTGCGAATGCTTCTGCTTGTTCTGGCAGTAGTTGCATCAGAAAAGCGTCAGCCCGGTGAACTTTCACCTTTAATCCGTATGTTGTGTAGACAAACTGATCGCCGAAATGGTGATCGGCATGTCCGTGCGTAGCGATGAAATCGACGGGCTTTAATCCCCGTGCTTCGATGTATTGTGCTATGGCCTTCTGTTCTTTTTCATAAAAGGCTCCGCAATCAATGATGATGCATTCATGGGTTTCATCACTGACCACATAGCAGTTTTCTTGCAGCATATTGCACACGAAGCATTTGATGTTGAGCATAACTTATCGTCTTTTAGTGTTGTTGTCGTATGGAGTTAAAGTGGCAGATAGACAATGTTCTTTTCCTTGAACCACTCTTCGTCAAACCAATTGGATACCGGACAGGTTTCAACGATGCGTCTGAATGGTTTCGTCTCGGTGTCAAGATTGCCACCTTTCAAGCAGATGATTCCGTTTGGCAGTACGTTTCGTTGCTCCTTGGAAATGTTCTTCTTGGCGATTTTGAACAAGTCGGGTAGCGACATGGCGGCTCTGCTCACCACGAAATCATAGACACCTTTTTCTTCTTCGCCCCTGACATGCTTGGTTGCGACATTCTTTAGGCCGATGGAATGGGCGATTTCTTCGGCCACTCTAACTTTTTTTCCCGTTCCATCGATGAGTGTGAAGCTACATTTTGGAAACATAATGGCCAAGGGAATGCCCGGAAAACCGCCTCCTGTCCCTATGTCTAAAACCTTTGTCTGGCCGATGAAACCAATCAGTTTGGCTATGGACAGCGAATGCAAGACATGATGTTCATACAGATGGTCAATGTCTTTGCGTGATATGACGTTGATTTTTGCGTTCCAATCGCCGTACAGTTCTTGAAGCATGCCATATTGTTTTTTCTGCTCTTCGGTTAACGAAGGGAAATATTTCAGTATCGCTTCTATGTTCATTTTAAGTATTTCTTTAATTCAGACTTGCTCAAATCTATCCTCATCTCGCCATATTCATGTGGCGCAATCTCATCTTCACGGTAGATGAAAGTTATTTTATTCTTTCCAATGACAAAATTATCCGTGATGTAAACATCTACGTCAGTCAAACTTCGTTCCTGTTTTTGGTGTCCTGTTCCATTATTTTTCAATCGTCTTTGAAGTTTTTCGAGAATGATGTCTCTTACAGATTCTTCATAACCCTCAATGAACAGATCTGACAAAGTGACTGGCTCTCCAGTGTTCATGTTGAAGTTTTTCGCAATCGTTTGGTTTGATGTTTGTGACGAGCCCGCAGCTGTCGACAGGTAAATGATGTATGTGAGGATTCCTTTTTGGTTGTTTTGGATTTCCGATTTCAGCTGATAACGCCTGTCATAGGCGGTTGGATTGACAGTGTCCGCTCGGTAAAGCGGGCCATAAGTATTGATGTATTCATCCAAATATTGGTTTACAAATGTTCGCAAAACCTTCACCATGTCGGTCGACTCGTTTGTTTGAGATAAGCTGTTTGTAACCAGAAAACCAGTTTGAACCAACGCTTGGTTGATTTTCGGGGCGTTTTTTCCTCGCACACATTGCATTTGGATGGATACTTCACACTTGGGGGAGTGAGCGTTGTTTGCCAGATAAGTGGTAGAGTCTATCGCAAATGATATGATTTTCAGTCCGTATTTCTTCACCACGTTGTTGCGGTTGTCATCACATCCCGATGCCAATAGGGTGAGGACAATGACAAACAACAGATTCCTCATCTTTTCTTTTTGGTGCAAAAATACGAATATTTTTTGTACCTTTGATATGTCATTCTATAAAAGAAGGTGAAAAATGTATAACACGGCACTTTTTGATTTGGATGGTATGGTGCTGGATACCGAGTCTCTGTATACCGTTTGCTGCAAACGGATAGGCGAGGTGTATAAACCAGGCGTACCCATTTTGCACATCTTGTCAAGGGGCGGATGCTGGCTCAGATATTCAGTCGGTATTTTAAAGACGAAGAGGAAGCGCGGCATGAAATGGAGTAGCATCTCGATGAGTTTGAAAAGAACATCGACTACGCATGCGTTCCGGGCGTCGTTGCCTTTGTCAATGACCTGAAACGGCACCGTGTCAATATGGTCATCGTGACGAGCAGCAACCAACGGAAAATGGTGAACGTGTACCAACGCCATTCGGAATTTGCGGCGTTGTTTGACGTTATCCTCACCCGTGAGGACTTTAAGCGAAGTAAGTCTTCTCCGGATTCGTCATTGTTTGTTTTACATTTCTTGACAATAATTTATTGGGTTTTTCAAAAATAAATAGTCACTTTTAGCGTTTATTCGTTGATGAATGTTCGATTGTCCGTTACAGTTTGTTTGTTGGTGCTGATTGGTTTCACCGCATGTCATGATGAAGATACCTTTTCTTCGTCACCCAATCATTCGTTGACATTCTCTTCTGACAGTGTCAGGCTTGACACCGTCTTTTCCAAAATACCCTCGGCGGCCAAATCCTTTTGGGTTTATAACCATTCAGGAGAAGGCATTAGATGCTCTAACGTTAGGTTGGAACGGGGCAATCAGACAGGCTTCAGAGTCAATGTCGATGGCGTTTATCTGGGTAAAGACGTGGGATATGCGACTTCTGAGATTGAAATTAGGAAGGATGACAGCATCCGCGTGTATGTGGAATTAACCGCTCCGGCCAAACATGCCGATGTGCCGCAACGCATTGAAGACAACCTTGTGTTCGCATTGGAGAACGGAAAGGAGCAGAAAGTTAATCTGAACGCCTATGCCTGGGATGCCGTTTTCTTGCGCGACCATCATGTCTTGAACGACACGTTGCTGACAGGAGCCAAGCCCATCGTGGTGTTCGGCAGGCTGACGGTTGGAGAAAACAAGACCTTGCGGATAGCTGCCGGCACGACACTGTATTTCGATCAGCATGCCGGCATTGATGTCTATGGCCGGCTGTCCATTGAGGGTGAGCCGAAAAAAGAAGTCGTCTTGCGCGGCAACCGGCTGGATCGCATGTTCGATTACCTGCCTTACGACGCATTGAGTGGTCAGTGGCAGGGGATACACATCTATCCATCGTCCAACGAAAATGCCATTTCGTACGCCGACATCCATGGCGCTTACAACGGCTTGGTGATTGATTCCGCTGGCATATCCAAGCAAAAACTGGTCATCGCCAATTCAACTATCCACAACTGTCAAGGATTTGGCTTGCTGACCCGTCATGCGCAAGTTTCCATCAACAATTCTGTTTTCAGCAATACCCTCAACGATTGTGTTTTTATTGATGGCGGCGATGTGTTGATGAACGGATGTACTTTGGCGCAATTTTATCCTTTTGACTCTAACAGAGGTGTGGCTTTAAGGCTGAGCGCGGCTTCTTCACCCTTGAGACAATTCGTTTGCAGCAACTCGCTTGTCACGGGCTACTCCGACCATGAGGTGATGAGAATCCCCGGAAAAGACGCTCTTCGGCTGCATTTCGCATTCGAGAATTGTTTGCTGCGCATGCCTCGCGAAGAGTCTGAGGATAGCGTTTGTTTTAAAAACGTGACATACGAAGATGTAAAAGACACGGTTCGGGCTGGTCACAAGAACTTCCTCTTGATTGACACCGACAGCCTGAGGTATGATTTCAGGCTGCGTGACAAGTCTCTTGCCATAGGAAAAGCCAATCAAGCAACGTCCTTACCTTTGGACAGAGATGGCAGAAAGAGAGACGAACGGCCGGATATCGGAGCCTATGAATACTTTAAACCCTAACACGCATGGAACAGATAGACATTAGTATCATTATTCAGAGTTGTCAACTTGATGAGCTTTCTCCGCGCGACCGAGAATTGGTTCAGGCCGCCCTTGCGGCCACTGAGAACGCATACGCGCGTTACAGCCGCTTCTATGTGGGCGCTGCTTTAAGGCTTGAAAATGGAAAAGTGGTGATAGGAGCCAATCAGGAAAATGCCGCATTCCCCTCAGGTTTGTGCGCAGAGCGTACTGCCGTCTTCGCGGCTCAAGCCAACTATCCCGACAGTCCCATTGAGGCATTGGCGGTCGCAGGCAGGAATGAGAACGGTGTTTTGCCTAATCCCATCACGCCTTGCGGAGCTTGCCGGCAGGTTATACTTGAAATAGAAGACCGATATAAAAAACCCGTCAAAATTCTTTTATATGGTACGAAGAAAATCTATTGTGTCAGAAGCGTGAAAGACTTGCTTCCGCTGTCGTTTGTAGACGATTGCATGCGCTGATGTCAACTTGTTAATAAATTTTAAAAACCAGTCTTTTTCCATTACAAAGGTTGTGCTATTCAGAAATAAACCATTACCTTTGCAACCGCATTTGAGACACAGTGCATACTCCTTTGCGGTGAAAGGAAGGGAAGTGTGGGTGAGTGGCTGAAACCACCAGTTTGCTAAACTGACGTGCGGGCTTTCCGTACCGGGGGTTCGAATCCCCCCGCTTCCGCTCAAGACGCATTCGCTAACGGTCGGTTCATCTAACGGTTAGGATACAAGATTCTCAATCTTGGCATACGAGTTCGATTCTCGTACCGACTACCAGATAATTAAGCGCCTGTAAACATTTTATGGTTTGCAGGCGCTTTCCTTTACCCTTCTGTGCCAGCTTGCACGCATTGCTGTTGCTTCGGCGTGAAGCTGTTGACTTACGTTCCTTTTCATTCCGCAGTCATGTTGTTGAGAGTTGAAGCTAAGCAGTAGGTGAGAGGTTGTGAAAAAAGTAAAAGGTAAATCAAGGTGTCCTCGTGCAGACCTGTTGATTTACCTTTGTTTTGGTTGTACACCCTTAGGGGTTCGAACCCTAGACCCACTGATTAAGAGTCAGTTGCTCTACCAACTGAGCTAAGGGTGCAGTCAAGAAAGAAGTACACCCTTAGGGATTCGAACCCTAGACCCACTGATTAAGAGTCAGTTGCTCTACCAACTGAGCTAAGGGTGCAAGTTTCTTTTTTGCGTGTGCAAAGGTACGTTGATTTTCTTGAAATGCCAAACATTTCGTTTGTTTTTTTGAAATTAATGTTGGGCAGCGTAAGAATATGCGGCTATGAGACAAACAAACGTCCTATTTGGTAGAATGCAGCAGATGCTATCCACGCCAGAAATGTGGTGTATCCGGCCGAGAACAAAGCCCATTTCCAGCTGCCCGTCTCGCCCTTGATGGCGGCGATGACGGCCACGCAGGGGAAGTATAGCAGCACGAAGAGCAGGAAGGAATATGCGGTTAGCGGCGTGATGCCGTCGGCCGTCATTTGTTTTCTCAGTCGCGAATACATCTCGGACTCATTTGATGCCGCGCCGTCTTCGTCAACACCCTCCTCGGGCGAGTAGAGCACACCTATCGTCGAGGCCACGATTTCCTTGGCTCCAACGCCAGCGACGATGCCGACGTCCAGTTTCCAACTAAAGCCTTGCGCCCTGAATACCGGTTCTATGGCCTTGCCTATGCGTCCAATGTAGCTCTGTTCTTGCTGTTCTGCCTTGGACAGGTGCTGGGCATGTGGGAAATAGCCCAGTGCCCAAACGATGATGCTGGCCACCAGGATGATGCCGCCCATCTTCTTTAGGTACAGTTTACCCTTCTCCCAAGTGTGTCTGGTGATGGCTTTCCATGTCGGCAGGCGGTAGGGCGGAAGCTCCATCACGAACGGCGTGTCTTCGCCCTTGATGGCGAATTTGCTGAACAGCCAGCCCAGAAAGACAGCCATGAGGATGCCGATGAGATAGAGCGACATCATCATCGTTGACTGATACCGGGCCGAGAAGAACGTTCCGATGATCATGATGTATACGGGAAGCCGGGCCGAACAGCTCATCATGGGTAGGATGAGCATGGTGACGAGCCTTGACTTTCGGCTTTCAATGGTCCGCGTCGCCATCACCGCCGGAACGTTGCAGCCAAATCCCACGATGAGAGGAATGAACGATTTGCCGTGCAATCCCATCTTGTGCATCAGCTTGTCCATGATGAAAGCCGCGCGCGACATGTATCCGCTGTCTTCCATGTAAGAGATAAAGAAATACAAAATAAGTATTTGCGGCAAAAAGACGATGACGGCGCCAACGCCCCCGATGACGCCGTCGACCAGCATGTCTTTGATGGGACCGTCGGGAAAATAGGTGGAAATGGTCTGTCCCAGCCAGGCGACGCCGGTTTCTATCCAGTCTTTTGGGTACTGACCGAGTGAGAAGGTCGCTTCGAACATCAGCCACATCAAGGCTATGAAGATGGGGAACCCCAGAAGCTTGTTCGTGATGATGCTGTCCAGGCGGTGCGTGAGCTGGTATGTGTCTTTCTTGTGGCCCGTCTCGTAGGAAGCCTCTTTCAGCGCTCCGTGAATGAAGCCGTATTTAGCATCCATCACCGCGGTCTCGCTGTCGGTGTCTGTTTCCTCTCTCACGCGTTTGTCGGCTTTGTCCCTGGCGGCGAATATCTCGTCCGCATGGGGCAGTGAACTGGCCATTTTCTCCACGTCACGGTCGTGCTCCATCAGCTTGATGCCCAGGTAACGGGTAGAGTAGTGCCGCCGGATGTCTTCGTCTTGTTTTAGGAAAGCCTGAATGTCAGCGATGCCCTGCTCTATCTCGTGTCCGTGATTGATGTGTATGTGGCGGAATTGCGGCTTGGCGCCTTCCTTGCCTTCGTATGTCTCGATGACCTGATGAAACAGTTCCTTGACGCCTCTTCCGGTTTTAAATACGGTGGGTACCATCGGGATGCCGAAAAGCTCGGACAGCTTGTTGACGTGAATGCGGTCTCCCCGTTCTTCTGACTCGTCAAACATGTTTAACGCACAGACGATGCGGAGGTGCATGTCAATGAGTTGTGTCGTCAGGTAAAAGTTTCGCTCCAAGTTTGAAGTGTCTATGACGTTGATGATGATGTCTGGGGTTTTCTCTATGATTTGTTTCCTCACATAGAGCTCTTCCGGCGAGTAAGCCGAGAGCGAGTAAGTGCCGGGAAGGTCAACGATGTTGAAGTCGTAGCCTTCAAAACTGGCGTGACCTTCCTTCGCATCGACCGTGACACCCGAATAATTGCCCACTCTTTCGTGCGCACCGGATGCAAAATTGAACAGCGATGTTTTGCCGCAGTTGGGATTTCCCACCAAAGCTACGTTTATGGTTCGGCTCTTCCTCATGGCGGCGGCGTGGGCTTGCTGTTCCCTTAAGAGCTTGGCATCGTCACAATCGTCATCAGAAATGGCTCCCGGGTAATTGCGCTCGGCTGGCTTTCGCGTCTTGGATTCTTTCAAAGGAACTACCTCAATCATGTCGGCCTCAGAGTGTCTCAGAGACACTTCGTAACCCATCACCTTGTATTTCACTGGGTCCTTCAGGGGCGCGTTCAATAACACCTCAACTTTTTTCCCGCTGATAAAACCCATTTCAACGATGCGTTTGCGAAAGCCACCGTGACCGGTAACTTTGACGATAACTCCGGTCTCGCCTGTTTTTAATTCTGATAACTTCATCTTGTCTCTCTATATTCTATCGCAAAAATACAAAAATAGATGGGCAACAATGTTGCAAAAGATATTGCAATGCGCAAAATACCTAAAAATGGTGATGTCGTATGGGGAGAAATCGACTGTTAACGTTGTTGCGTCATTATTAAAAGGTATGCGAGGCATGGCTTTTTCATGCAACGACAATATTGTTGAAACAATGAATTGACCGGATGATGCGGATTTGGCACAGATGCGCGCCGCTTTTGTGCCGGCAGGTTTGTTTCGTCTGCAGGGCGCAGGTGCTCACCTACTCGTTGGGTTCATCCGCTTTCCTGTCGAGAAGGCTCGTTGCGGTGAGGATGAGCCTTGAGAAAGGGTGTGACGGTCGTTGGCCCATTGCTCGCTTTCTGTCAAAAAAGCCAAGGCGGTAATCATTGAAATGTATTTATAATTAATGTGATACGAGTATCTTGCAGCATGCGTGAGAAACTTATTGAGCTTGGCCCTCAATCACAATGACATTGCCCGCCAAGGTCATGCATTTTGAAGTTGAATCTACGGGCTTGTGTTATTTATAGGAACCGCCCTGTAATCTTAATTCGCAATTGTTTGAATGACAATTGAATATAAACCCATGGAGATTGGATACCAAATTCCATGGGTTTGTTGTCCAAACACTTTGACTTTGGTTGTTAAACTCATTGCCTTTAGTGGTCACACTCAATGACATAGAGTAT
Organism: uncultured Prevotella sp.; assembly: GCA_946998205.1. Classification (GTDB taxonomy): domain Bacteria; phylum Bacteroidota; class Bacteroidia; order Bacteroidales; family Bacteroidaceae; genus Prevotella. The sequence goes on along the minus strand of CAMPYJ010000005.1, from coordinate 43,978 downwards.
GAAGCAACAAATTGAGCCTCCGTTGATGGAAGCTCAATTTGTTTCTTGGTTTACTCAAGGCGCAGGCTTTTCTTGATGGCATTGATTTTTTCATTGGCCTCTGCGTCGCAACGTTCGTAGCATCCGGCACATTTCATCGTGCCTTTTACCTCCAGGTAGAACTTGATTTTAGGCTCCGTACCCGATGGTCGAACGCTCACCTTGGTGCCGTCATCGCAGAACCATTGCAGCACATTGCTGGTGTCGGGCATGTCAAGTTTGGAGACGTTCCCCTTGGCGTCACGCTGTTCGAGTGTCTGGTAGTCTTTCCATACGACGACCTTTGATCCACCAAGCTCTGTCGGCGGATTCTTTCTGAAGTTCTCCATCATGGTCTTGATCTCGTCTGCGCCAGTCTTTCCGGGCCGCACAACGTTGACGGTAAACTCCTTGGAGAAGCCGTATTCCAGATAGATGTCCAGAAGAAGGTCGTAAAGTGTCTTGCCTTGGTCTTTGGCGTAGGCGCAAATTTCGGCCAAGAGACACATGGCGCTCACTGCGTCCTTGTCGCGAACAAAGTCGGCTGCCATGAATCCATAGCTCTCTTCGCCGCCGCCGATGTATTTCTTGCCGGGATCAGCGACGCGTATTTCACGAGCAATCCACTTGAATCCGGTGTAGCAGTCAATCATCTCAATGTTGTTTTTCTCGGCAACTTTCCGAATCACCTCCGTGGTCACGATGGTCTTGACGATATAGTCAGTTGGCTTCAACAGTCCAACGTTCTTGCGGTTGGTGATGATGTAATATAGGAAAATCAAGCATGTTTGGTTTCCGTTTATCAAGATCCACTCGCCCTTGTCGTTCTTGCATGCCATGCCAACGCGGTCGGCGTCAGGGTCACTGGCCATCACGATGTCGGCATCCAGTTGTTTGGCGTCGCGCAAAGCCAATGTCAATGCTTCACCATTTTCTGGATTTGGAGAAACAACGGTAGGGAAGTTGCCATCCTTTACCATTTGTTCCTTGACGCAATGCACGTTGTCGAAGCCCCAGTATTTGAGCGAGCGCGGAATCATCTTCATGCCAGTGCCGTGCAAAGGGGTGTAAACGATTTTCAAATCGTGTTGGCGTTTAATCACTTCCGGGTCGATGCTTACGGTCTTGACAGCGTCGAGGAAGGCTTGATCTACATCCTCTCCGATGATTTGAAGCAGTTGTTTGTTACCTTCAAACTTAACGTCTTCTACTTTCACCTTGTTCACTTCATTGATGATACCCATGTCGTGTGGGGCCAACACTTGTGCGCCGTCTTCCCAGTAAGCTTTGTATCCATTGTATTCCTTGGGGTTGTGACTGGCCGTTATGTTCACGCCGGCTTGACAACCGAGGTGCCTGATGGCGAATGAGCATTCGGGTGTAGGCCGCATGTCGTCGAACAGATACGCCTTGATGCCGTTGGCCGTGAAGATGTCAGCGACGCTTTCGGCGAATTTACGGCTGTTGTTGCGGCAATCGTGGCACACGACGACGGATATGGATGCGCGATCTTGGAAGTTTTTCTTCAGGTAGTTGGCAAACCCCTGTGTAGCCATTCCCACCGTGTAGATGTTCATGCGGTTGCTTCCGGCACCCATGATACCGCGAAGTCCACCCGTTCCAAACTCTAAATCTTTGTAGAAAGAATCGATTAAGTCTGACTTGTCGTCAGCTTCCATCTTTGCTTTCACTTCGTTCTGTGTCTCCTCATCAAATGCGGGAGACAGCCATTGTTTTGCCTTCTGTTCACACTGGGCAATCAGTTCTGCGTTGTTTGCCATATCTTTATGTTGTTTAAGTTGTATGTATTGTTTGACAAAGGTAGTAATTTTAAATGAGAATTTTCGGTCGTTAAGAGTTTTTTTGTACTTTTGCAAAAGCTATTAACATAGTGATTGATTAGCAATTTCAGATTAGAAACTTAACGATAGCCATGTATTACAAAGGACTGATAATAGCGGTGTCAACATTCCTTATCATCGGACTCTTTCATCCGTTGGTGATCAAGGTGGAGTACAATTGGGGCGTTCGTCCCTGGTGGATATTCCTGTTTGTGGGCATTCTGTCTGTCATAGCGTCACTTTTTGTAGAAGACGTCATGTTCTCATCGTTCCTTGGCGTATTGGGCGCTTCGTGCTTGTGGACCATTGGGGAGCTGTTCTCTCAAAAGAAACGGGTAGAAAAAGGATGGTTTCCGATGAATCCAAAGCGGAAAGATCAATACGACGTCATCAACTCGGATGAGAAATGACTTTCCGTGCAGAGTGGAGACAAGTGATTTCTTCAATGAATGGTGACGGGGCGAATGTGGTAGGAAAACCTTGCGGCAGATGAAAACAGAGCTGATAGTGGTGGGTAAGACGGATAATCCGCATTTCACCGCAGGTATAGAGGATTATATACGGAGGACTTGTCATTATGTACCATTTGGCATGACCGTTATTCCTGAGCTGAAATACAATAAGAAAAGGGGTGCGGATCAACAGCGAGTGCAGGAGGGGCAGTTGATTCTTAAGAAGATAGAGCCTGCTGATACTGTTGTCTTATTGGATGAGCGTGGCAGAGAGTTTAGGAGCGTTGAATTGGCTGCTTGGATGGAAAAGAAGCAACAGTCGGTTAGAAAACTTGTTTTTGTGATTGGTGGTCCATATGGTTTCTCTCCGGAAGTCTATGCGCGTGCCGATGAGAAGATTTCTCTGTCTAAATTGACGTTCTCGCATCAGATGGTACGCCTTATCTTTGTTGAGCAGTTGTATCGTGCTTGTACCATCCTGAAAGGCGAGCCTTATCATCACGAATAGCCGCTAAAATCTGGCTATTGATGAGCGTACGGCAGAACAAGTAAGAGCAAATAAAAAGTCCTGAACAAGTGTTCAGGACTTTTTCATTGCAATCTTTTCACTGTGGTACCACCAGGAATCGAACCGGGGACACAAGGATTTTCAGTCCTTTGCTCTACCAACTGAGCTATGGCACCATTGCTTTTGCGGTTGCAAAGGTAAGAAATATTATCTAATCACCGAAACATTTCTTGAAAAAATGTTACTGATTAATATTTGTTAACAAAGAGAACGCACGATGAAAGTGCAGGCATGCGTCTGTCATCAGAGTCGTTTTCGATGGCCAACTCATACACAAAGAGTTCATTTACAATGGATTCCACCCTTGAGCCCGTAGTGTAAATTCCTGATTATCACGAGTGATTAGTTGGGCTCCCAATGATTCTTTGGTGATATGTCCAATCATTCGCACGCCTTCTACTTGCTGTATCTTTTCATGATCGGTGATGGGAACGGTGAAAAGCAGCTCGTAGTCTTCGCCGCCATTCAATGCGCAAGTCGTGACGTTCATGTTCAGTTCTTCTGCCATGACGGCTGTTTGGTAGTCAATTGGGAGGTTCTTCTCATAAATTCTACATCCGCATTTGCTTTGTTTGCATATATGTAGCAGTTCGCTGCTCAATCCGTCGGAGATGTCAATCATGGCAGTAGGGTGGATGTTGGCTGTCTGGAGCTTTTCAATGATGTCTCCTCTTGCTTCTGTCTGCAATTGTCTTTGCAGCAGATACTCTTTCCCTGAAAAGTCTGGTTGGAAGTTACCAAGCTCGCTAAGCTTCTTCTTCAGGTGTTCAACGAGTTGGTTGTCTTGCTCCTTTTGCGCAGCTTTCAGCTTCTTGTTAAGTTCATCTATCTGCTGATAATATACGTCTTTCTCACGTTCTAACAACATCAGTCCCATGTAGGCGGCGCCCAAATCACCGCTGACACAAATCAAGTCAGTGTCTTTAGCACCGCTGCGATAGACGATGTCTTCCTTTTTTGCATCCCCAACGCAAGTGATGCTGATGGCCATCCCCGTGCGCGAGGATGTCGTGTCGCCTCCCACGATGTCCACATGCCATTTGTCGCATGCCATTTGCAGGCCGCTGTAAAAAGCCTCCATGTCTTCCACCTTGAACCTTTTGTCGATGGCTAAGCTCACCAACAACTGCTTGGGTGATCCGTTCATGGCAAATATATCGCTGATATTCACCATGGCTGACTTGTAGCCAAGGTGCTGCATGTCGATGTAGGTGAGGTCGAAATGAACGCCTTCCATCAGCATGTCGGTGGTCATCAGTACCTCCTTATCGGGATAGTGCATCACGGCACAATCGTCACCAACGCCAAGTTTTGTTGATTTGTTCTGTATTTGGATGTCTTTTGTGAGGTGATCAATGAGTTTGAATTCACCCAGTTTTGAAATGTCCGTCATTCGTTTGAGTGGTAATTTGCTGTAAAATCTATGGGTCACAAAATGAGTTGACAGGAATACCCCGTGACTTTTATGGAAACGCGAAAGCGTGGATATGCCTTGTCAACCCGCTCGTCAGCATACGGTGAGCGTGCCCTAACTTCTCTTGATGATTTCGCTCATGATTTCAGTCATCAGTGGTTGCGCCTTGTTGGCAGCAGCCTGCACCTCTTCATGAGAAACTTCTGCGGGTTGTCCCTCTATGCCCAAGTCGGTTATGATGCTCATTCCAAATACCTTGATACCACAGTGACGGGCCACGATGACTTCGGGTACGGTGCTCATACCAACAGCGTCACCCCCTAAGCGATGATACATCCTGTATTCTGCAGGTGTTTCAAAAGTGGGTCCCTGTACGCCAACGTAGACGCCATGAACCACTCTGATACCTTTTTCTTTGGCAATTTTATCAGCCAGAGTTCTCAGTTGTCCGTCATAGGCCTCGTGCATGTCTGGGAATCTTGGACCAGTTGGGAAGTTCTTTCCATGTAGTGGATGCTCCGGGAAGAAGTTAATATGATCGTCGATAATCATCAAATCTCCAATTTTAAAGTCGGGATTCATTCCTCCCGCGGCGTTGGAAACGAACAAAGTATCGATACCCAGCTCGTACATGATGCGTTCCGGGAAGGTTACTTCTTTCATGTCATAACCTTCATAATAGTGGAATCGGCCTTGCATGGCCATGATGTCCTTGCCTCCCAGCTTACCAAAAATGAGTTTTCCTGAATGACCTTCCACCGTGGACAGCGGGAAATTGGGAATGTCAGTGTAGGCGAATTCGTAACTATCTGTTATTTCTGAAGCTAATTGTCCGAGTCCCGTTCCCAGGATGATTGCTGTCTTTGGGCTTGTTGTCATCCTTTCTTTCAGCCAGGATGCTGTTTCTTGAATTTTTTCGTACATAACTAATGATTTTATGATTGAACGCTTCTTCATCGTTCTGAAGAAAACTTATTTGTATCGGTAATGAATAAATGGCATTCTTTACTTGGTCAGAGAGACCGTCTACGGCAACCAGTCGCGTGGCGTCTTTTTCGGTTGTGATGGCAATTTTCGGTGACTTGATTGCTTCAAATTGCGCATTCAGCTTCTCGATGTCTTTCCCGGTGAACAGATGGTGGTCGGCGAATTTCAATGAATGAACATGCTGACAATGGTGTTTCAGGTCTTCATACATTTGCTTGGGCGAAGCGATGCCCGTTACCAAGAGCGCATTTGTCTTCTTAATGGTATGGAGAGTGCGGGTTGGACCGCCAAAGATAGGCCGCAAACTGCCATATTTGATTGTCGTGAAAAACAGTGACTGAAAAGGGTAGAGATCCATGTTTTTGGTCAACACCCGAAACTCCATTGGCTTCAAGTCTTTGGGACATTTGGTCACGATGACCACGTCAGCTCGGTTTTTCCCGCTCAGTGGTTCGCGTAGACGTCCGGCTGGCAGCAGTTGGTCGTTCATGATGAACCGGTGATAGTCCACCAGCAGGATGTTGATTCCTGGCTTCACATAGCGATGTTGGAAGGCGTCGTCAAGGATGATTACGTCAACATCTTTCGTTGCTGCGTCAGAAGTAAGGTTCTCAATGCCCCTCCTTCTGTTCTCGTCCACGGCAACGAAGATATTTGGGAATTTGGATTTCATCTGGAACGGCTCATCCCCGATTTCCTGCATGGTCGACTTTTCGCCTGCCAGCACATAGCCTTTGCTTTTCCGTTTATATCCCCTGGACAGCACACCCACTTTCGTCATGTCGCCAAGAAGGCGAACAAGGTATTCAACATGTGGCGTTTTGCCCGTACCCCCCACGGTCATGTTGCCGACGGAGATGATGGGAATGTCATACGTCTGTTCTTTCAGGATGCCCATCTCAAACATTTGATTGCGCAACCTAACGCCGATTCCATACAGCCAACTCAGTGGCAGCAGCCATTCGTTAATCTTTATATAATCTCCTTCTGTCCTCATTCATTAAATTGAGTCTTACTCGTACAGTGCGTCATCATGTTTAATGAACGCTGTGCCGATGCGAGTTAAGAACAAATCCTTGATGTTCTGGATTATCTGATGTTCAGATAAAAAGGTATGCGAGCTTGAATCATGTCTTGCTGATTCATTGTCTTTAGCAGCATGAAGGGCTCGTAATATTCGCCTAATGTGGCGCGTAATTGCTCGTCAAGATAGCTGCCGCCGCTCACGGCACCCGTCAGTTGGTCTATCCAGTCAGCCTTTTCGGGATAGTCTTGCGTGTAGAATTCATCCAGCTTAGCCAGCTTTGCAGCCTTCTCCACCGCTTTATCCAAACCGCCTAACTCGTCTACCAACTTGATTTTCAAGGCATCTTTCCCAGTGAAGACGTGCCCTTGGGCGATAGCCTCTACTTGATTGACAGACAATCTGCGCCCGTCAGCCACGCGTTGTCGGAAGAGAGCGTACCCCCTGTCAATGTATCTTGTGAGATAACCGATTTCTTCTTCGTTCAGTGGTCGTGCTGACGTGCCGAACGTTGAATTCTTATTGGTTTTCACCTCGTCAAACTTGATTCCCAATTTCTGTGTAAGCAGCTGACTTCTGTCTGGTATCATGGCAAAAATACCGATGCTGCCCGTAAGGGTGGTGGGCTGCGCTACTATCCAATTGGCATTGCAACCCATGTAATATCCGCCTGACGCAGCCATGTCGCCCATTGAAACCACCACGGGTTTTTTCTTCTTCAATTGCTCAACCTCATTCCACATCTGCTCTGAGGCATAAGCGCTGCCGCCGCCTGAGTTGATTCTGAGAACAACCGCTTTCACGTTATCGTCTTCCGCCAAAGCTTCCAAGTCCTTGCAAACTTTCGAGCCAACAATCATGTGCTCAGCCCCAAGCACGCTGCCGGTCACGGGACTGTCGACGATGGAGCCGTACGCATAATACACCGCAACCTGTTTTCCTTCGCTCTCTTCCTTTATGCTGCGCATGTCATTGACACTCACTTGGTTGACAGGCTTGTTCTTGTCAAGCCCGAACATCTTCTTCACTTCGCCCTTTACCTGATTGGTATAAAGCAAGCCATCCACCAGTTTGTTATCCACATAGTCCCTTGGGTTACTGAAAGTAATCAAGTTGTCAGCATATTGGTTCAATTTCTCCACGCTGATTTTCCTGCTGTCACTCACCGCCTTGACCACGTCTGCCCAAATACCGTCTATGTACGCCTGTGTCTGCTCACGGCTGGGGTCGCTCATCTTGTCGGCGATGTACATTTCCGTAGCGCTCTTGTATTTTCCAACTTTGACTACCTGAAACCGTATGCCGACTTTTTTCAGCAAGTCTTTCACGAACATCGTTTGAGCGCCAATGCCGTGCCAGTCAATCATGCCTTGCGGATTCAGAAAGACCTTGTCTGCTACTGAGGCCAAATAGTAGTTGCCCTGTGTGTAGCTGTCTCCGTAGGCAATGATTTTTTTGCCGCTCTTCTTAAAGTCTACGAGTGCGTTTCTTATCTCTTGTCTACTGGCATAGTTAGCCAAGAAGATACCCGACTGTATATAGATTCCTCTGATTCTGTCGTTGCTTTTCGCTTTCTTGATGGCAGAAAGAATGTCGTCCAGTCCAACGGAGCCAAATTCTTTTCCCGTAAGCATTCCCCAAACATTATCATTACTTCGTTCGGCCAAACTACCAGAAAGGTTCAGAACAAGAACGGAGTTTTTGCTTACGTCTTGTGTGGCTTGGGCGGATGATATCAAGCCTACTATACTCATCGTGCCAAGAATCAACACGATGAGTCCGAAAACGATAAGGCCTACGACTGTTGCTCCAACATATTTGAAAAAATCTTTCATATAGATAATGTTTTGATTACTGAATGCAAATATACTTAATTTTATCCGTTATGTCATGAAATACTTTGTTTTTTTGAGTAATCTGTCATATATTTGTCAACATGAGCAAAGCAATTATCATGGGAGCCTCATCAGGAATGGGGAAAGAACTGGCGCAACTCTTTTATGATGCCGGTTGGACTGTCGGGATAGCGGCCCGACGCATCGAATGTTTGAACAGGTGGAGAGACGAGAACCTTAGTCGAAACCTCTCCGCAAGTAATGGCTCGCAAGCTCGCGCTTCAACCATACATACAGCCCAGATAGATGTATGTAGCGACGGTGCTGCCGCCCAGTTGCTTGATTTAATTGAGCGAATGGGTGGGATTGACTTGTATCTGCATGTGTCAGGTGTCGGAAAAATCAATCCTGATCTTGAGGAAGACATTGAGCTGAACACGTTAAACACCAATGGCATGGGGTTCGTAAGGATGGTTGGAGCAGCTTATAGATATATGGCAGCGCATGGGGGAGGGCACATTGCCGTGGTGTCATCCATTGCCGGGACCAAGGGATTAGGGCCGGCACCGGCATACAGTGCGACAAAATCCATGCAAAACATTTATATCCAGTCGCTTGAGCAATTGGCAAATTCCCGTAAGCTCAACATCAAGTTTACGGATCTTAGGCCGGGTTTTGTGGACACCCCTTTGCTTGATGGGCACTCGTATCCCATGATGATGAATCAGAAGACGGTTGCCCTTAGGATGTTTCATGCCATCTTGCGTCATGAGCATGTGTGCGTCATCGACTGGCGTTGGTCTGTGTTGGTTGTGTTGTGGAAGTTGATTCCCGATTGGATTTGGAGGAGAGTAAGACTGAAGAGTTGATGAAGAATGACACGAAGGACGTAAGCATGTAACCTTATGTCACATAGTTGTTTATACACTGAGGAGGCGGTGTCTTGAAACAGCTTTTCCAATCTCAATGAGTTTACCCTTCAATACCATTGGGTTTGCCTTTCAAACCCAATCAGTTTGACAGGTAAGAGCATGCTTGTTGATTTCAAATTGCAACGCTACGACTAAAAATGGGTAAAAATAGTGAAAAAAGATTGTTTGTTTGTCCATCAAGACGACAAATGCTATCTTTGCAGAGCGAATGTGGGAATTGTTCCCGCGAGTTGGCATGACCAGCTTGCAACGTAAAAAGACTGACATAGAAAAACTTTGCGGTGGTACTTTATAGAACCACCCTATAATTAATGATTGTCGTCAATGAAAGAATACGGTACATATATATTTGATTTGGATGGCACCTTGCTTGACACGCTTCAAGACCTGTGCACAAGTTGCAATGCGGCCTTGAAGATGCATGGCATGCCCGAACGGACCATCGGTGAGGTGAGGAGGTTCGTGGGTAATGGCGTGAAAAAACTCATGGAGCGCGCCATCCCCGACGGATTGAACAACCCCGATTTCGAGGCTGCATACGCTGATTTCCGGCAACACTATTTGGTTCATAATCTTGACACCACCAAACCCTATCCGGGGATACTTGAGCTTTTGGCCAATTTGCATGCGCGCGGCAAGAAGTTGGCAATAGTCAGCAACAAGTTCTACGATGCCACCCAGGACCTTTGTCGCCACTTCTTCAGCGACTATGTCACGGTAGCGATTGGTGAACGGGAGAACATCAAGAAAAAGCCGGCGCCTGACACAGTGCTGGAAGCCTTGCGCCAGTTGGATGATGATGGGCGGGATGCTGTCTATGTTGGTGACAGTGATGTAGACGTTGCCACGGCACGCAACAGCAACATGCCTTGCATCAGTGTGTTATGGGGATTTAGAGACAAGGATTTTCTGCTGGCGCATGGAGCTACCACCTTTGTGTCCTCGCCGAAAGAATTGATGCTTTAGGACGCGGCAAGCACCCCTTATTCCAATGCGCCCGTTTGGTAGAATTTCAACAGGCCGATATTCAATATCGTAAGATACTTGGCTTGCAGTTCGTTTTGTCGTGCTGTCATGAGCTTGTTTTTGCCGTCCATGAGCTCAACAACGTTGATGAGTTGCTCGTCAAATTTGGCTTTGAGCAGTTTGAAACTTTCCTCCGCGCTCAGCGTGCTCACCCTGGCGGCCTTGAATCGGTTCTGGTTGTTGACGGCTTGCAGCCAATAATCTTCTATGTTCGAATACAAGGTGGTTTGTTTGTCTTTCAAGTCGAGCATGTAGTTTTGCTTTTGCAGCATGGCTTTGTTCACGGCTGTCTTAGTCTGTCTGTTGTCAAACAGCGGAATGCTCAATGATATGCCTGCGCCGATGTCAAAGTTGCTTTTCAGTTGGTTTCCCCATTGATAGTCGCTCATGGAAGTGGTGCTTGTGCCGATGCCAGCGTTGATTCCGATGGCGGGCAGTTTGCCGGCCTTCGCAATCTTCACGCTCAGATTGCTGCTCTCGATGCCCAGCTGTGCGTTTTGTATTTCAGGGCGATAGTTCAGCGCTGCCGAATAAACCGCTTTCACAGTGGGTATTGGTTGAAGAGCCATGTCATCTGTCGTGTGTGGTATGTCTATTTCAAACTCTTCATCATCAACCAGTTGCAGAAGCTGTTTCAACTGTCGCTTGTAGTTGCGCATGTTGCTCTCAGCTTCAACCACATTATATTCGTCTTGAGCGCGTTGAGCGGTAAGCTGCGCCATGTCGGCACGGCTCATTTTCTGTACTTTCATGAATTCTTCGCCACGTTTTTCGTTTTGCACACTCATGGCCAGCGTGGATTTGTTCACGGTGATGGCCTCGCCGGAATACAGTATTTGCACATACAGCTGTGCGATTTGCTCAATCAGTTGGTTGGCCATGGTTGCCGAATCGAGTGCGGCTTGTTTCTCCGCCAGCCTGTTCAGTTTCACGGTGTTGGTGTTTCTGCCACCGTTCCATACCGTCCAACTACCGCTCACACTGTAGGTTCCGTTGTAATACACCTTGTCAATCGAAGTCTGTACATAGCCTTCAGCGGCGATGCCTGTTTGCGGCCATGGCCGATAAGTTGCATTTTGAGAGGTGGCAGCGTTCAGCGATGGCAACAACGCAGCCTGGCTCTGCTTGGTGTCTTCAATGGCACTGAGGTGCTTGAGCGAGGTCTTTTTCAGCGAGATGTTGTTGGATAGGGCGTAGCGGATGCACTCTTTTAGTGACCACTTTCGCGCTTCAACAGAGGTTGGTGATGACAAGAAGATGATTGTCAGGAGACAAGTTGTACAAATATTTTTCATACCGTGTTCGTTATGTTTTATCAGATTGCTGGGTAAGAAGGGGTACTTGTCCCCAACTCCCAATGTTGTCTGTTAGACGACAAAAGTAATGAAAAAGTTTAGCAATTCTGTGATTTCATGTAAAATCAAACAGAAAACTGGTTGTAAAATTTGCTCATTTCGAGTTTAAAATGTACCTTTGCAACAACAAAGTTGATACAACATGGGGTTGTGTCGGTTTGATCGGGATACTCATCAATAAAAAAATGAAACCGAGAAGACTTCTCTTGCTGATGGCGGGCCACATAAATCCTTAGGGACTAAGCTGTAAAGCCGGTGGATTACAAAGGCGGAGAGCTCTCAAATCTTATCAAGTTCGGAGTTTCATCACATCATCGAGCAACCCCTTTTTATGATACAAAGGCAGGTGCATTCCTGCCTTTTTAATTACACTTTAGCTTATGTTTTCCGGAATCGTAGAAGAAATGGCCACACTGGTTGCTGTCGACCGAGATCAAGACAACATTGATTTCACCTTTAAATGCTCGTTTGTAGATCATCTCAAGATTGACCAAAGCATCAGTCACAATGGTGTTTGTCTGACGGTAGTTCGTTTAACCGGCGACACCTACACGGTTACAGCCATGAGGGAAACCCTCATCAGAAGCAACCTGGGGCTGTTGAAAGTGGGCGACCGGGTGAATGTGGAGCGGTCGATGCTGATGAATGGCCGTCTGGACGGGCACATCGTGCAAGGTCATGTCGACGGAACGGCGACGTGTGTGAACATGGAAGATGCCGATGGGTCAACCTATTTCACGTTTGAATACCCATTCGACAAGACGATGGCCAAGCGTGGTTACATGACCGTAGACAAGGGCAGCGTGACCGTGAACGGCGTTTCACTGACCGTATGTGAGCCCACGGACAATAGTTTTAGGGTGGCCATCATTCCCTATACCCGAGAGAATACCAATTTCTGTGACATCAAGATAGGGTCTGTCGTTAACATCGAGTTCGACATCTTGGGCAAGTACATGGCCCGTCTCCTTCACTTTGATGCGTGACGACCGGGCTTTTCATCTTTGAAGAACGGTAAGGCGTTCGGTTTTCATCGCATGTTTCATTCAAGGGTGGTAATTTATAGAACCGCCCATATATCGTTTATTGATAGGTATTTGAAGAGGAAGAATTAGTATAATAAAAGATTAGATTTATCCCCACATGTATGTTAAAATAAAAATGCTGTCTCTGCTTGTCACACTGGCTCCATGGGTTGGGTATGCCCAAAAAAACGTAGGCACGCCTAAAACGTTTAATGCCATGACCGACTCTTTACATCAGATCAACGAAGTAGTAGTAAGAGCCAACCAGATGTTAGGCAGCCAGTTTGAAGCACGCAACCGTACTGGTTCGGCTTATTACCTTTCACCCAGTGAATTGGGCAAGTTTGATTATACCGACATAAATCGTATGCTGAAAAGCGTACCTGGAGTAAATATTTATGAAGAAGATGGTTTTGGATTGCGTCCCAACATCAGTTTACGCGGTACGCAGGCTGAACGCAGCGAGCGTATCACGCTGATGGAAGATGGTATACTGGCCGCTCCTGCACCATACGCAGCCCCCGCAGCCTATTACTTTCCGAATGCGGCTCGTATGTATGCCATAGAAGTATTAAAAGGCAGCAGCCAGGTACAATATGGACCGTTTACGACAGGAGGTGCCATTAATCTGGTGTCAACCCCCATCCCGCAAGACAAATTGATAAAGTGCAGTACGTCGGCAGGTAGTTTTGGTAGTTTAAAACTACAAACGGCCATAGGTAAAAGCTTTAAGCATACGGGCTTTCTCATAGAATATTTACGCTACCAGGCTCGCGGTTTTAGACATGATGACCCCGATGAGCGTACTGGATTTAAGCGCAATGACGTAATAGCTAAGTGGATGGTGCGCACGAACAGAGAGGATGGAATAAATCACAGATTAGAGCTAAAGTATGGATTTGCTAACGAAACTTCCGACGAAACATATCTTGGGCTTACCGATCAGGACTTTGCCGTTAAACCATACTTCAGATATGCGGGAGCTCAGAAAGATAATCTGGTGACGCGCCATACCCAGTTTTCTGCCACTTATATCATAAAAGGAGTTCGCTCATGGGATATAACCACGCAGGCCTATTACAATTATTTTTTCAGGAATTGGTACAAGCTTAACGAGGTGCGTACTGGCTACACCAAGGCTGAACGCCGCTCGATAGGCGATGTACTTGCCGACCCTATTACCAACCAATCGTACTTCGATATTGTTGCAGGTAAGGCTAACTATATAGGAGAGGCACTAATGCTGCGTGCTAACCACCGTAAGTACCATTCGCGTGGTATTCAGATAAAAGGGGAATATAAAACAATGCTATACGGTGGATACTTCACTGCAGAGATTGGCATGCGTTACCATGCTGACAGCGAGGATCGCTACCAGCAAGACGATGGATACTCTATGAATAATGGTCGTATGGAGCTTTTTTCAAGAGGACTCCCAGGCAGTCAGACCAATCGCATTACTACAGCGCATGCATTATCGGCTTATACTTTAGCAAAATGGGCAAAAGGTGTGTTTACCTTTACCGCAGGAGTTCGTTATGAAGATGTAAAGCTGTTGAATCGCGATTATACTAAAGCCGACTGGCGACGTACGGGCATGGCGCGTATAGAAGTACCAAATAGTGCAAGAGCTATTATGCCAGGAATAGGGATTAACTGTAAGTTAATGCCCCAGCTGTCATTATTCTCAGGAATACATAAAGGTTTTGCACCGCCCAGTGCTTCCTTTGGACAAAAAGCCGAGAGCAGTATCAATGTAGAGGCTGGTTTGCGCTATGCTAATCAATGCTTCAAAGGAGAACTGATAGGTTTCAGCAACAACTATTCTAACATGTTGGGTAGCGACCTTGCCGCACAAGGCGGATTAGGTACCTTAGACCAGTTTAACGTAGGACGGGCATTGGTACGAGGTGTAGAACTGCTTTTACAATGCCAGCCATTACCTACTCATTGGAAAATCCAACTCCCCATGCAACTATCTTATACCTTTACAGATACAAAGATGAAAAACTCATTTACAAGTGCATCGTGGGGACATGTTTTATATGGTGATGAAATCCCTTATATCTTTCGTCATGCACTTAACGGTCAGATAGGTGTGGAAAGCAAATGGGCTGACATAAACTTTAACATGCGATACAATGGCGACATGCGTACAGTTCCAGGACAAGGCAAGATAGCTCAACGCGAAAAAATTCCAGCCAACTTTATTATAGATGTTACCGCCAAGGTGCATATAATTAAAAATGTAGACCTTACTATGAATATGGTCAACCTTACCAACAAAGTGTATATGGTTTCACGGCACCCATCTGGTGTCAGAGCAGGCTTACCTTTTGGTATTTATGGGGGGGTACAGTGGAAACTTTGATAAAATGTCATATCGCTAAAAATATAATATGAAAATGAGAAGATCTGTATATATACAATCTATAACTATAAAAAGAACACTATGCCTATTGATCATGCTATGCACTTTATCAAGGCTCATGGCACAAGAAAATAGGTGGGTAACAGGCTCTGTTACAGATACACAAGGCGAACCCATAGTAGGGGCAGTTGTTGGTATTGTAGAAAACAAGCAAAAGACGGTTACGGACATCGATGGTAATTTTAAGATAGAGGGCACCGAGGGGCAAACCATTACTGTCTCGTTTATAGGCATGCATGACTATAGGGGAAGTATTAAGGCAACATCTTTAAAAATAGTGTTGCAGAGTAATAGCAGAATGATTGACGAAGTTGTCGTAACAGGATACCAAAACATAAGAAACCGTGTTTACACTGGTGCTGCCACAGCAGTGAAAATGACCGACATCAAACTCGAGGGTATTGGTGATGTCTCGCGCATGTTGGAGGGTCGCGTGCCTGGACTGTCGATTCAAAACATATCCGGAACATTTGGTGCTGCACCGCGCATCAATATTCGTGGGGGTGCTTCCATCATGGGAAATGTTCAGCCATTGTGGGTAATCGATGGTGCTGTTTACGAGGACATGGTACATGTTTCTCCCGAAGACTTGGCGTCTGGTGATGCCGTTACGCTCATTAGTTCGGCAGTAGCAGGGCTTAATCCTGCTGACATACAAGATATTCAAGTACTAAAAGATGCCTCAGCCACATCAGTATACGGCGCACGGGCTGCCAATGGCGTTATTGTAATTACGACAAAAAGTGGTAAAAGGGAAATGCCATTGCAAATTAATTATACAACAGAAAACACATGGCGCCCTCGTCCAGATTACAGTCACTTCGATTTGCTGAACTCTCAAGAGACGATGGCTCTGTATCAGGAAATGCAAGAGAAAGGATATTTTGATCCAGCTACATCGTTATATGGACGTAGAGGCGGGGTTTATCATCAAATGTACAAACAGCTCACCACTTATGATGACGAATCACACAACTGGATGTTGCCAAACACTTATGAAGCCCGACAAAACTTCTTACGACAAAGAGAATATGCCAATACGGATTGGTTTAGGCTTTTGTTTACAAACAACCTGATGACAAACCATACAGTAAGTTTGTCGGCAGGTGGAAAAAATGTAGCATCTTATGCCTCGATAGGCTATTATCACGATGCTGGTTGGACTATTGCCGATCAGGTGCAGCGACTGACAACCAACATTAAGAACACATTTTACATAACCAATCACCTTACTGCCAAATTATCGTTACAGGCCAATATGCGTATGCAAAATGCACCAGGCACCTTGCCACAGAAAAAAAACACCATATCTGGAACATTTGAACGAGATTTTGACATCAACCCGTTTGCATACGCTTTAGGAACAAGCCGAACGCTTCGTCCCTATGATGAGTATGGGCAACGCGAATATTACCGTAACAACTGGGCTCCTTTTAACATATTGAACGAGTATGACAACAATCAATTAAAAATACAGGTAGTCGACTTTAAATTGCAAACCGAAGCGACCTATAAGTTTACTGATGCTCTTAACCTTAAAGCAATGTTTTCATACAGAAGAGCACATACAAGTAGACGACATGAAATAGGTGAAAGATCCAACATGATAGGAGCTTACCGTGCTTGTGAAACACCATGGGTGGCAAAACAAAATATATATCTTGTAAAAGACATCTATCATCCAGAACTCCTACCTAAACCTGGCATAGAACAAGGTGGTGTACTTTTCCTAAACAATGCCAATATGCAAAGTATGCTGGCACGCATAGCTATTGATTACGACAAGCAAATAGGAGTACATGACCTGAAAGGATTTGCTTTTGGTGAAATAAGAACTCTACAGCAAACTACAAATTCTTTTCAGGGATATGGCATTAGTTATCAACGCGGTAATGAGGTGCAAAGCGCACCTGGTATTTTTGAGAAAATGTTTCAAGAAAACACCCCTTATTTTGCATTGCGTAATAGAAACGAAAGAGGCATTACGTTTTCTGGCAATATTACCTATGGCTATCAGGGCAAGTACATTTTTAATACTGTGGTGAATATTGAAGGCTCTAATGCCGCAGGAAAGGGATCTACTGCTTTATGGTTGCCAACATGGAATGTTGGAGCCAAATGGAACGTGGATAAGGAGAATTTTATGCAAGGGAATGATGTCATTTCAAAATTGGCATTTCGTATAAGTTATGGATTAACAGCCAAAATGAACGAAGCGGCAGCTAATGCATCGGCTATCTATAGAGGTGGTATAGTCCATAGGTTAAATCTAAATGACAGAGAAAACAAATTAAATTTGCTCTCGCTGGAAAACAGAGATCTTACTTGGGAAAAAATGTACGAGCTGAATGTTGGTGCAGAGGTGGCATTCCTGAAAGATCGCATTTCGGCTACAGTAGATGTATACCAACGCAATACATTCGATTTGATAGACTTGGTACGCACATCTGGAGTTGGCGGACAATACTATAAATACGCCAACTTTGGCGACATGGTTGCTCGTGGTATTGAATTCGGATTGCATACCATCAATGTGAATAACAATGCATGGAAATGGACAACAGATCTTACATTCAATGCCATTCATCAACAAATAACCCGTATGCTCAATTCACCAAACGCATTTGACATGGTGGCAGGTAGAGGTCGTGGCAACGTAGTTGGTTATCCTAAAGGCTCGCTGTTCTCGTTTAATTTCCAACGATTGGACAAAAACGGGCTACCAAACTTTAATTTTGGACGATATCCATTACCACAAAACGAGTTGAAAGATATTGTAGGAGCTGACTTCAACGACACACAATACACTAAAACTTATTTATTGTATCACGGTCCTATTGAGCCTAATATAATGGGCGGATTGGCAAATACCGTGAAATGGCGCAACTGGGAATTTTCTTGCTTCATAACAATGCAAGCAGGCAACAAGATTAGGCTAAATCCAACATTTGACACACAGTTTGCCGATTTGAATGTATTTTCCAAAAATTATCTCAATCGTTGGCTCAATCCTGGCGATGAATATCATACTGACATACCCACACTGCCTTCGAAGGAGATAATAGACGTGATAGGAATGGAAAATATAGAAAAAGCATACAACACCTACAACTACTCACAATTGCGTGTGGCCGACGGTAGCTTTGTCAGACTAAAAAATATTGCGCTATCCTATTATTTAAAACCAAGTTGGATGAAAGCGATAGGCTTAAAAAGTGGAAGTGTTCGTTTAAATGTTACAAATCCACTATTGATTTATGCTGATTCCAAACTACATGGACAAGATCCTGAATATTATCAAACAGGAGGCGTTTCACTGCCTACGCCTCGACAATATACTTTTACTTTAAATGTTGGTTTTTAAAATGAAATACTATCTATATAAATATGTCTTGGTCTTTGCCACTTTAGCTCTATGTGGCTGTAACGATTTTTTGGACAAAATTCCCGATTCGGACATTGATGTAAACATAGACAATGAAGAAGGAATTGCCCAATTACTTGCAGGAGCTTATCCAGAGGCAAGCTATATTCCTTTTTTAGAGCCTCGTACTGATAATGTAGACATCAGAGCAAATGGCACACATACACAACTGAACGAAGAAATGTTTTATTGGGAGGATGATACCCAAGAAGACATTGACACACCCTTAAATTATTGGAATAGTTGTTATAAAGGGATTGCGCAGGCCAACAAGGCTTTGGAGCTGCTAAAAAAATATCCGAAGAATGAACGTGTCAAGGCTTTATATGGCGAGGCATTTTTGCTTAGAGCTTACCTTCACTTCATGCTGGTCAATATCTGGGCAGAGCCTTATGGTAATGCAGAGCAATCTCCTGGTATACCTTATGTTAACAAACCCGAGAAACATGCGCTGACTAATTATAACAGAGGTACTGTCAACGAAGTATATGATAGTATTGAAAGCGACTTGAAGCGTGGTGTCACCTTAGTCACCGACAGATATTATAAGCAACCTAAATATCACTTCAACAAAAAAGCGGCTTACACGTTCGCCTCTCGCTTTTATCTGATGAAAGGTGAATGGGAAAAAGTAGTGGAATATGCTAATTATGTGTTAGGCGCTGACCCCAAAACCATATTAAGGCATTGGGTGGGATATTCACGGCAATTTGAGTTTAAACGTCAGCGTTTGTCTACACGCTACACATCTCCCGACGAGCCTGGCAACTTATTGATTTGTACCACCGAGTCTCGGTGGGCGAGACAAATGCCTACGGATCGTTACGGATCAACCAAACAAACTGTTGACGAAATATTCAACAAAAGAGGTATCGAAGGGGGAGGCGATTTCTCTAAAATGACTTTTGACGGTACATATCCTTTTGTTTATTCACCATCACCTATAGTAAATGGTAAGTATATCGCCAAGTTTGATGAGCTGTCTACCACTGAAAGCATTGGATTAAGACCTCGGGGAATTTACGTGAGCAATGTATTGTTTACTGCAGATGAAGCTTTGCTTAATAGAATGGAAGCTTATGCCATGCTAAAACAGTATGATAGAGCCATTAATGATTACCTGCAATATATGCAGGGTAAGTTTGGCTTTATGCCTACTGTTGAAAGGGATATTTATATGCGTACAAGTGAAAATAATTATGATGTGTACACCCCTTTCTATGGCATGACATTAAAACAGCTTGCATTGGTAAAGTTATTTGCCGATTTCAGGCAAAAAGAGTTTTTTGCTGAGGGGCTACGCTGGTTAGACATTAGAAGGTTTCATTTGAGTGTGAAGCGTAATACAAAATCTAAATATTATTTCCCCTTAGAGAAAGACGACCCACGAAAAGTATTGCAAATTCCCATAGAAGCACAAAACAGAGGACTGGCTCCTAATCCTCGTGAACGCAAAGAACTCATTAGATAAACATAGTAGGTAATTTATAACGCAACAAAATGAATATACAGAAATATTTCTTAGCATATATAGGCCTATGGGCATTACTGGCAACGTCTTGCCAACATGACACACTATCAGATGACAGTGTTGTGGACAGCAATGCCACTCAAACGCAAACGGCACAATGGATAGAACAGCATTTTACCAAGGTGTATGGTCCAGAGGTGGTATATCAGTGGCAAAAGAATAACAGTCAGAAAGGAGTCTATGTGTATCCTCCTGACACTACAAACATAAAACAAGTTCTTAACGCTATTAGCTCTTTATGCTTTGATACCTTTAGGGATATTCAAATGGAAGGCAAAGGCAACCTGCTTAACTACTGTTTGCCAGTACGCATTACATTATATGGGGGCGGAAACCCAGATAAGAATGGTGTTGAGCGCATGTACAACATTGCGTCACAGCCAGTAGAGATGAGTATATATCATGTTAATGATTTTGATGCAAACGACAAGCATAAAGTTAATAGACTTGTTCGCAGCGTATATCACCAAATGATGAAACGAGTGTTAGAGCAGATACCATACGATAGAGCTAAATTTGCTGCCATCAGTGAAGGAAAATATATCACCGACACTCAACTCCTCTCCGAGATAAATGGTGCGAACAACGATATTGGGTTAGTGGGATATGCCAACAAACGTGGATTTTACACCTATCTTTCCATGCTTAATCCTGAGGACGACATGGCAGAGATGTTAAGCGTTATCTTGACATCTACACCAGCAAAACTTAAACAAGCAGAAGATGAAGCACGTACACCAGACGAAGACTCTGACCCCGAAGTGAATAAACGCTATAAACAAGAGGCCGATCGTGCCTATCATGATTTTATGGCAAAAAAAATGTTTGTCGAGCAGTATGCTTGGAATAACTGGCACGTTAAATTGCTCACATTGCAACTTAAGAGCGTCAGAACCTTGAATAAATATCTAAATACAAAATAAGATGAAGTATCTTTCATACATACTCCTCACTCTACTTGGTTGCATTTTCTACAGCTGCCATGATGAAGAACGAGAATTTGTGAACACACCTACCCAGCGCAAGAGGCAAGCCATTGAGGCGTTGAACACTGAGCTGGTTAACAACAAAGCAGGATGGTTGGTTATGTATTTCCCTAAAACAGATTCCTTGCTGTTTTCTAACATCAGTGATAAAATAAAAGCCGAATACCAATACGGAACTGACAGATATGGTTATGGAGGTGTTTGTTTTACCATGCGTTTTTTACAACATGGGAAAGTAGAGATGCGTGCCGACTTTGACCCCAAAAGTGTTGCTACTTCCATGATGGGCGAATACAAAATAGGGGCAAATAGTTGCACCCAACTTACTTTTCTTACCACAAACTATATACACAAGCTGGTCAATGATAGTTATGGAGGCGCATGCGACTGGTTATACCAAGGACGTGATGAAGACGGATTGCTGGTATTCAAAACTGCCTCATACCTTAAGCCAGCATGCGAATATATTTTGATGAAACCCTTGCATAATGTGCATGAGTTTGCCGATGCGGTAAAACAAGCATACGATAACAGACGAGTATTTGAGCAAATGAAAAATCCACAGTTATATATACACAGAGGCGGTCGTGTTTACTTTCAGAGCGATTACTATCTTGGCAGAAACGGTGGACGCGTGGCCACGACCGAGAAACAGAGATATTATCTGTTTATGGAGGTGACGAAACCTAACCCTATCCCAGACTATCCACCTAAAGAATTTTCCGTGTTGGGTTCTGGATATTGTGGCACGCCTAAAGGTATTACTTTTAGAGCAGGTCTGCGATTGAACAACAAACAGGTGTTTGCCGACTTTCAACGTATTGGCAACCATTTCGAAGCTGAATTGGTAGAAGTGTATCATCCCGAATGGAGAAGCATTAGGTTAGTAAGTAAGCATCTACACCCAGAAGGAAAAATAACTGGTTTGAAAGCGGTTATTCAAGACGTTCCTACCAATGAATAAAATATAAACAGATAACAACGAACGGTATGAAAAAGAAATTATATATAACACTCTCAGCCTTTACCTTGATATTATTCTCAGCATGTTCACCTGCCGTAAACGACGATGCCGATGAAGACTACGACAAATTATTTCCATTTAAGGGAATAGAAAAACCAAAGATATCGTACGATGATCAAGCCTTGCAATTAGCAAGCATCGATATGAATGAGAATAGCTACGTCTACCCAGGAGTTGAGATTAACGGTGAGAAGCGTACTTATACGGTAACCCTGATTTGTTCTTTTTTTGAAAAGGAATTGCAAGGCAGCTTGGTGCCTGATGAAGAACTTTCCTCAACTTATACTATCAGATACATTGATGCTGACAAGACCCTGAAAACCTTTTTCACGGAAGCTGATGATTTTGATGATAGCGATGTAAAATTGCTTAAAAATGGAGAGGAGCAAAAAATTACTTTTCAAGCCATGTCTGGCTTCCCTATGTTTTTGCAAGTAAAGGGCGGAGGTCCAAGCAACTCATCTGTGCGCGCCACCATTTCGGCTGTATCCAATGATGGACTTACCATTGTGCGCCCTTTACATGTAGAGCAATTTCAAAATGAAGAGGGTATCAATTTAATTAAAAATCCATTTTGTGGATATATCATATTGCCATAAAGATAATGGGATAAAATCATGAAGAATAAACGTAACAGACCTTTTTGTATATTCATGCTGTGGTTGGCACTGTGCACCTCCATAACATCATGCACAACATGGCCCGATGAAACCATAGAGTCATCGTACATCATGCCTACATGGCCAGACCCAGAATATAAGTTTGTCAGGAATGATGAAAGTAGTGTTAATACATTAGAGTGTGAGCTGTTAAAAGAGCCTGCTGATATTGTATATCACTCGTTCATGAAAGAAGCTCGTATATCAAGTGTCGTACAGCAGGAGCGGATGAACGGATATTTCAAGCAAGGAGTGTATGGTAAAGCGCCATTTGATGAGATAGCTACATCTATGGTTCACCGTGTTGACAGGGATCGCATCCTCGCAGTCTTTCAACAATTATTCAATGAGTCGAGAGCATTGAGTGGTTACGGCTACCCTCGTCCTGCCGATATTCGCAACACCAAGGCACAAATGGGCAAAGGAGGATATATAGGCTATAATATTGGCGATGAAAACTTAGCGTTTGTTAATGCCAAAGGTGTAGCCGTGGCGGAAGTGTACTATGAGATGATTAGGGGAAGCATTTATTTGGATAAAATCCTGAATGTGCATCTTAACCCTGAGTTATACAACGACCAACAGCTTTTGAAAGATCAGGCAGCTTCAAATCTGGTAAACGGACATAATTATACAGAACTGGAACATCATTGGGACTTGGCTTATGGTTATTACCAATACTGGTTGCCCATTGTGCAAAAAAATGAACGCAGTGCGCTAAAGGGAAGTCGTATTAAACTTTACAACGCCTTTGCGGCAGGACGATTGGCCATGACCGAGTATAGGTTTGACGAGATGAGAACATGTCTTTATACCATTAGGCAAGAACTGTCTAAGGTGGTCGCCGTGCATGCCATACAGTTGTTGTCAGGCGAAGTGACAAATGCCAATTTACACGAGGATATCAGCAATGCCCTGGTATTCCTGTCACGTGCCTATGGTGCCGTGTTCTCGTTGCAGTTTGCCGTGAATACAGAAGGGAAACCATTATATACCTTTGATGAGGTACAAACGCTTTTAGATGCACTTACTCAAAGCTCTGGGTTGTGGGATAAGCAGCGTCTGGAAGGCGATTCCACTACCCCTGGATCCATTGCCTATACTGTAGCACAAATCAAGCAGCGCATAAAATGATAAGCATATATGCGATAACTCTTATAAGAAAAAAGTAAAACTATGAATTTATATAAACTATTATTGTTAGCGTTCCTATGGTGTACGCTAGACGTAACAGCTCAAACACATCCCAACTTGATATTGAACGGTGGGTTTGAAGAGTGGCGCACCGCTGGCATCTATGAGAAACCTATGTGTTGGTCTTTTTCAGGGGGTAACATTGAAAAATCAAATCAAGCACATGGTGGCAGCCACGCTGTCAAGTTAGTAGCAATCCCGCATACGCTATCTATAAGTGACCGAGCATACAACTATTATTATATGAACATTGAGGGCGGAGCAACTTATCGCCTTACCTATTGGTATAAAGGTACGTTACAGCATCCCAATTGTGTTTCCACCGTGATATGGTGCAAAGAAAAGCGCAAAGTTAAAACGGATGCAAAGAAAGCTTCAAAGGATATGGTTACAGATGCATCCCCTACTGAATGGAAACAAAAAACTATAGATTTTGTCGCTCCGCAAGGAGTGGATTGCGCGGGATTTTGTTTTGAAATGAAAGAAGAAAATTCCGATGCCTATAACTATCTATTGATTGACGATGTGGTTTTTAAGAAAATAAAAAATAGTACTATTACCGAGGATGTACCGATGCCTTATGATGTGAAAGTTTCTGCAAAACAACATGAAATTTTTATGTCGTGGCATCCTGTGCAAGGCAGTGGCATCAAATACAATATTTTGCTTAATGGAAAGCAGGTATCTACAATAAGCACAACCGACTATATCTTGCAAAAAATGCAGCCTAACACTCCCTACGAAATAGGTGTGCAGACGATTATGCCTGACGGAAAGAAGTCGAAAGTGGCTAAAAAAAACATTACCACAGAATCAATAATACTAGGCAGGGAGGATGAAAATCGCATTCCCTACATCTATCAAATTAAGAACTATGGTGATTGTCCACGAAACATAGAGTTGTTTTTCAACGATTTGTATGATGTCAACGCTCAAATTAAATATACGCTTGACGGCATTCCCTTCGTCCCTGTCGACGGATACAAATTGGTTTTCAACAAAACGGGTAAACATATATTAGTTGTGGACATCATTGAGAGTGATGGCAAGGCTTGGACCTTGGAATATAACTTAAATGTGAAATAAGCTAATCAACATGAAGCATATATATAGTTGGCTATCAGTGATAATACTTGGCATGTCGTTGACCGCATGCCACACAGAGTCGGATTTAGAACCGTCTAAAATATTGATAGGGGATAACGACTTATCATCTATTGATGTGTTTACGCACGCGACCCGCATGTTAATCTTAAAGGGTGGGACTGGTAAATACAAGTGCAATATCAACAACTCAAAGTTGGCTACTGTCAGCATCAACGAAGATACATTACGTGTTACAGGTATATTGGAGGGTGAAACGTATGCCACTGTTTGGTCGGGCGATGAGTGTCGCAAGTTGGATATAAATGTTATAGTGCCCAACATTACCTCTACCGAGGATGTCATACGGTTGTTCCCTCGGGATGAGAGCCGATCGGTAAGTGTCAATGGTGGAGGCGGCATGGCACAAATGAGTGTGGAAGACCCTATGCGTGTTCTGAAGAAGGTTAAGTGGAACGCCAAGACCAACATCATAGAAATAGATACCTATTGCGAGGGCGACGCTTATCTCCACATCACAGGGCAGGATCATCAAACCAAAACGATTAAAGTAGAAGTGCGATGCAAAGGCGAGGCTGATGAGTCGGGAGTATATAGCACCACGTCGAGAAGTTTAAGCGTTTTGATGCGCAACACGTTGGTGGTGCATCGTAAAGGAGCGGGGGTTTGGATATGTAACGAGGCCAACCCAACAGTTTCTAAGAAAACCATCAAGATTACGCCTGCCGTCATAAATCCCCGGCAAGGTTCTTATATTGACGTTGAGCTCGGTTTTCGCTATCCCGACGAGTTCAGCTCTCTAAAAGAGGGTAAGTGCAAATTATACGTCCAGGAAGTCAGGGCGAACCATGCGGTACTTGTCGGGCGCGGTTTTAAATTTGTAATTCCTTACGAGAAAAAATAACAGGTCTAATTTTCAATCCATGTTTGCCATCTATCCTGTATAACTGTTGGTAATAGAATGGCATATTCAAATTATTAATTAAATAGTACAAAAAAAACATGCAAATCTCCACAATTAGAAAAGGCATGACAACCTTGGCGTTGTTACTGGTGTTTAGTGCGTCTCATGCGCAGAAAGTAATAAATGTTGAAAAGCCCGGTGAACTTTCAAAGCATATCACCCCATCCGAAAAGTTCTCCATTACAAATCTTACCGTGTCGGGCGGTATCAATGGAGCCGACATCTTGTGCCTTCGCGAGATGGCTGGCAGGAACATTGATGGCAAACCCACAGAGGGGAAACTTTCCACACTTGACCTCTCTGGGGCTAAAATTGTTGCCAACGGTGGCAATTATTATCAGGTAAAGAGCGGTATGTATACTAAATACTACGCACCTGCCTATGATGACGAGGTGAGTGCCTACATGTTCTACCAATGCCAGGCGCTTACAACGCTAAAATTGCCCACAACGACAAAGAGCATTGAGCAATACGCTTTCAGCGGCTGCACATCGCTTACTAAATGCGTCATTCCGCAAAGCGTCGCCATCATGAGGGAGAACGCTTTTAAAGATTGTGGCAAATTAGCGTCAATAGTGCTTCCCAACTCGCTCAAGGAAATAAGCAAGTGTGCCTTTGCTGGATGCAAATCACTTACTTCGGTGACTTTTCCGTCACAGTTGGAGAAAATCGGTGCGCAAGCTTTCGAGAATTGCACCTCGCTTGCCACTCTTTCCGAACTTCCGGCGTCATTGTCTGAAATAGAGGAAAAAGCTTTCTACAATACTGCTGTCACAGCCTACTCGGTGTCGGAAGACAACGATGACTATTCTTCTCAAGACGGCGTACTTTACGATGGCAATAAAATAGCTATACAACTATATCCTACTGGCTGCAGTGCCACATCGTTTGAATTTCCTGAAAGTGTTGCCGAAATAGACGACTATGCCTTTGCTTATGCCAAAAACCTGAAGCATGTCATTCTTCCGGAAGGACTCACCAACGTGGGCAAACATGCTTTTGAGCATGCCGGGCTTGAGCAACTTACCTCACTTGCCTCTAATCTTTCTATTGGAGAGTCGGCTTTCAGCGACTGCGCTGAGTTGAAAACCGTCGACTTCAAAGGGATAATTGGGGGAATAGAAAAATATGCATTCAAAAACAACAAGAAACTTTCTGTCGTGCAGTTTACGGGTTCTTCCGTGCCTGAGTTCGGCCAGTATGTATTTACGCCTAAGGCCGTAAAACTCAAAGTCTATGTGGAAAAAAACTTGATTGAGAAATTCAAAGACGCTTTTACCACAAAGAAGGTGGCGTTAGGTACAATGTACGAAATCCTTGACATCACAACCTCTGGAATTGCGAAGCAGTCTGCCTATGAGTCGAACATAGATAAACTACACTTCGACGTGTGTGGCAGAAGGATTAGCAAGCATGACAAAGGACTTCACATTATTCTTTCTTCTGATGGACGTGTCGTCAAGCGTATGGTGAAATAAATTTTTAGGGCGGTTCTATAAATTAGCTTTGGCAGGTTGTGAGACTATTTTTGGTTCAATTTGTTTGTTCGTTCAGTCGTATAGCCCACTATACTCCTTCACTCACAAACAAATTGACCACAAAAACAGCCTCGCAATCTGCCAAAGCTAATTTTATAGAACCGCCCTAAAAAGAGTCCGCAAGATGACAAAACGTAAAAAGACTGACATAAAAAAATTACGGTGGTAATTTATAGAACCGCCCTTACATAAAAAACCTTACGGTGATAATTTATAGAACCGCCCTATACAGTCAGAAAATTTTGTGCCTGTGTTTCTTTTTGTTTATTTTTGTACCATATAACAAGTATTCAGGGATAGTAGAATGCAACGAAACATCAGCACGGTTTATGATGCTTTATTCAGACAAACGTATGCCAAACTGTTCTTTTATGCAAAAGGGTTGGTTGGCAGTGAGGATGATGCGCAAGATGTGGTAGAGGACGTGTTCACTGACCTTTGGCAACGGCGTGACGACGTTGAGTTTGGCGAACAAATATCTTCGTTCCTTTACCGTGCGGTCTATACCCGTTCAATTAACCTGCTTAAGCGCAGAAAAATCTCTTCTGGTTACATTCAACAGTTGGATGATGTCAACAGCAAACTGTTAGAGACTCTTCAAAGTAATTTGAAAAATCCTGTCCATGCGCTCGAAAACAGTGAGTTGGGCAACATGCTCAATGACGCCATTGATGAGTTGCCTATCCGTTGCCGTGAGGTCTTCCGGATGAGTTATTTACAGGGGCTTCGCAACAATGATATTGCTGAATTAATGGGAACTTCAGTCCGTACAGTGGAGGCTCATATGTATCGCGCGTTAAAATACTTGCGTCAGAAGTTGTTGGATATCAGCAGTTCTTATGTTGACTAAGTATATGTTACGGTGAAATTGTTATAACCTAAAAGAAAACTTTGCTAATGAGTGAACTGAATGAAAATGTTATCATACATTTTATCACCAGGCAATGTCCTGAGGAAGAGCTGAAGCAGATTAACGAGTGGTTGGCGGAAGACCAGCGTCATGCGCAATACCTGTTGCAGATGGAGCGAATCTATCAACATTTGCAAAGTCGCTCCATGCCTCAGTGGAAAGTGGAGGAAGCCTTGGAACGAGTGCATGGCAACGCAGGCGCTGCCCTGCCACATCAAGAACGTCATTCGTTCAGGCGGAGATGGCATCGTTACGCGGCAGCGATAGTACTTGCCATATTGGCGGGAACGGCATTGTTGTGGTATGGCAAGGTACTGCGGGCTGATGATGGACGAGCATATATAGTGGCCCAAACCAATGGCTCCACCACCAAACAGGTATTGCTGCCAGATGGTAGTAAGGTGTGGCTGAATCACCATTCCTCCCTCAGTTATCCAGAGCGTTTTGAAGGAGACGTGCGTAAAGTGTTGCTGACGGGTGAAGGATATTTTGAGGTCTCTAAAGACCGTACCAGACCTTTTATTGTTGAAAACGACGCCATGGCTGTGAAAGTCTTGGGCACTGTTTTCGATTTTAAGAACGATGCCGCGAACATGCGTTCTGAGGTAAGTCTTCTGAAGGGTTCGGTAGAGGTGAAGAGTAATGTTTCCGCAGGACAGATGGTGTTGGTTCCCGGTCAGAAAGCTCAGCTTGACTATCATACGGGGCACATGACGGTTTCAAATATGGAGGATGGTGTTGATGCCGTATGGCACACCAACCTTATTCCTTTCTCTAACGCAACAATAAAGGAGATTGTAGGCAAGCTTGAGAAAATCTATGGGGTACGCATGGTGATTGGGGCAAATGTAGATTTGCAGAGCACTTATTCTGGAACTATCAAGTACAATAAAGACCTCGACTTGGTGTTGCATTTGTTGCAGAACACTTTGCCCATTGCCTTTAAGAAGGCAAGAGGTGGCGTTTATTCTGTAAATAAGGCGAATTAGTCTTTTGCTGTTTTTGTCAATAAAAATGGTAAGAATTTAACACTTCTCACTTATGTGAATTAGCTTGGACTATCATCCGTATGGTTCACGGTAAGCGCATGTACGACATTTGTACATGCGTTTTTCATGCCAACAATATGGGTTAGTGACGTAATTCCATTGAGTTTGGATCGCAAAACGGTCAGTTTTGACAGGTTATGGCATTCCTTTTGTACCCTTAAACGACTTCTTTGACGATGGAATGTCATCGAAATTCTTATCATTCAAGAGACGTGCTTTATGTAAGTTGCTGATTGTAGGTATTTTAATAATTCCATCATTTTTGCGATATTTTCAGGCAATAATCGGTTTCGTGGCAAATACGCTAATTATATGATGTTGGTTGTCAATAAAAATGACGGTGTCAAATTTAGGTTTGTATTGAATCAACAAAAACAATATTTTAATAAATTATTTGTAAGTGTTTTTATACTCAACTTTGTTATATAGTTATAACCTATGTGATGAAATCGCAAATCAACTAAAAACAACACCTAACAAATGATGAAAAATAAGAAGCCCTTTAGAGGTAGGATATGGTCAGGGATGGCAGTAGGTCTGCTTCTCTCTGCACTTCCTTTTTACGGCAGCTTTGCACAAGTCACCATCAAGATGCCTAACACCACTTTAGGCACTGCCATTAAGAAAATCCAGGCACAAAAGAAGTATCAGTTCTTTTATGATGACAACTTGTCCAGATTGCCAGTTAATGCATTGAATGTGAAAGACGCATCTATAGAAACGGTGCTGCATCAACTCTTGAATGGAAAAAATGTAGCATATACCATTGTAGACAATGTGGTATATCTTAAGAAACAGAGTCAGCAGCAGCCCAAGAAAAACAGAAATAAAGAAAAAAACAAAATATCTGGTAGGGTTCTGGATGAGAACAACGAACCGCTGATTGGTGTGACCATTACTCAAAAAGGTACCAATAACCGTGCGGTGACCGACTTTGATGGCAATTATACCATCGTTACTGATGACCACGATGCCGTTCTGCAGTTTAGTTATTTGGGTTACAAGACTAAAGAACTGACCGCAGGAACAAGTCATTCGGTAAATACAGTGATGTCTGTGGATGCTAAAGCCATTGATGAGGTTGTGGTGACAGCCTTAGGTATTAAGCGCGAGAAGAAAATGCTGGGGTATGCTGTGCAGGATATTAAAAGCGACGTCCTCAATACCACAGGCGACCCTTCGGTTACGGGAGCACTCGAGGGAAAGGTTGCCGGTCTACAGATGAATACTTCAAGTACAGGATTGGCTGGCTCAACCAAGATAACCATTCGTGGCAACTCCTCGCTGACAGACAATAATCAACCTCTGTGGATAGTGGATGGCGTACCCTTTACTGATGACCAAACTTCGGAGGCTTCCGCTTATGGAGGTTATGATAGGGGTGGAACGTCACTTGACATCAATCCCGAAGACATCGAGTCTATCTCCGTATTGAAAGGACCTAATGCCGCAGCTTTGTATGGCTCGCGTGCTGGAAACGGTGTTATACTCGTCACAACTAAAAAAGGTTCACGCAAGGATGGATTTGGAATCGTTTATAATGGCAGTTTCACTTGGAGCCAAGTTTCACAGACTATTGATATGCAAAAACGCTATGGGCAAGGCAGTCAAGGGAAACCTGTGTACGTGACCAATGAGCAAGAGCAGCATATGTTGGCTGGGGAGTTGGCTTTCGGTTCAGCCTTGGATGGACATAACGAACCCTCGTGGTTGGGAACCCCTATTCCTTATAGATACGATGGTGATAAGCTGAAAGACTATTTCAGAACAGGTTTTTCGCATTTTCATACAGTTGCTTTAGGGAATGCCACGGAGAAGTCACATTATAGACTCTCCATTGGTTTTAATGGCAACAATGGATTGTTTCAGGATGAAACACTGCAAAAGCTGAATGTGGATCTCAATACGGGTACAGTGGTGAATAAGTATTTATCGTTGGACGGCAAAATATCCTTGTCGCGCATGAAAGCTGAGAACCGCCCAATGACTGGACTCGGTGGTGAAGTGGCACAGTTGTTGCTCATTCCTGGAAACGTCAGACTTTCAGACTTGCAACATTATACAACTGAAACTCGTTTGCATCAAAACTGGTTTGGCCCCAATCAACAGTACTCCAACCCATATTATGTGCGTCATCAATATCAGAATTCTGACGAGCGATGGCGTGCTTTTGGTTACTATGCTGCTAATCTGAATCTGGCTGATTGGCTCAAGTTCAGTGCAAAATATGCTTTTGACTATTATCGAACTCGTCTACAGAGTTCGAACTTGAGTCTTGGCGACCAAGCTATCTCGTCCAAGATTCAACATTGGTCAGAGAAGGTAACGACTGACGGCATGCAACGGGGTGAGGAGAATCATTTTGAACATAACATCTCTTTCATGTTGTTGGGTGATCGGCAGTTGGCAGAGACTTTCCGTCTGGGCTACAACCTTGGCTCAAACATCATGTATCTGCAGCATGAGGTGCTAAATGCTGGCGTGGAAAACATGCTTTCGAAAGACAACTGGATATTTAACACAGGAGCACGGCTTAATTCGGCGAATAATAATGGATATCAGCGTGCCATGTATTCTGCTTTTGGTTCTTTGCAGTTGTCTTACAACGAATATCTCTCCTTGGATTTGACAGCACGCAATGACTGGTCGTCTACTTTGCCCGTGAAGCACAACTCGTTTTTCTATCCTTCGGCAAGCCTTAGTTATGTCTTCTCTGACTTCATGCGGAGCATCAAGCAGCCATTGCCTACATGGATTACCTTTGCCAAGATGCGTCTCTCTGCGGCACAAGTAGGAAAAGATCCTTTACCTTACAGTTTATATAATGTACGCAAGTTTGCTTTTCGCAATGGTGTACGTGAGCCAATTGCTCAGACTATCAAAATGAACAGTAATCTGAAGCCAGAGATAAAAAGCTCAATAGAGGCAGGTCTGGATATGAAATTCTTCCAAAACCGTTTAGGATTTGACTTTACTTATTATTGGTCTTCCACGAAGAACCAAGCCATGCTTGTCGATGCTTCTTCTCCTTGGAGTCAGCAATGGGTCAATGCAGGCAAGATTGTGAACAAGGGTGTGGAACTAATGGTATATGCCACTCCTGTCAAGACATCCGACTTCGTGTTTGACTTAAACGTAAATCTGGCTCACAACAAGTCAACGGTAGAAAGCTTGGCAGATGGTGTAAATCGAATTTATTTTGCTGGAGATCCAAACATGCCTGTGAAAGTAGGTGCGGTAGTGGGCGGACGCTTGGGTGATATCTACGCCAACAATATGATAAAGCGAGATGGACAAGGGCGTGTGGTCGTAGATAAAAATGGTCTTCCGCAACCCGAGACAGGTAACGGTAACATGGAAGAGTATTTACTTCAGCATCCTATTGG
This sequence comes from uncultured Prevotella sp., assembly GCA_946998205.1. Taxonomy (GTDB): domain Bacteria; phylum Bacteroidota; class Bacteroidia; order Bacteroidales; family Bacteroidaceae; genus Prevotella. Next base: position 11,301 of record CAMPYJ010000005.1, on the reverse strand, counting down.
CAACATCCAACCAGATTTGTTGATGTCGGTAACACCTTCGTTCAACTTTAAAGGCATCTTGTTATCGGCAATGTTTGACATGAAATTTGGTGGCAGCATCGTATCTGTCTCAGAGGGTATGGCCACTTCAGTAGGAACATCGGCACGTACGGAATATCGTGGTGAGTATAAGGAATTGAATGGTAAGAGCGACTATTATATGGTGGTTCCTGGTGTGAAAGAAGACGGTAGCGAGAATGACATCCCCGTGAGTGCCCAAAGCTATTATTCTACAGTAGGCTTGTTTAAGTCGCAAAAGGGATATGCCGAGGAATTTGTACACGATGCATCGTATATCAAGCTCAAGGAACTTGCTATTGGCTACCAATTACCTAAGACATTGCTCAAACATACACCACTAACCCAGTGTAAGTTGTCATTCGTAGCGCGTAATCTTTGCTTCCTCATGAAGCATACACCGGGGAATCCCGATGGTGGTTATGATACCACTATGTTCTCACAAGCATTGGACTTCATGGCAGTACCTTACACGCGTACATTTGGCTTCTCTGTAAATTTAGGATTCTAAAATGAAAGGACTTAATTATATGAACAATAAGTTTTCTAACATACATCTGCTATTGTTGGCACTCACGTTGGGCGTAACCACTTCTTGTTATGACTTGGAAGGTATGGGACACAACCCATACGAGATAGAAGACAAAACTTCTGAAGCTGGAACTGACACAGTAACAGAAGAAACAACAGGTAAATATGCTGACCTCAACCTCAACTTTAAAATCAGTAAAGACGACTCAGCTACTTGTAAGACCGACTTGGCTGGTGCCGCCTCTACTTTTCGTAACTTCTTGTATGAAGGATATTACAACGACTATCAGATAACGACCAATCTTAGTCATGATATCTATGCAGGCTATGTGGCTAACAACCAGCCCAAACATGCGAAGAAGTCGCCCGACTTTGGTTATGCTGATGGTTGGAGTGGCAGGCGGTGGGCTCATTTTTACAATGACCGCAGTTCGGAATATCGCACACTTTTGAGAGCATTCAAGTTCAACGACACTCCCGACCGCTATAAAAACATGTTTTACATCACGCGCATCTACTATGCTTTTTTGGCGTTGGCGAATACCGATACTTATGGTGACATGCCGTTCAAGACATATGTGCAGGCTCGTATTCCCGAGACTAATAATGTGCCGTATAATACACAGGCAGAGGTGTACGATGCGATGTTCAGAATGTTGGAACAAGCGGTTGACAGTATCAAGCCCGAAGATAATTCACAATACAAGGTGGATAAAGACGATATTTGCTATTTTGGCGATGTGAACAAGTGGCTACGCTTTGCCAACACGTTGCGTCTACGCATGGCTTTACGCATTTCGAATATTGATCCTGACCGTGCAAAGAAAGAAGGCGAAGCTGCCCTGAACAACAAGTATGGTTTGATGAAAGACAACGCTGACAACATGCAAACTGTTCCCAAGTATGCGCCTATCGAAATGGGAGGAATGGATGAAGGTGGATCCGAGAATGGACTCACCATGTGCAGTATTCGTTATAATGGCGAGAGTGTGATGTCGTGGGATTTGGAACAGTATTACCGCAACCTGAGTACAGGTGGAGGAACGTACAAGATACGCAAGTCGAGAAAAGAATTTGTCGAGAAAACTATTGATCCACGTTGCCTGGTAAGCTGGTACAGGGGAAATATGACACAAATCATGATATCCGAGGGAAAAGAAAGTGTTCGTGAGGATTTCAAGGGATGCAAGCGAGGTGCCCAGGCACCAGACATTTCAATGTCCACGCTAAGCTATAGCTTGGTACGATGTCAACCCAAACCGTTATCAAAGAAACTCGATCCCAAGTACTGGTTCAACGACGCTCGTCCAACCGTATGGCTGGGCTATTCCGAGTCTTTGTTCCTTAAGGCAGAGGCTGCTCTGCGGGGATGGACTGGTACAGACCTCACACAGAATGCAGAAAATTATTTCAAGGCGGGTGTACAGGCATCCATGGATTATTACCAGATTGACAAGACCGAAGCGCAGTCGTATATCAAAGGACTGAAGGTTTGGAAAGACGGAGTCTTTAGCAGTGGCGACAAGGAACGTATTCTTGAAGCTATCATCACACAGAAATGGTTGGCTGTGTTCCCCAATGGCAATGAAGGATGGGCTGAGTTTAGGCGTACCGACTATCCTGTGTTGGCTAATCAACTGACGAACATGTCAGGTGGTGACGTTCCCGATGGAAAGAATATTAAACGTATTTTCTATCCCAATAGTGAGAACTCTAACAAAGCTTTTACTTCAAATCCAAACTTGTTGAAGGTCAATTCGCAGGGGAAACGATTGTGGTGGGATGTAGAGGATACTAATGACAACAGCGGTAAGCGTATCAAGCCGAATAACTTCCGCATGGCAGCAGTGAAATAGACAAGCCGCTTTTGGTAACAAACAACTTTTGAAATGAAGTTTAACTTTTCGTGAGGTGGTATATCTATCAGAAGGTGTTCAAGGGGGAAGTGCTTTATATGCGCTTGTTTTTGGACACCTACTCATAAATTCAGTGGAATTTGCGTAATTTATGCCAAAGTCTACAATGAAAATATCATATAGAAAAATTATTATTATTTACTAACAAAAACAATGCTTATGAAACTACACAGACTTTTGTTTGTAACGCTGTTCATGATGCTTTATTCAGGAATAGCAAAGGCGCAGCAGCCATACGGTGGATGCTGGCATCCTAAAGACATTAAGGATTGGTCTCCTAAGGCTGACCCTAATGCGAAGTTTAATAGAAGTAGGGTACCATTGGCTCCACGCTTCAGAGAACCGATGCCCATGAAGGCTAATCGTAATCAGTATTACGAGGGGCAGGTTTGCAATGCCTCCATACTTTTTCCAACCTGTAGTTTGTGTCCTTCACAGGGAGCTAACAACTTTGTAGGATATCAGCCCACCTACTGGCAGTATATGGACAAACTGGTATATTGGGCAGGTTCAGCATCTGAAGGAATTATCATACCGCCACCCGCTGGCTCTATTGATGCAGCTCATGCCTGTGGCGTAAAAGTGTTGGGACAAATATTCTTTCCGCCTAACACCTATGGCGGAAATCCAGAGTGGGTGTATGAGTTATTAAAACAGGAGAATGGCAAATATATTTATGCAATTAAACTTTACGAAATAGCGAAGTATTTTGGGTTTGATGGTTGGTTTATCAATCAGGAAACCGCCGTATATTTCCCCACAGCTTGGCCAGAATTTATCAAGGAGTTTAACCGTGTGGCTGATGAGGCTGGCGATACCCAGATGGAGATTCAATGGTATAATGCTTCTCATCAACCTAACGTTGGTATCTTGGCGAGTCACAAGAATACGTCTCAGTTCTTGGAATATGGATCTGTAGGCGACTATCGTAGCTATGCTGATAGGATTGGCTGTAAGCAGGAAGGTATTTTCTCAAAAATCTACGGAGGTATTCAGTGTGTAGATGCAGGTTTGTGTGGCTTTGGCGATGAGTTACGGAAGGTCTTTGATGTGAACGGACATTCGGGTTCGGTTGATTTGTTTTGTCCAGAAGAGCGTATCTGGAAAGATAATGTCAAGGATTTGTTGAACACTTCCAACAATCAAGGTCAGAAAGCATATACAGCCATGCAGTATACTTTCATGAATGAAGAAGCAACCTGGGTAAACCGATTGGGTGATCCGTCAAAGATAACCGATAACGGTACGCATACGTCATGGCCGGGAATATCTGGATGTGTCATTGAGCGATCAGCCATACAACAGATGCCCTTTGTATCAGACATGAGTGTGGGTATTGGAAAATATCGATTTGTGAAAGGTGAGAAGCGCGCTACGCAAGATTGGTATCACTCTGGTATGCAAAGTGTGTTGCCTACATGGCGTTGGTGGATAGAAAACCGTGGTGACCTCAAAGTGGCAACTAATTGGGCAGACGCATACAATGTAAGCAATTCAATGACTGTCAGCGGTAAGTTGTCGCAGGGTGACCACCTCATGCGTCTTTATAAAACCAAGATTGATGTTACGAAGGGTGGTAAATTCAAATTGGTATATAAGTGCTCTGATGACAACACGATAGAAGTAAAGCTGGGAGTTGAGAGTAAAGTAGACGGACAAATGGTGACCTTGAACAATCCTGTTAAGACCAACGAGAATGGTTGGACTGTGGCAGAGTATGATTTGTCGCCATTAAACGGTCAGACAGTCTATATGATTGCACTCAATCTTAAAATAAATGTTGAGCAACCCAATTATGTGCTGTCCATTGGACAGATTGCCATGTTACCAGCCAACTATGTTCCAAAGCAAATGTCTATTACGAATTTGAGTAATGGAACTAAGTTTGAAGAGTATAAAGGAGACCTTCGTCTGACATGGGATTGGGAGGAAAATACCGATTTAGATCATTTTGATATCTATGTAAAATCAGAAACTGGTGAAAACAAACTCGTGGGACAGACACGTGGTGAGGGATTCTATGTTCCTACTTTTGATCGCAATGGCAAGGATAAGAAAGTTGAGGTAGAGGTAGTGCCCGTGATGAAGGACGGATCTGAACAAACTCCTGCAAAGCTGGAAGTTGACTATCCTGCAGCGCAATTGTCAGTAGTCACCATCTCTCCAAGTAAGAGTTTTGTGAAGGTTGGTGAAGAAGTGACTTTGAGAGCAAAGGGAACAGGCAAACCTACTGGTTGGAAATGGACGTTGCCTGAGACGCTTGAGCTGAAAGCGGGTAGCAAACTGACCGACAACACTATTACTGTTATAGCCAAGGCTGTGGGTAAACAGAAAGTGAAGTTGGAGGCTACCAATGACGCAGGTACATCAAGTACTGAGGTGTGTGCATTCGATGTATTGGAGGAGCATGAAATACAGGAAATAAATAATGTGGCTCTTCACAAAACTATCAAGTCGTATAGTGGAGCAACGGGTGATGCTGAGTCGCCTCGCAATATTATTGATGGTGTTACCAATCCTCGTGACATTCACAACAAATGGTGTAACATAAACTCTACGCACGAATGTGTCATTGACTTGCAGGGAGATTACCGTATATATGGCTTCAAGATATTTGACTGTAAGTCAGGACCAGAAAGCAATGAGAACTTTGGTAATTATCGAATTTATTTGAGTGAAGATGGCATCAACTGGAAACTGCTTGTAGACGAACAAGGACGCGAGCGTGACAATATTAAGGAAGATTATATTATGCCTACCACTGCAAGGTATGTAAAATTGAATCCATATTCGGACTACGGTATGACATTGCGTATATGGGAGTTCGAGGTGTATGGTGTAAGCAACTCTAACCTTAAGCTTAGTGCAGATGACGAGGTGAGAATGAACGTTTCTGGTACTCATCAGGTAGTATTAACTTATGACATGAATGGAGAGGAGCGCCAAGACCAATTCTATTGTAAGGTAGAATCTTCAAGTACTGACTTGGTGTTAGGTGAACCTGTTGAGGACAAGAATGCGCATACTTTTACAGTGCCTGTCACTACGGGTAAAAATATGGGTGTGTCATTCTTGAAGTTCATGGTACACAATGGTTCTTCATATAAGGAAAAGACTGTGAAGGTTATCATTGATGATCCTAAGGCTGTCAACGCTTTAGCTGGATTGTCTGCTAACTTGTTGCAATATCCTGATGGCTATGTGTACAATGCTCCTGTCAAGAAATATACAACTACCGCCTTGACGGATGGAGACCTCTTGAAAGAGGCCTGCGGCATGGTTGAGAATCCTTCCAAACATGAACGTGACTTCTGGGCTGTGTTCTCTAATGACATGGCATGGAATATATCTAAGATTAAAATACACATACCGAACAACAATCAAGGGAAAGATGATAATGATGTAGAAGGTTGCGTAAACAACAAGATAGAAATACGTGTAAGTGACGATGGCAGCAGAGGATGGAAAACTATCCACACTTTTGAGAATATCGGAAAGGTGTCTGAATTAGAATACATGTTACCTGAATATGTAACAGCCAGAGAACTGGCTATTGTTTGTACGCTCAATCCTTTGTTCTATCCTTCTTTGTCTGAAGTGGAAGCCTTTGAGCAAAACAAAGAAGCTGTGGCTACTTGCATCCCTGTAGAAGTGAAAGAAGGCTGGAATGGAGACGTCATTGTAGAAGCTCTGCCCGCAGACAAGCATGTCACCAAAACGGTAGACGCTAAAGGTTGGACATTCTATACCAGAGATATAGAACGTGAAGAGGGCGGATACTTGGCTGGTGCCAACCGCATGATTACTACAAAGAAAGGTGATGTTTTCAAACTCGCTCCATTTGATCAGAATAATGCATTGGTTATTGATGAGATATATAAGAAGAAGACCATCTTATTCAATAAGCCAGAGGAGGCCGAACGTATCTATGTGCTGTATACCAGTACGGGTGGAGGAAATAACGACATCATGGTTGCACCTGTTTATGAAGATGGAACTACTGGTGACGAATATAATATGAATGCCGTAGACTGGTATGGATATGATGACAATATGACTGCTGTCGGAGGCTTAGGGCGTATTATGGCAGTGAATCTTGAAGATGGTGACGCTGAACTCGATGAGTTTGACTTCAACAATGATTTCCGTATCTTTGAGTACGAATATGACGGAATAGACAAGAACAAAAAAGTCAAAGGACTGACTTTCCGCGGATTCTCCAATGGACAATGTGGTACGATACTTGCGGTATCTAAATTTGGCCTTCCCGTTCCAACAGGTATGAAAGGAATCAAGAGTACAACGCCAAATCATGTTGTCGGTATCTATAATCTCTATGGTATGAGACTTCAAACACCAGATAAAGGATTTAATATTATTAAGTTTGCTGATAGAACAACGAAGAAAGTTTTCGTCAAATAGGAGGAAAATCTTTTAGGCAGGATGATGTAATGAAAGAAACATCTCTTGCAAAGAGGTGTTGAATGATATTATAATAGTAACCAAAGACCATGTCCGAGACTTTTATACAGTTGGGCATGGTTTTTGGGTGCTTTCGTTAAAAGCGTAAATGGGAATCTAAAAAAGAAGACTTGCAACTGGGCTTTAGGACTGACCCCATTTTAAGCTTTCTTAATCTGATTGGTTCTTTTGCATCTGCTATATAAATTTTTGTTGTTATTTTGTTGTTGATGAATTAACGAGCAACAAAATAACAACAAAAAATATGACAACGCCAAAGGCAAGGCTGCGAAAATGTAGGTATGGAGTAACATTGACTACATATATGATAATCAGAACCGTTATTCGCAGTCTTTACCCTGCTTTTACCCTGCACTTCACTTTCCGAAAATCCGCTTCACTTGCCGATGCAGAAATGTTTGAAGATGTTTTCAAGCACCTCTGGCGTGGTGATTTGACCGCCTGTGATGTCTGCCAGTTGGTCAAGACAAATGCGCAGTTCTTCAGATAACAGATCTCCGCTAAGGTTTGATTTTAACCCATTGATTACACGAGTAATGCTTTCTTTGGCATGTATGAGAGCGTCGTAATGACGGACGCTCGTTATAATGACATCATTCTCTGTGATTTCTGGTATGTTTGCTTTTTGACAGAGTAAGTTTTCCAATTGATTGATGTTCGTCCCCAATTTGGCACTGATTTGTATTGTTGAAATGCTGTTTGTCGGCAACGTGTTAGGAATCACTCTGACGTCTATCTTGTTCTGAACGAGAATCACTTGTTTGTCTTTACAATTTTTCAGCATTTCGTCTATTTCATCATGGCTGGGTTGTTCGTCAATCATCCATAAGATGATGCGTGCTTCATTCAGTTTCTTGTAAGTGCGTTCTATACCGAGTCTCTCAATCTCGTCGTTCGTAGAACGAATGCCGGCTGTGTCAATAAACCGGAACGTGATTTCTTTTATTTCGGTAGTGTCTTCAATGATGTCTCTGGTCGTTCCATGAATATTGCTCACGATGGCTTTCTCTTCCTTTAACAGCTGATTGAGAAGTGTGCTCTTTCCTACGTTTGTCTTTCCTACGATGGCCACCGCTACGCCTTGTTTATAAGCTTTTCCAGTTTCAAAAGAGTGGATTAGAGTAGTCAATCTACGTTCAATGGCTTGTGCCAAATCAAGCAATTCCGTCCTGTCGGCAAACTCCAGTTCCTCGTGATCGCTAAAATCAAGTTCAAGTTCGAGTAATGAAGTAATCTTCAGCAGTTGATTCCTTAACAATGCCAACTCGTCGGAAAAATGACCTTTTAGTTGACTCATGGCCATTTGGTGTGTGGCGCGATTGGTTGAAGCAATCAAATCGGCTACCGCCTCAGCCTGACTTAAATCCATTTTTCCGTTCATGAAAGCACGTTGCGTATACTCACCTGGCTTTGCTTGACGGCAACCATTGCGGATTAGCGTTTTGAGAATCTGTGCTATTACATACTGTGAGCCATGACAAGATATTTCAACAGAGTCTTCACCTGTATATGAATGTGGCGATCGAAAGACAGAAACCAACACCTCGTCAATTACTTCTCCATCGTTGTCTGTCAAATAGCCGTAATGCAATGTTTGGGTTTTCGCTTCTTTCAGGCTGTGATTGGACTTGGAAACGAACACCTTGTCTGCCATGTTGACGGCGTCACTTCCTGAAAGGCGAATCACGGCAATGGCTCCTCCGGCTGGTGTCGCTAAAGCGCAAATCGTAGACTGTGTGCTTGTTGATGATGAATTTTTATTGATGTTGATTCGAGAAACTTGCATCTTGATTTGTATGATGGATTGGGTGATATATGTTTTGATGGTTCTATAAATTAGTTTTGACAGATTGTGAGACTGTTTTTGAGGTCAATTTGTTTGCGAGTGAAGGAGTATAGCGAGCTATACGACTGAACGAACAAGAAGATTGAACCAAAAAGAGTTCACGAGATGACAGAACGTAAAAGACTGGCATAAAAAACTTTACGGTGGCAATTTATAGAACCGCCCTTTTGTCAGACCCGTATATAGAGTCTGACAATCAGGAAGTACAGGCTGACTGTTGATAAATAAGGAGAGCCAGGCGTTAGTTCGTTAAATTCTATCAATAACAATTTGTATTAACCCATCAATTGAGTTTTTGTATTCTACGTTAGCTTTTTGAGCACGCCTATTAGCTATCACCATGCAACACGTCATGGCCTTGTGTCCTAACAGCTTGGCAAGTCCTGCCAGGGCGCTGCTCTCCATTTCGAAATTTGTGATTCGGAAGCCGTTGTATTCGAAATCCTCTATCTTTTCATTTTGCTTGGGGTCGGCCAAGGGTATGCGCAACTCTCTGCCTTGTGGACCGAAGAAGCCACCACAAGCGATTGTCACACCACGAACCATGTCGTCTCCTGCAATGCGATTGAGTGTTTCTTTATCGGCATCAATGACATACGGAGCGCCTTTTTGTGGATTCCAGTCCATGTGCTTTTTAAAAGCCTCCTCAAAATCCAAGTCGCATGCTTCGTTTCTCCCGGCGTAATAATTCAGCAAGCCGTCAAATCCGATACTTTTTTCACTGGCAATGTATGTTCCTTCTGGCGTATATTCTTGCAATCCGCCACAGGTGCCAAGTCTTACCAAGGTGAGTACCCTGAGAGGTGATTTCTCATGGCGGGTCGTGAAGTCGATGTTGGCCAATGCGTCCAGCTCGTTCATGACAATATCAATATTATCACAGCCGATGCCCGTACTGATCACGCTGATTCGTTTTCCTTGGTAGGAACCTGTAATGGTGTGGAATTCCCTGCTTTGTATGTCGCATTCTACATTTTCAAAATGAGAAGCTACTAATGACACGCGGCCAGGATCGCCTACAAGAATGACCTTGTCAGCCAATTGCTCGGGCTTGATGTGCAAATGGAAGATACTACCATCGGCATTGATGATAAGTTCGGATTCAGCAAAATATTTTTTTTCCATCATTGTGGGGATTTAGTTTGTTAACAATTTGTTTTCTTCGTTTCTCACTGACTTTTCAAAGGTTCGTACGTCTATTCTTTGTCGCAGTAAGGTTTCTTCGGCTTTCAGCAACTTTGCTCTCATTCCTTGTTGAACGGATATTGGCGCTCCGCTGTAATCAGACCTCATCTTGGCCAAGGTCTTCTCGTTCTGCGCCAATTGAGATTTCATTTCAGCCAATTGAGCGTACAATTCTTTTGTCTTGTTGCTCTTGAAATCATCTATTTTTGTATAAACGATCTCATCATTAATGGGAAACAGGAAACGAGGCTTAGAATGTGTCTGACGATTGTTTTGCTTCAAACCCTCCAGTCTTTTCAGTGCAGCATTCCTGTTTCCAAAGCCCCATGTGTCTTTAATGCTCGTCAATTTGGCAAAACACTTAAGCTGCTTGTCTGCAAGATTATCTTGGGTGAAGTTAAGGCGCGGGGTGGTTGGGACGAATGTATAAATGCAAACCTTATCCTTTGGTTGATACCTGTCACTGACAAGCCAGCCCAAGGAATACATGTCGTCAATGGCCAAAAAATAATCATTTGCCGTAGAATTGAAAGGCAGTCCGTAATTTTCTGGTTTATAAAAAGTTCCGTCATCGCTGTTAAACGATGTCATGAAGATATCATACCCCCCTATACTCTTTTCGCCTTGAGCGGAAAAGAATAAGGTCGTGCCGTCAGAAAGTAGAAAAGGGTAGTTGGCGTCGTCTACTTCTTTATCCAATTCAACCAGTTGTCTTGGTTTACTCCAGACGCTTCCTAACAGGTCTGTTGCATACAGGTGGCATCCCCGCACGGTATCACCATCAGCGTATATGCGGTGATTGCCCAGCTCGTTAGTATATGAAGAGTGGCCTTTTTTTTCAGAAAGCGTGCCGGCATCCTTGCTCAAGGGTATTTTAGACAAGAAATTTTTCTTGTCTACCACAACGCTGTCAATGAACATGACTTTTGCTGTTCCTTCCAGCATCGCTTCAAATAATTTGTTGGCAGGTGTTCTCTCCGTTTTTGTTTCTTTCGCATAGACTGAACTCTTCCCATGTTTTTGAGCCTGCATGGGAAGATGAGGTAAAAGCAATAAAATCAATAAATATAATGTATGCTTCATTGTTTGTCGTTTTGACAAAGATACAAATTAATTTATGAAGTCAGCCATAAAGAATGCAAAATTGTCGCGATATGGAAAGAAAACATTCACAGGGCTTTGAAAAACTTACCGAATCCGTATTGGGCAAACGTGGAAGTAGCGGCAAGGCATTCAGCCATGGAAGTATTTTCGGCTCTCTCTTCTTCAGTTACCTTTGTGGTG
>CAMPYJ010000004.1 GCA_946998205.1 uncultured Prevotella sp. | reverse complement strand
GTATTCGGCTTGCTCCGTTTTTGGTTCAATTTGCTTGTTCGTTCAGTCGTATAGCCCGCTATACTCCTTCGCTCACAAACAAATTGACCGCAAAAACAGCCTCGCAATCTGACAAAGCTAATTTATAGAACCGCCCTTTAATCAGGTTGTATAACGAGAATGCCCGATTGCTAAGGATATGATTCTTTCTGTTAAATAGTATTTCTAATCTGTTATCTATTGTCAAGATTGAGCGTATATATTATTTGTTTAGTTAAATAAATATAAAATACCCCCCCCGTTTGTTATTCTTTTTTAACGTTTGTACATTTGTATCCCGATAGGAAAATTAAGTTTTAACTAACGCTTTTTTATTCGATGGGTAAGAGAAAGAAATACTTAAAACCACAAATTAAAGTTTTATCGTTAGCGTCGGAGGTGCCTTTTTTAGTTGCCTTGTCAGGATTGCGAGATTCTACCATTTCTAATTTTGAGCATGTGAGCAACTTTGCGGGCAACATTTGTTCGAACGACAAAGACCACTCTTGCAATCAGGATTATAGTGAGTATGAGGATGATGGTGAAAATTAAAAATGTTTAGGAGAATGAAGAAAAAAGAAGGAATGATGATGAGAGGTTTCAGGTTGAGCGGATGTGTTTCCGTTCTGTTTAGTCTCATCACGCTGATTAGTTGTGTGGATACCATCCAAATGACGGAGGGTGGCGCTGGGACGGTGGCAAAAGAAGCCAGGTTTACCACGATATGTATAGATGGTGCGTCGGCACGGGCTATACTTCCGCAAAATGAGACACGGGCTGCCGTCGTGATGGACGATATGTTTCGACTGACAGAGGATAACGATTTCGAGACAGACGCTTACATCATCAAGGCGGATAAGGATGAAGAAGTAGAAGGTTCTCGGAAGATAGGCTATCTACGGATAAAATGGAAAAGCAAAGAGAAGTATGGTAAGGGCTGGAAGCTCACCACCTATGAGCCAAACGTGGAAATAGAATGGTTGAACTTCAATGGTGAGGATCTTGAGGTAGGTTCTTCTTGGTATATCTGTGGCATTGTCGGAGGTAATGTAGACAGAAATCATAATAAAGAACACAATGTTGACTTGCCTTTATCCATTGCGTTTGGGTACGATAAGGATAATAAGTGGAATGAACCTTATGGAGCAGGCGGCAAGAAACATCTCTTTCAAGTGCCTTTTGTGGCAGATTGGGTAAAAGTAGACATTAAGAAGAAAAATACGATTTCTTTTGACAATCTGTCGTTCGAACCTCAAGGGGTGGTGTTTAAACTAAAAATAAAGAGAAACGAGAAACTGATAGATGCGCAAGATCATAAATATTTGTTTTCGAGTACAGGACTGACTGGAAATGTCTTTTATAGTTTTCAGGATCATTTTCAAAGCAGCGATGTCAACCAGATGAGAGATGTGAAAGTATCGCATCTTAACAGCGTGAAAAATTATAATCTCTGGATGTGGCCAAGCGATCAACGCGAATTGGAGAAAGAGCGTACCTGGCAATCCAACAAGGCGGTTATTCCAGCAAAGAAAGAATATACCACCATCAATGCTCACGAGTATCGTTATCGCAAAGAACTCTTCGGGAGTGAGAATAGCGGAACGGAGTATGATGAATTTTATGTATGGGGAATGCCTTTTCCGGGAGGAGTTAAAAAGCATATATACAAATTCTCCAATGTAGGGGGTGGAGAAAAAACCATATCGGACACTTATGACGTGAAGGAGCGTAATGTTACTGCTGTTACTTCGATGTATGGAGGCTTTATGTTGGGTTGGTTAAAAAACAGCAATGATTTTAAGGACAAAAAGGCAGTAAAAGGTGAGTTTATCGTAGGCGATCCTCTGCTGAACGAGATTACGGAGATTAAAGATTGGAGCCCTTATAACGGTAAGGTGTTGGAGGTAAACCTTAAAGTAATGCGACCTGGGGATAGTAAGTATAAGTGGCGTGTTCCGTTGGCGCGTTTTGCGAAAAGTAATTTGTCGAGCACAAATCCTCGAGAATTTACAAACGACATCACACCTAATTCGGGGAAAGGGGCATTTCCTCAACAAGACGCAAACATGGGGGTCATGACGTTCTCGCGGATAGCACAAGAAAAGATTGCTCCAGAAGGATACAGAGTGCCAGACATAAGGGAACTGTCGGGAGCGTTTCCGTATGCCACCTCTAAAGTATATCCTGACGGTGAAATGATAGAAGATAAATTGGAGGGGAAAGACCTTGTCATAGACAATAAAAGTGGTGTAAGGCTTGAAGGATATTTTAATGAATGGCTTCAGTTGCCCATCAGCGATCCTGATGAGAAGGATATATACAACAATAAACAGCAGGAGGCTCATTTATATACTTCAATCTATAAGATTTGTAACGTAAAGAACGTCCAGCCCAGTATTTATAAACAAGATCATAGGGTTATCGTTTATGGCATACGTTTCAAGCATAATTATTTTACAAAGAACAGAGACGTTACGGGCAACCGCTACGCATGTGCTTACAGATACGTCATACACACAGATGATAGGAATAATGACGGTCGAGGAGTCAGGACAAGTGTTACGGCGAGATGGATAGGTAATTTGCCCATCTCGATAGATGAAGTGGCTAAAGATGATTTTTGGAAACACTGCAAAAAGCTGGATGTTGTTCGAATATTCAACGCTGATGGAAGGGCTCGTCGTCCTAAGTTAAGGGGAGGCATGGTGTATCCGTCGATTACTCCTAATAAGGCATTGGAACACACCAATTATGACCAATATTTTGTGCCAGGGTCTGGAACTTATAAATATAGAGCATTTGATACAAGTGGATTTTTCAGAGGAAACTTTACTATGACCGATATATGGTTTCCTGTTCGTTGTATCTCCAAATGGAACATGAGCGAATTTGACAAGAAGGCTCCACGCAACCAGAAAATTACTTCTGGTAAGAATGAGGATTTTTATTTATAGAAAGCTCCTGCCTGATTAGCACTTTCTTTCGCTTGTTCCGTCGTTGATAAAACGTGGCAGACACGTTTCGGCAACGAGCCATTAAATATTACGGAGTAGTTGTCAGGGATATGTAAGCAATCGTTTCGGTTTTGGCATATTCTATGATAAATCAACTTTTTTCCGTTTGTTGATGCGAGACATTCAAGTGTTTTTCGTAACTTTGTACCCGTATATACATAGAATCATGGCAGGAATAAAACAAATCAAGACCGCGCTCGTGTCCGTCTTCCATAAAGAAGGGCTGGAGCGCTTGTTGGAGAAACTCAATTCAGAAGGCGTGAAACTCCTTTCTACGGGAGGCACGCAGCGGTTTATCGAGTCGTTGGGATACGAATGCCAGACGGTGGAAAGCGTGACGTCTTATCCATCCATCTTGGGCGGACGCGTCAAGACGTTGCACCCTAAGGTGTTCGGCGGCATTCTCGCTCGTCGTGAAAACGAGGGCGACCGGGAACAGATGCGGCAATATGACATTCCGGCAATCGACTTAGTGGTGGTTGACCTTTATCCTTTCGAGGAGACGGTGGCCGGCGGCGCTTCAGAACAAGAAATCATTGAGAAGATTGACATCGGGGGGATTTCCTTGATTCGAGCTGGCGCTAAAAACTTCAACGATGTGGTTATCGTGCCCAGTAAGAACGAATATGGCATGCTGCAGGACATCCTTGACAAGAATGGCGCGCAAACCACTCTCGAAGAGAGACGGCTGTTTGCCGAGCGTGCCTTTGGGGTGAGCAGCCACTATGATGCGGCTATCCATCAATGGTTCATGAGATAAAGAAGATATTGGCCGGCAGCGGGTGGCTCCGTGTCGGCATTTAGGCCTAAATATAAATCATAAACAGATATGGGATTTTTTTCTTTTATCCAAGAGATAGCAATGGATTTGGGTACCGCCAACACCATCATCATCAGTGATGACAAGATTGTGGTTGACGAACCTTCGGTTGTCGCTTTGGACCGTCGCACGGACAAGATGATTGCCGTGGGCGAGAAGGCGAAGATGATGTATGAGAAGACGCACGACAACATCCGTACCATCCGTCCGCTGCGTGACGGAGTAATTGCCGACTTTACGGCCTGCGAGCAGATGATGCGCGGCTTGATCAAGATGGTGAGGCCAGGCAGGCGCTTGTTCTCAACGTCACTTCGCATGGTCATCGGGGTTCCTTCGGGCAGTACCGAGGTGGAACTTCGCGCTGTGCGCGACTCGGCTGAACATGCTGACGGTCGTGATGTTTACCTGATTTTTGAACCGATGGCGGCCGCCATCGGCATCGGTATCGACGTTGAGGCGCCGGAAGGAAACATGATTGTTGATATTGGTGGGGGCAGTACGGAGATTGCCGTCATCTCGCTGGGGGGCATCGTGTCGAACAATTCCATTCGCACGGCCGGTGATGACTTGACGGCCGACATCCAGGAGTACATGAGCAGGCAGCACAATGTCAAGGTCAGCGAGCGCATGGCTGAACGCATCAAGATTCACGTCGGCTCCGCGCTGACCGACTTGGCTGAAGACGCTCCTGAAGATTATGTCGTTCATGGCCCCAACAGGATAACGGCTCTGCCGATGGAGGTGCCCGTTTGTTATCAAGAGATAGCGCATTGTCTGGATAAGACCGTCGCCAAGATAGAGAACGCCGTGTTGTCGGCTTTGGAGGCAACGCCGCCTGAGTTGTACGCCGACATCGTGAAGAATGGTATCTACCTCAGTGGTGGCGGTGCCTTGCTGCGCGGACTCGACAAGCGGTTGACAGACAAAATCAACATTCCTTTCCATATTGCTGAAGATCCATTGCACAGTGTGGCAAAGGGAGCGGGTGTCGCTTTGAAGAATGTAGACCGTTTCTCGTTCTTGATGAGGTGACGGTTAAGGTTTTGTGACATAGAAAATCAATTGCATGCATGCGGAATCTCGTTGAGTTTCTTGCAAGACACCACCATTGGTTTGTTTTTATATTGCTTGAAGCTATCAGTTTCACATTGCTGTTCAGGTACAACAGTTACCAGAACAGCGTGTGGTTCTCGTCTGCCAACGTCGTGACGGGAAAGGTGTATGAGTGGAGTTCCCAGTTGGAGAAATTCTTCTCTTTGGAGACGGTGAACCAACGCTTGACACAACGAAATCTGGCTTTAGAGCAAAAAGTCGTGGAGCTTTCAGAGAAGTTGACGGCAGTTACGAAGGATTCATCCTACGTCAAAGGTGACGTCACCCGGCAGTTGTCATACCTCAAGCAGATTCCTGCCAAGGTGGTAAGCAACTCTTTGACGGATGCCGACAACCTCATTACTATTGACAAAGGGTCGGCAGACGGCGTGCGGAGAGACATGGGCGTCGTCAGTGGGACAGGTGTCGTGGGGATTGTTTATTTAGTTTCATCACACTATGCCGTCGTGATTCCGTTGCTGAACTCAAAGTCGAATGTGAGTTGCAAGATTGAGAACCGCGACTATTTTGGTTTTCTCAACTGGCGGGGAGGCTCCACGGATCAGGCCTTTCTGGATGACATTCCGCGTCATGCCCGCTTCAGGTTGTATGAAAACATCGTAACCAGTGGTTACTCGTCAGTCTTCCCGCCGGGCGTTTTGGTGGGAAAGATTTTGCATGTGTATAATTCTCCTGATGGTGTTTCGTACCGGTTGTGTGTCAAACTCGCCACCGACTTCTCCACATTGCGTGATGTCTCTGTCATCGACAACACGCTGATGAAGGAGCGAATAGACGTGATGAGAGCCGCGCGTGATTCAATGGAGGTGAAAGACAACTAAAGTTATTGGATATGAGTATAGGCTTGCTGAAAGGAATATCATTCTTCATCCTGCTCTTGTTGCTGCAAGTGTTGGTGTTCAACCATGTCCATCTCTTTGGTTTCGCCACGCCTTTGCTGTATGTTTACGTCATGTTGCTTTTCCGTCGCAACTTCCCCAAGTGGGCAATCTTGTGTTGCGGATTTCTGGGCGGCTTATGTGTTGACATCTTTTCCAACACCCCTGGATTGGCAGCGGCCAGCATGACGTTCGTCGGATTGCTGCAACCTTACATGCTGATGTTGTTCTTGCCTCGCGAGAGTGCTGACGACTTGCAGCCGTCCATGCGGTCGTTGGGCGTGGTGTCGTTCTTGAATTATGCTTTGTTGCTGGTGTTGTTGTACTGCCTTGTCTTTTTCACGCTCGAGTCATTCAGTTTCTTCAATTGGATGCAATGGCTCAAATGCGTAGGAGGCAGTACGGTACTTACGTTAATACTGCTGCTCACTCTGGAAAACCTGAGGAAGAGTTAGTGGGTTGATGAGGCTTTTGTAACGGATGAATGAAGGATTATAATCTTGAAAAACGTAGATATGTCATAGCCGGGGTGGCCATCATGATTGTGGTCATCTATGTCATCCGTTTGTTCACCTTGCAGTTGTTAAGCGATGATTATAAGAAAAATGCCGACAGCAACGCTTTCCTCAAGAAGATAGATTATCCCTCCCGTGGCGTCATTACCGATCGCCATGGCGCACTCCTGGTGTACAACCAGCCTGCTTACGACATCATGGTGGTGATGAATGAGCAGAAAAACAGGATTGACACGCTTGAGTTTTGCGAAGCCCTGGGCATTACCAAGGACTTTTTTAAAGCGCGCATGGCCGACATCAAGGATAGAAACAAAAACCCCGGTTATTCGCGTTTTACGCAACAACTCTTCATGAGCCAGTTGAGCGACGCGGAGTTCAGCGTGTTTCAAGAGAAGATGTATCGCTTTCCGGGGTTCTATGTTCAGAAACGCAGCATTCGGCAATATCAATATCCTTACGCGGCGCATGTGTTGGGAGACGTGGCCGAGGTTTCGCCCGGCGACATCGAAAGTGATGACTATTATCAGGCTGGCGACTATATAGGGAAGATGGGTGTGGAGCGGTCTTACGAGAAACAGCTGCGCGGACGGAAGGGCGTTCAAATCTTGTTGCGCGACGTTCATGGCAAAGTTCAAGGGAGTTATCAAAACGGTAAGTTTGACACCAAGCCCATTCCAGGCAAGAACCTGACCCTATCCATCGACCTTCCGCTGCAGGCGTTGGGAGAGAGACTGCTGCAAGGCAAGATAGGAAGTATCGTCGCCATTGAACCCTCTACGGGTGAAGTGCTGTGCATGGTATCATCACCTACCTATGATCCGCGTTGGATGGTGGGAAAGAAAAAGGGAAAAATTCACCTGGCGTTGCAGCGGAACCAATGGAAGCCATTGCTTAACCGTAGCATCATGGGGCAGTATCCACCTGGCTCTACATTCAAAACCACCCAGGCTCTGACCTTTCTTTCTGAGGGAATCATTTCTCCCTCCACGGCGTTCGCCTGCCATCACGGGTTCTATTACCGCGGACTCCATGTGGGTTGTCACGGCCACGCCTCACCCTTGTCGCTCATTCCCGCCATCAGCACGTCGTGCAACGCCTATTTCTGCTGGGGGTTGTACTACATGATGGGCAACCGTCGCAAGTACAAGAACGTGCAAACAGCCATGGACACTTGGCGCGACTACATGGTGAGCATGGGGTTTGGCTATAAGCTCGGCATCGACCTGCCAAGTGAAAAGCGCGGGTTGATACCCAATGCGGCTTTTTATGACAAAGCCTATCATGGCTCATGGAACGGCTTGACCGTCATCAGTATCGCCATCGGACAGGGTGAAGTGAACCTCACCCCCTTGCAGATTGCCAATCTTGGAGCAACCATCGCCAACAGAGGCTACTATTATGTGCCACATGTGGTGCGCAAGGTGCAAGGCGAACCACTTGACGCCATGTTCACTCGCCGTCATTACACCAAGGCCAGCAGACGCGCGTACGAATATGTCGTGGCGGGCATGCGGTCGGCTGTCGAGCGCGGAACTTGCCGAGCAGCCAACCGAGCCGACTATGCCGTGTGCGGAAAGACGGGAACAGCGCAGAATCGCGGACACGACCATTCGGTCTTCATGGGTTTCGCTCCGATGAACAAGCCGAAGATAGCCATCGCCGTTTATGTGGAGAATGGAGGATTCGGCGCCGAATTCGGTGTACCCATCGGTTCTCTCATGATGGAACAATATATTAAAGGAAAGCTTTCTCCGGCATCGGAGGCGAAAGCAAGAACAATACAAAATCGTCGAATAGGATATGGCTCGAGTAACCGATAAACCCTCTGGAGTGTTTCGCTCGCTTGACTGGTGGACCATTCTCATCTACATGGCGCTGCTCGTCTTTGGGTGGCTCAGCGTGTGCGGGGCCAGCTACACCTTCGGAGATACCGACATATTCAGTCTCAGCACGCGGTCGGGCATGCAGATTGTGTGGATTGGCACCTCTGTCTTGTTGGGCTTGGTGCTGGTCTTGCTCGACGACCGATTCTACGACATGTTCTCGTACTTCATCTATGTGGCATTCCTCGTGCTGCTCTTCGCCACCATTTTCAATCCGCATGACATCAAGGGTTCTCGCTCATGGTTGGTCCTGGGGCCGGTTAGGTTGCAGCCCGCAGAGTTTGCCAAGTTTGCAACAGCGTTGGCCGCGTCTAAGTTCATGGGGCGTTATGGCTTTGACATTCATCAATGGAAAGACTTTGCCATTTCCGCTTGTATCGTCACATTGCCCATGCTATTCATCATTGCGCAGAAAGAAACAGGGTCGGCCTTGGTTTATTTGTCGTTTTTCCTGATGTTTTACCGCGAGGGGATGCCTGGCTGCGTGCTGTTTACAGGCGTGGCGATGGTAATCTATTTCGTGCTGGGCATCAAGTACGAGGATGCCGGGTTGTGGTCGCTGCCCGTTTCCGCGGGTAAGTTCATGGTGCTGTCACTGGTACAGGTGTTCTCGGCCTCGATGGTCTATCTCTATTGTAAGGATAGGAGACAAGCCGGTTTTATCTTGCTGGCGTGCTTGGGTGTCACCGTTCTCTCGCTGCTTTTTTCTCAGTTCGTGCTTCCCTTTGACGTGGTATGGGTTCAGCTCATCGTTTCCATCGTGCTGATTGGTTATCTGGCCTATTGCTGGCTGGTCAGCCAAATGAGGAGCTATCTCTACATCGCATTGTTTGCCGTTGGTTCAATGGTGTTCTTCTATTCCGCCGACTATGTGCTCAACAACGTGCTGGAGCCACATCAGCGTGTGCGCATCACCGTGTTGCTGGGACTGGAGGAAGACGTGGCCGGCGCGGGCTATAACGTCCATCAGAGTGAGATTGCCATTGGCGCGGGTGGACTCAGGGGGAAAGGATTCCTCAACGGAACCCAAACCAAGCTGAAGTTTGTTCCGGAACAAGACACCGATTTCATCTTCTGTACGGTGGGAGAGGAAGAAGGCTTCATTGGCTCTGCCGGCGTGTTGGCGCTTTTCTTGGTATTGATATTGCGTCTCATCAAGCTGGCCGAACGCCAGCCGTTTGCTTTTGGGCGCATCTATGGATATAGCGTGGCCAGTATCTTTCTGTTCCATGTCTTCATCAACGTGGGCATGGTGTTGGGACTTACGCCCGTCATCGGCATTCCTTTGCCGTTTTTCAGTTATGGCGGTTCGTCGCTCTGGGGCTTCACCCTCCTGTTGTTCATATTCCTCAGGATAGACGCCGGGCGCAACTTGGTGCACACCTAAGCTGCCGATGGCTTAATGAAGGCAGGCCGCTCATTGTTTCGTCAGGCTCACGCCAACGTTGCTGATGCCTGGCAATATCTCTCTCTTCATGTCATGTCGAACGCTGATGTGCAGCGAGTCGCCTTTCTGCAAGTTCATTGAAGTGACGTCAAACGCATACTGGTAGTAACCGATGCCTTGCCCTTTTGGTATCCCATTGGCGCCGATGAGCGCGCAATTGAGTGTGTCGACATGTTTTGTATGTGCCGGATGAACGGTCTGCTCAACGATGAGCGTGAGCCCCATGAAAGGATAGTCGTCATCGATTCGCAGCGCCAACGTCGAGAGGTAGCGTCCCGAGGCTTTCAACTTGGGTACGTCAAACGACAGACTGTCATTTTTTTCCCAGCCTGTGAGGGGTGTATGATGAAAGGTGTCATACACTTTCTTGTCGTTGCATGCTGCGAATAGCACGCTGAGGATGAGTGCTGCTCCCAATTTTCTCATGTCACGTCAATTGTTTTCCGGACGTTCCTGGCTGTCTGTCCGGTCTGTTCTGGGTCTGCGGTTTGGAATGTTTCTGCGCCGGTTGTAGTTGTTTCCCCGTCTGGCATTGCCTTCTGAAGTCTCCGTGTTGGGCTTTCTCTTTCGGTTTTTGTTTTTGTCAAATCTACTGATGTCAGCACCGGCAAGCAGATCCTTATGTTTGGGTTCTTCTTTCCTCTGTCCGTCTGTCAAGAGCGATGCGGGCTTTTCGCCCCGCTTGTTCATCTCGATGATTTCCTTGGCGCGCTCGGCAGACAGCGTTTCCAGGTCGACGGCGGCGTTCTTTTCGGTAGAGTAGGTCACCATGCCTGTGAGGATGTCTGCCTTGAAATGATAATAATCCTTGTCCACCGTGTGCAGTACAATCTCCCTGCTGGGCAGTTTCCGGCTGGCTTCCAGATAGTCGTCGGCCTCATAGTTGAGGCAGCATTTCAGTTTGGCGCACATTCCAGCCAACTTTTGTGGGTTCAACGAGATGTCTTGGATGCGTGCCGAATTGGTGCTGACCGATACGAAATTCTTCATCCAGGTGGCGCAGCAAAGCTCTCGCCCGCAAGGTCCGGTGCCGCCAATGCGCCCTGCTTCCTGCCGTGCGCCAATCTGTTTCATCTCAATGCGCACGTGGAAAGTCTCTGCCAGCACTTTGATGAGCTGCCTGAAGTCTACGCGCTCATCGGCGATATAGTAGAAGATGGCCTTGTTGCCGTCGCCCTGATACTCCACGTCGCCTATCTTCATTTGCAAACCAAGGTCCTTCGCAATCTTTCTACTCTGTATCATGGTGTCGTGTTCGCGAGCCTTCGCCTCCCTGTATTTCTCCATGTCCACCTCTTTGGCGATTCGGTAGATGCGTTTAATCTCATCTTGCGATTTCAGATTAGCCTTCTTGATTTGCAGCTTCACCAGGCTTCCGGTGAGCGTCACCACGCCAATGTCGTGCCCCGGATTGGCTTCCACGGCCACGATGTCGCCCTTTTTCAAGTCCAGCCCGTTCACGTTGTGGAAATATCCCTTTCGGGTATTCTTGAACTGAACCTCCACCAAGTCGGTCGTCAGGTTGTTGCCTGGGATGTCGGCCAGCCAGTCATAGGTGTTCAACTGCTTGTCTTGGCGGCCACACGAGTGGCGGCAAAGGCCTCTGTCACACCCGTTGGCTATCTTGAATTTCATATTTTTGTAATCCATTGTGTAAAATTTGAGTGGAAGAATGCCGCTGTCACGATTGTCGGCGGTGGGCCTTCCCGCGGACGACATTCCTGTATATATTGTTATTTTTTGATGAGCAGAACAATCATTTCCAACGCCATGTTGAAGAAAACAATCTTTGCATTGGCGTTTTGTCCGATGTCTCTTCGTGCCGAGGCGAACAGTTTTTCAATCTCTATGACGTTGGCTTCGTTGATGAATCGGGCGAAGTTCTTGGCGAAATCCTCCTCTTCCATCGTCATGTAGTTCAGCTCGGGCAGGCGGAAGTTGTACATAAAGTTTTCGCGAACCATTCTGCTGAAGTAGTGCAGCATGCGCCGCTGCTTCTCTCGTCCGTATCCGGCGACGCCCTCAGTCCATTTCTTCAGCTCCTTCACGTTGCGCATGTACGCCAGTCGCATCAGTTGTTTGAACGTTTCCAGAAACTGTCTGTTCTCGTTGTCAGCATCCAGCGTCTCCAACGCTTTCAGCCAGTTGCCGTTGGCCGTGCGTGCTATGCGGTGCGCCATGTCGGCTTCCAGTCCGCGTTTTTCTACCAACGCCTTCTCAATGGCCTGGTCGTCAATGCGCCTCACGTCGATGCGTTGCACGCGGCTCCGGATGGTCTCGAGCAGTTTTTCGGGCTCCTCGCACACCAGGATGAACAGGGTTTGCAGGGGCGGCTCTTCCAGTAGCTTGAGCAGTTTGTTGGCACAAACCTGATTCATGCGCTCGGGCAGCCAGATGAGGGAGATTTTATAACCGCCCTGACTCGATTTCAAGCTCAGCTTGCGGGTCAGCTCATCGCTCTCTGCCTCAAATATCTGGGCTTGCTGCGTGGTGGCCTTCATGCGGTCGAGCCATTGATCCATGCTGAAATAGGCACCTTCCTTGAGCAGCGTTCGCCATTCCCTGCCAAAGTCGTCGCTCACCATCTTGTGGTCAGACGAGGTGCCTGTTGGGCGAATCACGGGGAAGGTGAAGTGCAAGTCGGGATGCTCCCAGTTGCGCAACATGGCCTCGGCGTTCGCCACGGCATGGTCGTTGTTCAGCACCGACTGCCCCTCTTCGTCGCGCTCGCCCAGCAAATGGGATGCGAAAGCCAGCGCCAAGGCCAACTTGCCACTGCCGTACGGACCGCAAAGCATGATGGCGTGGGGCACGCGGTTCTCGCGCACCAGCTGTAAAAGGTGCGCCTGAGCGTCTTCCTGTCCGATTACTTCGCTGAATTTCACTGTCTCAAAATCTTTGTTGTGGGCCGTTGCCAGCTGCCTTTCCGGCTCGTGCCATCTGCTTGCAAAGTTAGTGAAAAATTCATGAATTATGCTTTGCTCTGCCGATTATTTGTCACTTCCAAGCAACGTATGCCATCGGTCGTTTTGCTCCCGCCAGTTGCCCTCATCACCCAGCGCGTGGATGATGGGTTTCAATCTCCATGCCTTTACCCTCCAAACTCGTTGCTTTTTCCCTCCAATCTGCATGCTTTTTCCCTCCAATCTGCATGCTGTTGAAAGATGGTCTTGGTGGATTTGTTAGCGTATTGTATTTCAATATGTTGCGCGTATTCTGTGGCGAGCCAAACTTGCTGAAGGCAAAGCGGTCAGGTGTCTGTATGGTATCGGGTACCATCATTTTCCGCTTATTGGCGGTTCTATAAATGAACGAGCCGTGGAGGGTTATCGAAGTATAAGCCTTTTCTTTCTTGATTGTCACGGATATTGATTACTTTTGCCAAACGATGAATGAGAACAGGTCATCGAACCGTGAATCGGAGTATTTCCGTATGAAACAGTCTTCCGGAACGGTGTGCAGATGTGACGTTCCGTGTCGGGGGGGGTGATGATGAATTTGGTTTAACCGCGCGTCTGTCATCAGTCTGGAAAGGTTCGAGGCCCATGCTCATGTCATCGCGATTTGCCCAAGACGTGCTTTGGGATGTCGGAGTGTTTGTCCGCCTTTTATTCCTTTCGCCGACAGGTGTGGTACAAGCGGGAATGTCGTAGATATGGCATGACTCACTTTGTTGTTCAGCCCCTGTCCTGAAACGTGAAAACAGGAATGGCAAAAATTGATTCACCAAGCCTGATAGAAGAAGATGTTGCTGTCTGTAATCATTCCCGTTTACAATGTAGAGCACACCCTTGAAAGGTGTGTGCAGAGTGTGTTGGCTCAGGATGTGCCCGGCATGGAAATCATCTTGGTGGATGATGGGGCCACGGATGGCTCGGCTGCTCTCTGTGACACATACCGCAACAAAAAGAACGTCACCGTCATTCATCAGGACAACGCTGGGCTCTCTGCGGCGCGAAACACGGGACTGACGGTGGCCCAAGGCAGGTATGTGACGTTTGTAGACTCGGATGATTATCTGGATGACGGCCTCTATCCCTCGCTGATGAAGGTGTTACATGCGGATGACGGCATCGATTTGCTGGAGTACTCGTTTGTCAGAGACGATGGAAAGAGCGTAGAGACGCATACGCTTCACGACAAGTGTTATCACGACGTGTGGCGCTATTGGTTTGAAGCCAAGGCTTATCTGCATGGTTTCGCCTGGAATAAAATATTTAAACGAACGCTGTTTGACACCATCCAGTTTCCCGTTGGCCGTAAATTTGAGGACATCTTTATGCTTCCACAGTTGTTGAGTAAGGTTCGCTGTGTTCGTACCACTCCTATCGGGTTTTACCAATATACCTATAATAAGAATGGTATAACGGCTCGGGCGCAAGGCAACGAATGGAAAGACCTGTTGCAAGCGCATCTCAACGTGTTGGAAAACACGTCCCTTCAAGCCTGCGAAGGCTTTGGCGCTTACTATGCCCATGTGTTGAACGTTCAGTTGCACACCTACGAGCTGACGGGCGATGCGAGTGATATCCAGCTTCCCAAACTCCCTTTCTACGGCACTCTGAAATTAAAGCTGCTCCGTCTTTTTGGCATGAGGCGCCTGTGCATGTTGCACCGTGGGGCGCATCAGGTGCTGTAAGACCGCTGCTCAATCTGTGGGATGAGAGATGAAAGGGAGGGTGGTAGTCAACAAACAATCTTCTCGGCCGCTCCACCTCATTTGCAAGTTGGCTCACCGATGAATGCTGCCCTCACTCTTATTCGCGACGCCTGCTTTTCTTATTTTTCGCTCCAGTCAGCTCTTTCGTGAACGAATAAGGAGCGTCACTGTCGCTGATGCCTCGCTGCTTGTTGGGGGTACTACCCATGACATACTGGATGTTACCGCCCTGCGTCAACTGTTCGTGCGTGAAGAAATTCTTGGTGGAAGGCATGCCGTTGATGCTCAACGACTGTATGTATTTGTTGCTTTGACTACAGTTTTGCGCCGTGATGGTCATGGTCTTGCCGTTCTCCAAATGCAGGGTCATCTTGTCAAAATAAGGTGTGCCGATGACATACTGGTTGGCACCGGGACACACGGGATAGAAACCCATGGCCGAGAAGACGTACCAAGCAGAGGTTTGTCCGTTGTCCTCATCACCGCAATAGCCGTCGGCTTGAGCCGTGTAGAGCTTGTCCATCACCTCGCGAGTCCAGTATTGAGCCTTCCAAGGCTGTGCGGCATAGTTGTACATGTAAATCATGTGCTGGATGGGTTGGTTGCCATGAGCATAGTTACCCATGTTCATGATTTGCATTTCGCGTATCTCATGGATGACGCCTCCGTAGTAACTGTCATCGAACAAGGGCGGAACATTAAAGACAGAATCGAGCATTTGAACGAAGGTTTGCTTGCCTCCCATGAGATTGATCAAGCCTTGTGGGTCGTGGAACACTGACCAAGAGTAATGCCAGGAATTGCCCTCCGTAAAGGCGTCACCCCACTTCAAGGGACTGAACGGTGTCTGGAACTTACCGTCCTGGTTGCGACCGCGCATCAAGTTGGTTTCCTTATCGAATACGTTCTTATAGTTCATGGCGTTCTTCTTGTATTGAGCCAGTTCTTTTTCAGACTTACCCAGTGACTTACCAAACTGATAGATGCACCAGTCATCGTAGGCATACTCCAAGGTACGAGCCACGTTCTCATTGATCTTCACATCGTAAGGTACATAACCTAATTTGTTGTAATACTCCCATCCCAAGCGACCCGTTGAGCTAACCTTCGGGTGAACCGCATTGGCACCATGCGTCACGGCTTTCCACAACGTTTCAGCATCGTAACCGCGCAACCCTTTCAGGTAAGCGTCGGCCACGACAGACGCCGAGTTGTTGCCCACCATGCAGCCGCGATGGCCGGGACTTGCCCACTCTGGCAGGAAGCCACTCTCGAGATAGGCGTTGACCAAACCCTCTTGCATCTTGACGTTCATGGACGGATAGACGAGGTTGAGCATGGGGAACAAACAACGGAACGTGTCCCAGAAGCCTGTGTCGGTAAACATGTAGCCTGGCAACACCTTGCCGTTGTACGGACTGTAATGTACTATCTTGCCATTGGCGTCTTTCTCGTAGAAGCTGCGAGGGAACAATACAGAGCGGTAAAGGCATGAGTAGAAGGTACGCAGATGGTCTACATTATTATCTTCCACCTCAATACGGCTCAACGTCTTGTTCCAGGTCTGTCGTCCCTGTTCCTTGATTTGTTCGAACGACAGGTTGCCCAGCTCCTGCAAGTTGAGTTCTGCTTGCTCAGGACTGATGAAAGAAGAGGCGATGCGGGCATGCACCTGCTCGCCTCGTTTGGTCTTGAAGCCGATGATGGCACCAGCGTGGTTGACCGTCGCCTCGGTGGTACCTTGTTTGATTTGACCATCGGCCACTGCAGCTTTGTATGTGAAAGGCTTGTCAAACTTGATGACAAAATAATTCTTGAAATTGTCGGGTACGCCCCCACTGTTGCGTGTGGTGTATCCTATAATCTTGTTTTCTGAAGGAATAATTTTCACAGACGAGCCGCGGTCAAGGGCATCCACCACTACATACGAATGATTGGTTTCGGGGAATGTGAACCTGAACATGACGGCGCGCTCTGTCGGAGTCAGTTCTGTCACCACGTCGTGGTCAGCCAGATAAACACGATAATAATAGGGTTTAGCTACTTCGGCCTTGTGTGAGAACCAACTGGCACGTTCGTCTTCATTGAATACCGGCTTGCCGGTGATGGGCATGATGGCAAACTGTCCGTAGTCGTTAATCCATGGACTGGGTTGATGCGTTTGCTTAAATCCGCGAAGTTTGTCGGCTGTATAAACGTAGCCCCATCCGTCTCCCATCTTACCTGTTTGAGGCATCCAGAAGTTCATGCCCCATGGCAGGGCGATGGCCGGATAGGTGTTGCCCGTTGAGAGGGAAACCTTGGACAGGGTACCCACCAAAGGGTTCACATAATCTACGGGGGATGGCTTGTCAAGTGCGCTGGCGTTCATGGCAGAAACCAGTGCGAGTACGGAAAGACACGTTTTAAAAATGCTCATGTTATGTATTTGGTTAGTGTTGTTAGCATGGCAAATTTACGATAAAAAACAGGGATGGACAAATGCGTTGTCATTTATTTATTTTTATGGGCTGTTCTATAAATTAGCTTTGTCAGATTGCGAGGCTGTTTTTGTGTTCAATTTGTTTGTGAGTGAAGGAGTATAGCGGGCTATACGACTGAACGAACAAACAAATTGAACCAAAAAGAGACCGCAAGATGACAAAACGTAAACTGTCCAACATACAAAAAACTTTACGGCGGTAATTTATAGAACCGCCCTTATGTTGGATGCGCCAAGCCGAAACCGTTAACCGCCTATCCGTCATCGAATGCGGCCTGTATTGCGCAAGGCGCTCATCTTCACGGATGTCTGTTGCCGATGAGCCGCATGCGTGTCGCACGTTGCCGGGTCGGCCATGCAGAATCTTCCCCTACGTTCATCATGGCATGTCATGATGGTATGGCTTGTGAAGATAAACGATGGACTGTTCCTGTTTTTGTGAAGATTTTATTCTTTTCTTTAGGATAATAATACTATTTTTGTACGAAAGAAAAGTTAAGACAAAGAAAAGTTAGAACGTCAATGGCAGACGGCAAGCTGCCTTTTGAAATATGTCAAGCATTAAAATACTCAACGGTTCGTTTCTCAAGCAATTAGAACTCGAGCTGGCACCGGGCATCAAGGCCGGCTTTCCCAGTCCTGCGGGTGATTATCTGCAAGACTCTCTCGATTTCAATCGTGACTTCATCCGTCACCCCGACGCTACGTTCTATGGTCGGGTGTCGGGCGACTCGATGATAGATGCCGGCATCAACGATGGGGATATCGCCGTGATAGACCGTTCGGTAGAGGCTGGACACAACGATGTGATTGTGGCTTACATCAATGGAGAGTTCACCATCAAGTATCTGGACATGACTCATGTGCGTGAGGGATATATCGAATTGCGGCCCGCCAACCAGGCGTTCCGACCGATTAGGGTCAGCGAATTGGACAAGTTCGAGGTGTGGGGCGTGGTGGTTTGGACCATTAGAAACTGGAAAAAATAATATGTTTTACGCCATCTGCGACTGTGACAACTGCTATGTGAGTTGTGAACGGGTGTTCCGTCCCGATCTCAACGGCAAGCCCGTTGTGGTGCTGAGCAACAACGATGGTTGCGTGGTGGCACGCAGTAAGGAAGCCAAACAGTTAGGCATCAAGGCCGGATTGCCTTATTATCAGATGAAAGAGCAGTTCCCTGGTGAGGAAATTGCCGTGTTTTCGAGCAATTACGAGTTGTACGGAGAACTCACGGCGCGCGTTATGATCATCATCAAAGACGCTGCGCCACAGATGTTTCGCTATTCCATTGACGAATGCTTTTGCTTGCTTCCCGACATGAGTTTTGACGAACTAAAGCAGTGGGGCGAAGACTTGCATCGGCGTATTCTGAAGCATACGGGGCTTCCCGTCAGCATCGGAATGGCCAAAACCAAGACGCTGGCGAAGGCGGCCAGCCACTTTGCTAAGAAACATGAGGGCTATCATCATTGTTGCATCATTGATACGGAGGAAAAACGCATCAAGGCTCTCCAGTTGTTTCCTGTGGGTGAGGTGTGGGGAATAGGACATCGAAACGCACCCAAGCTTATGGAATTGGGCGACAAAACGGCCTACGACTTTGCCAATCATTCCAAGGAGTGGGTTCGTTTGCTGTTCCATGTCACCGGTGTGAGGACCTGGATGGAACTCAATGGGGAAGACTGTATTCCGAATGAGGAACCAGCGAAAAAGAAAAGCATCTGTACCAGTCGCAGTTTTACGGGTACAGTATCCGACTTTGAAACCGTCAGGACGCATGTTTCCAACTTCGCTGTGCGCTGTTCGCAGAAGCTCAGACGACAACATGGCATGGCATCTGTGGTGAGTGTTTTCATCCACACCAATCAGTTTAGAGAAGACCAGCGGCAGTATTGGAACAGTCGCGAGGTGACGCTTTTAACGCCTTCCAACGCCACGCAGCAGATTGTACAAGCGGCAGCAAAGGCTTTACAGGAAATCTTCGTGCCTGGTTTGCAGTACAAAAAGGCGGGAGTGGTGGTGATGGGCATCATGCCCGATGGTGCCGTTCAGACCAATTTCATCGATTATAACCGCGACAAGATGGAAAAACAGATGCGGCTTGATCAGGTGATAGACCGCCTGAACAAGCTGGGCGGCTCTGAACTAGTGGTCTTAGGAGCCCAGCAATACCAGGAAAAAGATAAGCAAGGCCACCACATAGCTTTCACGGATGCCATTCGGCACGACTTCAGAAGCAAGAATCCAACCACGCGTTGGAGCGACATCATCACGCTGAAATAGTTGATTACGGATGTTGATGGACAGGAAAGACGGTAGGTTCGCCCTGCGTTTCTCAGCCACTTATCCTTGCTCTTCTCGCTCAAGCGTTTGTTCTTGAGTTGTCTCGTCCTGTTTTTTCTCACGCGTCACGTATTTCTTCCAATAAGTAATGAGCAGGGTTGTCAATGGAAGAGCGATGATCAGGCCGATGAATCCAAGCAGCGTTCCCCATACAGACAGGGACAAAAGCAGAATGGCGGGATTGAGGTTCATGGCTTTTCCCATGATTTTAGGCGTGAGGATGGTGTCACTAATCACCTGAACTATAAAGAACACGAGCATGGCTAACCCAAAGACAATCCAGAAATTTTGTCCTGTGTCAGCAGCTTTCAGCATGGACAGAAAGACCATTGGAACCAATGCTAATGTGTGGAGGTAGGGCACAAGGTTCATGATTCCCATGATGATGCCCAACGCAATGGCCATTGGGAAGTCGATGATGGAGAGACCTATGCCGAAGAGAATGCCTAAGAAGAGTGAGACCAGTCCTTGTCCTCTGATGTAATTGTTGAGCTCTCTTTCCACGGCTTTCATCAATTCTTCCCAAAAAGGACGGTTCTTCTTCGGGAAGATGCGAATCCAGTTGTTGGTCAAGAACTCATAGTCTTGTAAGATGAAGAAGGTATATAATAAGGTAATCAGCGATGCGATGATGCTGATGACGATGCTGGCCGTTTGTCCAACCAGGCTGAATACCTTGGGCATTTCCGCTTGAAGGATGTCGCTGAAATCCTTACTCTTCATGAATCTTTCTATTTCAGCTCGGTTTCTGGTAATCCAGTGTGAGATGTAAGAGCCCAGGTCGCTGCTGTGCGTGGTTTGGTTAATCCAGTTGTTGAGGATGTCGTTGAGCTTGCCAAACTGTTCAATCATCGGTGGAATGATGGCATATACCAGTCCGCCAATCACCACAGCGACGGCTAACATGGTCAAGATAATGGCGACAACGCGAATCTTGACATGCATCTTATATTGTACAAACTTTACAAGAGGATACAGTAGATAGGCAAAGAGCCAAGCTACGAAGAAAGGTAAGAGCACACCACTCAGATAGTTGACGAGATACAGCACGAAGAATACCAACAGCAGGATGGAGACTATGCGTATGAATCTGTCAAAGGTGATTTCTTGTCTTTTCATATTTTCGTAGATTGGAGCGTGTTATTTCTGCTCTTCTTCCTGTTGGGGAACGGTTGAAACGGATTGCTCTTGCCGCAAGACCTTTTGATAACATTCCCGGCAGAGTGGCTCGTAGGTGAGCTTTTCGCCCAGCAAAACGCGCTTGTCGTTATGAACCAGTCGGTGGCTGATGTAAGCCAAGGCGCCGCATTTCACGCAGATGGCATGCACCTTCGACACCTCGTCAGCGATGGCGCACAAGCTGGGAATGGGGCCGAAAGGCCTCCCTTGGAAGTCCATGTCAAGTCCTGCGATGATGACGCGCACTCCCTTATTTGCCAATTCGTTGCAAACCTTGACAAGCTCGTTGTCAAAAAACTGGGCTTCATCGATGCCCACGACATCCGCGTCGGAAGACAACAACAGAATACTTGACGAAGAATCAACGGGAGTAGACAGGATGGCGTGCCGGTCATGGCTCACCACATTCTCCTCGGAATAGCGGGTGTCTATTGCGGGTTTGAATATCTCAACGCGCTGTTTGGCAAAGCTGGCTCGTCTCATGCGTCTAATCAGCTCTTCGGTCTTGCCCGAGAACATAGAGCCACATATCACTTCAATTCTTCCTGGGCGATGTGATTCGCCTGTCAAATATTCCATCATGTTGATGCAAAAATACGAAGATGAATTAAAAATTGCAAAGAAATTGACGGTTTTTTTGCTCGTCTTGATTATTTAACTATATTTGCGTACAATATGGGGATATTGTACATTGTGCCCACCCCAGTGGGAAATATGGAAGACATGACGATGCGAGCCATTCGCATTCTCAAGGAGGTGGATCTGGTGTTGGCGGAAGACACCAGGACTTCGGGCAAGCTGTTGAAGCATTATGACATTCAGAATCACTTGCTGTCACACCATAAGTTTAATGAACATGGCACTTCCGCCGGCATCGTAGAACGGTTGAAAGCGGGCCAGAGCATAGCGCTCGTCAGCGATGCGGGCACGCCAGGCATCAGCGACCCGGGCTTTTTTCTGGCGCGCGAGGCTGCAAAAGCAGGCGTTACGGTGCAAACACTGCCTGGAGCCACCGCTTGCATTCCGGCTGTCGTCTCATCCGGTTTGCCGTGTGACCGCTTCTGTTTCGAGGGCTTCTTGCCGCAGAAAAAAGGTCGACAGACGCAGTTGGAGGCTCTCAAAGAAGAGCGTAGGACGATGATTTTCTACGAATCTCCCTATCGTTTGCTGAAGACATTACAGCAGTTTGCCGACGTTTTCGGCCCCGACCGCACCGTGAGTGTGGCTCGTGAGATATCCAAACTGCACGAAGAGCATGTTCGTGGCACTCTTGAAGAGGTGATACGTCATTTTAAGGAAATCCCACCCCGCGGAGAAATCGTCATTGTCGTGGGTGGAAACAGTAAGAATAAGAAACTTAAAACAGAACGAATATGAAAAAGTTTTTAAGCCTGACCGCCATTGCCGTCTTTACTTTCACATGCTTTGGATGTCAGAACAATAAGAAAAACAGCGATTTGGAAAACGCATCCCAAGCTGACTCTTTACAACAAATCATCAGTCAGAAAGACAATGAAATCAATGACATGATGAGTACGCTCAATGACATCCAGGAGGGGTTCAAGGAAATTAATGAAGCCGAAGACAGGGTAACCATCGCCAAGGAAGGCGAGGGCGCCAGCAAGGGGCAGCAGATTCGTGAGGACATTCAGTTCATCGCGTCTGCCATGAAGCGTAACCGCGAACTGATAGTCAAGCTCCGCAACCAGCTTAGGCAAAGCTCCTTGAAAGGGGACGCCTTAAAGAAAGCGGTGGATAACCTGACGGCTCAGTTGGAAGAAAAAGACAAACAGCTTCAGCAAATGCGCACTGAACTGGATGCGAAGGATATTCACATCTCCGAGTTGGATGAAACCATCAACAACCTGAACACCAGTGTCAGCAATTTGGCAACGGAGAGTTCGCAGAAATCGCAGGTGATCAACAGTCAGGACAGGCAGCTCAACACCGCTTGGTTTGTGTTTGGTACCCGGAAAGAACTGAAAGAACAGCGAATCATCGAGGGAGATAAAGTGTTGCAGGCCAACTTCAACAAGGATTATTTCACCAAGATTGACATCCGCGTGGATAAGGAAATCAAGTTGTACTCCAAGTCGGCGAAGATTCTCACCATGCACCCGTCCAGCAGTTATGTGTTGCAGCGTGATGCCAACAAGCAGTATGTGCTTCGAATCACTAATCCGGAAATCTTCTGGAGTACCAGCAAGTATCTCGTCGTCTTGGTGAAATAAGGCGCTCGAAAATAATCTCTTTCCCAGAAACGACGTGCATGCGTCTGCTGGGAAACAAGAATCATACACATCAATCCTCTTGCTCGGATTAGTCCGAGTAGGAGGATTTGTCTTTATAGCCAACCGCTTCAATCCCTCTGCTGAAATCACTCATCCTCCTGTTGAACCCGCTCCAATCCTCCTGTTGAAACGGCTTTGAGGCAGCTCAACCTTGCAATGACTTATCGTTTTGCTTTGAAAAACTGTTGCATCAGCTGCCTGCATTCTTCTTCCAGCACACCACCCGTGACCGTGGCCTTGGTATGCAACACGTTTGGCGCATACCTCCGGTAGCCCCGTTTCTCATCACCGGCACCATACACGATGCGTGAAACCTGCGCCCAGCCCATGGCGCCAGCGCACATCGGACAAGGCTCAACGGTGACGTAGAGGGTGCATTGGGGCAGATATTTGCCGCCAAGTTGAGCCGCCGCAGCTGTGATGGCCAACATCTCCGCATGCGCCGTGACGTCGTTCAGGGTTTCTGTCTGGTTGTGTGCCCGCGCGATGATGCGACCTTGGCACACAACAACGGCACCAATGGGTACTTCACCTTCATCGTAGGCGGCATGAGCCTCTGCCAGTGCCTTTTGCATAAACTGTTCGTCTTGTTTGCGTTGTTCGTCGTCTGTCATGGCAGTGTCTGTTTTCATGGTTGCAAATTTACGACATTCTTTTTGATGTGTGGAATAAAAACCGTATTTTTGCAACACGTCATCACGAAACATCAGAACATGGCAACGCACAATGATTTTGGAAAATGGGGTGAGGATACAGCCGTCGCTTACCTGCACGATCAAGGATATACCATCCGCGAGCGTGGCTGGCGGCACGGCAAGTTCGAGATCGACATCATCGCCTTGTCGCCCGATGGCGTTACCTGTGTTTTTGTCGAGGTGAAGACACGCCGTTCGGGCGAGGTCGCCTTGCCCTCCGATGCCGTTGATGAGAAGAAGATGAGGAATCTCGGCATTGCGGCCGATGCTTATGTAAAGATGTTTGACATACATGAGGAGCTGCGCTTCGATGTCGTTTCCATCGTGGGATTGTCGGCCGGGAACATGCAAATCGAACACCTCGAAGATGCTTTCAACCCTGTATTGCTATAGCTTATAATGCGTATCAAACTGGTCAAACTCAATGAGGTAGATTCTACCAATGTGTACCTTTGCGAACACGCTGATTGTTTCAACGAAGAGATGGTGGTCGTACACGCCGATTATCAGACGAGCGGTAAGGGACAAGGGCAGAATGGTTGGGAAAGTCAAAAGGGGAAAAATCTGCTGTATTCCTTGCTGGTTCATCCCCAAAAGCTGCCTGTAAAAAGTCAATTCTTTTTGTCAATGGCCGGTGCTTTGTCCATCAAAGCCGTTTTAGACGAATATGCTGACGGCATTACCCTTAAATGGCCGAATGACATCTACTGGAAAGACTGCAAACTGAGTGGCACGCTCATCGAGTTGAGCGTACACGCACAAATGATTCGCCACTGTGTCTATGGGGTGGGTCTCAACGTCAATCAGACGGTGTTTGAGAGCGATGCGCCCAATCCTGTGTCCTTAGTGCAGATTGTGGGACATGAGTTGGACCGCGACAAGTTGCTCCATCAACTCATCAACGCATTCGAGCAATATTACAATCGCTTGGAAGAAGGCGCATTCGATGACATCTCAAACCAGTATCATGCCGCGCTGTATCGGCGGGAGGGCGTGCATCCTTATCGCGACCGTG
Source organism: uncultured Prevotella sp. (assembly GCA_946998205.1). Classification (GTDB taxonomy): domain Bacteria; phylum Bacteroidota; class Bacteroidia; order Bacteroidales; family Bacteroidaceae; genus Prevotella. The sequence continues at coordinate 87,536 of CAMPYJ010000004.1, read as the reverse complement.
AGGGCTGTTTCCAGGCTTCCATCGTGACGGTGGAGCCCGATGGCCGACTGGTGTTGAGGGATACTGATGGACACATGCGAGGCTACTATCTTAAAGAGGTGGAGTTTATATTAAACAGAATCAATCAACCGAACATTTATAATCAATATGGTAAAGTTTAAACGTATACTCTTGAAGTTGAGTGGAGAAAGCCTGATGGGCAGTCAGAATTATGGAATCGACCCCAATCGGCTCGCCGACTATGCCCAACAAATCAAGGAAGTGCACGACATGGGCGTGCAGGTAAGCATCGTCATCGGTGGCGGAAACATTTTCAGAGGACTGAGCGGGTCGCAGAAAGGCTTTGACCGCGTGAAGGGTGACCAGATGGGTATGTGCGCCACGGTCATCAACTCCTTAGCGTTGAGTTCCGCACTGGGTGCGATTGGCGTTAAAAACAAGGTGATGACAGCCATTCGCATGGAGCCTATCGGTGAGTATTACAATAAATGGAAGGCCATTGAGGCGATGGAAAACGGACAGGTTTGTATCTTTTCGTGCGGCACGGGTTCGCCCTATTTCACCACAGACACAGGCAGTTCGCTGCGTGGTATCGAGATTGAAGCCGACGTCATGCTCAAAGGTACGCGCGTTGACGGTGTGTACACGGCCGACCCAGAGAAAGACCCCACGGCTACGAAGTTTGACGACATCACCTTTGACGAGGTGTATAACCGCCATTTGAAGGTGATGGATCTCACCGCAACGGCCATGTGCAAGGAAAACAACCTGCCGGTCTACGTGTTCAACATGGATGTGGTTGGCAACCTGAAGAAGGTGCTGGAAGGCGAACCCATCGGCACTTTGGTGCACAATTAGGCAGGTGGAAAATGACATAACGGTAGGGGTGTGATAAATCGGTGGCTTCTCAACTTGTCATCACGTTCCCATGTTTCGATGAAACCTGCTCAATCACGCCTCTACGGTTTTGTTGAATATTTTCCCTGTTTTATGCCCTTAAAACGGCATCTTGAAACTTACAATCTGGAAAAAAACAACAGGCAGGGAGGAAGCAAACAAGAGATTGGCTCGCACGGAAAAGTGTAATTTGCTGTTAGGGCATTTAGATTGCGTGCGTATAAGCGTCATCTTGATGCCCTATTTACATGTTCTTGTCTGGCAAAGGCATACAGATTGCACGCTTAAAGCCATGCTTTTGGAGCGAGAAAAAAAGAAAAATGGATGCGTTGCGATGCAGGAAGGCTGTAATTGTTTGTATAGTAACGTGATACGAAAGTGTTCGTCTTGGGCGTATTTGCGCCATGCGGTCAGGTCAGTTGCAAATACGCGAAATATGGAGAGGTTGGTTGTTAAGAAAATTCAGGGCAAGTCCTGATGAGATGTTTGTCGGCCGAATGAGTGCCTGCTGGCTTGGTTTCATTCCGTCGCGGTTGCGGGATGGAACAAATGATGGTCGCTCCTGCTTATTTTTTGTTTTTCGTTTCTACGGGTTCTTCTTCAAATTCAACGTATTCGCCTTCGTCTTTTTTGAAGATTTTTTTGTTTATTTCGTCAACATCCCGATGGTCTACCACCGTTTGGGTGGTGCTTCTACGGTGCTGTTGCCGCTGAGCTGACCCTTTGGCCTGCTCTCTGAATTGTCTGGCACCTTCGCGGAAAATGCTGATAAACTTTGCTGCGGAAAAGCCTACCACCAGCAAGCCGATGAGGAATATGATAAAAATTATTTTGAATATCATAGTTTCTGTTCTTTGTCGTGATTCATCTTGGTGATTTTTGACCTACCTGTCACTAACAATCCCAAGGATATGAGGAAGTAGCATGCAATGACAATCCACCAGCCTTTCAACACGCCAAACGTTACAAGCACAACGGCGGTGAAGATGATGAAACTGTGTCGGATGGCGTTGCCCTGCCATTTAAAGTTTTTGAATTTAAGGGCGAACATGGGAATCTCGCTGACCAATAGATAACAACTCAAGAACGTCAGTATCAGGACGAATGCCAGAGATCCGGTATTGTTTTCGAGCCAGGTTGGGTTTGTGACGATGAGTGATCCCCAGAACAGGGCATTAGCCGGTGTGGGAAGCCCAATGAAAGAATTGGTTTGACGTGTGTCAAGATTGAATTTTGCGAGCCTTAACGCCGAGAATGCAGCCATGAGGAAGGCCAGATAGGGAATGAACGTACGGTAAGGGTCGAAGGAAAACGCTCCCGAATCGGTGAGAAACGAGGGGTAGTCGATGACCGTAAGCTCATAGAAAACCATGGTGGACGGTGCTACGCCAAAGGTAACGCAGTCGGCCAGCGAGTCCAGTTCTTTTCCGATGGGCGATGATACCTTGAGAAGGCGTGCCGACATGCCGTCAAAAAAGTCGAATACGGCTCCGGTGAGTATGCATGCTAAAGCCATTTTGGCGTCACCGGTAAAGGCGAAACAAGTTGCGATGCAGCCCGAGATGAGGTTGCAGCAAGTCAGTGTGTTGGGTATGTTCCTTTTGATGAAGTTGCTCATTTGTGTCGTGGAGGCTCGGCATGGGGGTGTATGTGACGATTGTCATCCGAATTGCCGTCCCCGCTTTGTTTTATTTCAGTTTTGCGATGATGGTATGGTCGCCTGTTGTTTTTTGTCCCATTTTCACGCACACTTCAGTTCCAAGAGGCAGGTATACGTCCACGCGCGAACCAAATTTGATGAAGCCCAGGTGCTCGTCGATATAGCAGTCTTCACCTTCCTTGGCGTAGGTGACGATGCGTCTGGCCATGGCTCCGGCGATTTGCCGGCAGAGAATGTCCACACCGTCGGGCGTAGTGATGATGACGTCGCTGTGTTCATTCTCCTCGCTGGCTTTTGGCAGCCATGCCTTGTGGTAGTTGCCGTTTTGGTGATGAACCAGTTTCACCTTGCCGTCAACGGGAAACCAGTTGGCGTGAACGTTGAACAGGCTCATGAAGACCGAAATCATGATGCGCTTCTCGTGAAAGTACTTGTTCTCTTCCACCTCCTCGATCACCACTATCTTGCCGTCTGCAGGAGCCACAACGATCCCGTCGGTATCCTCAGATGGAAAATAGCGAGTGGGACATTGAAAGAAGTTGATGACCAAGCAATATATCGTTCCGAAGATAACCATGAAGGTGTAGAATGGAATCTTCGTCTCGTACGATCGCCATAACGTCAATGCGATGGCCGCAATGACGATGAAACCCCAGATCAGGGTGTCTGTTCCTTCGCGATGTATACGGATTTTCTTCAGTTTCTTGATTCTTTTAATCATAGTATGAAAACCGATTAGAAGTTTGTGCAAAGATAATTGTTTTTTGGAAACCGCACAAACTTTTACAATCATTCTTTGGCCGTGTCGAGCATATTGAGTATCTTTACACTCCAAATTAAGTAAGCTCATGAACGATTTCGTCCACCTACACGTACATACCTATTATTCCATTCTTGACGGTCAGTCGCCCGTGAAGCGGCTCGTTGACAAGGCTGTTGCCGACGGGATGAGAGGACTGGCCATCACCGACCATGGAAACATGTTCGGCATCAAGGAATTTTTCGACTATGCCAACACGGTTAACAAGCAGTTGAAGGCCGAGGGGAAGCAGCCCTTCAAGCCCATCTTCGGCTGTGAGATGTATGTGGCTCGCCGCAGTAGGTTCGACAAGGTCAAGGACATGGGCGACATGAGCGGTTATCACCTCATCGTGTTGGCTAAAAACTACCGCGGCTACAAAAACCTCATCAAGCTGGTGAGCCATGCTTGGGAGGAGGGTTATTACATGCGGCCGCGTACCGACCGTGAGGAATTGGAGAAATATCATGAAGACCTCATTGTTTGTTCGGCTTGCCTGGCCGGCGAGGTGCCACGCAAAATCATTGCCGGCGACATGGCTGGAGCCAGGGAAGCGGTGGAGTGGTACAAGGGGGTTTTTGGTGACGATTACTACCTGGAGATACAACGCCACGAGGTGAAAGATCCCTCGATTCGCGCCAACCGTGAGGCCTATCCCTTGCAGCAGCGAGCCAATCAAGTGATTTTCAGCCTGGCCAAGGAGTATGGTATCAAGGTGGTGTGCACCAATGACGTTCACTTCGTGGACAAAGAGAACGCCGAGGCCCACGATCACCTGCTGTGTCTCTCTACGGGGAAAGACCTTGACGACCCCACGCGCATGCTCTATTCCAAACAAGAGTGGTTCAAGACCCGCGAAGAGATGAACGAGGTCTTCGGCGATGTGCCAGAGACGATGGCGAATACCATTGAGATTCTTGATAAGGTGGAGACCTATTCCATCAACCACGACCCCATCATGCCCAACTTTCCCATACCCGAATCGTTCGGAAAGCTGGAGGAGTGGAAGCGGAAATTTACGGAAGAGGAGCTCCGGAGGGAGTTTACCAGCGATGAGAATGGTGAGAATCCCATGTCGGAGGAAGATGCGCAGAAGCGGGTAGACCATCTCGGCGGCTACGAGAAGATGTATCGCATCAAGTTTGAGGCCGACTATTTGCAGCATCTTTCCTACCGGGGCGCCAGGACGTTGTACGGCGACCCCTTGCCCAAGGAGGTGGATGACCGTATACGCTTTGAGCTTCATGTGATGAAGACCATGGGCTTTCCGGGTTATTTCTTGATAGTATCCGACTTCATCCGCGCGGCCCGAGAGGAATTGGGCGTGATGGTTGGACCGGGACGTGGGTCGGCTGCCGGATCGGTTGTGGCCTACTGCTTGGGCATCACGAAGATTGATCCACTGAAATACGACTTGCTTTTCGAGCGTTTCTTGAACCCTGACCGTATCTCGTTGCCTGATATCGACACCGACTTTGATGACGATGGCCGGGGGAAGGTGCTGAAATGGGTGATGGACAAGTATGGACACGAGAACTGCGCGCACATCATCACTTACAGCAGCATGGCGACCAAGAACTCCATAAAGGACGTGGCTCGGGTGGAGAAACTGCCGCTGGAACGTTCCAACGCTTTGTGCAAGGCCATTCCCGACAGGCTTCCTGACAAGTTGAAGATGAACCTTACCAACGCCATTAAGTGCACGCCGGCGTTACAGATGGCCGAAGCCTCCGCTGACATACGCGAGAGTAACACCATCAAGTATGCCAAGATGCTGGAGGGAACGGTGAGGGGAACGGGCATCCATGCCTGTGGTTTCATCATCTGTCGGGACCCCATCAGCGACTGGGTTCCCGTGTCAACGGCGGATGACCCTGACTTTAAGAACGAAAAGACCAATTGCACGCAGTATGATGGGCATGTGATAGAGGAGACGGGACTGATCAAGATGGACTTCTTGGGGCTGAAGACCCTGTCTGAGTTGAAGGAAGCGGTGAGAAATGTGAAGCTGACACAGAACATAGACATCGACCTTGACAAGATTCCCATTGACGATGAATTGACTTACAAGCTTTACCAGGAGGGGCGAACCATCGGCACGTTCCAGTTTGAGTCGGCCGGCATGCAGAACTATCTGCGCCAGTTGTGTCCGACGAAGTTTGAAGATCTCATCGCCATGAACGCCCTCTACCGCCCCGGTCCCATGGACAACATTCCGTCGTTCATCGCTCGTAAGAAAGGTGAGGAGGAGATTACATATCCCATTCCCGTGATGGAGCGGTATTTGAAAGATACCTATGGCATCACCGTTTATCAAGAGCAGGTGATGTTGCTCTCGCGTTTGCTGGCCAATTTCACGCGTGGTGAGAGTGACGCCCTGCGTAAGGCCATGGGTAAGAAGAAAAAGGCGATAGTGGATGCCATGAAACCTAAGTTTATCGAAGGCGGCAAGAAGAACGGATATGATGAGAACGTGCTGGACAAGATATGGGCCGACTGGGAGAAGTTCGCGTCCTATGCCTTCAACAAGTCGCATGCGGCCTGCTATTCGTGGGTGGCCTTTCAAACGGCATATCTCAAGGCTCACTATCCCGCAGAGTTCATGGCGGCCATCATGAGTCGCCGCAAGGACCAGATAACGGAAATATCCAAGCTGATGGACGAGTGCAAGTCGCTGCGCATAGCCACGCTGGGACCCGATGTCAACGAGAGCTATCAGAAGTTTGGCGTGAACCACAAGGGGGAAATACGCTTTGGACTTGCAGCCATCAAGGGTATGGGCGATGCCGCCGCTGCCGCCATCATCCAAGAACGTGAGGCTCATGGACTGTACCAAGACATCTTTGATTTCACGCAGCGGGTAGACTTTACTCAGGTCAACCGCAAGGCCTTCGAGAGCTTGGCACTCAGTGGCGGATTCGACAGCTTCGGCATTCCGCGAGAGAGTTACTTCACGGCCAACAACAAAGGAGAACTGTTCATCGACACGCTCGTGCGCTATGGGCAGCTCTACCAAAACAAGAAATCAGAAATAGAACATTCGCTGTTTGGAGGTGATGACGCCGTAGAGATTGCCACGCCACCCATTCCTAAACCAGAGTTGTGGAGCAACATAGAAAAACTCAACCGCGAGCATGAGCTGGTGGGAATCTATCTTTCGGCTCATCCGCTTGACGAATTCAGTGTGGTGTTGAAGAGTATGTGCAACACGTCGTGCACTGAGCTTGGTGACAACGAAGAGTTGGCCAAGAAGGCAGACGTGGTCTTCGGAGGTATGATTACTGCGGTGAAAGACAAATTCACGAAAACGGGAAAGCCTTGTGGATTCGTGACGATAGAAGACTTCAGTGGAACAGGCGAGATACCCTTCTTTGGAGAGGAATGGGGAAAGTGGAAAGGCATGATGGTAGTGGGCAGTACCATTTATCTTACCGGTAAGTGCACGCAGCGATACCGCGACAGCAACTACTACGATTTTCGCATCAACGATGTACAATACTTGCAAACGGTAAGAGACAAACAGATACACAAGCTGACCATTGTCGTGGACAGCGGGGCCATGGATGAAGAGGTGGTGAACGACATCATTTCCATGCTGCAAGATTCGGAGGGCAACACGCAGCTCTGCTTCCAAGTAATGGATAAGAAGCATCATACCAGTGTCATGCTTCATTCTGGGCTTCACGGAATCAGTCTGCATCATGACCTAATCAGATATATTGAAGGAAATCCCAACATGAACTATCTGGTGAATTAATTCGGAATGATATTTGCATGATTCATGACAATCATTTGTCTCTTTCATAAACAAACATAAACATAAAATAAAAAATGGAAGTTAAAATTACAACTGAGAATTTCGAGAGTTACAAGAATGGCGACCTGCCATTGGTGGTGGATTTTTGGGCTACATGGTGCGGACCCTGTCGCATGGTGGGGCCTGTCATCTCTGAATTGGCAAACGACTATGATGGAAAAATTGTCGTTGGTAAGTGTGACGTAGAGGAGAATGATGACTTAGCCATGCAGTTTGGCGTGCGCAACATTCCTACCATCCTCTTCTTCAAGGGCGGAGAGTTGGTGGACAAATTCGTTGGGGCAGCTTCAAAGTCAAATCTCGATGTGAAGTTCAAGTCCTTGCTTTAGTAGCGGTAACATCAATCAGGAAAGTATGGCAGATGTATGAGTCTGCCATACTTTTTTGATTTGTATGGCAAAAATGTGCATGATTGTCAGTGTGTGGCTCCCACCAACCGGTCGGTACGTTCACCAGTTCCTCGATAGTAGAGTAGTGCCTGGTACTTGTTTTCCGTTTGATAGAACGACCCCTCAGTGCTTACCGGAACGGTCGTTCCGTCTGGCTTTGCAACCACATACTGGTACGAGTAGTAGCCCTGTTTCAACAGCACTGCCGCCTCGTAAACGCCGTCCTGCTCGTTGTAGTGCATCTTGTATTCCGGCGTCAGTTGGTCGTTGGTCCAAGTTGCGTTGAGATATACGTCCCCGTTCTGCCTGGGTGCCCGCAACTTGAAATGCACGATGAGATAATCAGAGCTGGTGTTGTTTTCCTCATTGTCGCTGTTGCGGATGTAGAATGCCCCGTCGGCATCCTCATCGTAAACATAATTTGGGCGAGGCTCATCGGTCCAAACGTATGCGTGATAATCGTTTCCGTCCCAGTTAACGGATTCCAATCCCATGGTCGTATGGTTCACGTCCAGCATTTCAAACTTTCGGTATTCGTTGCCTCCGTCAAAAATCAGTTGCTTGTTGTGTACCCATTTCAAGGCGTCGGGCATGACGTATTGCGGTTTGATGTTGAACCGTTCTTTGTTCCACCGACCGTTTTGCAGTACGATGGTCTTGATTTGGGTTGCCGGATCGGTTACTTGCAGCCTGCCGTAGTTTACCTCCATGTTCACCTGCTGATGCGTTCCGTTGATGTCAATGTCTGTGTTGGTCACCACCTCAAGTCGGATGTTGGCGAGAGGTTCCACGACCATGAAGCACGCAGACAGGATTTTCTCATTGTCGTTGTTTTCGTCGAAGACCGTGAGACGATAGTTCCCGCTCATCTTCAGCCTGCATCTTTCGTTGGGTATTTGCAGCCGATAGTGGGTGTAGAGCGTTTTCGTGTTGATTGATTTTTGCACGTCATCGATGGTATTCCCCTCTGCGAAGCCATCCAGATAATCGCTTGCGAACAACTGTGTGGTGGTGCTCCAGTCGGCTTCGCAATGTTCAATGGTGTAAGTATAGCGGTGATATTCGTGGGTGAGGTCGTCAAACGCGATGGTTATCGGCTCACCATTCAACTGAGTGATGGGGGGTGAGAGCCAATCTTCCCCTGCAACCACTTGCAAGGAAGCAATCGATTTTTTGTAAATCTCGTTCTTTTGTGCAGTGCAAATGCTTGCTGTCAGCAAAAGACAAATGCCTATCAGTGCTCTGTTTATCGTATTCATTTCCATGATGTGTTTTGCAGATGGCTGCGTGATGGCGACTGTCAGAATTCGAGTATAACCTTTCCGTTAATCAATCGACCGGTCAGATAATTGGGAACGGCGTATTGTTGGTTCGTCACATCCGTAATCCAATAATATGAATTGACGTTACTGATGCCGAAGAGGTTCAGCGCGTCAATGCCCAACCAAATGTTCTTGAAGATGGATTTAGAACGACGGTCGTCATTGTTCAGTAGTCGGTAACTCATCCCTAAGTCCACTCGTCTGTACGCAGATGCGCGAAATGAGTTGCGTTCCAATTCGCGGTGCGGGGCTGCAAAGGGAAGACCGTCGGCAAAAGCCAGCTTTAATGACATCTTCCATCGGTCGGTTCCGGGGAAGTAATCGGTGAAGAACAGGTTCACGGCGTACCGCTGGTCGGTAGGCATGGGAATGGTCTTGCCATTGAGTTTCATCTTCGTGTCCATCACGGAGAGGCTTATCCACGAATCAGTTCCAGGCACAAACTCGCCATACAGCTTCATATCCAGCCCCAAGGCATGTCCCGACCCCATGTTGTCGCCATAATATACCACCTTGACGTTGTTCACACTGTATGGCACCAGGTTGCCCAATGCCTTGAAGTAGGCTTCGGCAGTGAACTTGAATGGCCGCTTGTTCATTCTGAACCGGTAGTCCATGGCGGTGATTAGGTGGATAGAACGTTGGCTCTTCGCCTTCTCGTTCAGCCGTGCGTACGTCGTTCCGTTGACGGTTGTGGTGTCTCTTATCTCTTTGTAGAAAGGCGTTTGATAGTACAATCCGGCCGCCAAGCGAAAGGTCATGTTCTCGTTAAAGGCAGGAATGATGCCCAGTGAGGCGCGCGGACTCACCACCAATTCTTTGTTGAAGCTCCATCTGCTCATGCGCACCCCATAGTTCAAGGTGTAGTGTGTGTTGCCGTTGCGGTTGCCAAACCGATAGGTGTCTTGCAGATATGCCTCGATGCGCCGGGCGTTCAGTTCGTTTTTGGCACGCAGAGAGTAAATCATGTACAGGTCTTTTCCCGTGTGTGGGATGCTGTATCCGCTTGAATCCCGCATCTCATATTCGGCAGCTTGCTCTTGGATGTGTTCAAACTTGAATGTCAATCCGCCTTCCACCTGATGTCGCTTGGATGTGTGTTTGGCCATCAACTTTACGTTCTCCACATGGGCTTTCAAGTAGTTGCGCGCATGTTGAAAGTAGGTTCCAACGCCCAAGTTCTCACTTGTCTCGGTTTGTGTGAGCCAGTATTGTCCCTGGATGTCATATTTTTCACGTTCGTTGGTCGAGAAAGCCGAGGCTAAGAGTGACACTGACGTGGAGTCACCGAAGTTGCGTGTCAAGTCGATTGACCCGAAATAGGTGTTGAACCGATCCTTTTCATGCCCGTCAAAATATACTTTGAACGACTTAACGTTTTGCAATGTACCGAAAGCCGTTTCCCTGTTTTGTGGCGTAAACAGGTAGTGATTGTCCGATAGGTTGCCGATGAACGACAGTTTCCAACGCTTGTTCGGCGTATAAACCAGGTAGGTTTGATAGTCTAAGAAATCGGGTTTGTATTCTCCCTCGGTCTCCAGCGACCCCAACAGATATTTGTTGGTCTTGTATCTCAGGCCGTTGCTCCATGCCACCGTTTTGGTTCTGAAACCTACGAACGCACTGGCTCCCAACAAACTGGCAGACACGTTGGCTTCAAAAGGTTTGGGTTGCCGGTAGGTGATGTCGAGGGCCGACGACATTTTGTCGCCGTATTTGGCCTCGAATCCGCCGGTTGAAAAACCAATTTTCTCCACCATGTCGGGATTGATGACCGACAATCCCTCTTGCTGTCCCGACCTTACCAAGAAAGGTCTGTATATCTCTATGTTGTTGATGTACACGCTGTTCTCGTCAAAAGCACCCCCTCTTACGTTGTATTGTGATGACAGTTCGTTGTGCGAGGACACGCCGGCTTGCGATTGTATGAGCTCTTCCACGCCGTTTCCCGTCACCGAAGGCAAGGTTTTGGCATGTTCTGTCTTCAGGTTTTGCGTTTGTCCGGTCTGAATTTTCTCGCCCATCACCTTCACTTCACCCAGCATCTGGTCGTCGCTGTTCAACACGATTTGCAACGTTTGCTTGCCTCGCGGATGGCGCAGCACGCGCTGCTTGGTTTTGTAGCCAATCATGGAAAACCGGATAACTACCGAGTCGGCCGACATCAGTTGCATGCTGAACTCGCCTTTGAGTGAGGTCACAGTGGCTTTGCTCTGTTGCAGACACGACACGGTGGCCAGCTCCACGGGATTGAGTTGCTCGTCAACCACTCTTCCCTGCAGGGTGAATGATTGGGCTTGTGCTGCCATTGCGCATAGCAGCAACAGACTGATTACAACGGTTCTCAATTTCATCATTGGTCTGATAACGCAATAGTTAGTTGATTATTGCGTTGCCGCGCGTTGTTTCAGCATTGTCGCAAGGCCGCCAACAGTTCGTTGTTTTCGGTCTTCGTGCCGATGGTCACCCGCAAACAATCGTGGCATAGTGCCACCTGGCTACTGTGGCATACCACAATACCTTTGTCCAACAGGTATTGATAGGTGGCTTGGGCATCTTCCATCTTGGCCAGAAAGAAGTTGGCCGCGGTAGGGTACACCTTCACGCACTGTGGCAGAACGGCAAAGGCCTGCACCATTCTTCGCCTTTCTTGCAGCAGGGTGGTGACCCATTTTTCTACCTCAAAGGTGCCTTGCAGCGACTTGAGTGCTTGCTCTTGCGTGAGCGAACTGATGTTGTAGGGCTGTTTCACCTTATTAAATAGGTTGACGATTTCTTCGCTTGCGAATGCCATTCCCAGTCGGATGCCCGCACATCCCCACGCCAGACTCATGGTGTTGAGTATGATGAGGTTGGGGTAGGAGGTTAGTTCGGTGCGGAATGATTTCTGGGAAGAGAAGTCACTGTAGGCTTCGTCCAGCACTACGATGCCGTCAAACCGTTGGACGATTTCCGTGATGGCATCTCTATGAAGGTCGTTGCCCGTGGGGTTGTTGGGGCTGCATAGCCAGATTACCTTTGTTGACGCATCGCATGCAGCCAGCAATTTGTTGGCCGACAGCTGGAAACATTCATCCAGCAGCACGGGTTTGTAGGTCGTGTTGTTGATGTCTGCGCACACCTTGTACATGCCGTATGTTGGTTCGATGGCAACAACGTTGTCTTGTTTTGGCTCGCAGAAAATGCGGTAAACCAAATCGATGGCTTCATCACATCCGTTACTCAGAAAGATGTTTCCGGCCGGCACTTGCTTAATTTGACTCAGCTTTTCTTTCAATTCCCTTTGCAGTGGGTCGGGATATCGGTTAAGCGGCTTGTTGTAAGGATTTTCGTTGGCATCCAAAAAGATGTTTGCCTCGCTGCCGTCATGGTCGCTCCGCATGCTGTCATGTGGCGTTAACGTCCAAATATTGGGTCTGACCAGTTGTTCCAGGGTTCTCTTCATGTCATCGATTTAAAGGGTAAAGGTGCCGAAATTGCGTGTCGTAAGGTGTGAATTGTTCACACGGCATTTCTTATTTGTTCTTAAAAATGTTATGCAAATATAATAAGATGTGGGGAGATGTGCAAGAAATGTCGTACATTTGCCCAATGCAAAAGTGCCAAAATTACTTTCCTGTTCCATTGACATGCCATTTGTTCATCTTCCTCTTGTTGTTGATGCTCTGTGGATGCGAGAATGAAAAGACACAGGTACGCACGCCTTGGGGCACCACGTTGGGCACCGATACGGCCAACGTGAGCCAGGGTTTCTCGCTGGATGACATCATTGGAAACGGCGAATTGATTATGCTGACCATCAACGGACCCGAGACTTATTACGACTATCGTGGGCGTGGCATGGGATTACAGTATTTGCTGTGTGAGCAGTTTGCCCGGCAGTTGGGCGTTTCCTTGCGGGTAGAATTGTGCAAGGACACCACGGAGATGGTCAACAGGCTCGAGCAAGGTGACGGCGACATCATCGCTTTTCCGCTGCCCAGAACAGACAAACGCTTGCTGTACTCGGGGCCTTCGGCTGATTCGTTGAAAACACAGTGGGCGGTAAGGAAAGACAATGAGGCGCTTGCCGACACGCTGAACAAATGGTTCAGTCCGAAACTCATTGCTCAAGTCAGGCAACGAGAATCGTTCTTGCTGTCCACCCGCAGCGTCACCCGTCACGTTTATTCACCCATGTTGAATCGTTCGCAGGGTGTTATCTCCCATTACGACCATTATTTTCAGCAGTATGCACCCATGGCCAGATGGGATTGGCGCTTGATGGCGGCTCAATGTTATCAAGAGTCTACCTTTGACCCTCAAGCCCGTTCTTGGGCCGGCGCACTGGGATTGATGCAAATCATGCCCGGAACGGCGGCGCATCTGGGACTCTCGTTAGCCGACATTCATGATCCTGAGCAAAACATTGCGGCCGCAGCTATGTATCTGCAAGAACTCAGCGCCCGTTTCCAGGATGTGAGAAACGTGCAGGAACGCCAGTATTTCGTGTTGGCCAGCTACAACGGAGGCTTTTATCATGTGCGCGATGCGATGGCGTTGACCCAGAAAAACGGCGGCAATCCGCATAGTTGGAATCACGTTGCAGGATATATTTTGAAGTTGGCTGACCCACGTTACTATCGTGACCCCATCGTCAAGCATGGCTATATGCGCGGAACTGAGACGGTTGACTATGTCAACAATATCCGCGCCCGCTATGCTCAATACAGAGGTGTGGCCAAGGGTGGCATCGGATTTTACAGTCTCCAGAAACCTTCCAGGGCCAAGCACAAGCATCGCTTCAAGCTCTGAACATGCTATGGTGAGTTGCCGTAGGGGCGTGATTTATCACGTTCCGCCCCTGTGCGATTGGCAAATCACGACCATACGGTTTGACAGAACGTGATGAATCACGACCCTACGGTTTTCTTACCCCAAAACTCAGCATTTTCAAACTCATTGCCATTGGCTGCCAAACTCCTTGTTTCGGCACTTTTTCACAACAAAAAGTTTGTAAACCTTTGACAATCTATCTTGTCTTTTTGGAGTTGGATGATATGATTTCAACGGGCTGAAAGCCCAAAAGCTTATAGCCCAGGGCAACACCCTGGGATTGAGTTGCGTTGAGGTAACTACGCCCTGTAAGGGCAAAAGCGGTTGGTAATCATTTTGTTGCGCTTGCTTTTGCCCTTGCAGGGCGTACACCTAGTCACATGCTCACCCAGGGCGTTGCCCTGGGCTGAGAGCTTCTGGGCTTTCAGCCCGTACCTTTCTCATATTGTTTTCCAAAAAATTGAGGCGCGGATTATTTACTGATTTCGTCTCTATTCCATCCTGAATTCATAGATAGCTGATACGCAGTGTGTTTGAATCGAAACGAGTGGCGCATCGACGAAGATGGGAATCATACCTGCACCCCTGTTCGGAACGTGATGACTAACGCCCCCATTTTTCTTCGGAATGTGATAAATCACGCCCCTACTGGTTATGGACTGTGAAGAATCACGACCCTACGATTTCCTTTATCAAAAACACAGCATTTTCAAACTCATTGTTATTGGTGGCCAAACTCATTGCCATTGGCTGCCAAACGCAATGTTATTGGCAGCCTAACTCAATGCATTTGAGTGACAGGCTGAATGGCCTTCTCTGTGAAAGGATTAAGTGGTTGGTTTTCAAGATGTAACGGATTTTGTCCGTGTCATCATCCCTGTTCGTCAATGCCCATCTCTGTTTGATGCTTCGGCTGCTTCTGTTTGGATGGCTTTCCTGTTGGATTGGGCTTGTCTGCGGGCTTCTATCGACCCATACACATAGTAGTTGATGAAGATGCCAACCGTCAGGAAGGCGGCGCAAATAAAGTAGATGAGGATGCAGACACCGTAGGTAAGCACGGGGAAGTAGGCCGGAAGGGTGTTGGGGTCACCATTCTGCACGCCCATTTGTGACAGGGTGCTGGCCATGAGCAGGATGTATACCGGCATGAGGAGAATGAGGGTGAGGAAAAAAATGACAATGCCATATAAGAAAAAGGTGGAAACGATGAACCCGATGCGGCGCAGGCCTGTTCGGTAACCACCCAGCACATGCGTTTTAAACTTGGCCTCTTTCTCCTGAATATATCTCATGGAGGAATAGGCAAAGGGTGCCATGGCGATGAAAATGATGAGCCAGGCCACTGGAACGAGCCATGCCTGCAAGCCCATTCCGACCATGCCGACAGCCGCTGATGCAGGTTTTTGGCCATCAGAAATGGATAGCGTGGCAGCTGTCAGCAGCAGGGAAATCACGCCCATGACAACCACATAGGCCAGCAGGAGCTTGGCGTTGCGCTTGAGGTTGCTGGCAAAGCCGTTCTCGTTGAGCAGGGTGGTGGTGCGAGCCATGTACCATACCGACGCACAGAGCAGCAGCACGTTGAGCAAACCGAACGTGACCAACCTGCCCGTGGGTAAGCTGTTGCCCATCGTGTGCATGGCGTTGGTGAGACCGAAGGCCAGACATGCGCCCCCAATGACGGAGAACACCAGCAGCGACAGCCAGTTTTTACGCAGGATGGTCATGACGTTTGAGCAGAAAAGAAGGTATCCGGCCTTGATGCAACCCGATATGCTTCTGTTTTTATAGAAATCGTTTTCCATATTCGTTTGATTGATTTACGTTGTTTTTGTTCTTCTTTTAAATTCGCTGCACGCAATGGCCGTGGCGATGGCCACGTTGAGGCTCTCGGCCTTGTTGGGCAAGTTAGAGAAGTTGGGGATGAGCAGCGGATGGTTGATGCGTGCGCGCAGGTCTTTCGAGATGCCGTTGCCTTCGTTCCCCATGATGATGATTCCGGTCGCGGTGAGCGTCTGTTGATAGATGTCGCTGCCATCGAGCAAAGTGCCATAGACAGGGGTTGACGGCGGCAGCCTATCCACAAATTCGCAGAGATTCAGGTAGGTGACGTCGACGTGTGCGATGCTTCCCATCGTTGCCTGAACCACTTTCGGGTTGTACACATCCGCCGTGTCTTCGCTGCAAATCACGTTCCTGATGCCAAACCAGTCGGCAATGCGGATGATGGTGCCAAGGTTGCCCGGGTCTTGAATGCCATCTAAGGCCAACACCAGCTCATGGGTTGGGTCGATGTGAGCGGGCATGTGGCGTTGTTCAAATACGGCCAACACCTCTTGCGGGTGCTGCAACAGACTGATTTTTTGCAGCTCGTCGGGCGATACCGGGATGATTTGCGGTCGGCTGTCGCCCTGGTTGCCCCTCAAGCTCTCGTCTTCGTGCCGTTCGAGCCATTGCTCTGTGGCGACGATGAGTTCGGGTTGGAACGACGACAGTAGGTCGTGAACCACCTTAGGTCCCTCGGCAACGAACGTGCCATGAGCCAAACGTCCCTTCTTTGTTTGCAGCGCATTGATGTATTTGAGTTTTGCTTTACTAATCATCCTCTTCGTTTTGATGTGCTATGGAATGTCGAAGCCAAGCACAAAGATAACATGGTTCTTTCATTTAAAAAGGTCGTTTGTTGTCAAAAACAATCATGTTTTTTTGTTTCAACAACGAATTGAGCAGATGAAACGAATCCGAGTGTTGGAGTCAATGAATGCAGGCGTTCAACGAATGAGTCGAATTTGGCAAAGACACGCAACATGTTTATGTCGGCAGATTTGTTTCATTCGCAGAACGCTTGCGTTCATTGTCTTGTTTGGTTCATTCGTTTCATTTGTTACATTCGTTGTCCAACAACATTGCCCTTAAATAAAAGAGTCGCACAAAGATAGTAAATTCTTGATTCTTCAACCGCTTATTTAGCATCTTTTTCCTTATCTTTGCAATGATATACACAGAAAAGCAAGTAGCGTGAGCATTCAACGGCGTTCTGTGCCATCATGGTTTTCATCATTAAACAGCTGCATCTTGAGGAACGTAAAATTATCGATTTTTTTTCTGACGTTGCTGTTCCTGGTTGGTTGCTCATCAAGTAAATTCATTCCAGGAAACGAATATCTGTTGCAAAAGGTTGAAGTCAGGTCTGATCAGAAGGGCTTCGATGCCGCCTCGTTGGAACCTTACATCCGACAGAAAGCCAACTCCAAGTGGTTTTCGTTGTTCAACATTCCGTTGGGTATTTATTCACTCTCGGGGCGTGATACCACGAAATGGGTGAACCGTACTCTGAGAAAGATTGGCGAAGAGCCGGTGCTGTTTGATTCCGTGCAGGCCAACCAGTCGGTGAACGACCTGAAGACGGCCCTGCGAAACGCCGGATACATGCATGCTGACGTTGGCTTGCAGACAAAAATAAAGGGTAAAAAACTGAAAGCCATCTACACGCTTCATCCGGGAGAGCCTTATCGTATCAACCGTGTGAGATATGACATTGCGGACGAACGCGTCAAACGAATATTGGCTTTACACAAGTCTCAGAATGCCGTGGAGGGTCTTCAGAGCGGATCGCGCTTCACGGTAGAGCGTCTGGACGAAGAGCGTAACCGGATTACCAAGCTGCTGTTGGATAGTGGTTTTTATAAATTTCACAAAGATTTTATCGTCTTTGAGGCCGACTCGGCACCCAACAATACCGACATCAACCTGGTGGTCAGACTGTTGAAATACCGTGCCAACAGTGAAGCACCTGAGACCAATCATCCACGTTATTTCATTCATGACGTGAAATTTTCTTCCAGTGAGGAGTCAGGAATCCATCTGCGTCCCAAAATACTTGAATACAATACGGCCATCAAGGCGGGAGAACCCTTCTCGGCCGCTCATCTGCAAACGACGTACAACAACTTCGCACGGTTGCAAGCTGTGAGGTACACCAACATCAAGTTTAAGGAATTGCCTGACACCACGCTGTTGGATTGTGACATACAGCTGAGCCACAACAAGCCTCACACGCTGTCTTTTCAGCCCGAAGGCACCAATACGGCCGGCGATTTGGGGGCAGCCGTGTCGCTGACCTACGAGAACAGAAACCTTTTTCGTGGCAGTGAGGTGCTGCGGGTGCAGCTAAGAGGGGCCTTTGAGGCCATTACAGGCTTGGAAGGATACAACGACCAGGATTATCAGGAGTACAACGCTGAGGCCAAATTGCAATTTCCCCGCTTGCTGGCTCCTTTCCTATCAAGTGCGTTCCAGCGGCGCAGTACGGCATCGTCGGAGTTGTCTTTTAGTTACAACTTGCAGAATCGTCCGGAATTTCATCGTCGGGTTTTGTCCGCAGCGTTTAGATATCGATGGAACGAACCGAAGCGATATTCGTCCTATCGCGTGGATTTGATTGACCTCAACTATGTCTATATGCCTTGGATTTCTGATACGTTCAAGCGCGATTACCTGGACGATGTCAGTAGTAGGAATGCTATTTTGCGGTACAACTATGAGAATTTGCTGGTGATGAAGATGGGGTTCGGCTTGAAATTCAATAATGGTCGGCATGCCATTATCGCCAACATCGAGACGGCCGGCAACATTCTGAAGGGCTTTTCCAAAGTGCTTTCCTTCCGTAAAAACGCACAAGGACAGTACACCTTATTTAATACGGCCTACGCACAGTATGTCAAAGGCGACTTTGACTATACCCGTTTGATTACCTTTGATACGCACAACTCGTTGGCTTTGCACATTGATTTGGGGCTTGCTTATCCGTATGGCAACTCGAAAATCCTGCCTTTTGAGAAGCGATACTTCTCGGGTGGGGCCAACTCGGTGAGGGGATGGAGCGTCAGGGAGTTGGGGCCGGGAAGCTTTCGCGGTACCGATGGGCGCATTGACTTCATCAACCAGACGGGCGACATGAAGCTGGATATGAACATAGAATATCGCACCAAGTTGTTTTGGAAGTTCCATGGAGCGGCTTTTGTGGATGCCGGAAACATTTGGACGTTGCGACAATATGAGGAACAACCAGGCGGTCAGTTCAAGTTACACGAGTTTTATAAGCAGATAGCTGTGGCTTACGGACTGGGATTGCGCCTGAACTTCGACTTTTTTATCCTGCGGTTTGACATGGGTATGAAGGCCATCAATCCAGCTTATGAAACACAGCGGGAACATTTTGCCGTGCTTCATCCTAACTTTGGCCGCGACTTCACCTTCCATTTCGCAGTGGGTATGCCCTTCTAATTGCCATACCTTCCAAGTGAATGACGCATGAATTGGCCTTCTGTGCGTGTCAGTCAGTGGCGGTAATTATCCGAACAGGGCACGGAGGGCTTCCTCAACTTTGCGCACGGGGTGGAGGGCTATCTGGTATCGTTGTGGATTGATTCCCTGCAAATTGTATTTAGGGAGGATGAGATGCGTGAAGCCCAACTTCTCGGCTTCAGCGATACGCTGCTCTATTCTGCTCACGGGACGCACCTCTCCACTGAGGCCAACCTCGCCAGCCATGCACCATCCGCTCTCGATGGGTGTGTCTACGTTGCTGGACAAGACCGCCGCAATGACGCTCAAGTCCATGGCCAAATCGGTGACGCGCAGCCCACCGGCGATGTTGAGAAACACGTCTTTCTGCATGAGTTTAAAGCCCACCCGCTTTTCCAACACGGCCAAAAGCATGTTCAACCTACGCTGGTCAAAGCCTGTAGCCGATCGTTGTGGCGTGCCGTACGCAGCAGAAGAGACGAGAGCCTGCGTCTCCAACAGGAACGGACGAACGCCTTCGATGGCCGATGAGATGGCGATGCCGCTCAGTCCGTCGTGATCTTGCGTGAGCAACAGTTCGGATGGATTGCTCACCTGCCTAAGTCCGCCTTGCTGCATTTCATAGATTCCCAGTTCCGACGTGCTGCCGAAGCGGTTTTTGATGGCACGCAAGATACGGTATATATAATGTTGGTCGCCCTCAAACTGGATGACGGTGTCCACGATGTGCTCAAGAATCTTGGGGCCAGCCAGTGTTCCTTCTTTGTTGATGTGCCCGATTAAGATGACGGGAATGCCGCTGTTTTTGGCAAAATGAAGCAGCAGAGCGGCGCATTCCCTTACCTGAGAGATGCTGCCTGGCGAGCTTTCCACATGTTCTGTTGCAATGGTTTGGATGGAATCTATCACCACCAGCTCCGGCTTGACGGTCTTGATTTGCTCGAAAATCAGTTCCAGAGAGGTCTCGCACAGAATGACCACATGGTCACTTTCGGCTTTGGACAGTCTTTCAGCGCGCATCTTCAGTTGGTGCGCACTCTCCTCTCCGCTGACGTAGAGCACCCGCTTGTCTGTCATTTGTAGGATGGTTTGCAGCGTCAGCGTACTCTTTCCAATGCCCGGCTCGCCTCCCAAAAGGGTGATGGAGCCAGAAACAAGTCCGCCTCCCAGCACGCGGTTCAGCTCGTCATCGTGCATGTCGATGCGCGGTTCGTCAAGCGTTGAGATGTCTTTCAGGCGCAAAGGTTTGTTCTTGTCCGTGTTGCCTTTGAAGGCACTGACGACCGACCGGGCCGTTGATGGTGCCGTATCAGTGCTGACGCGTATCTCCTTGAAGGTGTTCCATTGCCCGCAATTGGGACATTTACCCATCCATTTGGGCGAATCCAGACCGCAATTAGAACACACGTAAGCTATCTTTTCTTTTGCCATGGTGGTGGAATTGTTGACAGACAAAAGTAATAATAATTTTCTGAGAATCAAAATTAATGTTTAATTTTGCAAGGTATGAAAAAGTTATTGCTTTTAGCCGTGCTGAGCATCTCGATGGTTGCTTGCCAACAGCCCACGACAGAGCGCCAACAAGTGACGAAGGCTCAACGTGAAAAGCTGCGTCAGGAGAATGCCGAGGCACTGAAGATTGCCGTGATGCCAACGCTCGATTGCCTTCCGTTATATGTGGCCAAAGAGCTACGACTGTTTGATACGCTGCATGTAGATGTCAGGCTTAAGCCCTTTACGGCGCAGATGGATGCCGACACAGCCATCGTCGGTGGCAGCGTAGAGGGCATCATGTCCGACCTTGTGCGCATGGAACGGCTGAAACGAAAGGGTCTCAAGCTGGATTATCTCAGTGCCACCAATCTGCAATGGCAGCTCATCAGCAACAAAACGGCGCGCTTGAAGAAGCTCAATCAGTTGGGTGACAAGATGGTGGCGATGACCCGTTTCTCGGGTACCGACTATCTCACCGACGAGAGCCTCAAAGGGGTGAAGACAAAATCCAGGGTATATAAGGTACAGATAAATGATGTGTATGTACGTTTGCACATGTTGCTCAACAACGAGATGGATGCCATGTGGCTGACTGAGCCGCAGGCAACGACCGCACGATTGTATCATCATCAGGTGCTGACGGAGAGCGGGAAGACGGGCACTCGGTTGGGTGTGTTGGCCTTCCGCACCAATTCTATTAAAGGAAAGCATCGCACGGCGCAGCTCAAAGCGTTCAGCAGTGCGTACAACATGGCTGTGGACTCCATCGACAAGTATGGTGTTCAGCACTTTTCCTCATTGATTCGTTCGTATTGCAACACCGATCAAAGAACGGTGAATGCCTTGCCAAAACTAAAATTCAACCACCTTTCCAAGCCCGAAGCCAAAGATATAGAAAAAGCTCAACGCTATGTAAAGTAGCCGTTGGACGTAGTTTATCATTAACATAGATTGTATTTTGGAATACACAGATAGCGAATTACAGCAGATTAGGAATGTCATCACGTCCGAACAAAACGTGGGTGAGGCCTTGAAAAGCCTTCGTTCTTTTATCAAATCGGATAAACTTCACGCATTTGACGCACGCATCAGTCGCATTGAGAGCGATTACGAACTCATGAAGTCTTACATGCGCAAAGGGCTGAATGACCCCCAGTTTGAGGAAGTTTACGACCGTTTGTTGAAAGCACTGTATGTCCTGAACGCCGACGTGCAGTTGGCTGTGTTCCTCAACGAGAACCCTTCGTACCAAGCAGCCTATATGGATGTGCAGTCGCTGGATGCCGATTTGGATGCGATTAAGACGCGGTTGGAGGCGTTCGTGCAGGATATAGCGTTGCTGTCGCTTGAGCCTCAGGAGGAGCAGAAGGTCAGAAAACAGGAACTTTACGACCGGCATCAGCAATATGTCAATAAACTTTTCAACGTCTTGCTGGTGTCTCCGCAATGGAATGAAAGCACGGCTGAGTTCGCACAAGAACTGCTTTTGTCGCCCACCATCGACGCCGTCGACGCCCAATTGTTGCTGAGTGGCGTGATGCTGTCGGTCATCCAGCTGTTCGACATCCATCAGTTTCAAACGCTGGTGCAGGTCTATCGCCAGGCAACCGACCCACATCTCAGGCAAAGGGCGTTGGTAGGCATCGTGCTGTCGTTGCCGGAAAACGAGGGAGACATCTATCCCGAGATACAACAGACCATCAACACTTTGTGTCAGGATGAGCAAACCTGCCGTGAATTGGTGGAGTTGCAAATGCAGATGTTCTATTGTATGAACGCCGACGCCGACAATGAGAAGCTGCAAAAAGACATCATTCCCAGCCTCATGAAAGGCAGTAACATCAGCATTTCGCGTGCGGGCATCGTGGAAAAAGAAGAAGATGAGGTGGATGAAATGCTCAACCCGGGTGCGGCAGACCAGGCTATGGAGGAGATGGAATGCAACTTCAACCAAATGATGAACATGCAGAAGGCTGGATCGGACATCTATTTCGGTGGATTCTCACACATGAAGAGATTTGCGTTCTTCACCACATTGAGCAACTGGTTCGTACCTTTCTACGAAGATCATCCTGAACTCAGGCAGGTGAACGACAAGCTGGGCGGCAACAAGTTCATGCAGTTGTTGCTCGAGAGCGGGCCTTTCTGCGACTCGGATAAATATTCTTTTGTCTTGGGACTGTCGTCAATCATTGATAAAATACCTCAAAACATGCGCGAAATGCTGGACAATCAAGATGTCTTCGGCACCACGGTCGGCATGGAAGAGAAAAGCAATCCAGCCTATGTCAGGCGGATGTATTTGCAGGATTTGTATCGCTTTTATCGCATCTATCACAACAAAAACGATTTTCACAATCCCTTTGATACGAGTGCTGTGGAGAATAGTGCGTTTTTCGTGATATGCCCTTATTTTCGTGAATCGCCCTTGAAGGATAGGGTGATGGAAGTAGGAAAGTTTCTCTACAAGCACCATTTCTACAGAGAGCTGTGGCAATTGCTCGGTGCGTACAAGGATAGTGATGACATAGAGTATTGGCGACTGGCTGCCATGGCGTCTTATCGGGAGAAAGATTATCTGTCGGCCGACAAGGCTTACACGAACGTTTTGGAGATGAATGCCGATGACATGCCGGCCATTCGTGGAAAAGCGCTCACTGGCTTTTATCTGGAAAAGTACGAGCAGGCCGTCGAATACAACCGCAGGTTGTTGGAACTGGATGCCACGAACGAGCATGTGCAGCTGAACTTAGCCGTGTCGCTGATGAACAATGACGAGATAGAGGAGGGGATGAGCCTGCTGTTCAAGTTGAATTACGACCACCCCGAGAATCTGTCCATCCAGCGTTCGTTGGCTTGGGGGTATCTCCGACAACAGAAACCTCAGCAGGCGGCTCCCATCTACACGCGCCTGTTGGCCAATCAGCATCGCATGCCAACCGATTGTTTGAATGCCGGTTATTGCCAATGGTTTCTGTCCAATATGGAAGAGACCGTCAACTTGTTCAAGCAATATGTGGCGGAAACGAATAAAGAACGACCGCTGCCGGGCGGCAACACCTTGCTGCACGATGTCTTTGCGATGGATGCCGACCTGTTACAACAGTATGGCATTGGTATGAAGGAGGCTTTCGTGATGGAAGATTTGGTAGCCAATGAGTAGTCGGGTCTAAACGTGATGCCTTTTTAACGCAGGGTGATGACGGTTGGTTCGTCACCCATTTTCCCAACATCCATCCATATAAAAACGGCCCCAAGCATGGATACATGCTTGGGGCCGCAGCGTTTTTTGTCTAATAAAATCTATCCTAAATATTTCATCAGGATTTTCGCATTACCGCTGTCGCGTAGCTTCGCGATGCTTTTTTCACGGATTTGTCTCACGCGTTCGCGCGTCAGTCCCAGCTGGTCTCCGATTTCTTCCAGTCCCTTCTCGTGACACCCAATGCCGAAGCATTCCTTGATGATGGTTATCTCACGGTCTTTCAGCACCTTGTTGAGCACCGTGTTTAGCTCTTGCGCCATCGACTCGTGGTCCACATGCTTGTCGGCCCTGCTGTCTTCTCCGCTGGGCATGACGTCGAGCATGGTGTTGTCTTCGCCGTCTTGGAAAGGTGCGTCTATGCTTACATGATGCCCGTCGGCCATCATGCTCTGGCTGATTTTGTCTTCATCGATGTTCGTCGCATCCGACAGTTCAGAGATGGACGGGCGGCGGTGGTTCTCTTGCTCGAACCTGTTGATTTCGTGATTAATCTTATTGAGCGACCCCACTTGGTTGAGGGGCAGCCTGACGATGCGGCTCTGTTCCGCGATAGCTTGCAGGATGCTTTGGCGAATCCACCATACGGCATACGAGATGAATTTGAATCCACGCGTTTCGTCAAACTTCTGGGCTGCCTTGATCAGGCCGATGTTGCCTTCGTCAATTAGGTCTGTCAGTGAAAGTCCTTGGTGTTGGTATTGCTTGGCCACAGAAACAACAAATCTCAAGTTGGCGGTGACAAGCTTGTCCTTGGCCCTCTCGCCTTCAGGTCCGCCTTTCTTAATCTTCTGTGCGAGTTCTATCTCCTCGTCAATTGATATCAGGGGGGCGCGGCCTATCTCGACAAGATACTTGTCCAATGCTTCACTTGAGCGGTTGGTAATGCTTTTCTGAATTTTTAATTGTCTCATTCTAAATACCCTAAACTTCTAACTGATTGATAATCTGAATATTGAATAAAATTCTACAATAAACCTTGCAAAGGTACTTATAATTATCGAAATATCCTAATCTTTAAAGCTGTATAATACTTAAACTTCATTAAATGTGCCTTTTTAGGGCGGTTCTATAAATTAGCTTTGTCAGTTTGCGAGGCTGTTTTTGTGGACAATTTGTTTGTGAGTGAAGGAGTATAGCGGGCTATACGACTGAACGAACAAACAAATTGAACCAAAAAGAGACCGCAAGATGACAAAATGTAAACTATCCAACATGCAAAACACTTTACGGCGGTAATTTATAGAACCGCCCTTTAATGTTATTTTCCATCGTGGACGAGCGTGCTCATGCCATGGTAGCAAGGATTGACCTCATGGATAGGAGGGGCAAAACCTTATGCTGA
This sequence comes from uncultured Prevotella sp., assembly GCA_946998205.1. GTDB lineage: Bacteria > Bacteroidota > Bacteroidia > Bacteroidales > Bacteroidaceae > Prevotella. Next base: position 62,426 of record CAMPYJ010000004.1, on the reverse strand, counting down.
ATTTTCTTGACAACAAGGCTTTCGCTCCTTGGCTTATTTGCAAGCAGTCATGGTGGACGTTGCAAATACGGCCAATATGAGGTGGGTTCGTAACTGATTAGCAACCAGTGATTTGCTGTTTTTCTGTGTGTTTGATGGCGTGTTTGATGCGAATTTTGGGTAAAAGGCATTGCTTTAACGCGCCAATCTGCATGCTTTTGCAGGCCAATGGCATGTAGATTGTCCGTCAAAGGGGTGCGTATGTGACCGACAACGCTATGTTTTTGCTCAGAAATACGTTTTGTCCACCCGGCCAATCCCCAGTCTTGCACCCTGAAAGCATAGTGATTTTTTCCAGAATGCCGGTTCTGCAATCCCGTTTTTGGGGCGTTTTATGTGTAAAATGTTTTACGGGCGGTTCTATAAATTAGCTTTGGCAGATTGTGTGACTCTTTTTGAGGTCAATTTGTTTGTGAGTGAAGGAGTATAGCGAGCTATACGACTGAACGAACAAGCAAATTGAACCAAAAAAGAGTCCACAAGATGACAAAACGTAAACTGACTGACATAAAAAAACTTTACGGTGGCAATTTATAGAACTGCCCTTACATCACAATGCGTTGGCTTCTTACGTTCCGCCAGGCCTGTGCGTCTCCGTCTCAATCCTCCTGACGGGGTGAGTGTGTACGAAAGGCAAAAGGCGTGTCTGCGGCGGGTGTGACGCGTCATGTCACCGCCGCTGATTTTACCCCTTGTCACCAGTCAGAATCTCCATGAAGGATAACATCCGGGCAAATCTTAACCGAAATGTAACACTTGTATGAAAAGTTTTAATTAATTTTGCAGTGAAATAAATTACATAGGTTTTCATGCCTCTTTTTTAATTAAAAATTAACACAAAAATGCAGAAAAAAATTGTTTTTCTGATGTCCATGATGATGTGTCTGTGCACGTCAATGATGGCACAGGTTACAACTTCCGCAATGAGTGGTAAGGTTACCCTTGAGGGAACTGGCGAAGAACTCATTGGCGCGACCATCCAGGCTGTGCACGAACCCTCTGGAACTACCTATTCGGCAGTGACCAACGTGAACGGGCGTTTTAACATTCAAGGTATGCGTACGGGTGGCCCTTATGCCGTTACGGTGAGTTATGTGGGACACCAGACGAAGACTTACAAGGATGTCATGCTTCAGTTGGGTGAGGTGTACAACCTTAACGTAAGTCTTTCGGAGAACGCCTCCATGCTGGGCGAGGTCGTAGTGAGCGCCACGGCGTCGAAGTTCGCGCAAGAGAAGACCGGTGCCTCGACCAACATCAACAACTCGCAGATGATGAACTTGCCTACGGTGAGCCGCAGCATCACCGACATCACGCGTCTTTCTCCTTACGGGGGCAATGGCATGAGCTTTGTCGGAACAGATGGCCGCACGGCCAACTTTACCGTGGACGGGGCCAACTTCAACAACAACTTTGGCTTGTCATCGGCCCTTCCCGGTGGCGGCAACCCCATCTCCATCGAAGCCATTGAAGAGTTGCAGGTGGTGATTGCTCCATACGACGTGCGCCAGACCAACTTCATCGGCGGTGGCGTGAATGCCATTACCAAGTCGGGTACCAATACGTTCAAGGGCAGCGCGTACGTCTTTCACAGAAATGAGAACATGCGCGGTGACGCTGTCAACGGATTCCAACTGACCAACGCGCGCGAGAAGGACCGCAAGACTACCTATGGTTTCACGTTGGGTGGCCCAATCATCAAGAATAAGCTGTTCTTCTTCGTGAATGGTGAGACAGACAAGGTTCCTACGGTGGCCAACCGTTGGAGGGCCTCTGAGGACGGCGTGGCCAACGTTCCGGAGTTTGTTTCGCGTACGACGGTAAAGGACATGCAGACCGTTTCTGACTTTGTGAGCAAGAAATACGGATACGACACCGGTTCGTACACCAGCTTCCCCGCTGACATCAGCAACACCAAGCTGTTGGCGCGCTTAGACTGGAACATCACTGACCAGCACCATTTGGCACTGCGTTACAACTATACAAAGAACCGCAACTGGAGATCGCCTAACGCATCGTCCATGGACGGCGGCACGCGTATGTCGGAAGGACGTATGTCGCAGGCCTCCATGGCGTATGCCAACACGATGTATTCGATGGACAACCTGGTGCACTCGTTCTCGTTCGACTTGAACAGTCGCTTGACGGAGAGCCTTTCCAACCAGTTGCTGGCAACCTATTCTAAATTGGATGACTTGCGTAATTCCAACTCTTCAGAATTTCCTTTCATCGACATCCTGAAGGGCGGACAGGCTTACCTGTCGTTGGGGTACGAGCTGTTCACATGGAACAATGCCGTTCATAACGACGTGTGGAATGTGAAGGACGAGCTGACTTACTACATGGGCAAGCACAAGATCACCGGTGGTCTGGCCTACGAATACAAGATGGCTGACAATGCCTACATGCGTAATGGTACAGGCTATTATCGCTACGCCAGTCTGGACGACTTCATCAACGGCGCCGCTCCCGAGATTGTGAACCTCACTTACGGCTATGACGGCGAGCGCGCGCCGGCCGCTCGCGTGAGGAGTAACAAGATTTCTGCTTACGGACAAGATGAATGGTCGGTGAAAGACAACCTCAAGTTGGTTTACGGTCTGCGCATCGACAATCTCTCATTCATCAACAGTGACCTGATGACCAACAAGGCCATCTATAACCTTGATTACGAAGGGCGGCGCATCGATACGGGCAAGTGGCCTTCGGCCAGCTGGATATTCTCGCCGCGCGTGGGATTTACCTGGGATGTGTTGGGTGACAAGTCGCTCAAGGTGCGCGGCGGTACGGGGCTCTTTGCCGGAAACTTGCCGCTGGTGTTCTTCACCAACATGCCTACCAACGGTGGCATGGTGCAGTACCTGGCTCAGATCAACGCTGCCAATGCTGCCAAGCGGGGATTCGGCATGGATACTTTTGCCGGCGGACTGGTGACCGATGCCAATGGAAAGGCCACGCAAAAGGCACTCTATGACAAGCTGATTTCCTTGGGCTATCCTTCTACCATCAAGCCAGAGGACGGAACGGTTCCATCTGCTATCGCCGCCGTGTCAGAAAACTTTAAGTTGCCACAGGTATGGAAGGCATCATTGGCAATCGACTATCAGGTGCCGGTGTCGTTCCCATTCACCTTGTCGGGTGAGTTTATTTATAACAAGACGCTCAACGAAACCACCATCTCAGACTGGAGTATTCCTTCGGTAGGCGGGTTTGCTCGATTGAATGGCGTGGACAACCGTCCTATTTATCCCGCAGGATTCCGCACCAACCCCAAAGCGTTTGTCTTGGAGAACACCAGCCGCGGATACGGTTGGACGGCTAACGTAACCGCCAATGTGCAGCCGGCGGAGTGGATCAGCTTGATGGCTGCCTATACCCACAACGTGGCCAAGAGCGTGACGGGCATGCCGGGTTCTAACGCTGAGTCGGCATTCACATACGTTCCGACCGTGGAGGGACCGAACCACATCAAGTTGCACAACTCACAATACAACACGCCCGACCGATTGGTGGCATCGGCTACCATCCACGACAAGAGCGGTAATCATTATAGCTTGTTCTATGAGGGATGTAAGGGTGGAGCCAACTACTCGTTCATGACCACCAATGATATGAACGGTGACGGATACAATTATGACGCTATCTACATTCCTACCGATCAGCAAGTGGCCGACAGGCAATTCCGTTTCGTATCGGAAGACGACAAGACGCGTTTCATGGACTATGTGCATGCGAATGATTATCTGAGCAAACATCAGGGGGAATACGCAGAGGCTTACACGCTTTACTCTCCTTGGGTGCACCGCATTGACTTCAGTTACAAGCACGATTTCAAACTCAACGTAGGTAAGACAAAGCATGGTTTGCAGCTGAGCTTCGACATCAAGAACCTGCTCAACCTCTTTGACTCAAAGTGGGGCGTGGCCAAATACTTGAATCCTGCTATCGGTTCGGATGCCCGTATCCTTAAATACGAGGGTGTTGACAAGGACGGCGTGGCTGAGTTCTCTACGCCAAAATCCATCAATGGCAATACAGAAACGTTCACGCCGAGCTATTCTATCGGCCAGTGCTGGTACATGTCGGTGGGTGTCAAGTATACGTTCAACTAAAGTCAAGCATACATTTAACTAACAATAAAACAATAGGATATGAAACTAAAATATATCATTCCATCGTTCATCGCAGTCATTGCCATGTTTACTGGCTGTGCGGACGACAACGAACCCACCTATTTGAGCAACTTGAAGGTGTCTTCTTCTTATGTGGCCTTCGACGTGAAAGGTGGAACGCAGAAGATTACCGTGACGGCTACGGAAGATTGGAGCATGGACTTCATGGTTCCGGTTAAGGCCGATTCGCTGGATGATGAAAAGGGTATCGTGAAATACAACGTGCCAACAAGTCAGATGGCAACCAAGGAAAACAAGTGGGTTAAGGTGTCACAACTGAGTGGTGGCGCCGGAACTACCGACATCTCTTTCACCGTTGGCGCTACAACGGCTACGCGTTCGGTCACCGTTCGCATCAAAGCCGGCGATAAATATCAGAACATCATCGTTGCTCAGGTAGACGATTCTCCTACGCCAGTGAGTACTGTGAAGGACGTGTTGAAAGGCGTTGACAGCAAAACCTACCGCGTGAAAGGTTTGTGCGGGAAAATCTTTAATACCTCATACGGCAACTGGTACATGGTAGATGGTGAGGGCAACGAGCTGCTTATCTATGGTACAAAAGATGCGACGGGAGCGTACAACTGGAACAAGTTCAACATCGCTCCCGGTGATTCCGTCACTGTTGAAGGTGCCAGGACAACCTATAAGTCGACAATTGAGATAGTAAATGCCACATTCATCTCTGTGAAGAAGGCACTCTTGCTCAGCAAAGAGACCAGTAAGACCATTGACAAGGAAGCCAAACCCTTCAACATCGTCATCACACAGAAAGGAGAGGGCTTGAGCTTCAAGTCGGATGTCGACTGGATGACGATAGAACCAGGCTACACGGTCAATAAGAAGGGTGACTTGGTATTTACTGTTAAGCCTACTGAGAACAACACTGGCAAGAACCGTGAGGGCACACTTACGTTCAAAAGTACCAAGGGAAAGGAAGAGTCTGTGTTGACAGTTTCCATCATTCAGCTTGGCACAACTCCTGTTACCACTGGTGGTATTGCGGGAATCTCATCCGTAATATCAGCCAGCTCTGACAAGAAAAAGCAGGTGAGCTTCGACGTTGTGCTTACTGATGCGAAGGTAACCTACAAGAATGGCAGCAATATTTTCGTCGAAGACGCAACAGGTGGCTTGCTGCTTTACAGTGGCAATTCAACTCTTGCTGTGGGTGATGTCATCAACGGACGTGTGTGGGGCGCAGGCTATGCGTACAACGGACTTCCTGAAGCCACGTCGTTGCAAACCGAACTGGCTAAAGTAACCAAAGGTGATGCACCCAAACCAACGGAAGTGACCCTTGCACAGCTTGCGGCTGACTATGGAAAGTACATCAACCGTTACATCCGCATCAAAGACGCTACCGTGGGTAAGACCATTGACGTGAAGTACTCGGGTGTGAAAAGTGCAGGTGAGTTGACTGATGGCACAAACACTTTTGCCTTGATTCATCAACGGACAGGAAAGTACAACGGTAAGAACATTTATTATTATGTGCAGGCTGCCAAGGACAGTAAGGTGAATGTTGTTTGCATCCCTTCTGTTTACAAGACGAAAAAACAATTGAATATCTGGGACAAGAGCTGGATACGTAAATAGGTAATGGCTCCTGAATAAGATTTATCTTGAGAGGGTGTGCTTCGCAGCACGCCCTCTTTTGCTTTGAAATGATGAAGAAGATTAAATGACATAATCTCTTTGTGGTGTGTCATTATTTAATTATCTTTGCCGTACAACTAAAACATACAAGAACATTATGGTTATAGATTTCAATGATTTAGACGAACAGACCATAGAAGGTTTCAAAGGAGGTAAAGGCACACTTGTTACGCGCAACTTTGCGGATGATAAGTGTAAAATCATGTTGAGCACACTCAAGCCAGGTGCTTCGAGTGGGCTTCATACCCACGTTGGTAATTGCGAGATTATCTATGTCTTAGAAGGAACGTTGACATGTCATGTTGATGGAAAGTCAGAGCGAGTGCAAGCCGGACAAGTGCATTATTGTCCAATGGGGCACCAACATTACATGGAAAACCTCACGTCGTCGGATGTCCGTTATTTTGCCATCGTTCCAGAGCATCATTAAGCACATGTCTCCAGCATGACATGGCATGTGCCGAGGCAACGCATCTGTCGTATGTGTATGGTAAAATGCTGACAGGTAAGAATGTTCGCTACCTGTATTCTTTCGATTATGAGGAAAAATATTTAACTTTGTAGCTGTTATGACGGAAGGAAAAATCATCAATGGACGTCCCCAACTGGCCATCATTGATTCCAACACGCTGGCCGTGTTGGGATTGAAGCAGATGTTGCAGAATGTGATGCCAGTCATGGATGTAACCACATTCGGCTCGTTTGAAGAGCTGACGGAATGTGCCGTGGACTCTTTTTTCCATTACTTCGTGTCGATGAACATTGTGTTGGAACATCGTTCTTTCTTCCTTGACCGGCGAAAAAAGACGATTGTCTTGGCCGCTTCCACTGATCCATCCACCCAACTTTCTGGATTTAATAGTCTGTGTGTCAATGTGCCGGAAGAACAGCTGGTGCGTTCGTTGTTGATGTTGGAACAAAATGCACACGGCAGGGGACAGCGTTTTCCGTCTACACTGAAAACGCTGAAGACCAAAATTCTGTCTGATCGAGAGATTGAAGTGTTGTCACTCATCGTTCAGGGATATATTAATAAGGAGATTGCTGACCAGTTGAACATTAGCATGACAACGGTTATCAGTCATCGTAAAAACATCATGGACAAACTTGGGATGAAGAGTGTATCGGCACTCACCATCTATGCGGTGATGCATGGGTATGTTGACATCAATAAAATTTAAGGGAAATACCCACCGGAGAAGCGGTAAAGGTCTTCTTGGCGTTGGTCGCTTGTTAGGTTAATGGTACTTTTTAGACCGCTGTTAATGCTTATAACACGGGTGCTAACAAGTGAGCAAACCATCCGCGCAGCTTCTGCCAGGGCGTTCTAAACTCATCCCAGCTCTTGGGAGTGAGTAGGAAACTTTCTTTCTTGTCATCATCAAACAACTTGTCCAGCTGGCGAGTGGTGCAGGAATCAACAATCACGGCGTTTTCCTCATAGTCGAAATTAAGACTCCTGGCATTGAGGTTGGCACTCCCCACCGTGCAGAACTTACCGTCTACCATCATCACTTTGGTATGGTGGAATCCATCCGTAAACATCCACACGTTCGCCCCTTGCTTCATCAGTTTGTGCGCATTGTAGAACCCGCAGTCGGGTGTTAAGGGAATGTCGCTGCTGGTTGACAGCATAATCTCTACTTTCACACCTCGCTTGATGGCCTTCTTCAGCGCTTTTTTGATACTCCGATTCAGTGTAAAGTAGGGATTGATGATTTTCAAACTGTCTTGAGCGGCATTGATAGCGCCCACATAGAACGTCCTGATCATCTCGTTACTGACGCGCGGTTCACGGTTCACGATGCCTACCATCTTATTGCCTGCCGTGGTGCAGGTGTCGGGTTTGAGGTTTTTGATGTATCCCCTGTTGCGGTAACCTCTGTAATATTTTGCGCCGTGCACGTTTTGTTTGGCCGTTTTATTCCACATCTTCAAGAAGATGCGTTGCAGGTCGTTCACCGCCAGTCCCTCTATTCTACAGTGCATGTCGTTCCATTTCCCAACCTGTCTGGTTCCTTTAATGTAGTAGTCGGCCACGTTCATGCCACCCGTATAGGCCACCTCGCCATCGATGATGGCAATCTTTCGATGGTCGCGGCTCAGCACATGGTTGATCCAAGGAAAGGTGATGGGGTCAAATTTGTAGATTTCAACACCTTTGGCTCGTATCGAGTCCAGGTGATGTCTCTTCAGTGGACGGTTGTTCGACGAATTGCCAAAGGCATCGAACAGGGCTCTTACCTCCACGCCCTCAGCCGCTTTCTCTTCCAGAATGCCGAACAACAGTCGCGCGATGGAATCGTTTCTGAAGTTGAAGTACTCCAGATGCACGCTGCTCTTGGCTTGCTTGATGGCCTGAAACAGGTCATCAAACTTCTCTTGTCCGTCCATCAGCAGCGTCACACTGTTGTCATGTGAGAACGTCACGCCCTTCTCTCGCAAGGTTTGTACGATGAGAGAGTCTGAAGTCTGCGCATCAACTGACGTGCAGGCGATGAAACATACAATGATTAATAGAATTCTCAAATTTCAGTCAATGGCCTCTCTCATATCATGCACGAATAGTGGTCGACGATTCCTAACAAGTGGTCGTCACCGTCAACAACCAGTACGGTATGTATCTTGTACTTGTGCATGATGGTTTGTATCTCCGTGATTTTTGTGTTTGGTGAAACGGTTTTCGGACTTGTTGTCATGATGTCGCTTACCGTCTTGTTGAAGAACTGGGCTTGCCATTTCTCCATTGCTCGCCTGATGTCGCCATCGGTGATTAGTCCCACCACTCTCTCGCTCTCCAATGAGACGCCCAATCCCAATTTTCCTTTGCTCACATGAATGATGGCTTCGCCCAGATGCATCTCTTTGGGGATGACAGGCAGGTTGTCTGACCGCATCACGTCCGAGGCTGTTGTAAGCAACCGCTTGCCCAGTTCGCCACCTGGATGAAACTGTGCGAAGTCGTTTGGCTTGAAGTCTCTCACCATCATCAGGGCAATGGCCAATGCGTCCCCCATGGCCAGTGCGGCCGTCGTGCTGCTTGTCGGTGCCAGATTCAGTGGGCAGGCCTCCTTCTTAACGCTGCATGTGATGTGGGCAGTCGAGTATTTGGCCAGCAACGATTGGGGATTCCCGCTGATGGATACCACGGGTACGCGCATGTGCAGCACCATGGGCAGAAAGCGAAGCAACTCATCAGTCTGCCCGCTGTTGCTCAAAGCCAGCACCACATCGTCGGGTGTCATCACGCCCAAGTCACCATGGTAGATGTCCAGCGGATTGATGTAGAACGCCGGCGTACCCGTTGAAGACAGGGTGGCAGCTATCTTGGCTCCTACGTTGCCACTCTTGCCAACACCGGTGACGATGATTTTCCCTTTGCAGTTGAACATCATTTCAACGGCCTTTTCAAAGTTCTTATCCAGCTGTGGAATCAGTTCCAGCAGTGCCTGCGCTTCATCCTTGATGCACTGTGAGGCATATTCTCTTACATGTTTAAGCGATTCTTTCGTATTTTCTTCCATGAATCTGTTATTATGTATGCGGTGCGTCTTTTATAGTAGTGATGTGATGAGGGGTTCCAGCTTGTCCAATTCCAACATATTGGCAGCGTCACTTAGTCCTTCATCCGGTTTTGGATGGGTCTCAAAGAAATACCCCGTTGCCCCAAAAGCCTTCGCAGCGTGCGCCATAGCCGGTACGAATCTTCGGTCACCGATGGTTTTTCCCTCACCCGCACCAGGTCTTTGAACGCAGTGTGTGCAGTCCATAATCACCGTTTTAACAATCTCTTTCATGTCGGGGATGTTCCTGAAGTCAACCACCAGGTTGTTGTATCCAAAGCAGTTGCCGCGCTCGGTGAGCCAAATCTCCTTGGCACCGCTCTCCATAGCTTTCTCCACGGGGTGTCTCATGTCCTTTCCACTGAGAAACTGTGCCTTCTTGATGTTCACAATTTTGCCAGTAGCTGCAGCCGCCATCAGCAAATCAGTCTGCCTGCACAAGAACGCGGGTATCTGTAAAATGTCGCACACCTCACCCACTGCTTCCGCCTGCCAGCTCTCATGAATGTCCGTGGTAATCCGCAGTTTGTAGGTCTTCTTGATGTGGGCGAGCATTTGCAGGCCCTTTTCCAGACCAGGACCTCTGAACGAATGGATTGACGTGCGGTTGGCCTTGTCAAACGATGCCTTGAAGATGATGTCCGTACCGAGCTTCCGGTTGATATCAACCAGTCGTTGGGCAACGATGTCCAACAGTTCTTCCGATTCGATGACGCAGGGGCCTGCGATAAAGATGGGTTGCATAATCCGTCGTATAAGTTATGTGTACAAAGTTACAGAAATAGCGTTTAATCGCCAAAGCTTTAACATTTCATTCGTTGTTCCTTGCCAACTCATCTTGCAAAATTAAGAAATTTTCCGCATTTGGCCCCTCCTTTTCTGTTTTTCCATGCACATTTTGCCTTCAAGTTGAGGTATGATCAGTACCCGAACAAGAAAATGATTGCCTGAATTGAAATCGCTTACACGTTGCTTGGCGTTATTTGACCAATTATGTTTATCTTTGCATAAGATAGGCTGCGCCTCAGCAAAGTAAGTAAACTTCCTTTGTCTTCGGCTTGCGCTATCTTTGCATAAGATAGGCTTCGCCTCAGCAAAGCAAACAAGTTTCCTTTGCTTTCGGCTTGCGCCATCTTTGCAAATATCCTGATGAATAATAGATTCTTGCTTTGGTCTTCTTGGGAATATTAAACATGTGGAAGTACTCAAAGTAGAATTTGATCAATATCGTATTGCCGAAAGCTCATGAGTGATACACTTACCCCACAACAACGTCATGCGAACATGGCCGCCGTTCACAGTAAGAACACGAGGCCAGAAATGATTGTACGCAAGTGGTTGTGGAGCCATGGATACCGCTATCGGTTGAATCATCCCCGCCTTCCGGGCAAGCCCGACATCGTGATGCGGAAATACCGCACTTGCATCTTCGTCAATGGCTGCTTTTGGCATGGGCACGAGGGGTGCAAATATTACAGAATACCTAAATCCAACACGGAGTTCTGGGTAAAAAAAATACGAAGAAATCAAGAAAGAGATCGTGAGGTGTGCCGCCAACTGGCCGCAATGGGGTGGCATAGCATCGTGATTTGGGAATGCGAGTTGAAGCCATTGCGACGAACACACACGCTGGAATCCTTGACGTTTACACTCAACAGAATCTTTCTCCAAGACCGCCGAATCAAAAACTATCAATTGCCGGAAGAAGAGCATTCGATGGCAGCGGAAGACCGCCCCGACGGGTATGGAAGTGTGATGAAAGAGCAAAAACCATAGATGTTTGTCTTTAGGGCGGTTCTATAAATTACCACCGTAAAAGTTTTTTTATATCAGTCTTTTTACGTTTTGTCATCTTGTGGACTCTTTTTATATAAAACAGGCTGCGCCTCAACAATTCAAACAAGTTTGATTGTATTCGGCTTGCTCCGTTTTTGGTTCAATTTTCTTGCTCGTTTAGTCGTATAGCCCGCTATACTCCTTCACTCACGAACAAATTGACCTCAAAAAAAGTCTCACAATCTGTCAAAGCTAATTTATAGAACCGCCCTTTATTGTTTGTCCTGCGGCGTGTCACTCTTGTCAAGGCAAACCGCATCTTTATGTTCTTTTCGCTCTGTAAGCAGGTTATAACCTATCCATTTTTTCCTTGCTAATAGTTTAATATAGGCATCGTCATTTAGGACCGCGATCCAGTTCTCGCACATTTTTTTCACACCTCGTGCATTCATGATAGAAACGCTTGTCGTCCTGCCACCACCTACTCTTGGTTGGACGATTTTCCCCCAGTCTTCTATTGAAAGGTTATCCTGATAAAACGCAGCAATATATGTTGGCAAACCGTCAATGAAGTCCCATAAAACAGCTAACAAATGATTTGTTGTCCTGTGATGAGCTTTCCTGTCGAAAGAATTGATAAGGCTAACTCTTTGTTCACCAATAAGCGGTTTGATGGCTTTTGATGCGGGTGGAGTGCTACCGCAAGTTGCTTTTACTTCTATGCCCCCATATTTGAACGGACTAAAATGTTCTTTGTCTTTCGGACATCTCTTTCCTTTAATTTCAGTGTAAAGAGAGTTGAAAAATGCTTTTTTCGTGGGGGTGTCAACCAATAGCAAATCAGGATACCCATCTTGATGCAAATTCGATTCAAGTTTTCCATTAGACATTTTCACAACGCTTCTCGCAAAATACCCGCCAACCATTCCGCTAAGATTTCTCATACCAAGAGTCTCGAAAATATTGATGTCGAAACGCATGGTCGTGTCACTTAGTTCTTTGAGAGCGTTGTTTGCATAGTTCATGGCATCCACGATGTTTTGCGAGGATAAAACGGTTACGCCTTGATAGGTGACATTTTGTTTTTGATTTTGGATGTAATCTCTATTCATACAGGCAATGTCTTATATAGTTTATGATGACAGAGGCTGTGAATTGTTTGTGTCAAAAACAAAAAGCCCCCTTTTTTATAAAAGAGGACGCAGAAGAAATCGCTGTGTATCAAGGCTTAGCACTGCCCACTTCAGACAACAATCAAACTATCCACGCCCTCGTATGAGTGTGAATATCCAAAGAGTTGGCTAACTGAAGTTTCGTTGAAGTGCTAATTCTGATACTCAGTTGATTCAAGGATATGGTGTAAAATGTTTTTCTTCTTACATAATGTTATGAATTTGAAATATCAATCAAATGTTTGACAATCTTGTCAGTGAGGAGAGGAGGTATGCTTTCACCTATCGTATCTCTGATCAAACCGTCTGGTACAAGTTTTCCATCTATCTCGAAAGAGTAGGGATATTGGGCTATGGTTTGAATGATGAGGCCCTCGTGCAATGATAAAACCCTGTCTTGGGTAGGATGCAGTTTGTTGTCAGAGCATGCGTACTGGAAGTTTTGTGTTAGTGTGCTTGCAGGTACGTCCCAATACATTCTCTTATATGCACTGACAAAAGCCTTCATGATTCTTTTCTCACCTGTCTTTTTGTCTATTGTGTATGGTCTTGGCAATAATGCTCCGCATTTCTCGCAGTACAGAGGGGTGTCTGTGCTTGCGCGGTTTACGCCTTCTGAATTATGTTTTGCTCCGTGTAATTTATTTCCTTGATACATGCAATCGGGGTTAATACATTGATTATTCATGGCACTCTGACCTTCTGGCGTGTTATGAACCCACGACAATTTAACATCATCTAATATCGGAACTTTATGAAGTTTGTTGTTGGGGTCTACATTTTCTCCTTTGCGAGAACTTATGGGAGGTAAGTTGTAAATGGCATCTCTAAGTGAAAGCCACCGGTGAGTAAATATCGTTTCTTTTTCAGAATGCGTAGGAGCAGGGAGCAACTGGTGTGTCTTGCGATATTCTTCTTTGCCTTTCGCTGTATGTGTGAAGATGGTTATCAAACGATTTCTGTGCTGCGGTACACCATAGTCAGCGACGTCTATTACTTGCGGACTTCCCACATACTCATCACCAAGTTCTCTGTTGATGTAGTCAATGATGTTGATCACACCTTTTCCATCTTCGATAACTGTATTTGTCATATTGGGTACATTCTCAAAAATAACCCAGTCGGGTTTTAGTGCTTTCACTATTTCAACAGCCGGCACTATGAGCTTGTTTCTTGGGTCAAACTTTGGGCGAATGCCTTTTTTCAAATTGTTTAAGATGGTACCCATGCCATTGGATGACATGCCTTGACAGGGCGGTGTCGCTATGACGATGAACGGATTGTCTGAGTATCTGTCTTTATAGTATTTGATGATATCGTCTTTTAAATCCCAGATGTCACCACAAAATCCTTTTGCTTGTGGATGGTTGTGTGTGAAAAGTCGCATGCGCTCGGGTAGCAATTCACATGCAACTACCGTATCTACTCCGTTTGCTTGAAGCCCCAAGTCCCCTATGCCAGAAGAGCAAAAAAGGCTTATGGCTTTCTTCTTGTTTTTCTTATCTACCATTCCGTTGTTTACAAATAGCCGGTAAAGAGCTTTGATACTGCAATATCTTAATTCTTGTTTTCTCTTTTATAAACACCTGTGCTGCAAAGAAAAGTTGCAGTGGGTATTGCCATGACGTGAAAATTACTTCACCTGAGAGTTGAAACGAAAACCGTGAATCTAACAGCATACATGACAAAGATACAAATAAAATCTTATAAACTTACTCAATTCGGCGGAATATTTACAGTCATGGCTCATGGTATTTTCATTTAAATCTGTGGCATGTTTTCAGTCTGTCATGTCTTATGCCCCACAATCTCATTGCCTTTGGCGTGCAAAAGCATTGACTTTGGCCATCAATAGCTATGCTTTTGAAGGGTAAAGTCATGGAGATTGCAACTCCTTAGTTATTAGGTTGTTGTGCGGATAATTTGGGGAAGCGAAATAAGCCTATAAATTTGGATTGCGCTTCACCATGAAATGGCCGAGGCGATGCCGATAGCCTTTCCTGTTGATAGACCGCAGCACATACATCCCCTCGGGCAGATTTGACACGTCGGCATACTTTCCTTGGTACGCGCGGGTGGTGACCATGGTGCCTTGCAGCGATTCGATAAGCACGAACGGGGCGTCCAGCGTCTGTCCCTTGTCGGGCAGTTGCAGGCGCATTCCGTCACAGGGCAACAGCGTTGCCGGTGGGATGTTGTTGGTCTCGATGGGCTTTCGGTGCGTTTGTAGCGGTTCGCTCTCATTGCCATAGCGGTCCATGGCCGTCACGGCGTACGCCATGCCTTGCGTGATAGGCACGCGGATGGAGGTTGAGGGGATGCGGGCGGCCACGATGTTGCGCGCGTCATGAATGTCAACGGGCGCCTGCCGACTGGCATAGACGTTGTACACCAGGTAGGGAGCGTCACTGCGATCTTTCGCTCCCGTCCAGCTCAACGTGGCTCTGGTGTTGTCCAACCGGAGGCGAGTTGGCGGCATTGGCGGCGTACTGTGTTGCCAGGTCATGGCTGGCACGAGTGCCGGATAGCGGGTAAAATCGTTCTCTGCGAAGTCGTAGATGCCCTTGGTGTTGTCTGTCAGGAACTTTCCTCTGAAGTATGCGTGCCCCATACCGTATTGTCTCACAACGTTCAGTTCTTGCTTGATGACGTCGATGGGCCAGTTACGCTCATTGGGCGACATGAAATAGATGCCTAATCCGGGAACAATCATCCTGCCGTAGCTCTCTTCTTTCCAGTTGATGGCGAAAGGAAAAAAGTTGTTTCCCCGGAAGTACAGCATGGGGTAGAGCTGATCCATCAGTCCTGTTCTGAGCCATCCTTGCGCGTCTTGGCACACCGTGGTGTAGGCGTTCCATCCCCGACTGGTGTATCTGGGCAGGTCATCATACTTGCCGATGGGCGAACAGCTCATCTTCACCCAGGGCTTGAGCCGCTTCACCTTGTCGTGAATGGCTTCCACGATGCGGGTGATGTTGCGGCGGCCTTCCGCTCTGTTGATGCGAAGCGGCCAGTTTTCGGGATAGCGGATGTAGTCGAGATGAATGCCGTCGATGTCGTAGTTGCGGGTAATCTCTTCGCAGATGCTGGCGAGATAATCAGCGGTTTGAGGCTTTTCGGGGTTCATGTATCCATCTTCGCCAATCCTTCTGACCAGTGCCGGCAGCCTTCTCCTCATGGTTTTACAGCCCAACCCGTTCCATTTTCCCAGCGGCATGGAGACTATCCAGGCGTGCAGCTCCATGCCGCGTCGGTGGCATTCGTCAATGGCAAATGCCAAAGCGTCGTACCCCGGACTTTTTCCCGGCACGCCCGACATGCAGCCGTCCCATGGTTCGTGGGCGGATGGGTAAATCATCGTTCCCCTGACGCGGGTCTGCAGCAGGATGGTGTTGATGCCGGCACGCTGGTATAGGTTGAGCAGGTTTCGCAATTCTTCCTTTTGTTTCTCCCTCGTGTACGCTGTGTGCGCATAGGTTTTAGGCCAGTCGAGGCCGCCGATGGTGGTCAGCCACACGGCTCTCACTTCGCGTTTGGGCGAGGTGTATAAGGTGTTTCTCAGCAAAGGGGTGGGAGATTGGGCGGATACAAGAAGAGAGAGCGTTGCCAATATGATGGATAGTGAGAATCGTTTCATCCTGTCTGTTCGTTCAAAAGAATTATGCTGACAAAGATACGGATATTTTTCCGGTTCTCAAATATATTATGTACTTTTGCAAAATACATTACCGCTCCAGCCGCGGCGCACGGTTTAGGCTGCGAGTATGCGTAGGCCTTGGTGCTGAAAGGTTTTCGATTGCCGGGCGACACGGTGCGTGCGGAGCCTTTTCCGGAGTTGGAAAATATACTTACATAAGAGACTTTGATGAAGATGAAAAAGCTATTAACGATGATTGCGGCGTTGCTGATGACCCTCACGGCCAGCGCACAGTTTGAACAAGACAAGATGTATATCGGTGGCTCGTTGACCGGATTGAATCTGAGCTACAACGGTTTGGACAAGCTCAATCTGGGCGTTCAGGCGCAAGCTGGCTATCTTTTTGAGGACAACTTGATGGTTTTGGGCAATGTGAGCTATCAGCACAGTGGTTACAAGTTGGTTCCCGATTATATCTCGGCAGGCGTTGGCGCGCGTTACTACATTGTTCAGAATGGCATCTACCTGGGCGTCAACTGCAAGTTGGTTCACGCCAACCGCAACTACAACGACATGATGCCCGGCATGGAGGTGGGGTATGCTTACTTTTTAAGTCGTACGGTGACGGTAGAACCCGCCGTGTATTATGATCAGTCGCTCAAGAAGCACAGTGACTTTTCCACCATCGGCTTCAGGATTGGGCTTGGCGTGTACCTGTAAATGGAACAACAATATCCGTCTGTTCTTCTTGAAAAGGCCGTCGGTGAGTTTTCCAAACTTCCCGGAATAGGGCGCAAAACGGCCTTGAGGCTGGTTCTGCACCTGCTGCGTCAGAGCGACAGTGACGTGCAACAGTTTGCCTCGGCCATCGCTAAAGTGAAGCAGGAGGTGAAATACTGCCGGGTGTGTCACAACATCAGTGATGAAGATGTGTGTCCTATCTGTTCAGACCCGCGCCGGGACACGTCGCTGATTTGCGTGGTGGAGAACGTGCAAGACGTGATGGCGGTGGAGAACACGCAGCAGTTTCGCGGACTTTATCATGTGTTAGGGGGCGTCATCTCGCCCATGGATGGCATCGGCCCCGACCAGTTGGAAATACGGTCGTTGGTGCAACGGGTTGAGCAGGGCGGCGTTTCGGAGGTGATTTTGGCCTTGAGTTCAACGATGGAAGGCGACACAACCAATTTTTACATCTCGCGAAAATTGGCTTCTTTAGACGTGAAGCTCTCCGTGATAGCGCGCGGTATTTCCGTAGGTGACGAGCTGGAGTACACGGATGAGGTGACTTTGGGACGCTCGATTGTGAACCGAACACCATTTGAGCGATAAGTAAAATACAAATCCGACCGAGCTGGGAGGAGATTGGTTGGATGTGGCATTGATATACATAGAAATCCATGAGCCAGATAAGAAGAGTGCAACGTCTGTTGATGATTCAGTTTTTTTTGCCCGTCATCCTGTCTTTGTTGATGGTGGCGCTGTTTGAAACGGATGCCCTGGAGGCAGGCGGTTGGGCCGGTACGGGTCAGAAGGAGTTTGTTTGTCTGGTGGTCATGGAACTGCTCACCATCTGTTGCATTCCGCTTTCGTTGCGCTTGTTTAAGTTTAAAAATGTGGCAAAGGTGCTGAAAGGCGATGGCGCGCAGGCGTTACGCGCGCTCCAAAGGTGGGGCAGTGTGCGCTTGGATGTGTTGGGCGTGCTGCTGGTGGCAAACGTCTTGTTTTATTATCTTTTCGTCCATGCGGCTTTTTGCTACATGGCCGCCATCGTGTTTTTAAGTTCGTTTTTCATCTATCCCTCCTTGGATCGTTGCGTGACTGAGACGAAAGGGAGCGTGGAGGCTTAACCGTGAATGACCATGCAAGGAGTGAAGCTTTCTGTCATCATCGTCAACTACAATGTAAAGTACTATCTTGAGCAGTGCTTAATCTCATTAACACAGTCGCTCAAAGATGTAGATGCCGAGATCTTTGTGGTAGACAATGCCTCCGTCGACGGGTCTGTAGACTATCTGTCAGTTAGGTTCCCCACGGTAAATTTGATTAGCAGCAATCACAATTTGGGCTTCGCCAGAGCCAACAATCTCGCTATCAGGCAATGCAAGGGTGAGTATGTCTTGCTGCTGAATCCAGATACGGTTGTCGGTGAGCATACCATGCGCCAACTCATTGATTGGATGGATTCGCACGAAGGCGTAGGTGGCGTGGGCGTTAGGATGATGAACCAGCAAGGATTTGATGCGAAAGAGTCGCGCAGAGGGGTGCCAACGCCATGGACGGCCTTTTGCAAAATGTGCGGACTGTGTTCGAGGTATCCCGCGAGCAAACGCTTTGCGCGGTACTATATGGGGCACTTGCTTTGGGATGAACCAGCCGAGATAGAAATTGTCAGCGGAGCCTTTTTCGCCGTTCCGCATAAGGCACTCGAGGACGTGGGCTTGCTCGATGAAGATTTCTTCATGTATGGAGAGGACATAGACTTGTCTTATCGCTTGTTCAAGAAGGGTTATCACAACTGGTATCTTCCGTTGAGAATACTGCATTACAAGGGAGAAAGCACGCAAAAATCGTCCTATCGTTACGTGCATGTATTCTATCAAGCCATGCTGATCTTCTTCAAAAAACATTATGGCGGCATGAGCATCCTGCTGGGTTTGCCCATCAAGATGGCTATCTACGCAAAAGCTCTCGCGGCTTTGGTGTGCATGCAGATGGCGAAGGTCAAGCAGGTATTGGGATTTTTTCGGAGAAAAAAAGATGAGACGGAGCGGTATGTCTTCATCGGGAGTAGCCAAGCCATGCGTGAGTGTGAGGAGATTGCCCGTAGAAAAGGACTTTGCGCACAGTTCGTGACATCCACTTGTCACGATCATCCCGACGGACACCTGACTTTGAAGCTGCCGCAAGCCGACAGGGTTTACGTCGTCTACGACACGCAATCGTACAGCTTTGGGCAGGTGTTGAATATCTTTGCCTCACAACCAAGAGAGAATGTGTGCATCGGAACCTATCTGCCGCAGGCGAAAATGGTGATTACCGGGTCGGAAATTCTCTCATGAAAAATAGCCAAAATAATGGTACATGCGCAGTTAAGGGCCATGGAGCCCGAAGATTTGGACTTGTTGTATAAGATAGAAAACGATGTGAAATTGTGGAATGTAAGTGCTACTAATGTTCCTTACTCAAGGTATGTGCTGCACGACTACGTTGCACATTCCTCGGGTGACATCTACACTGACAAGCAAGTGAGACTGATGGTTGAGAACGAATGCGGCAACACGATTGGCGTGGTTGACATCGTGAACTTCACACCGCAGCACCAAAGAGCCGAGCTGGGCATCGTAATTCAAGAACAGTTTCGCGGTAAGGGTTATGGCAAGGCCGTGGTTTCAGAAATACTGAAATATGCCTACCGCGTGCTGCATCTGCACCAAATCTATGTGGTGGTATCCGCTGACAGGATTAAAGTCCGGACTTTGTTCGCACGGTTGGGTTTCACCGAGGGGCGTAGGTTGGCCGATTGGCTCCGCGATGGAAAAGATTATCGTGATGCTGTCGTGATGCAATATGTCTTCGGGGATGAAGATGAGAAGAAAAACACGGGGATGAAAAATAAAGAATGAGCGGAATACGGGAATCGAACCCGCCTCTCAGGCTTGGGAAGCCCACGCACTACCGATGTGCTAATTCCGCAAAAGAGCCGATACCCGGACTCGAACCGGGGACCTACTCATTACGAATGAGTTGCTCTACCAACTGAGCCATATCGGCGATTCTCTTTAAAGTGAGTGCAAAGATAGGCATTTTGATTGACAAACCATGAAGGAAATGCTATTTGTTGTCGTTCTATTAACGAAAGTTAACATGTGGTCAGCTTTCGGTGTTGGATTCACCTTATCTTTTTGGGTGGATGATTCATTTCAGGATGGATTGGAAGATTGGGCTTTGTTTTTCTTGCGTCTGTTGAGAAAACGCCTGACGATAAAGTAGGCTACCATCATGCCAAACAGGCTTAATATCACCACCTTGATATGATGATTGTATTCTAAAATCTTTTCGTTGAGCTGTTCTTCCGGTACGATGGAGTGCAAATACCAGCCCAATGCGGCCAGCACGCAATTCCAAATGCCCGCTCCGATGGTGGTGTAGAGCATGAATTTCCAAAACGTCATCTTGGCTAAACCGGCTGGAACCGATATCACCTGCCTGATTCCGGGCAACAGTCTACCGGTCAAGGTGGCCATCACGCCATGGTCGTTAAAATATTTCTCGCTCTTTTCTATTTTCTCTTGGTTCAGCAAACACAGGTGTCCCAGCTTGCTGTTGGCAAACTTGTAGACGATGGGTCGTCCCAAATAGTAGGCGGCTACATAGTTGGTTGCTGACCCAAGGACAGCCCCCAGGGTGGCGAAGATGATGACGAGCGTCACGTTCAGATGGCCGGCTGCGGCATGATAGGCTGCGGGTGAGACAATCAACTCGGACGGAACGGGGATGACAGTCCCTTCTACATACATCAAAATGAAGACGGTCCAATAGTTAAGATTCCCCATCAGGGAAGAAAACCAATTCATTGTTTTGTCTGTTTTAGCTGGTTATTTTTGCTTTCTCTCGTCAGTATTTGTTGAAAGCAGGTAGGGATAATATTCTTCAGTACTCATTCCTTCGGGAAACAAGTCGGCCAAAACCATTTTCGCTTCCATCGGATTTCTCTCGCAAGCCAGCTTCACTGCGTGGGCGAACTCTCTCTCTTTTCCCAGTTCGTTGGCACAGAGAGCGAAGTATGCGTAGCCGTCTTGACAGGTGTCGCCCGCGTCTTTGAAGTATGACAAGAATAACTTGTATGCCAAGTGGACGTATCGGCAGTCGTAGACGGATATGGCTATCTGTAAAAAGGTGCTGGGCGAATTGTCAGAACACTTGATTGCTTCCTGAAAAACCTCTTGCGCCTTCTCCAGACACTCGTTCTCCAAGAGAATGTGACCCTTGAGCAGTAAGGTGTCGCTGTGCTTGTCGTTGGGCAGCTTTTGCTTCTTGTCCAAGTAGGCGAGAGCTTCTTCCACGCGTCCCTGCTGTGACAGGGTGAAGGCTATCTCTTGATAGATTTCAGGCAGGTTGGCAGTAGAATGACAACTCATCTTTTCTGCTTTCTTGAAGTGTGCGAGCGCCTCTTCCGGCTTGTTGAGGTGCAAAAGCGTCACACCCTTGAGCATTTCCACCGACAAGTCGTCGGGAACCAACTTTCCATATCTGTCGTAATAGTTCAGAGCCTCTTCGTAATTGCCCAAGCCGAAGAGCCCGTTTGCCTTGGTAAGAATCGCTTCTGCGTCATCTGGGTTGATGGCAATGGAGAACTCACTGCTGGTGATGGAGTCGTTGAAATTATTCTTCACGAACTGCAGCATCGCCAGGTTGTTCCAGTAGCTCGTTGAGTAGGGGTCATCTTCAATCAGTTCCTGGAAGATGTTCTCACTGTCTTCAAGGTTGCCGGTGCCCAATGCGATGCGTCCTTTCAGTTCTTTGTAACTGTTGTCTTCATTGGGTTCCAGCCGGTCGAACCAATCCTTTGCGAGGTCATATTCCTCGTAGTCTGCGTATATGGTGGCGACGTCTTGCTTGAATTCTTCCCGCTCATCATCATCTAACAGCTCAAATCTACGGTGCAACATTTGGTCGGCCTGTTTTTCTTTCCCGTCCATAATCATGATTTCGGCTAACGTGTAGGCGTATTCCACGTCATCCTTGTCGCCAACGTTGCTGATGTATTGGTAGGCGCGCTCAACATCACCGCCTTCCAAAAGCGTCATTCTGGCTTTGACGGTCCATAGGGTCGTTGAGTCGGGAAAGATGTTGAGCGCCTCGTTTAGCACCGCGTGCGCTTCGTCTATGCGACCTTTTCCGCGGTAATATTCTGCGATGTCGGCATATTCATCCGTATCCAGATAGATGGAAAGCCCGCGGGTATGAGCATCTTCATATCGCTTTAGGTTGTCCTTGAATTCCTTGTCGTTAAAAAAGTTATTTGTTTCTGCCATCGTACAACGAATGAAAAAACACCCACAGGGGATAGTTTATTTGTTAACCTTTGCCCAGGTGTCTTTCAGTCCTACTGTCTTATTGAATACCAAGTGCTCGTCTGTTCTGTCAGGGTCGGCCATGAAATAGCCGATTCTTTGGAACTGAAGATACTCTCCCGGCTGTTTGTCTGCCGCGTATGCCTCAACGTAGCAGTTAGGGAACACATGCAAGCTGTCGGGGTTGAGCAGCTCATGGAAGTCCCTTTCGTCGGCAGATGGGTTCTCAACGAAGAACAATCGGTCGTACTCTCGCACCTCTGCTTGCAGGCAGTGGTCGGCAGATACCCAATGCAAGGTGCCTTTCACCTTTCTGTTGGCGCCCTCCATTCCGCTCTTGCTCAGCGGGTCATACTCTGCTTGTATCTCTTTGACGTTGCCTTCCTCGTCCTTCTCGCACCCCGTACACTTCACGATGTAAGCGTTCTTCAGTCTGACTTCCTTGCCCGGTGTCATGCGGAAGAACTTCTTCGGAGCGTCCTCCATGAAGTCGCCGCGCTCTATCCAGAGGTTTCGGCTGAAGGTGATGTGGTGCGTGCCATCGGCCTCGTTCTCCGGATTGTTGACGGCTTCCAACTCTTCAGATTTCCCCTCGGGATAGTTGGTGATGACCAGTTTCACGGGATCAAGCACCGCACTCACCCGGCATGCCCGCTTGTTGAGGTCATCGCGCACGGCTGCTTCGAGCAAGGCTACGTCGTTCAAGGCGTCGAACTTGGTGTAGCCAATGGAGTTGATGAATTTCCTGATGCTTTCTGGCGAATAGCCGCGGCGACGCATGCCGCACAGGGTGGGCATGCGGGGGTCGTCCCATCCTGACACCAACCGCTCTTCTACCAGTGAGTGCAGCTTGCGCTTGCTCATCACGGTGTAGGTGAGATTCAGCCTGTTGAACTCAATCTGTCGCGGACGGTTGTCCTGCATGTCGTTATCTGAGCCATCCATGGTCTTGAGAATGTCGATGAAATGGTCGTACAGCGGTCGGTGTGGAACGAACTCGAGCGTACAGATAGAGTGGGTGACACCTTCGAAATAGTCGCTCTGTCCATGTGCGAAGTCGTACATGGGGTATGCGTGCCATTTGGTTCCAGTCCTGTGATGAGGTATGTGTATGATGCGGTAGATGATGGGATCGCGGAAGTGCATGTTCGGGTTGGCCATGTCCAGCTTGGCGCGAAGCACCATGCTGCCTTCCACGGCCTCTGGGGTGTTCATCTTGTTGAACAGCTCCAACGACTCTTCGATGGGGCGGTTGCGGTAAGGAGATGCCGTGCCAGGTGTGGTGGGCGTGCCTTTTTGTTGCGCGATCTCTTCTGAGGTCTGTTCGTCAACGTATGCCAGTCCCTGCTTGATCATCCACACGGCGAAGTCCCAAAGTTTCTCAAAATAGTCGGAGGCGTAATAAACATTCCCCCATTTGAAACCCAACCAACTGATGTCGTGCAGGATGTTCTCTACATATTCGTTGTTTTCTTTGCTGGGATTGGTGTCGTCGAACCGCAGATTGCACACTCCGTTGTATTTCTCGGCGATGCCAAAGTCCATGCAGATGGCCTTGGCGTGGCCGATGTGCAGATAGCCGTTGGGCTCTGGAGGGAAGCGTGTTTGTATGCGACCACCGTTCTTACCTTTGGCAAGGTCGTCTTCAACGAGCTGCTCCACAAAACTCAAACTCTTCTTCTCTTCCGTGCTGTGATCCTCTTTTACTGTCATAATATTTAATGTTAGTGATGCAAGACCGATGGTTTCATGCGGCTTGTCATCTGCATGTTCTTTGTACTGTCTGCAAAGGTACGAAAAAACTTAGGATATAATAGGTGTGGACGGGTAAGATTTTTGACTCGTCCGACATTTATCGTTTAATGAATTGCAGGATTAGTCCAACCGGCAGGCTGGGGATCATTCCTTTGGAAGTCTTTTCGGTGCGAGAGAAAAAAGAATACGCTTCTATTTTTCAGGAATGATGTTCTTACGGCGTAAAACGCTTTTGGATGAGCGTACGCAAGACGGACGATGCGTTGCGTCAGAGTAAGACGGATGCTGAATCTTCTTTACAAAGTGCCTCTCATAATTCTCGCGCAGACAACAAACGTCACTGTTGGTTGCAAATACGCCAGAAATTCGTGGTATTTATAACCTGTTGTCATTAAGTGCGTTATGTTTATGTTGTCTCTTTCCGCTCGCATTTTTACCTTTTCTTGGCGGCAAAAGCATTGCTGTTAGCTTCTAATTTGCATGCTTTAACGCCGTTTTAGCATGTTGATTACTCGTTTGATGAGTGCTTTAAAGTGCGTAAAGTCAATGTTTCGGCATGGAGAGATTGTTCATTTCTTAAAAACGGCGCATCTTTATGGATTGTTTGCCTATTGATTTTTTCTATTTTGAAGATTTCAGATGCTCGTTTTATGGTAAAAATATGGGACAAAATGTATGGTATTGGCGTTTTCAAGAGTAGACGCTCTAAAGTTTTGTGTCGCTGGGTGGTTGCGGTTAGGTTGGTGGAGACTGCGTCTTTTTTTTATTTTCCTTCGTGTTCTTCGTGGCCGCGCATCCCGGTCGCAGGGCAAGCCTGCAGCGCCTTTCATCGTTTTATGGGCGGTTCTATAAATTAGCTTTGACAGATTGTGAGACTGTTTTTGAGGTCAATTTGTTTGTGAGTGAAGGAGTATAGCGAGCTATACGACTGAACGAACAAGCAAATTGAACCAAAAACGGAGCAAGCCGAATACAATCAAACTTGTTTGAATTGTTGAGGCGCAGCCTGTTTTATATAAAAAGAGTCCACAAGATGACAAAACGTAAACTGTCCAACATACAAAAAAACTTTACGGCGGTAATTTATAGAACCGCCCTGAAATAAAAAACTTTACGGTGGCAATTTATAGAGTAGCCCTTAAACCAATCGAGACATCGGCAGTTCTTTTTTTCGCTTCGATGTTGAATCTTCACCACAATTCCTTTCTTTTCAGACGCTTTTGTCGTATCTTTGCCGTCAGAAGACAAGTCGTTTAGAGGAGTGGAAAGGCTTTCCACCTTATCTTTCGGTGATAACATGACGAGCTCGCCGCCGTTCTTTTCAGACTGTCTTCCAGAAGAAAGTCTGCCTGCTTCGTGACGGGTGAGCTTAAAATTGGGTTGTCCGCATGATGCCTTACGGTGTCATTTCCTTTTGCCGCTCAATGGGTGGCGGGGACGGATGGAACGGGTGCTACCCCGAAGGGCAACGCGTGGGCAAGCCCGCACGGGGTAGGCGTGTCCGTCTTTTTGAAGCGGCAGGCGAAACCGCAGGCCGCTGTGGCGGAATTCGACCGTTCAAATCATGAACATCCATTGGTTCGGTAGTCGTGCGTCGGTGCGGCTGCCTGACCTTTAAAAACAACAATGACATGTCATCAAGATTATTTTTACTCATCCTTAATTGTTTCTTTGTCATGTATGCGCAAGCTGACAATGGCGCAAAAGTGGCAACCGTCAGCATCGGTTTGCCGTACAAAAAAGCGTTGACGGACATTAAGACCGAATTTGGTGAACCTACAACCATTGGCAAGCAGTCTGTTGAATACAAGAACATGACCTATCATGATTTCAAATTCGACTTGGTTATATTTAAGTTCAAGGATGGAAAATTAAACGAAGCGCGCTTTTTCATGAGAGCCAAGAACAAATTAAGCGCTGACAAAAAGGTTGAGGCCTTGTCCAGAGAGCTGGGTAAGAAATATTCGCTGTCAGAAGATTATGAAGATGGATCGTATTTTTATAAAGGCGGTTTGTCACCTAAAGGCATAGGTCACTTGTTTACAATCTCGGTGGCCAAGAGGCATGGCGTATGGGATGCTGAATTGACTTACGGTCCGTTTTAAACCCTGCTTTTGTTCCTAAGCCGTGTCCAAGATAAGTATGCTGCGATGCAGTGATACGACAGTTTGCTAAAAGTGCCGCTTCATTTTACGCGCTCCGGTTGGCTCCCAACCTGCCCGTGCTGAATTTTCTGAGTTCATTAAAGAGTTAAAAAATTTGGGGTGTCACAAAATTATTGTTACATTTGCAGACGATTTAGGAAGATTGGCAGAGTGAACGAATGCGCTGGACTCGAAATCCGGTATACCCTTTTTGGGTATCGGGGGTTTGAATCCCTCATCTTCCGCAAACAAAAGAATTGCCGAACTCATTGATTTTGAACGTAAAAGTCAATGAGTTTGCTTTTTTTAGCATAAACGTTGTTCAAACATTTCATTGTGTGTCTGGCAACATGACAAGTCCCATTTGGGCGATAGCTTGTAAAATCTTCTTATAATTGAAACGCTGTACTGATGACAATCGACTGGCTTGAAACATGATACTTGCCGTAGGCCAGGTTCAACTTGAAGCGGTTGAGGTTGATGCCCGCGCCGCATGAGAAGCCTGCGCCGTGGCTGCTCTCCTCGTCTGTGCCGTCGATGGTCATCTCGTTGGCGCGCCGGAAGTTGTAGCCGGCACCCACCCAGATGCGGTCAGACAGCAGTATGTCGATGCCACCCACCAGGTGATTCATGAATTTATAGTTCCAGTGCGTGAGGTCAACCAGTGTGGCGTGAAACCGTAGCGGCGTGTGTACCAGTCGTTTGCTTGCGCCAATCTGCACGTCTAAGGGCATGCTTTCGTAGGTGTCGCCGTAGCTTTTGAGCTGTCCGCCCAGGTTTTTGGCCACGAACGACAGCGACAGCTCGCGCTCAGCATCGTAATAGTTCAGTCCAAGGTCAACGCCCATGGCCAGCGAGTTGTATCCGCCGATGTACGAGGTGATGAGCTTGGCGGTGACACCACCGGCCAATTGGTCGGTGAGCAGGTACGAGAAATAGCCTGACAAGGCGATGTCTTTGGCCGAAAATTCGCCGAGTTGTTGGTTCTCGACCGTGGTTTGTTTCATCTTGCCATAGTCAATGTATAGTGCGGAAACGGCAGCCGAGGCCCGCTCCTTGACCACTTTGTTGAACGCTGCGCTCAACATGCTGGCCCCGGCCATATAGTTCATGTAGTTCAGGTTGATGGTCTTGTCGCTCATGGCCGACAACAGTGCCGGGTTGTGGAATATCAGTGCCTCGTCGTCTTCCATCAACGAGATGTTCTCACCCCCCAATGCTGAGGCGTGGGCACTTGCGGGCAGACGGAGAAAATTGTACACATTCTTACTTTCTTGCGCTGCGGTGTTCGCGGCAACTGCTGTGAGCAAGAGGACGAAAAGAGCTTTTTTCATTTATTTTTCCTAATTTATGGGCAAAGATACTACTATTTTCAAATAACTCGTTATCTTTGTAAACCTAATCCGTTTGGTAATCAACGTAAAAAAGAAGTATTTATTACGGTCGTTCCGTGCTCATCGCACGGTGTTCGACCATTCGCATCGTGAAGCAGCAAAAAACAGACATACCCACAGTAGAAGAGCATCGCGCCACGGCATTCTTGCTGGGACTCGTGTTGGTTCTGGCGGTCTTGTATGTGGCGTTTCAATACAATAGCGCACCGCAAGGCGTGGAATCGGATGACCAGTCGCTTGACAATCTGGAGCAAGACATCGAATTGCATCCCGCCGTTGATGAGAAAGAGATGGTCAACGTCATGGCCGTACAACCTCCACAAAAGACCTGCAGCGAACGCATCAAGGCGGTGGATCAGCCGATGAAACAACAAATTGATAAACTGTCGGCTTCTACTACCAGTCCGTTGTTGGCCGGTGATGGCGAGGCTGAGGCGTTGAATGCAAAGTTGTCAGCGGCACTTCCACCCGTCCCCGTGGCCTCTGAACAGCCCTTGAACTTTCGCGTTGTCCAGCAAATGCCCGAGTTTCCCGGCGGCGGGTCGGCTTTCGTTCAGTGGCTCACCCGTCAACTTCGTTATCCACCATTGGCTCAAAGCCAGAAAATACAAGGCAAGGTGGTGGTGTCGTTCATTGTCAACAAGGACGGAAGTATTGCCGACGTGAAGTTGGAAAAGTCGGTCAATGCTCTGCTGGATCGTGAGGCTTTGCGCGTCATCCGCATGATGCCCCGGTGGAAACCGGGTGTGCACAACAACCAACCATGCCGCACCATGGTGGCCGTGCCGGTGGTGTTCAAAATTTAGCAATTGATTAAAATACGACAATCTATGATGACATCTGATGAAATCCTCAAACTGGTTAACAATCATATCGAAAGTTTGGCCGATGAACGGCAACCCCGTCATCTGTACGAACCAATAGAATATGTGCTCAGTCTGGGTGGCAAGCGCATCCGACCCACGCTCATGTTGTTGGCTTACAATCTGTATCGGGAGCATCCGGAGGACATTCTGATGCCCGCTTGTGGCATCGAGACCTACCATAACTACACGCTCTTGCACGATGACTTGATGGATCAGGCTGACCTTCGGCGTGGACATGAAACGGTTCACAAGCGTTGGGATGCCAACACGGCCATCCTCAGTGGCGACTCAATGCTGGTGCTGGCCTACCAACGCATGGCGCAATGCAGGCCCGACAAGCTGAAAGAGGTCATCGACGTGTTTACACAAACGGCCTTGGAGATAGGCGAGGGACAGCAATATGATATGGATTTTGAGAAGCGGAATGATGTGACAGAGGCCGAATATATTGAGATGATTCGTCTCAAGACAAGCGTCTTGCTGGCGTGTGCGTTGAAGATTGGCGCCATCTTGGGCGATGCTTCCGCCGAAGATGCCGATAACTTATATCGCTTCGGCGAGAAAATAGGCTTGGCTTTCCAGCTGCAAGACGACTTCTTGGATGTGTATGGCGACCCTAAAGTCTTTGGCAAGGCCATCGGAGGTGATATCGTCAGCAACAAGAAAACCTACATGCTCATCAACGCTTTCAATCGGGCTGACGCCCAACAGCGCGCCGAACTGGAACGCTGGACGCAGCTCAAGGACTTTGACAGACAGGAGAAAATCGATGCGGTGACGGCTCTTTACAACGACATGGGCATCGGTCGTCTGGCGCAAGGCAAGATGGCGACCTACTATGAGGAGAGCAAGAAATACCTCGCTGCGGTGCATGTGCCGACTGAAAAGAAGCGGGAACTGACGGCTTATGCGCGGCAGATGATGAAAAGAACCTACTAAGGCTGCTCCAATCCTCATCTGAAGCTCCTGCAATCCACCTCACCTATAACTTGTTCACCTTGTTTAAATTCGTTTGTTTTGCCTTATAGAAGACTCCCAAAGACTGATGCCGCACGATTGAAAGCCCTCAAGACGCTGCTGGACAATAACGATATCTATACTGTCAGGAATAGATTCGTGGACTGGCAGTTGCTCAACAAGGCTCAACAATTGTACGACAGATTGCTCACAGCTTGCGACCAATACCGCATCAGTAAGCAGGTTCAGGTTCGACAGAGCCGAAGGGTGAGCAAGCTGCAGCGCAATGCCATCCTGTATCTCAGTCATTTCTTGCAAGTGCTGTTCATGTGCGTTGAGCGAGGAGAAATCAAGAGTAAGCAGTTAGAGCTCTACGGTTTGGAGCCAAATGCAGCGAGTTTGCCCGACATCAAGAATGCGGAAGCCTTGATGGAGTGGGGGAAAAAGGTGGTAGAGGGAGAGAAAGCGCGAATCAAGAAAGGCGGATGCCCCATCTATAACCCTACCATCAGCATGGTGTTTACGCATCATGACATATTCAAGGAGGCACATGAACAACAGCAATCACTGACGGCCAAGACTAAAAAGACGCAGGAAGAAATCGTTCTCTTGCGCCCAGAGGTAGATGAAGTACTATTGGATATTTGGAATCAAATAGAGAAACATTTTGAGAACGAACCGCCCGAAGTGCGCTTTCCTGCCTGCCGGAAGTTGGGCGTGGTGTATTATTACCGCAGACACGAGGAGCATCTGTATGGCGAATAGTCTTACCCATGGCCTGCCACAAGGTGGTGGAGCAAATGCAAAAGGCTTGCTGTGAAGGTGAAAACAGCGCTTTTCTTCACGTTTTGTCTTTACTAATTCTACGTTCTATAACAACGACTGTCACACTTTATAACAACTTCCGTCACATTCTATAACAATTCTTATGACGACAACCTTTATAGATACACACGCTCATTTGGATGGAGAAGAGTTTAAAGACGACCTTCCCGAGGTTATCGCGCGTGCCAAAGCGGCAGGTGTGGAAAAGATATTCGTGCCCGCCATCGACCTTGTTCATTTGCCTGATGTAATGAATGTGTGTCGAAAATATCCCGATACGCTGCATCCCATGATAGGATTGCATCCCGAAGAGGTGAGGGCCGATTGGAAGGTGGTGTTGAAAAACATGAAACAACACTTGCTTGACAACCTGGCCGGAACGAACGTTGAGCCACGATGTATCGCCGTTGGTGAGGTCGGACTCGACTATTATTGGAGCCGAGAATACGAACACGAGCAACTTGAGGCTTTTGAAGAACAAGTGAAGTGGGCCGTGGAATGTCAGCTGCCACTGATGATTCACTGTCGAAAGGCGCAAAACGAAATGGTGAAATTGTTGCGAAAATACGAAAAAGACTTGCCTGGTGGCGTGTTTCATTGTTTCACTGGCAACGACAAGGAGGCTGCCGAACTGTTGAGCTTCCAACGCTTTGTGTTAGGTATTGGTGGCGTGCTGACGTTTAAGAGCAGCAACCTGCGAGAGATGTTGCCTACCCATGTGCCGCTCAACCGCATCGTCTTAGAAACCGACAGTCCGTACATGGCACCCACGCCCAACCGTGGTAAGCGCAACGAAAGTGCTTTCGTGGCCTTGGTGCTGAGGCAGTTGGCACAGTGTTATCAGGTGAGTGAGGAAGAAATTGCAAGCCAAACCAATGCCAATGTACAACGAGTGTTTGGGGTAGGTGTGATGGATAAAGCCGTTTGATGGATGAGAGGGTTGCCGTTGATAGTAGGGTTGTTCTTGATGAGTACTGATGTTTGCGCCGAACGGGCCGACTCGTTGCACCATTACAATTATTCTTTGCAGGTCATGCCAGGCAGGTTGGTCGCCCTGGACCAATACGCTGAACGGTGGATCAAGAAGACGCCAAACCTCTCGTTGGCCGCAGAAATAGGGCGCGTGGCATTGCCTAACGACAGTGATGCCTTTGCTTCTGACTTTGGATATCCGTCGCTCACCTTGGGCTTGCGTTACACTTTGAACAATCAAGTGCGCCTACACCGCGACCCAGACCCTGCATGGGGACAGGCCAAAGAGGTGGATTACAATTCTCGTTTGGGCAACACGGTGTCGCTGTACGGCAAGTTTTATCGCCCTTTCTTTCGCCATCTGCGATGGGAAACGGCCTATTCGTTCAGCTTTGGCGTGGGCTACAGCCACCTGAAGTATAACAAACAAAACGATATTGACAACGAGTTGATAGGTACCAACTGGCTTATTTATTTCGGCGCCGGCGTGCATGCCACCTATCATCTCAACAATCAATGGGGCATACGCGGTGCCATCGAATTCGTCCATCACAGCAATGGCGCTTTATATCGGCCCAACAAAGGCTCCAATGCGGTGGGTACATCGCTTGGAGTGGTGTACGAACCGTATTACAAGCGGCTGGTAAATACCGCTCATCCTCGTTTTTATCAACCTTTTCAACGCTATTGGTACCTCAATTTTGCAACAGGTATAGGTGCGAAAACCATGCTGGAGGATTGGCTGACCACGCAATTTAGAACCAATCCCTCGCACCCTGATTATCGTACCGAACACTTTAAGGTGTATGCGGCCTACTCGTTACAGGCCGACGTGATGTGCCGTTATGCGCGCAGGTGGGCATCGGGTGTGGGCATAGATTGGTTTTACGGAACCTATGCTTCGCACATTGCCGACTTAGATGCGCAGCAAGGCAACGTTGCCAAGCATAGTCCGTGGTCGTTAGGCATCGCCGCCAAGCACGAAGTGTTCTATCACCGGTTGTCGCTGGGCTTGTCGCTGGGCTGGTACTTGCACCGGCAGATGGGCTACAACGCTTTGTTCAATGAGGCGAGGTATTACGAACGCATTGGCTTGCATTATGCCTTTCCAGTGCTGGGCGGACTGAAAGCGGGCATCAACGTCAAGGCTCATAAAACCAAAGCCGACCTCACGGAACTGGTCGTTGCCATTCCCGTGAGGTTGTAGGTCAATCGTTGTCTTAACGGCTTGATGGCTTGTCAGTTCCTCATCCATTCATCGTTGGCCTTTGGGGTGACAATCTGTAGCCTGTCGTCGTTAAGCCGAACGACATATTTGTCAGTGGTGTTACTGATGCTGTCGGCCACGTTCAGTTCCAGTTGACCCGTCTGAAGGGTGGTTAACTGGTTGCACCGATTTTCCCATTTGATGTTTTTGGCATCTTCGAGAAAGGCACCATGGGTGAACACGGTGATGGGTGAGGTGAACCGGTAGGTAATGCGCAGCTTAGGTTTGGCGTAACTTTCCAGCATTCCGCTTCCTGACAGTTCAAAAGCAAATAAGTCAACCTTCGTCTTCCACCATTCTACGGTGAGCGGTTTGTTGTTCACTTGGAAGGTCTTGTCGTATGGTTCGTAATCGACAAATTCGGCATCATACCCCCGGGTCTTTGTCTTTTTGTTGTCCTTCATGTAGAGCAGTGCCTTGGGGATGCACGAACTTTCACTTACCGTCCATTGCTGCGAGTAGATGTTGTCAATGGTGAGAAAGAAAATCAGCTCTACGTCCAAATGTTCAACGACAGCCTGAATCTTCCATGTGTCACGGTCGGGGCGGGTGTAGCTGATGGTATAGTTGTTCCTACCAGGCATGTTCCAGGCCTTCAGCATATAGATGTCTTCCAGGTTCTTGGGGTCTTTGTGCTTCACGATGTTGATGTTTTTGAAGTAAAGCGCGTTCACCGAGTCACGCCCTTCGAGGGTGTTTTGGCGGACATATTCCCTGAACATGCGCGTGTAAGCGATGATGTCGGTAAAATATTTGAGGTACTCTTCGGTGTACCCGTATGCCCGATATCCTGCTTTCGTCATCGTGGCGCTTTCGTCACTGTTGTTGTATTCGGTCAAGCTTCTTTCGCATCCCGAAAGAACCAGTATGGCCATGATGCCTATCAATAGTTTTGTTTTCATATTTCAGTCTGTGTTTGTTTTTAAAATCTGTAACCCATGCCGGCCCTAAGTGTGCCCATTTGATAAGAGCCCAGTTCGCCAAAGCCATACAACTTGGTGCCAATCATGAAACCAAATAAGGTAAAATCGGCTGCGATGTTGTACAAACTGGTGAAGTTGTGGTCGGTATAACTTTTGTATAACAGCTGCCCCACGCCGAGCGATAGGCCACTGTAGAAGCAATGTTTCGCCCGAATGAAATAGTAATATCGCATACTTGCCATCAACGCCGTATGGTGCAGGTTGAAACTATAGGCATGGTTGCCAGTCGTGGTTTCGTAACATTGTCGCCACAGGTGTAGGTAAGAGGTTTGTAGTCCCACGGCCCAATGCTTGCTGAAGTGATAGTGCAGACCCAAGGAGAAAATGGGTGAGGTGTTTTCTTCCTTGAGGTAGTACTTGCCCCAGTGGTACTTGTCCAGAGGCGTTGCATTGGGAAGCGATGTAGAGGGGTAGCCGAAAAAGTTGGAAGCGTCTTCGATATGCATACCCACAGCGACTGTTACCTCATATTTTTGATACGGATAACCCTTGCTTTCTGTTTGTTGTGCCCACAAGGGCGAGGTGGCGAAAAGCAGCAGAGCCGTTGCTACGAAATGCCTTTTAGCATGGTAGAATTTTTCTTTCATCGTGTTTGTTAATTTGACTTTTTAGGCTGGTTCTGTAAATTAGCTTTGTTAGATTTTGAGCTTATTTTTGAGGTCAAAATGCAAGAGAGTGAAGGAGTGTAGCGAGCTACACGACTGAACGAACTTACATTTTGAACCAAAAAGAAGCCAAAAGATAACAAAACGTATTTCATAAACATTTAATGACTATGTGCGGTGGTAATTTATAGAACCAGCCTTTATAACAAAACATGGTAAGTGGTAAAATCTTGCATCGACGCTGCAATTTTTTTTTATTTTTTTGATTTGACCCATGCCGTTCCGCACCTATTGAGGTTGAATTTCAATCTCCATGCTTTTATAAGCCATACCCAATGCCTTTGTGCACCAAACCCAATGACATTGGGTGCCAAAGTCAATGCTATAGGAAATTGAAAATGTATGGTTTTGTAACATATTGATTTATATTTTGTTATGATTCGCTCGACAGATTTGTTTCATCCGCAGAACGCTTGCGTTCATTATCTTGTTTAGTTCATTGGTTTGATTGGTTTCATTCGTTGTTCCACGACATCGCCTTTAAATGTAAGAACGATAGCTGAAACAAAATAAATGGTAAAAACTTGCGCCCGCCATGCAAGATTTTTTATATTTGTAGTTGTAATGATGAAAGGCTGTTGTATTCAAGGTGGAAAACAAGATGGTGATGCCGGGAATGCAGAAAAGATAAACTGAGAATGATGAAATATGTTTTTTACTTCTTGATAGGTCTGCTGTGCGTGAGTTGTGCGGTTGGTGACGGGGACGAAATGAGCCGTGACACCCTGAATGCGGCGCATCTGTCGCCGGAATATTACGGTCGGTTTGAGGGGATATGGAGCATCAATGGTCAGAACATTGGCTCGGCTGAATTAGCGATGGGCGTGCAACAAGTGTATTCAACCCTGCCGTTGGCCCCAGACGTTAGGCAGACCATCGCGCACAAACTGGGCGTTGAGGCGTTGGATGACGTACGGGGTGGCAGCTATGACGTGCCTTATTTGGAAACCGCTTACTCGGCCAGTTCGCGCTATTTCACGCTCCTGCCACACGATGTCGAGATGACGGTGAAGGCCAAGGGCCACACACACAAGGTGCAATTGGTCATGGAACTGGACAATGACAAGGCGGTGTACGACAAGCAGACCACGGCCTTCGTCGCCTTTTTGCATTTGGCCGAGGTTCGGTTGGACGGGGAGTTGCTGAAGGAATACAAACCGTCGCAGACCATTCAATTTAAATCTACGAAGAAAACCAGAACAAGTGGAGACTGAAAAAAGTCTTTTGGAAGCGATACTTCAAGGTAAACGTACGGCCATGCGACGGTTGTATGAGCGTTACAGCGGGTATGCCATGGCCGTTGGGCTGCGGTATATAGCCGACCGTGACGCTGTACAGGACGTGTTGCAGGATAGCTTCGTGAAAGTGTTCGCAGCCATCGACAGGTTCGGTTACCGCG
The DNA here is from genome assembly GCA_946998205.1 of uncultured Prevotella sp. Lineage (GTDB taxonomy): Bacteria > Bacteroidota > Bacteroidia > Bacteroidales > Bacteroidaceae > Prevotella. The sequence goes on along the minus strand of CAMPYJ010000004.1, from coordinate 27,104 downwards.
GTGAGGGATCGCTGAAGGCGTGGGTGATGCGCATTGTGGCCAACGAGTCGCTGAACTATCTCAAGCAAAACCAGCGGCTGCAATTCGTGGATGAGATGCCCGACGTGGCTGATGAGGATGAAGACGTGGATGTGAAAAACATTCCCATGAGTGTGGTGATGCAGATGATACAGCAGCTCCCTGCTGGCTACAGGACGGTGTTCAACCAGTTTGTGTTCGAGGAGAAAAGCCATCGTGAAATCGCATCAGACCTGGGTATCAAGGAAAGTTCATCGGCTTCGCAATATTTTAGGGCGAAAAACTTGTTGGCAAAAATGATTCAAGAATATTCAAAGACGACGACAATATGAAGAAAGACGATTGGATAAAAGATATACAACGGCGCATGGCGGACCACCAGGAACCTGTTAAGGATGACTTGTGGGTTGGCATTGAACAGGCGCTTGACCAACAAAAGGTTGTTGGGAAGCCGGCCGTGGTGATGCGTTGGCGGCGTTATGTCGCAGTGGCGGCCATCGTTTTAGCTTTGATGGGCGGAGCAGGATATGTACTGTTCAACCATCAAGAACAGATGGGAAAAGAGGTGGCACGGGCGGAAACCGAACAGCAACCGGACGGTTTGCAGACCAGCACCCAACAAATGGAACCGATGGTGCTTGCCGAACAAGCACACGAGTCGGTGGCTTCGCGTGTTAAAAAGGCGTTGACGGCTGTGCGACAAGGCGCAGATAGTGAGCAATTGTTGGTGGCTGTGGTGCAGGAAAAGGAGGCTGCGCCTTCGGACAGACCGCAGGATTTGATGGATAAAGATGTGGAGCCAGGCGGACAACCGGAAGCGTCATCCGCCGAAGCGACGGGCAAAGTGGCTGAACAACTGCAACCATCGGCCGTGCGAAAGAATGAGGTTGCAAGGTCATCGCAAACGTTTTTGCCTGCCGAGAGGCAGCGCATCCATGGTTCACGCCATGGCGCGAGGGTGACGATGAATCTCTATGCGGCTAATTCGGTGGGTACCTATTCGGGACGTAACGGTCTTGCAACGCCTGTTGATATGGTGGCTAACTGTTATTTGGCAAAGGCCGCTCCTGAACTGTTCAATGCGGAGGCGGCATCGCCCATGGCCATTCAGTCGCACGAGGAAACGGTGCATCACCAACCGGTGTCACTGGGATTGACGGCCGGATATGCCCTCAACCGGCGATGGACATTGACCTCGGGGTTGGTGTACACGAAACTGTCTTCCGATTTCATTCAAGTTTTTGATGACAGCAGGCTTACCCGTCGCCAAACCTTGCACTATGTGGGAATTCCGCTGAATGTGAATTTCATGGTATGGGGCAACAAACAACTAAAAACATACGTCACCGCGGGTGGGCAGGTAGACTTCAACGTGGATGCCAATACGGTGAAAGAGGGAATCAAACACGACATGCCCAAGGACAAGTTGCAGCTGTCTACACAAGCTGCCTTGGGCTTGCAGTATGACTTTACGCCGCATCTTGGCGCTTATTTCGAGCCTGGCGTGAAATATTACATCGACAACAAGAGCGAAACGCAGAACTTCTTTAAAGACAAACCGCTGAACGTTCACCTGCAAGTGGGGTTGAGGTGGAACGTCCGGTAAGCGTCTGAGGGGGACTTGAGCGCTTGTCAGCACTTGTTGAAGGATGATTCGGCGCATGCCGTTCCCGCCCCTTACCCCCGCATTAGTTTCTGGTGTGCTGGTTCGTAGTCTTTGGGATATCTGGCTTGCAGACAGAGGTTGACCAACGCATTGGCCAGCAGTTCTGCGTCGTTCAAGTCAACACCTTGCCCGCGCGACACGTCCTTGCCCAGACATACCTCCCAGGTAGCGTTGAAACAGCTGTCTTCAGCACCTATATACGAGTGGTCGCCCTTGTCGCCGGGCATGACCTTGTAACGGATGGACTTGCCGTTGTTCACTGGTTTCATGGTGAGCAGCATGTCGTATGCCATCTTCAGCTGCGGGCGGAACTTGTTGGTTCCGGGAAACATGTCATTGATGATGGGCATAATCTCATCGAATTCGTAGGCTTGTAAAAGGTGGAATAGTTTCATAATTCTTTGTTATTGTTGTCTTTATTGTATTCAGCGTGTGTGGATGTGTGTGCCGTATGGCTTGAAAATGGTGGCTTTTAGCATCGTTCATCCTACCTGCATGGGGCGTGTGTGCTTGTTTTTGCGTACGTTGTTCGTCTTCGTTTCTTGTTCGTCAGAGGATGTTTAATGCGATGACCGAGCAGGCTTCTGCATCGGCTAAGGCGTGATGATGGTTCACTAAGTTGTAACCCAAATGGGCCGCTACCGTGTGTAGCTGGTGATTGGCCAATTCGTGATGGCAGAAAACTCTGCGTGAAGCGATCAACGTACAATAGAAAGGATAGTTGGGATAGGCCATGCCGTAGGTTGCGAAGCAGGCCTTCAGGCAGCTCTCGTCAAAGGCTTTGTTGTGCGCCACCAATGGAAGATGCTTGATGAGGGGCGTTATTTGTGCCCATACTTCAGGGAAAGTGGGGGCATCTTGCGTGTCTGAGGGTAAAATACCATGCACGGCGATGTTGCGTGGATGGTAGTAATTGGGGTAAGGACGAATGAGGTGATAGTACGAATCGGTAATCTTCCCATTCTCTACTATCACCACACCTACGCTGCACACGCTGCTTCTGCAACTGTTTGCAGTTTCAAAATCTATGGCTGCGAAGTCTTTCAATGTTCGCTGCTGTTATGGTCTGTTTGTTTGATTGGCCTTGTTCTGGCTTGTTAAAACTTAGCCATTTTGATGGCTACCACGGCACATTCATCCCCCTTGTTGCCCAGTTTGCCACCGCTTCTGTCTTTAGCTTGCTGTAAATCATTGGTTGTCAGCAAGCCGAAGACCACCGGTATCTCACTTTTAGCATTGATGTGAGAGATTCCATGGGTCACACCTTGGCAGATATAGTCAAAGTGGGGTGTTTCTCCGCGGATGACACATCCCAAGATGATGACGGCATCATATCCGCCATTGAGAACCATCTGGTGGGCTCCGTAGGTTAGCTCAAAGCTTCCAGGTACCGTCTTCACATGGATGTTCTCAGGCAGAGTGCCATGTTTCTCAAGCGTAGCTACGCATCCATTCAGCAGGGCACCCGTTATTTCGGCGTTCCATTCAGAGACCACGATGCCGAAACACATGTTGCTGGCATCAGGCACTTTCGACGCATCGTAGCTGGAGAGGGGGTGTAATGAGGTTGCCATGGGCGTTATCGTGAAGCGCGTTCGATGTATTTGTCAATGTCTCCACTCTGTACAATGGCCGAGTTAACATACTTCTTTTTGATGTCTTGATACAGCGTCAGCGCATCGCTTTTCTTGTCCTGGCTTTCCAGAATCTCGGCAGCCTGCATCAAGAAAGTGGGTGACAGACTATTGTTCACACCGTCATCACCTTTACTGTCAGCTTTCTTGGCAGCCTTTTTCAGGTTTTCTACCGCTTCGTCCAGCTGATTGAGGTGTGCGTATGCGTTGCCCAGTGCAGCCAGAGCCGCCGGGCTTACCATGGCGTCGTCGGCACCATTGTATTCGCTCAAGTATTTCACGGCTTCCTTCCACTTGCCGAGGTTGGCATAGCAGAGACCGGCATAGAGGTTGGCCAAGTTGCCTGCGTCTGTGCCGCTGTAGTCGCTGGCGACCTTCAAGAAGCCTCCATATTTAATCTTGTCACCGTTGAGTGCTTTTTCATAATTACCTTCATCGAAATACTGTTGACCCTTACCCAGCTCTGTACTGGCTTTTTCAGCGCGTGGCTTGGAAACGTACGCCTTGTAAAGAAACGCGCCGACGACGATGACGACGATGGCTACGACTGCAATGATGATGGGCTTTTTATATCTTTCAAAGAAAGCCTGTGATTGGGTGAGAGCATCTTTGTTTTCCTGATCTCTCTTCACTTGATTGTTTGTCATTTATTGATGATGTTTTTTTATTGTTTTTTCTGATATGCAGTGCTTCCGGTTTCAGGCTTGTAGTGCCTTTCCGACAATGATGCGTTGCAAAATTAACGCATTTATCTCATATATTGAAATATATTGCTTACTTTTTTCGTTTTTCCCCACCAAAACACTTAACTTTGCATGTATCCGACGGCTGTCATGCAGCTTGTCTATGGCGTGTTTGTTATGATTCTCAACAAGATATCCATACTCAATTATAAGAACATTCAGGTAGCCGACCTTACGTTTTCGCCAAAGTTGAATTGTCTCATTGGACATAATGGCGAAGGTAAGACCAACCTGTTGGATGCCGTGTATTACTTGTCCTTTTGCCGCAGTGCTTTCAATCCCGTTGATTCGCAGGTCATCACGCATAGTCGTGATTTCTTTGTGCTCGATGGCCTGTACCTCAACGACATGGGTGATGAGGAACGCGTCTATTGTGGCATGAAACGAGGTGTGAGAAAGCGTTTCAAACGCAACCAGAAGGAATACAAACGTCTGTCGCAACACATTGGATTGATTCCGCTCATCTTTGTTTCTCCGTCGGATACCGCCTTGATTGATGGCGGAAGTGACGCTCGTCGTCGTTTCTTGGACATGGTTATTTCGCAGTTGGATCATTCGTATATCGAACTGTTGGGCCGCTACAACAAGGCCTTGACACAGCGAAATGCCCTGCTGAAAGCTGAACAAGAGCCGGATGGGGCGTTGATGGAAATTCTTGAACAGGAGATGGCAACGCAGGGAGAGGCCATCTATGCCAAGCGCGATGCTTTCGTTCGTGAGTTCATTCCCGTGTTTCAAACGATTTATGATCATGTCTCGGGGTGTCACGAAACGGTGTCATTGCAATATATCTCGCATGCGCAGCGTGGCCCGTTGCTTGACGTCATCCAGCGTGACCGGCACAAAGACCGTGCTGTGGGCTATTCGCTTCACGGGGTACATCGTGACGATTTGGAGATGATGATTGGTGGTTATCAGTTGAAACGCGAAGGAAGTCAGGGGCAAAACAAGACCTATGTGCTGGCATTGAAGCTGGCTCAGTTTGATTTTCTCAAGCGTACGGCCTCGTCAACCACGCCACTTCTCCTGTTAGACGATATCTTCGACAAACTGGATGCGGGTAGGGTAGAGCGCATTGTGAACATGGTGGCGGGTGATGCCTATGGACAAATCTTCATTACCGACACCAATCGTGACCATTTGGACAGCATTCTCAGCCGCCATTCGTTTGATTATAAATTGTTTGAGGTGAAGCATGGAGAGATCAACGAGCGGTCAACGAGAGGGCAAAACGCTGCTGGTAGTGATGCTTTGACACCCCAAAAAGAAACGGAGGAGATGGATGTTTAGGCGAAAAGTACAGACACTTACGGACATCTTGCAGCAGACCTTGCGCGAAAATGGATTGGAAACGCCCTTGTTGCAACGCCGCCTGATTGACGCATGGCCCACAGTTGTGGGCAAAACCATCGATGAATATACGGGTGAACGCTTTATTAAAAATCAGACACTCTTTGTCAAAATACTCAATCCGGCTTTGCGACAAGACCTTTCCATGATGCGAACGCAACTGGTGAAGCGGCTCAACGAGCAGGTGGGAGCTTTGGTCATCACCGAGGTGAGGATATACTGAGCGTTCAATCCCCGGCGCACTTTTGCGTGATGACCTCGTCCATTCTTACGTCATGTTCATCGGTTGGCACTTCGTCAACCAGCTGAAACGGGAAACATACACCTATTTTATAACAGTCTTTCGCTTGTGAAAGAAAACGATCGTAATAGCCTTTTCCCCGACCGAGCCGATGACCATGGCGGTCAAAGGCCATTCCCGGAACCAGTGCCAGGTTGATTTGCTCATAATCTGTGAACGCATCAGCTTGTGGTTCCATGATGCCAAAGGCTCCATGTGCTATGTTTGTATCATGTGTATAGCGGCATATTTTCATCGTGTGGTCATCCTCTACGACGGGCAGGAGTAGCGTTTTGCCCTGTCGTAACAGCGTGTTGATGAGTTCATGCGTGTCCACTTCGTCGGCCAGTGACGCATACAATAGGATGGTGTGAGCCGATATTAAACGAGGATGAGCAAGCAAAGCCTCGATGATGGGAGTAGACATCCGGATCAATTGCTCACTGCCGTAAGTCTTTTTGCGTAGTCGCATTTCCTGTCTGAGATTCTGTTTGCTCATCTGTCGCCTGTTTTTCATTGCCTTGTTCGGACGAAAAATCCTATGCTCTGTATGTTTGTGGCAGTCGTCTTACCTCGGGTTGTCGTTGCAAAAGGTTGGCATTGGCCACCTTCTTGTTTTCTTTCTTCCCATTTTTCTTTTGCTCTGGAGCCTTCGGGAACGCCGCGTTGTTTCTGAATGTTTTCAGAGCTTCCCGAATGGTTGCGTCGTCCTGGTTGATGTACTGCAGCCAAGCTTGTTCGTCAAGCATGTTGTAAATCACGCGACTGTTGATGTAACGGTCGAGCAAGTTGTACGACTTCTTGATCATCAGGTTGCGCCGTTGCAGTCCCTTCTTGTCGGCATAAGTGGCGAACTTGTCCACCAGATTCTGCTTTTCGAGGTAGTCTTCCAGCTCCATCATTTCCTTGAAGTTGTTCAGCTTCAATCGGTTGTCATCGGTATACGAGAAGGCAAACTGCAGAATCAGTCCGCTCATGCTGGCTTGCTTATAATAAGAGGTGTAGGCTGTGGTGTCTTCCGGCACGAAGATGTCGGGCGTAATGCCGCCCCCACCGTATACGGTACGTCCGTTGGCGGTGTGGTACGCCGGTCCGGTGTGCTTGATAGAGTCTTCCGAGAAGAACTCCCCATGCTGGTAACGGCTCAGCAAATCTTGCGCATAGTCTTGTTCATCCCCTGGCACGTAGGGCTTCTGAATGCAGCGTCCCGATGGGGTGTAATAGCGTGCGATGGTCAGTCGTACCATGCTTCCGTCGGAAAATTCAATCTGTTTCTGCACCAGTCCCTTGCCAAACGAGCGCCGTCCGATGATGGTGGCTCTGTCGTTGTCCTGCATGGCGCCGGCGAAGATTTCACTGGCCGATGCCGATCCTTCGTTGATGAGCACCACCAATGGTATCTGTTTGTAGCTGCCTCTTCCGTCTGACCAGAACTCTTGTCGCGGCGACTTGCGTCCTTCGGTGTAGACGATGAGCTTGTTCTTGGGCAAGAACTCGTTGGCTATCTGAACGGCCGACTGCAAATAGCCGCCGGTGTTGTCGCGAAGATCGATGATGAGGTTCTTGAATCCTTGCTCACCCAGCTTCACCAGTGCCACCAACAGTTCGGCATAGGTGGTCTCGCCGAAGCTCTTGATGCGGATGTAGCCTGTGCTGTCGTCAATCATGTAGGTGGCCGAAACGCTCTTCAGGGGTATGTCACCGCGGGTGATGACGAACGACTGTGGCTTTTTGTCGCCGTATCTCAACACGCCAATCTTCACTTTCGTGTTCTTGGGACCCTTGAGACGTTTCATCGCTTCCTGTTCGGTCACCGCTTTCCCCACGAACGGTTTGTCGTCAACCGTCACGATTTTGTCGCCTGCCAGGATGCCCGCGCGCTCGGCGGGACCGTTCTGAATGACGTTTTGCACATGGATGGTGTCCTGGCGGATGGTGAACTCGATGCCCACACCCGAGAACGATCCCTGCAATTCTTGATTGGCTGCCTGCACGTCCTTGGCACTGATGTAGACGCTGTGGGGGTCCAAACCCGTAAGAATCTTCGGCATGGCGTCCTCGACAAGCGAGTCAAGATTCACCTTGTCCACATACTGGTCATCGATGATGTGCAACAGGTTGCTGATTCGGTTGGTACCCGTATTGATGATGTTCAGTCGGTTTCCTGAGAAATGGTTGGAGTAGAACGACCCCACTCCGATGCCGATGATGCCGCAAAGGGCCATCAGCAGAGGTGCGAATCGGTTCGACTTATTTGGTTTCATTGTCATTGATGTTTAGATAAATCACTTCTATGCCAGCCCTCTTCAGCAGGTTCACACCGTCTTCCAGTCTGTATTTCTCGGCATACACCACCCGTTTGATGCCCGCTTGTATGATGAGCTTGGCGCATTCTATGCACGGTGAGGCCGTAACGTAGAGCGTAGAGCCGTCGCTGTTGTTCGAGCTTCGTGCCAGTTTGGTGATGGCGTTGGCCTCCGCATGCAGCACGTAGGGGTGGGTAACTCCATTCTCGTCTTCGCACACATTGTCAAATCCACTCGGCGTACCATTGTATCCGTCGCTGATGATCATGTTGCCTTTCACCACCAACGCACCCACCTGTCGGCGGCGGCAGTACGAGTTTTCGGCCCAGATGCGGGCCATGCGCAGGTAGCGTTGGTCCAGTTGATGAAGTTTGTCATTGCTCATGGAGATGTTGTTTTTGGGGATAACGTGGATGTCGGGCTGATTAGGTCAATTTGGCTGATTAGGATAATTGGGTTCCCCGCTGTTGTCGTTTGATGCCGTTGCGCTCCAACAGGGCGTCGATGGTGGGTTCTTGCCCGCGAAAACGCTTGTACAGCGTCATGGGATGCTCCGTTCCACCCTTCGAAAGGATGTTGTCACGGAACCGCTGGGCGGTGGCTTGGTCGAAGATGCCGTTTCGCTTGAACACGCTGAAAGCGTCGGCATCCAGCACCTCGGCCCACTTGTAGCTGTAGTAACCCGCCGCATAGCCGCCGGCCATGATGTGCGAAAACTGCACCGTCATGCACGTCTCGGGCAGCTGTTTGCCGAGGATGGCCTTCTCCCAGGCTTTCTTTTCAAAGGGGATGATGTCTTCGTCGAACACTTCGCGCTGGGTGTAGTAGGCCATGTCGAGCAGTCCGAAGCTCACCTGGCGCAGACATGCCATGCCTGCCATGAAGTTTCGGCTGCGCACGATGCGGTCGATCAGCTCGTCGGGAATCACCTCGCCCGTCTTGTAATGAAAGGCGAAGGTCTGCAAAAACTCGCGCTCAACGGCGAAATTCTCCATGAACTGCGAGGGCAGCTCCACGAAATCCCACCACACGTTGGTACCCGATAGGCTCTCGAACCGCGTGTTGGCGAACATGCCGTGCAGCGAATGGCCGAACTCGTGCAGGAAAGTCTCCACCTCACCCAGCGTCAGCAGGGCCGGCTTTTCATCCGTAGGCTTGGTGAAATTCATCACCAACGACGCATGAGGGCGTACGTTGTTGCCCTTGCGGTCTATCCACTGCCCTTGAAACTCGGTCATCCAGGCACCGCCCTGCTTGCCCTTGCGCGGGAAGAAGTCGGCATACAGCACGGCCAGATATGAGCCGTCGCGGTCGGAAACCTCGTAGGCTTTCACGTCGGGGTGATACACCGGGATGTCTTTGTTCTCCTTGAAGGTGATGCCGTACAGGCGGGTGGCCAGTCCGAAGACGCCCTTGATGACGTTCTCCAGCTTGAAGTAAGGGCGCAACATCTCTGCGTCGAGGTTGTATTTCTCCATCTGTAGTTGATGACTGTAATAGGCCGTGTCCCACGGTTCCATCACAAAGTCGGCTCCCTCCTGGCGCTTGGCAATCTCGCGGAGCGCCTCTTTCTCTTCCAATGCCGTGGGCTTGTAGGCCGCAATCAGGTCATTGAGCAGCTGGTAGACATTCTCCACCTTGGATGCCATGCGGTGTTTCAGCACATAGTCGGCATACGTTTCGTAACCCAAGAGTTGGGCTATTTCGCGGCGCAGGTTGATGAGCCGTTGGCAGATGGCCAGGTTGTTCTCGTCATTTTGGTGCGTGCACACCGTGTTGCGTGCCATGTACATTTGGCGGCGCAGGTCTCTTTGGGTTGAATAGGTCATGAACGGCGAGTAGCTGGGCATGTCGAGCGTGAACACCCAGCCGTCCAAATTCCGCTCTTTGGCCGTCATGGCGGCAGCCTCGCGCGCGGTGTCGGGCAGACCGTCCAGTTGTTTCTCATCGGTGACGTGCAGCGTGTACGCCTTGTTCTCCTTGAGCAGATTTTGCGAGAACTGCAACGACAGCACGCCAGCCTCTTCGGTTAGCTTGCGCAGGTGGTCCTTTCCTTCATCGTCGAGCAACGCGCCACTGCGCACAAAGCCATCGTACGATTTCTCCAGCAGCATCTGCTCCTCGGGCGTCAGCTCGCGATGATGCTCGTAAACATGTTTCACGCGCTCGAACAACCGCTTGTTCAGCATCACGTCGTTCGCATGCTTGGTGAGGATGGGACTGAGTTTCTGTGCCAGCTCGTCCAACTGGTCATTGGTTTCGGCCGACAGCATGCACGAGAAAACGGTTGACACGCGGTCAAGCAAGTCATAATAATGCTCGCCTTTCGAGGTGTCAACGCGCGCGATGGTGTTCTCGAACGTAGGCTCCTCGGGGTCGTTGATGGTCTTTTCGATGATTTCGTCGTCGCGGCGTATGCCCTCCATGAACGCCTCCTCATAGTGTTCGAAGCGAATGCGGTTGAACGGCACGGTGTGATGGGGCGTGTCGTATTCTTCAAAAAAAACGTTGTCGTGTTTTGCTTTCTCTATGTTGTTTTCATCCATACTCGTACTTTCTTCTTGATGCGTGATGCAAATTTACGAAAAATATCAGACACACCTTATTATTATAGGGACATTTAACGAATATTAGACACGCATCCATGGGTTGAGGCACCGCCATGGGGCATTTTTCCAAACTCATTGAGATTGAAGCCCAAACTCATTGAGTTTGGAGGTCAAAGTCAATGGGTTTGGTGGTCAAAGTCAATGAGATTGGTGTGAGTGTCTGTTAGGCGTACGTTTTTGCCGTTATTCTACAGGCTTCTTACGCACCATACGCAGATTTTTTACGGATGCGCCATTGCTTGCCGAAGTTTATTTTTTCTTACCGCTGATGTTCAGCTTGTACATCAGGTGCAGCATGACGTAATGGGGTATGGTGTTGAAGCGTGTCTCGGTCTTGCCTTGTCCGTTGACCTCGTACGACACGCTCTTCAGTTGTTGGAAAAGGTCGTAGGCTTCGAGTTTGGCGCTTAACTTCCCCTTGCAGAACGACTGACTGAGGTAGGCGTTGCACACCCAATCATCGGTGTTAAACGACGGGTCGTCGTATCCTCTGCGGCTGAACATCTTCAGATCCATGCCCGTTTCCAGTCCGAAGCCGAAATGATAAGAGCCCACGATGCCGTAGTTGAAGTCGTAAGCGTTGATGGTGTGGAAGTTCTCCCGCTCGCTGTTGACGTTACGCCAGCCCAAAGAGCCTACCAAACTGCAGGTGGCACCTTCTTTTTGGTAGTTCAGCGAGAGTTCGTTTCGCGTCCGGTGGTTGTTCACCTTGCTCAGTACGCTCTCGGTATGTCCCTCCACAGCCGTGAGGTCTACGTTGCGATTGTAGCTGTATTCCAATTTGTTTTCCAGTGTGAAGAATTTGGCACTGTCTAACGGGCAGTTGTAATAGATGCCTGCTGTGCCATCCCAGTTTCCTTCTACGTTCTGCGGTTTGTAGGTGTAGACGCCCGTCGTGGGGTTGAAGGTGAAGCCGTTGGCCACGGCATTTTGTTGCACAGTGAGCGAAAAATCCAAAGTTGGCCACTTGAATCGCCTGTTGTGTTGGTCAGCAAAGTGTATCATGGCAAAGTAGGTCGTGGTGTTTTTGAGGTTTGGGTTGCCCAGAGTGACGGCCAAGGGGTTAGAGTCGTCGCGCCTATCGATTTTCGAATACAGATTAGGCATGTCGGTTCTCATCTGCCCGTATGCCCAGATGCTGTATTGTTTGTAGGTGCCGCTTATGTTCAGGTTATATGATGTCTTCCATGTCTGTTGACTGATGTTGGTGTTGAGAGCCGTACTCCTGTAGTCCAGACTTTGCCTTTTGTGTTGAACGGGGATGTTGAGACCCATGTTGAATGAGTTCTTGCCACTTTGTTTAAGGTAGTTGATGTTCAAAGACAATTCCTGTGTCTGTGTTTTCAAATATCCTTGGTAACTGTTGTTGGAGTCCAATGCCCGCCGAAGAGCGTCGCGTGACGAGGGCAGGGTTCCCAATTCGTGTTCTTGCTGTTGCCACTCTTGCAGCTGATCCAGTCGGTATTTTGAGTTGTTGGTGTATTCCATTTGTTGGTTGAAGGTGTATCCTGGAAGGAAACTCCAGCCACTTGGAAGTTGGTATGTGTAGCCCACGAACGCATTATACTCGTAGCTGTGTGAGGGCGTGTCATCGTATCGGTCGCGTTGATCCTTGGCTGTCGCACCCTGCAGGTAGTCTAATCGATATTGTTCGAATGCCGTTCGTTTGGTGTTGTTATAGCTGAAATAACCTTGGAAGAAGATGTCGTCTCCCGACTTCAATGGGTAGGAACCATATAGGCGATTGGATGTTTGGAACGAATAACCTTTTCCAAGACTTTGGTTTTGCTGTCTGTTGAGGGCTGCGTCTTGCACCCGACGGCTCCATGGCGTGGTGAACAAGGTGTCAAGAATGGCTTGGGTGTCGCCCCAGGGTGCAGGGTCTTGTTTGAAGGAGCCGTCGCGTAGGTTGCTCCAGTTGTCACTTTTGCGGTAAGTGAGATCGTTCTCAACATGCAGCCAGAAGGGTTTACTCATCTGCAATTGGTGTTCGAGCCGGGTCTCGAAATCTTTCGACCTGCTCTCTGACATGCTTCTTGAATAGCTGTTGTTGCCCGTGTTGAGGAACGATTCGGTGGCTGTTTGGCTCACATTGTGGCTGTTTTGCCAGGAAACACTGGTCGACACGTTGTCCGTAATCGTGTTTTTATCGTTGCTGGTTGCGAGGTTCAGCCCCACTGTCTTCTGTGTTACCTGTCCGTAGGGCATCTTGGTTGGGTCCCAGTCGCCTTTCTCGCCGGGCTTGCGGTCTTCGTTCACGTTGTTGAGGTTGGCGAAGACAGACATCTGTAGCCGTGGGTTGAAGTACAGACCGAAGAGTTTTGTAGCGTATCGGCTGTTGGTACCTCCGGCTATGTCGGTGTTGGCGATGAAGTTTTTCTCATACTCTTTCTTTAGTTGGATGTCCATGACGTAGTCTTTCTTCTCAACGTCCACGCCCAAGGCTTTGCTCTTTTCGGTGCTTTTCTCAAACACCTTCAAGTCTTTCACGGTGTAGCTGGGTAGGTTTTCTATCAGTGTTTTGTTGTCTTTCTTGAAGAAATCTTTTCCGTTGAGCGTCAGATAATCTAATTTTCTCCCATTGATGAAAATCTCTCCATGGCTGTTGAGCGTGGCTCCCGGCAGCTGCCTGATCAGTGCGTCGAGCATGCTTCCCTCAGGAAGGTTAAAGGCTTCGGCGTTGAAGACCAAGGTGTCACCTTTCATCACCATCTTGATTTTGGTGCTTTTCACCACCACTTCGTCCAGCGTATGCTCTTTGTCTTCCATGCGTTTGCGCCGGATGGGCATGTCATCCAGGGTCATGCTGCTCTTTCTTCCCTTGAAAAGTAGTTCGTGGTTGATGTAGGTAGTTTGGTAATCGGGGTGCTCTATCTTGAAGATGTAGGTGTCTTCGCTCAACTTCTTTCGTAGGTAGAAGTAGGCATCGGGGTGTATGGCTTCTTTATTCCATGTGACAGTTCGGCAGGTGTCCACCATCACACTGTCGGAAGTCATCATGGTAATCTTGGCATCAAGCACGCAGAGATGGGTGAACGAGTCGACCACACGACCGTAGATGTCAACGGAGCGTTCTTTCTTGTGCTGTGTTGTCTGTGGTAAGGCTTGTGTGCATAACAGCAACAAAGCCCAGCATAGGAGAGATGTTCTTTTCATGTTCGTGTATGATTGATGTATATATTTATTCGGTTGTTCGTTAGGTTAGTCGCTCCAGTGCCGGCACCGTGACGTGTCCTCTGGTGAGTTTTACCAGACCATCGGTCTGCATGGCGTTCAAAGCAATGGATATATCCAGGCGAGAGGCGTTGAGTTCGGCGGCCAATCTCACCATCTTGATTTTGAAAACCTTTTCTCCTGCGGGTCGCAGCGAGCGGTCTTTGAAGAAGTGGATGATGCGTTGACGGAGGTCAGCAGGTTGTGGATGCCATGGCTGTCGCTGCATGCGTTGGCTTTGGGTGGAGATGATGTTCAGCAGATTGAGGCGGAACACGATGAGTTGGTTGGTGAGTTGTACGACGTGGGCCTTGCTGATGGACATCGTGTTACAAGGCGTTTTGGCCGTGTAGGTACGCATGAAATGTTGGTTGAGGCCAAAGAGATGTTCTGGTTCGATAACCTGTGGGGCTTTCAGAGATTCCGTCAGCGTGTAGCCATGGTCGTCGGCGTGTGTCGTGACGCTCATCGTTCCATCCAGCAAGAAGGTCAACTGGTGGCATGGCGTGTCCTCTTTCTCCATCACGTCCCCTGCCTGGTGTTGCAGGAAAGCAAAAGGAATGCTTTCCGCCATGGTCCATAAATCTTGCTGACTGAGCCCTTGGAAGAGGGGAAGGGTGAGGAGTTTGTCGTAGGAGGTCATTTGCTGATCTTGTTTTTCAGCGAGGGTGAGAACCAAACGTCATAGCGTCCGTCGGATTTAGTACATATCAGATAGACCATCAGGTCAGGATGTCGTTGCAATACCTCTTTTGTCTTGTCCAGTCCAAGCACCATGAATGCCGTGGCGTATGCGTCGGCTTTGGCGCATGTGCTGGCCAGGACGGTGGCCGAGAGGATGCTGTGTTGCACGGGATAACCTGTCTTTGGGTCGATGGTGTGTGCGTATTTCTTGCCGTTCTTGTAGTAGAATCGGCGGTAATTGCCGCTGGTAGCCATGGCCTTGTCAGTGACATTGAGCACCGTTTGCAGCTCGTTGTTCGTCTGTGTGGGGTCGTCAGTCGGCTTGGTCACGCCAATCTTCCACGGCAATCGCTTGTCGCTGTTGCCGCTGGTGATGACCTCACCCCCGATCTCCACCATGAAATTCTTCACGTCTTTCGACCGCAACAGTTGGGCAACGGCGTCGCATCCGTAGCCTTTGGCAATGCCCGAGCAGTCGAGCATGATGCGCGAATCTTGCTTCTTCACGGTACTTCCCATGACAGCTACTTTGTCGTAGCCCGTGAGAGTCAGCAGACTGTCTATGACTTGCTTGGTGGGATGTATGCCAGACTTGAAGCCAAAGCCCCACGCGTTGACCAAAGGAGCCACGGTGATGTCGAAGGCTCCGTTGGTATCTTTCGACACTTGCTTGGCTAAGTCGAACACTTCGATGAACATCTGGTTGAGCTGAACGGGGATGTTGCGGTTGATCTTTGAGATGATTGACCGTTCTTCAAAGGTCGAGAAGGTCATGTTTACCTTGTGTAGTTGCGCCAATATCTCTTTGTGCAAGTCTTCGTTCGACTGGTAAGTAATGCTGTATGTGGTGCCGAAAATCAGTCCTGTGTTGTGCTGGTAAGGCGTGTTCTGTTGTTGGCGGATGATGATGACCGAACCAACGATGAGGAAAAGGAGGAAGAACAGCTTGAGCAAATTCTTCCAGCGCGACGGAGTGGAAGGAACGGTCTTGCGCCGTTCGTCAAGTGGAGAGTAGCTGCTGTTACGCATGTCTTCGTTTGTTGTGTGTTGATTGCTTTGCATGTCATTCATACTTATGCTGTCATTAAGTTCAAACTAACTTGTCTTTCTTCAGGTCAGTGCCGCCTATTCGCTCTTCATTGACTTGGAAGAAGATGGAAGAGGCACGCTGGTCATCCCTTGTCTACCATTCAATAATCACGTTGAACGTTCCACCCAAGGGCGTCGCGCTGTACTTTCCAAAGCCTGGTATGTACCAGGGATGTCCCGCTTCGCTATTGGTATTGGCGAGACGTTGCTTGTAACGAACGCTCCATCCCAAACGGAAAGGCCCCCAAATTTTGGCATCTACGCCTACTACCCCTTCCATCCAATGGTATCGGTTGTCGATGTCTGCCAGATCATACGGTGTCTGTGTCTTCCAAACGGGGTCGTGGAGACCTGGATGCGTCACCGAGTATTTGAACTTGCTGTAACCATATCGCACACCAACATACAGGCGATAATCGTCGTTCTTGTTCTTCATCATGTTGACGTCAACGCCTATTCGGCCGTATGGAGCTTTCGAGACGTAGTGCAATCGCGTGCTCGGATCCTCGCTGTCGGCCCGTCCATAGCCCAGCTCGACAACGGGGAAGTATTTGTTGCGCAGGCTCACCCTTGCGGCCACTTCATACTGTCCGTAGTCGGAAAACTGCAGTTGTGCGAGGCCCGCCAGGTCTCCAGAGACGGCAACGTGCCTGAACAAAGACAGCGTATCCTTGGGTTGGATGACGATGGCCTTGGGCTTTTGTGCCATGACGGCCACTTGTGCCGCAAGCAGCAGGCTAATGCAGATAGCTCTTGAAATAGATATGGAAATGTGCTTTTGTAGCATCATAGTTCACGTTTTCATTGTGTATGACCACAGAGTCGATGGTATGTTTGGTGTAATCCACACGCTTGATTTGGTGGAAGACGGCCGGTGGACAGTCAACCGACTCGAAATGCGGATGATCTTCCTTGGTGATGCGCAGCGTATCGATGAAGCTTTTGTTCTGCTGTGTGGTCATCTTGAAGTAAAGAGTGTCCTCGGGTTGCGCGTAACTCATGGGCAATAGGAAGCTGTCGATGCCGATTGCCTTGTTCAGCAGCACCGTATCACCGCTCGTAGTGCGTGGAGTGGTGATGGTAAGCGTGTCTTGCAGTTTGGCAACATCACCTTTGAGCTTGTACGAAGTGGTCACCGTGTTGTTCAGCGGACAATCGATTGTGGAGCACGAGGTGATGGCCAATACCATCAAGACAACATCAATTATTTTTCGCATCGTATGGTTTTTTCTATCTGGTAATCGTTCCTGCCGGGGTTGGAGCGACTGATGAGGTCGCCTAAGAAGCCCGCTAAGAACAGTTGGGTGCCGATGAGCATGGTGGTGAGGGCGATGAAAAAGTAGGGTGAGTCGGTGATCAAGCGCATCGGGATGCCGTTTGACAGGGCGTAAACCTTCTCTGCTCCAAGGATGATCACGGCAATCAATCCCACCAGGAACATCAGCGAACCGAGGAAACCGAAAACGTGCATCGGCTTTTTGCCGAAGTTTGACAGGAACCAAAGGGTGATGAGGTCGAGGTAACCGTTGAAGAATCGGTTGAAACCAAACTTGGATGTACCGTATTTCCGCGCCTGGTGATGCACCACCTTCTCGCCAATTTTATCGAAACCGGCACTCTTTGCCAGGTAGGGGATGTAGCGATGCATCTCGCCATACACCTCAATATTTTTCACAACCTCGCACCTGTAGGCCTTCAGTCCACAGTTGAAGTCGTGCAAGTTCTTGATACCGCTAATCTTGCGGGCCGTGGCATTGAAGAGTTTGGTGGGTAATGTCTTGCTCAATGGGTCGTAACGTTTTTGCTTATAACCCGAAACCAAGTCGTAACCATCCACGGTAATCATGCGGTACAGCTCAGGAATCTCGTCGGGAGAGTCTTGCAGGTCGGCATCCATCGTGATGACCACGTCGCCTTGAGCCTCCTTGAATCCGCAGTAAAGTGCCGGACTCTTTCCATAATTACGGCGAAAGCAGATGCCTCGCACATGCTCTGACTGACTGGCAAGGCGTTGGATGACGTTCCAAGAGCCGTCGGTAGAGCCATCGTTCACGAAGATTACCTCGTACGAATAGGCGTTTTGTTGCATGACACGCTCAATCCAAGCGTATAGTTCGGGTAGTGATTCTTCCTCGTTGAAAAGAGGGATGACAACGGATATGTCCATAGTATACTGCAAAAATAACCAAGCATCTTTCCGCCATGGTGCCCATCTGTTCACTCATCGTGACATGCTTTCGCGGGCATGTGGGGTGGATGTTGGATTTGACGTTATGTGTAAATTGTTTCGTATCTCATGAAAGCATGTGGGCGTTGGCGGAAAGGTTTCCCGATGTGTGCCATGCCGGATGCCGCCGATGCCCTTATGTTCTCGTATGATTTTTCGCCCGTTTCATGCCGATGGCGGCCACGAAGGCGCTCAGCAGGGCACCGAGCAGGACGTTTTGCGTCATGAAGGCGATGGCCAGTTCGATGGGTTTCAGCGTGCCCATGAACTCGATTGTCTCGCCGGCTTGCTTGACGTCAACGCCGCTTTGCTGATATACGCCCTCCATCGCCTGTAGCGTTTGGCTCATGGTCTGAATGAAACGCCCGCCGTCCAAGAACTGGAAATACGCCGTTTGAACCAGGGCAAAGAGCAAGGAGGCGTAGAATACGCAGTAGCAGCCGTATGCCAACGCTCGCGTGTAGGATATGACGCCGTCGAGCGCGTGATTGCGGAACTTGACGAGTTGCCACAACATGAAAAGGGGAGTGGCGAACATCAGCAGGCTGCCCAGCGCACTCTTGGGCATGTACATCATGCTCAAGAAACTGGCTGTCCATAACAGGGCCAGCCAAAGCCCGTCTATGCGGGCGAAAGCCTTGAGCTGAATCAGTGTGGGTACATTTATCATTCTAACTGCAAAAGTACGCATTTTATCTCATACACATCGTACCTGTATGCGAGTTTTTACAGGCCGTTCCATGGCGCAGGCGTTAAAAAAATCCAATATCCATGCCGCAGTAGCCGGCAAAGGTGCGAGCTTTTTGGGGAAGGCGTCAGCTTCGGCTGCCGCAAAACAAAAGAGGGAGTATCATCATTCTGATACGCCCTCGTTGTATTCTGAAATAAGTGAGCCTCTTGTCGGATTCGAACCAACGACCCCGAGATTACAAATCACGTGCTCTGGCCAACTGAGCTAAAGAGGCGGGTGGGCAAGCTACTCTTATCGCGCCGCTACAACCTAATACCCTTGCTGCGTTCCCACCCTGGGGGATTCAAAGGGAGCTGGCCGTAAGAGACTTGCCCGTTTCTTAGCGGATGCAAAGATAAGAAAAAGAATTGACCGGCACAAGAAATGTGTGAAAAATATGTTGAGGTAAATTCAACTTCAGCATGCAATTGCATACGCAAAAGCGTTGGTTTTCAATCTCTATGCCTTTACAATCCAATCTCCATGCCTTTGCCGCCCAATCTCCATGACTTTAGATTTTAGCCTTTATTCTTTATGTTTTTTGTTTGTTTTTGTAAGATAAAAAACTTATATTTGCAAGGTAAGTTAACCAGTTTCAGCAAGGGCTGAAGGTGGTTTTGAAAATGATTTGATGAAATAAAAAAGTGACGGTATGATTAAAATTTATGGTATGAAGTCGTGTCCCGATTGCGTGGCCGTTGACAGGCAAGTGGAGGGTGACGGCAGGTATCAGGTGATTGACATCGGTGAGCATGTCTCGCTGTTGAAAGAGTTTTTGCGTCTGAGGGACACCAATCCTGTCTTTGACGAGGTTAGGAAAAAAGGATGCGCGGGCATTCCGTGCTTCGTTCTGGAAGACGGAACGGTGACGCTGAATCCCGCAGAGGCCGGACTGAAGTCGGGGAGTGCTGGGCGCGCCAGTTGCCGCATTGACGGTTCTGGGTGTTGAGCCGGTTGGTGGTGACGTATGAAAATGAAAAAGCCACCTTCACAGGCAGCTTTGACATATTATACAAAAACATTATGAATACTTTATTTAGCGAACAAGATCTAAAAAAAAGTTTAATTTATACTTCGTGAGGTTTAATGCTTGACAGAGGCATCGCATTCGACGCATGCGACATCAGATTTTTTGCATTTGCGTTGACAATACCGTTCGCATTGCAGGCGAATGTCGTAGCCTAACATGGCTCCCAGGATGAAATCCTCTTCGGGTGTCAACTTATTGAGCGGTTTGTCAATCATCTGGCGAACGGCGTCGATGCAAGCTTCTCTGCCAAAAAACAAATTAAGAGTATTGTTACCCACTGGCTGAATGAAATAGTCGATGTTTTGATTCTCCAATCGGTTCACCGCAAATTTCTCATACCTTTTGTTGAAGGTATAGAGTACCATTTGTCGCACCCCTTTCTTATACTCATAGATGTGGTTCATGAGTACCTTCATCTCTCCTGATATGGTTTCAGCGGTTTTCATTCTTGTTAGGCCACTTGGGTTATGGTTTCTCGGTCATGCTTACAGGCTTCCCTTGATGGAGTCTATCCATGCGTCAATGCGTTCGTCGGTCTTGTCGTCTTCGTTGACGTCGTCAAGAGCCAATCCCACGAACTTGCCATCCACGACAGCTTCACTGTCATCGAAAGTGTATCCGTCGGTTGACACGGCGCCTATGATGTTGGCACCTTCAACGGCTTGGCGTAGCTCAGCCATGCCATTGCAAAACGTGTCAGAGTAAGATTCGGAGTCACCGCATCCAAACAGAGCCACTGTCTTTCCTGACAGGTCAGCGTTTTTAAGTATCTCTACACCATCGTACCAATCGTCCTGCATGTCGCCAGAACCCCAGGTGGAAGTGCCTAAGATAAGATTGTCATGGTTGTTTACAATGTCAGCAGTGAGCCCAGTTACGTCAATGGCTTCAACTCCCAGTTTGCTGGCAATCTTTTCTGCGATGGCCTGACAGGATCCTGTCGATGAGCCATATATTACAACTGTTGGTTTCATGATCGTTTTATTTATTTTTACGTTTGTACTTTTGTTCGCTGCAAAGGTATGAACAATTTGATGGTGCGACAATACCTAAAAGTGATGGTTTTTGCAAAATACCTATTGATGAGGATGTTTTTTGAAACGAAAACGTAGGAATTTGTGTCAGATGTAGTCACGTGGATTTCCTTGCGTGAAATTCCATTCGAGGTTGTGCCCAGCGAATCTCCTTGCGACTCTTCAGGCGCTTGTCACGTTTGCAACCGTGGACTGAACGTTTTTGCGCACTGGCTTTTTCCCGCCAAACTTACACTGTTTCAGTCGTTCACAGGCATGAACGCCCAACTGACCGCATGCTTCGGTAGCCTCACTTTGGTGCAGGCGATGCCGGCAGTAGGGGGTTGCCCTCAACCGGATGGCTGATTCTTCGCATCCTGTCTCCGTCAGTGCCTGATGAGTGTTGAGCCAGCCATGGATGCAGCATCGCTTTTTATTTGAACGGCAAACGTTCCTTTCGACGAGGTTGATGTGTTCAACGGATAGGATGTTTGGTCTGCTGGCAGTGGTATCCGTCTCTGTAATACGTCCGATACGGCGAATGCCGATACCGAAAAATGATGAGGAGCCGCATCGTGTAACCGCATTTGCGTCTATCCGTCATGATGCATGATGAAACGGATTCCCGTTGTTTGGTGTTGCATGATGGTTTTGCTGTCTCTTATACCTTATTATATATATCAACTTTTCTCTTGAAAAATGCGTTGGACATCACCCGGAACTTGTACAAACATCTCTTCATCGCTTGCAAACTAAGCCAAGATAATCGACAACGACAATGAAATGACAGTGGTTTTCAGTCATCAATCGCGGATGGGCGCGTTACGGTTTATTCACATTTTCTTTTGATCAATCAAAACATTATTCGCTTATTTTTAGTTACCTTTGCGCAAGATAGGCTGTCTCTTTGTCATTTCAGGCATGTTTGATGCCAGTTGGGTTGTGCAAGCCTCATGTGAGATAAGCACGGGGGACTCCCTGCCTATTGATTTGTCAATTAGTCAAAAGATAATTTATGAAAAAACAAGTCAATCAATTTATTGCCGTATCATACCAACTGCATTCTGTTGAGAACGAAGGAATGACGTTGGTTGAAGAAGCGACCGAGGAGCGGCCGTACCGGTTTATCAGTGGCTTCGGTCTGACACTCGATTTGTTTGAAGAGGCTGTCGTCAACTTGCAGGCAGGTCAGGAATTTGAGGTAGAACTTCCACCAGAGCAGGCTTATGGGCATTTTCAGCCAGAGCATGTGTTGGATCTCGATCGGGAAGTCTTCACCATTGATGGGACGTTTGACGCTGAGAATATTCATGAGGGAGCGGTGGTACCCTTGCAAAGCGAAGAGGGCGCACGTTTCATGGGGCGCGTTCTCGATGTGGACGACAAGCGCGTTAAGGTAGATTTGAATCATCCCCTGGCAGGAAAAATGCTCCATTTTAAAGGAAAGGTCATCGAAAACAGAGAAGCGTCCAACGAGGAAATTGCCGCAATGGTCAACCAAATGGCTGGTGGATGCGGTTGTGGTGGTCATAGTGAGGGCAGCTGTTGCTGCGGAGGCTGTGGCAGTTCAAATGAACGTGGATGTTGTTGCGGCAATTAAGATAGACGCGACGTTTCCGTAATTTTCAACTATTCTTTCATTGATCGAACCTAACACACGATGATGCGCAATACATTTGGCCATATTTTCACGTTGACAACCTTTGGTGAAAGCCATGGAGAGGCTGTCGGTGGGGTGGTTGACGGCATGCCGCCGGGCATCGACATCGATGTGCAGTTTGTGCAAAACGAACTCAACCGGCGACGGCCGGGGCAAAGCAGTATCACCACCGATCGCAAGGAGGCTGATGAGGTGAGCTTCTTGAGTGGTGTCTTTGAAGGAAAATCCACAGGGGCACCCATCGCATTCATGGTGACAAACACCAATCAGCATTCCAAAGATTACGACAACATACAGCATCTTTATCGTCCATCGCACGCCGACTTTACCTATCAACAGAAATATGGTTTGCGTGATCATCGTGGTGGAGGACGCTCATCGGCTCGCATCACCTTGAGCAGATGTGTGGCTGGCGCATTGGCCAAGCTGGTGTTGCAACGCTTGGGAATCACCGTTCAGGCGTATGTGTCACAGGTGGGTGACATTGCCTTGCAACGAGATTATCGGTTGTACGACTTGTCCAAGACCGAAAGTAACGCGGTACGCTGTCCCGATGAGGAAAAGGCCAAGCAGATGGAACAACTCATTCGGCAGGTCAAAATGGAGGGTGATACGGTGGGAGGAGTTGTGACGTGTGTCATCAAGGGGTGCCCTATAGGATTGGGCGAACCCGAGTTTGACAAGCTGCATGCGCAACTGGGTGCTGCCATGCTGTCCATCAATGCCGCCAAGGGTTTTGAATATGGCGAAGGTTTTGCGTGCGTCAGCCACCGGGGCAGTGAGATGAACGATTCGTTTGTCAACGACCATGGGCGCATCCGCACCGCAACCAACCACAATGGTGGCATTCAGGGAGGTGTCAGCAATGGCGAGGACATCTATTTTCGAGTGGCTTTCAAGCCGGTGGCTACCATTTTGATGAATCAACAAACGGTAGACGTTGAGGGTAATCCGGCAGCCTTCAAGGTCAGGGGGCGGCATGATTCGTGCGTCGTGCCGCGTGCCGTTCCCATTGTTGAGGCTATGGCGGCTATGGTTGTCTTGGACAATTATCTTCTTGATTTGACTGTAAAAGAGATAAGATAAGAAGCAAAATAATAAAAAACGATTTTTTTCTATGGCATTTAAGAAAACTTTTCTGGGCGGTTCTATAAATTAGCTTTGACAGATTGCAAGACTGTTTTTGAGTTCAATCTGTTTGTAAGTGAAGGATTATAGCGAGCTATACGACAAAATGAACAAGAAAATTGAACCAAAAACGGAGCAAGCCGAATACAATCAAACTTGTTTGAATTGTTGAGGCGCAGCCTGTTTTATATAAAAAGAGTCCGCAAGATGGCAAAACGTAAATAGACTGACATAAAAACTTTACGGTGGTAATTTATAGAACCGCCCTAATATGATTGCAAATTATAATATCAAATAAGTGCGATGACTAAATTTACATTCCCCAAAATAGTTGAAATATACAGAAAAAAGAAAAGTCTTGGCAACTTGTCAAATAAGCCAAAAGTCAATAACAACAAGCCATTCGCACTCTTCATCTGTTCCAAGCATTTGGCTCTTACCTTGTGTTTGTTTGTTGCAACACAAGCATTTGCCCAAACATTCGTGCAACTAAAAGATGCGTCGAATAGCAATGCCTTACCTGTCATCAACATTACGACTGATGAAAAGCAACTGACCAAAGAAAAATATTTGGACGGAAAAATTGAAATATACAATCCACAAAGTCAGGCTACGGAAACATATAATTGCGCGCTAAGGTATAGAGGAGCTTCGGCTATGAACTACTCCAAAAAATCGTTTGCATTGAAATTGAAAAATACCGAGGGTAAGAAACAAGAGGCAAATCTCTTTGGCTTGCGTTCTGACGACAGCTGGATTCTTGATGCCATGGCCATAGACAAATTGCGCATGCGGAACATTTTATGTTTCAGTCTGTGGAACGAGATTGACAAACTTCCTTACGACACAAAAGAAAATGGCAGGAACGGTATCGTGGGAACATATGTGGAGCTTTGCCTCAATGGCAATTACCATGGACTATATTGCCTTGAAGACAAGGTGAACCGCAAACTGCTGAAATTAGACAAATTAAAAGAGAAAAAAGGGAAAATACAATATGGAGGGGCATTATATAAATGCAAATCATGGGGAGGTGGTTCTAACCTGGCAAATTATGACAAAATGGAAGCTACAAACACGCTCACATGGAATGCGTGGGAGATGAAATATCCTGAAGAGAAACCTGACGAAACGACATGGAGCGCCTTGATTGACTTTATCAACTTTAATTCGGACAAGACGAACGATGCCTACTTCACCAAGCACTATCATGAATATTTCTATGTAGACAACTTTATGGATTATTTGCTTTTCATCAACACGCTGGGTATCATTGACAATCAATATAAAAACTGTTATCTCTCTACCGTAAGCATCAATAAGCATACGCCCATGGTTCTTACGCCATGGGATTTAGATGCCAGCTTAGGACGCTCGTGGGACGGCAAGGAATATGAAAATCTTTTTAGTGTCTCTTCCATGAAAAACGTAGCACCTGTGCGCAGGCTTTATAAATATGATGTAGATGGATTTGTGACAAAAATGATTGAACGCTGGAACGAACTGTCTTCTACTACATTCCACCCGCAACATCTTAGGGAAGAAATGCAAAAACGAGCAGAAAGACTTGTCACGTCGGGGGCATGGAGACGAGAACGAGACAAATGGAATAACAATCCTGTCACGTTAGAAGAATCACCATACAAAGAAATTGAATATGTTTTGGCTTGGTATGAACAAAACTACAACCATATAAAGCAAGAGCTAAAAAACATAGCTACCGGTATACTTCCCCATAAAGAGAACAAAAAGAGCAAAGCGACAGATGTCATGTATGACTTGTCGGGCAGACGGATACTCTTTCCGACAGATGGGATATATATTCAAAATGGTAAGAAATACTTGAAGGGCGGTTCTGTAAATTAGCTTTGACAGATGGTGAGACTGTTTTTGAGTTCAATTTGTTTGTGAGTGAAGGATTATGGCGAGCTATACGACTGAACGAACGGGCGCATTGAACCAAAAACGGAGCAAGCCGAATACAATCAAACTTGTTTGAATTGTTGAGGCGCAGCCTGTTTTATATAAAGGGCGGTTCTATAAATTACCACCGTAAAGTTTTTTTTATGTCGCCCTTTTTACGTTTTGTCATCTTGTGGACTCTTTTTGGTTCAATTTGCTTGTTCGTTCAGTCGTATAGCTGGCTATACTCCTTCACTCACAAACAAATTGATCTCAAAAATAGTCTCACAATCTGTCAAAGCTAATTTATAGAACCGCCCTAAAAAGAGTCCGCAAGATGACAAAACGTAAAAAAAAAACTGACATAATAAACTTTACGGTGGTAATTTATAGAACCGCCCTGAATAGTTACCAGTCGTCAGCGGTTTTTAAACAAAAGCGCATCTTCTGCCATCACCTTCTGCAGCCGCTTGGCGTTCGGTTTGAACGACATGTAGGTCAAACAACCTGTCACCACCCCTCCAAGCATGGGGACAGCTTTGATCAAACGCTTGGTCAGAGAGCGTTTGAATACTTTCCCACGAATCCATTTCGACATGCTTTCCGCAATGGGAAGCCAGACAACGGCAGGCACGTTCACCTGTGGCAGATGAGACGTCGCGTCTTGGGACAGCGTGCGAGCAACCTTCTTCACGGCTCGGGTGGACGCATCTGACCCCAGCATCACTCCTAAGAAGATGAGTAATAAACCGTAAGCCGATGGTTTCATCTTGCCGGTTCTGTCTCTCAGGTCTGGATAACCGTATAGGTAGGCCAACTTTTGGGCAATGATTACGGTGTGATAATAATACTGCACCAGGTCAATGGGGATGGCGACGAACACAGATGCCCCGCCGGGTATGCCTGTTACCGTGGAGATAAGTGTTGCTTTCTCAGTCTCTTTGGTTATGTATTCGTCGGCTATCTTTGCTGCCAATTTTTCAGAAATGACATCTATCGGCCTTTGCAATGCTGCCTTTTTGATTTCCTCGTCCGTGCAATGGGGACGCAGAGCCTTCACTAAAAATTCCACTCTGTCAACTTTGGCTCCCGGTAAGTTCAAGATGGCAGACATCAGTTTGATCCATCCCGTTACATTCGTAGTTTCTTGTTTTTCCATCATCCAATCGTTTTTGAGCCTGCTTTGAATCATCATACCTACGCTTGACGTTAGGTTAACCGAATCGTAGCGGCGAACGTTGTTTAACCACAAATATAGATAAAATTACCGAAAGATAAGCCTGACGGAACGAAAAACTGGTTGGAGAATCACGGCTTTCTCATTCGGAGTGGTCGTTTGCTGGCAGAAACATCATCTTTTGTTTCAGGGCGGTTCTGTAAATTAGCTTTGACAGATTGTGAGACTTTTTTTTGAGGTCAATTTGTTTGTGAGTGAAGGAGTATGGCGAGCTATACGACTGAACGAACAAACAAATTGAACCAGAAAGAGTCCGCAAGATGCCAAAACGTAAAAAGACTTTCATACAAAAAAACTTTACGGCGGTAATTTATAGAACCGCCCTCAAGCGTAAAGCAGCAGTTGAAGGCTGATTAGACTTAGGGACTGTCAGTTAGGCGTGTCGTTTCACGGTGCTGGCTTGCCTGATGCTTATAGGGCGGTGGTTTGCGAAGCCGCCCTTAATCATCTTTCTCGCACTTTTTTTTGATGCCCTCATCTGCGCAGTATTCCTATCCGAAAACCACTTGAAAGTTGAACGGAAATTGAACGGAAATTGAATGAACATTGAACGAACAATCAATTTACCCCATCCTAACTGCTTGA
>CAMPYJ010000003.1 GCA_946998205.1 uncultured Prevotella sp. | reverse complement strand
ACCTCTAGAACCACTAAAACACACACACACACACACACACACACACACATTATTGTAGGTATTATAAACATGTTTGTGTATGTAGGCGCATTGCTATAGGGTGGTGTAGAATGTGGCGTTTTGTGCGTTTCGCATTGACGCGCAAATTCAATAAGACAGACGCAGCCGATGGATTCTTGGAAAAGAATCTGTTGGCTGCTTTTCGTATGTGCCGGCCTCTCGAAAGACTGAGACGCATGGCGAGGACCTGTGCCGGCATCCCTTGTTCGTATTGTTTGTTAGCGAGTTACTTTTTTTTTAATTTTTTATATTCAGTATTTATGTCGTTTATTTTATTTCAACGAAGATTTGTCCTTCTTGCGGTGGTGCTGTTGGCTATGTCTCTTTCCGTACATGCCAAGGAGGAAAGTAAGAAGGTGTTTCAAACCAATGACTCACAAAAACCAAATTATCTTGCAAACAGGCGCGCGCTCGTAGGTCCTGATTGTGTTTTAAATTCAGTGTTTAACGGAAAATCTGTAGGTGTAGCCAATACCTTGACGAATATAGAAAATCTGTTTTCTGAAAATCTTGACGATTATGCGTCGTATGCGGGTGCGGCAGGTGTTACCTCCGTTAGAGGTATCTTGGGTGTAAAAGACATGCGGAATTATTACGCGCGAGGCACCGAGGCTGGCTTTGCTCTCTGTGGCGGAGGCAAAGGCGTGGGTGTTGACATAGGCGGCCGGTTCAAGATTCAGTTCTATCGTGACGGCAGCTTCGTCGGTGAGGCGGCGACGTCTCAACAAAGTGGTAACACCGGACTGGGTGTTGGCGTGGTTGGTTTCTCGGGTAACGCGTCACAATCGCTCGTGTTCCTCTCTGCAACAGCACCCGGTGAATTTAACGAAATAAGGTTGTGTGAAAGTTCTGGAGTAAACATTACGGTGGCGGCAGCGCTTAAAATAAAATATGCTTTTGTGGGAAAACCTAAAGACTATACGCTGACCTCGAATGCCGACAATGGTATTGCCAAATATTTTGAGCTGTCAAAAAGAAAGGTGACTTTATCTTGTCCTGCTGACTCTGCTGTTATTGACACCGATCTAAATAACGATACCCCAATGGGGTTCAATAGTTTAGTGGCCGTAGTACCCAAACCGATACAAATCAAACTGCACTGTGAGGACGGCAAAGAGGCCTTGCCCGCGAATACGGATATAGGGTTTAGGATTGTGCTGTCCAAGAAACCGCTTACGGCAAGTTTGTTCAAGCTACCAATGACAGTTACTTTTTATGACAGGAATGGCGATAAAGTGGGCTATTTGAAGACGGCCGAAGGTGGTTTGGTAAGTGTGAAGGTTGGTGATCTTTCCAGTCAGGACCGAGAGATTGTCGTACGGGCGCCAGCGGCATTCTCGTCCGTAAAAATAGAGACGGGTTTTGAGGCCGGTTTATTACTGGAAAGCGTGCCAAAGTTAAAATATGCGTTCATCCGAATGGCGCCAGACCTCGCCTCGCATCATTGTGCCATCAACGCAACGGCCGACATCGTGATAAGCGGAAGTGAGTTTCTGTTGCAAAGCAATCCTGACATTAAGGTGAAATGGGAACTTCGTGAGCATCCTGACGGCTCGAAAGTGAGATTAGACGGCAATGAGGTTTCCGGTCTTGACAAGGATGGCGATTACGTGTTCACGGCTACGGCGGAGGATGGCTGTGCCGATACAACCGTCATACACAAAGGTCTTACCTATAAGCCCGAGGAACACGGGGTGAGAATACTGGTAAACAAGGGCGGGGCGAATACTTATTCTTTGAGCGACCGTACGGGATTCAGTCTTCTGAACGTTCTTGGACATCGGCAAGGCGGGAATGCCATATTGACACCGTCACTTTCAGATTTCGTGTCCGTGAACCCGGGGCTGGACGTGGCCGGTAACAAGGCCATCATTGGTGTTAAGTCAACAAAGGGTGAGCGCATCAATCTGCCAAATAAAGAAATGGTGGTGGGATTCGTGGTCTCTGCCAAAGCTACCGCGCTTAACGCGGACGTGCTCAGCTTCTTTAACATCAAACTGTATGACAAGGGAAAGGAGGTGACTACGGCTGGTGGCGTTACTCGCGACTGGCAGGTGGTGTCTGCCGGGCTTGTTGGCTCTGCGGGTAGTCAGAAAATGCGCTTGTGCATACGAGTACCCCATGACACCGAGTTCGACGAGGTGGCATTGTTCAAGAGTGGCGTGGCTAATGTCAGCTTGTCGCAACTTCGCGTTTATTATGCTTATGTTTGTGACGCGGGGCAAGACAATGCTACGATAAACGATATCTACGGGTCGACCGTCGTTTCTGTCCGGAACACGAACGCGTCGTACGATTGGAAACGATGTGCGTTTTTCGATGGTGTAAGCATCGGATCCGGTTATAAAAATATAGGCAACTTGATTGATGGTGACATTGATTCGTATGTATCCATGCCCATGGGCGTGAAAGTGGGCGGCTGTACCCTTGCCGTGAATGTGGGCAGGACCGTCAACCCGGGACAGCAGTTGGTTGTGGTGATGAAAAAGCCCGCCTTGCCCCTTGGGGTTAATTTGCTTAACGTATTGAAAGTGTCAACTTATGGTGAGGATAAAGAAAATGAGATAGAACACGACTCCAATTGGAAATTGCTTGATGCGAGTGTGATAGGCGGACGACAACTGTGCTATATGGTGATAAACCCTTCCAAGCCATTCACGCAAGTGCGCATCACGCAGGCCAATCCCGTACAGATTGGCATGTCTTTGGATTTGTGCGCGCTTGTCATACGCACGGACATGAATGATGATGGATCGTTGAGCAGAAGAAACGCCGAGCGCTTGATACTCGACGAGGACCAGTCGCTTAATGTCCAAAAGGAATACAAGGACGCTGACATGGTGTTGTACAGAAAATTCTCAACGAACAAATGGAATTCTCTCGTGCTTCCCGTAAACATGACGCTCAGGCAGGTGCGCGAGGCCTTTGGCGAGGGAACGCGGTTGTCTGAGTTTCGTGGTTTGTCAGACAATTGTATTTACTTTGATGAACTGTCGGCACCGGGCAGCGATGATGAGGTGTTTCTGAAAAAGAACACCCCCTATGTCATACGTCCCACCCAGGAGCCAACGCTGCACGAGTTCAATACCGGGACGGGCGTTGAGGCTACTGAGAAGGAATGTTATTTTGCGACGGGAATTAATTATACAAATGAGGTTGGCCGTGTTTCTTGTACGACGGGCGAATACGGTAAGTTGTCTTTCAAGGGGACGTATGCGTACATGGATGACAACATTCATCCCGTGAGCGGAGACTTCGTTTTGAAGGGAGGAGACATGTGGAGACTTGTAAAAGACCACAAGACAAAGGCTTACCATTGCTGGGTAGTGGCGAGCGGACAACAATGCGAGAAGGTGAAAATGGTGATGTTTTCCTCTTTTCCAAGGGAGGGGAAAACGACGGATGTCAGAGTCGTTGACGCGGATGAGCAACGCGATGGCGTAAATGCGAAAATTCATACCATCAATGGCGTGTATGTGGGAAACCGCTCGGTAAGTGAACTGTCGCCCGGTGTGTATGTCATCAACAACAAGAAAGTAATCAAGAAAAGGTAAAGGGGTAATAAGAAATGAATAAGAAATATTCATCACCAGCTATAAAAGTCATCAAACTCGAATTGACGTCTTTCATGACGAATTCTTTTTACTGGAATCCTACGGGGAAAGAAGAAGATAAAATGGGCATGCGCGACGAGGCCGATTATTCTTTGGAGGATGATGAAATAGAGTAGGCGCAGGTTACTTGTCATCACACGAGACGACGCCCGCAAGCGTTCTGGCGGATGAAACTATTCCGCAGCAACGCTTTGTAGGAATGCGGCTCACCTTTCTGCTCGCGGGCCGCGCATGCGAACGCGGGGCTGAACGTTGCCCCGCGAGTTGCATGTGGAGGCCTGCCGCGTGAAAAACGGCCGCGCGGACGGTTGGGTGAGCATACCCTCGCCGCCTTGCGCCCAAAGCCTTTGATGGTGATTGGAGGGCGTGTGAGGCTTGGAGCGACAAGCTGGCTCAGCCGCACGTCAGCGTTGATACGGATTCATGTGTAACGGCTTGTATGACAAAAGATTAATATGAATTTTTCAAAGTCAATGACATTGGGTGGAAAAGTCATTGACTTTGAAAGGCAAAAGCATGGAGATTGGATGTCAAAGTGATTGAGATTGAAAATCAAAGGGTGCGGTCGTTGATTTTACCGGCTGCACCCTTTGGTTTCTGCAATTGAGGTGTTTGGTTTCTGCAATTGAGGTGTTTGGTTTCAACAGCTGGGATATTTAATTTCATCAGCTGCGAAACCACTCGGCTTCCATCTGTGTTTTTAGATACAAATCATCAGCTCAAAATCTGCCGAGGCTGATGTTTCAAGTCATCCTTGTTGGATTTTGAGCTTGTCACTACCTGCGGCTTTCAGGCTCATGTCCAGTCCCTTCACGCTGTGAGTGAGCGCGCCGAAGGAGATGAAGTCAACCCCTGCCTTGGCGTATGGAATCATGGTGTCGAACGTGATGCCGCCACTCGATTCGGTTTCGCAGCGTCCGTTGACCTTTTCTACGGCCTGGCGGGTCTGCTCGGGCGTGAAGTTGTCGAACATGATGCGGTCGCATCCCTCAGCCAATGCCTCGTCCAACTCTTGGAAATTTCGCACCTCACACTCTATTTTCAGGTTCTTTCCATGCTCTTTACAATACTTCTTGGCACGCGAGATGGCGTTGCGAACGCCACCACAAAAGTCGATGTGGTTGTCTTTGAGCAGAATCATGTCGAACAATCCGATACGATGATTCATGCCCCCGCCTATCTTCACCGCCTCTTTCTCGAGCATGCGCATGCCCGGTGTGGTCTTTCTGGTGTCCAGCACGCGCGTCTTTGTGCCAGCCTTAATCAAGGCTTGCTGGTAGCGGTGCGTCATGGTGGCGATGCCGCTCATGCGCTGCAGGATGTTCAACACCAATCGCTCGGTCTGCAAGAGGCTACGCTCGCGCCCTTTAACCGTCAGCACGATGTCGCCCGGGCGGACGTGCGTACCATCGGGTATGTGTATCTCGACCTCCAAGTTGGGATCAAAACGATGGAACACCTCTTGGGCAATGTTTGCGCCAGCCAATATTCCTTCCTCTTTGATGAGTAGCTTACATTCGCCCATGGCATCGGCAGGGATGCAGCACAGCGTGGTGTGGTCGCCGTCGCCGATGTCTTCGCTGAAGGCGAGGTCAAACAATTTGTCGTTCAATTCTTGTACGGAGAGCATGATTTTTTGATTTTGTGATGATGAAAAATGATGAGTTGACTGGCGTATAGTGGCGTGAAAAACGGTCACAGTCCCAGCTTCTTGGATATCTCCAGCATGCGGTTGATGGGGCGAATGGCCTTCTGAGCCACGTCGGCGGGAACCTCTATGGTGGGCCATTCATACTTCAAGCAGTTGTACAGCTTTTGCATGTTGATGAGTTTCATGTAGTTGCACTCGTTGCAGGCGCATGTGCTGTCGTTGGGAGGGGCCGGTATGAACGTTTTCTGCGGTGCCGAATTCTGCATCTCATGCAGGATTCCGCTCTCGGTGGCCACGATGAATTCTTTCGCTTCATCGTTGATGCTGTACTTCAGCAGGGCCGCCGTGCTTCCCACCTTGTCGGCCAACTTTACCACGGGTCCCTTGCACTCGGGGTGTGCTAAGATTTTGGCGCCGGGATGCTCGGCCTTGAGTTGGAGAATCTTTTCCACCGAAAACTTCTCGTGCACATGACAGGCGCCCTCCCACAGCAGCATGTTCCGTCCGGTCAGACTGTTGATGTATCCGCCCAGATTCTCATCGGGTCCGAAGATGATGGGGGTGTCCTTTGGGAACGACTCAACGATTTGGCGCGCGTTGCTGCTGGTCACCACCACGTCGGTGACGGCCTTTGTGGCAGCGGTGGTGTTGACATAACTGATTACGACGTGGCCGGGATGTGCCTTGACAAACGTCTTGAACTCGTCGGCCGGACAGCTCTCGGCCAGCGAGCACGAGGCGTTGAGGTCGGGTACCAGCACCTTCTTGTCTGGGCAGAGAATCTTGTTGGTCTCGCCCATGAAGTGAACGCCGCACATGACGATGATCTCAGCGTCGGTGGCGGCAGCCTTTTGCGCCAGCGCCAGGCTGTCTCCCACGAAGTCGGCGATGTCTTGAACGTCGTTCTCGGTGTAATAGTGAGCCATGATGATGGCATTCTTCTCTTTGCACATCCGGCGTATCTCAGCCTTGATGTCTGTTCCTTCGGGGATTGGTTCGTTGACAAAGCCACTCTCCTTCCATTCTTTTTTTATCATAATGTGTTGTATAAGAGCCTGCTAATGGTCGTAGGCGTGTTTGGGATAGTCTATCGTATAGTGCAGTCCGCGGCTCTCTTTCCGCTCAATGGCCTGCCGTGTGATGAGGTATCCCACGTTGATGATGTTGCGCAGTTCGCAGATGTCTCTGGTGGCCTTGACGCGTTTGAACAGCTCTTCGGTCTCCTCATAGAGCAGGTCGAGGCGTTTCCAAGCGCGATGAAGGCGCAGGTCGCTCCGCACGATGCCCACGTAGTTGGACATGATCTGTCCCACTTCGCGCTCGTCTTGCGCGATGAGCACCTTCTCTTCGTTACTCATCGTACCTTCATCATTCCATTCCGGCACCTTATCGTTGAACTGATAGTCGTCGATGACACGCACGGCATGTTCGGCAGCCGACTTGGCATAGACCACAGCCTCGATGAGTGAGTTGCTGGCCAAGCGGTTTCCACCATGCAAACCAGTGCATGAGCATTCGCCCACCGCATAGAGCCGGTGGATGGAGCTCTCGCCGTTGAGGTCAACCTTGATGCCTCCGCACATGTAGTGTGCGCTGGGGCATACGGGTATGTATTCCTTGGTGATGTCGACACCTATGGTGAGACACTTGGCGTAGATGTGCGGAAAGTGCTTTTTGGTCTCCTCCGCATCTTTGTGAGTGACATCCAAACAAACGTGATTAAGGCCGTGCAGCTTCATCTCTCTGTCGATGGCGCGGGCCACGATGTCACGCGGAGCCAGAGACAGCCGTTTGTCGTACTTGTGCATGAACTCCTCGCCGTTGGGCAAACGCAGCACGGCGCCGTAACCTCTCATGGCCTCGGTGATGAGGAAGGCGGGGCGTGTCTCGGCCGGATTGTAGAGCACCGTGGGGTGAAACTGCACGAACTCCATGTCCTTGACCGTTCCCTTGGCCCGGTAAACCATCGCGATGCCGTCGCCTGTGGCGATGTTCGGGTTGGACGTGGTGGCATACACGGCACCCGTTCCGCCTGTTGCCATCAGGGTGACGCGGCTCAGGAAGGTGTCTATCTTATGGGTGTCGGGGTCCAGGACGTATGCGCCGTAGCACTCGATGTCGGGAGTCTTGCGGGTCACCTTGACGCCCAAATGGTGCTGTGTGATGATTTCAACGGCGAAATGGTTTTCCAACACGGTGATGTTCTTGTTGGCCCTCACGGCAGCCATCAGTCCTCTTTGAATCTCAAAGCCCGTGTCATCCTCGTGGTGCAATATCCTGAATTCGCTGTGTCCGCCCTCCCGATGCAAGTCGTATTGGCCTTCTGGCGTCTTGTCGAAGTTGACTCCCCACTTCACCAAGTCGTCGATGGCCTTGGGGGCGTTGCGCACAACATGTTCAACCGCCTTGCGGTCGGATATGAAATCGCCTGCGATCATCGTGTCCTCGATGTGTTTTTCGAAGTTGTCTACCTTCAAATTAGTCACCGAGGCGATACCTCCCTGTGCCTTGGACGTGTTGGTCTCGTCCAGGGTAGTCTTGCAAACCAAGGCAACTTTACCTTTTCCACTGTTAGCAACTTTGAGTGCAAAGCTCATGCCTGCCACTCCACCCCCTATTACCAGGAAATCAAATTTTCGTATCATGATGTGCTATGTTATGTTAATAAACCTATCCACGCAAAGATAATGAAAAAAAATCACACATGCAACTTGGGTTGCAAAAAACGAAAAAGAGAGACCGCAGCCTCCCTTCCGACAGTTCTTTTTATGTCGTTCCGCACCTTCTCATGGCCAATGCCCTGTCTTCGGCGGCCTCCATGATTTCGCGTTCGCCCGGCCCCTTGTCGTTGATGCCGCAGAGATGCAGTATGCCATGGATGATCACGCGGAAGAGTTCTTCCTCGTAAGGCTTGCTGAAACGCTCCGCATTGGTGCGCACCGTGTCCAGACTGATGACGATGTCACCGTTGATAATGTCGCCCTCGTCGTAATCAAAGGTGATAACATCGGTGTAATAGTCGTGTCCCAAGTACTCGTTGTTCACTTCCAGAATCTTCTCGTCGTTAACGAACATGTAGCCCACCTCTCCTATTTTGCGTCCGTAGGTGGCTGCCACGGCCTTGATCCAAGCGGATGTTTCGCGCTTTTTAATCTTCGGCATCTTCACGCCGTTTGTGTTATAGGTAATCATATAAAAACCATTTTTCGGTTTCCACTCGTATGAGTGTGTTTGTTAGATCTATTTTGAATGATCTGTTTTTCGTTGGGGAAGAAACATGGATGCGTCGGCACCATAGTGTAAAAGCTCGCGCACGAGGGATGAACTCACGCTGGCCATCCCTGGATCGGCAAAGAGTAGGATGGTGTCGATGCCGCCGATTTGCCGATTGATGTCAGCTTGTTCGCGCTCGTACTCAAAGTCTTTCACCGACCGTACGCCTTTGATGAGATACTTGGCACCCTCTCGTTTGGCGAAATCCACGGCCAAGTCGTGATACGACTTCACGCTGATGCGCGGCTCATCGGCATATAAATCGCCAATGGCCTTGACGCGTTCTTCCTCGCTGTATCTATATTTTTTTTGCATGTTCACGCCCACACCGATGACCAAGCGGTCAAACAGGGGCAAGACGCGACGAACGATGGAGTCGTGTCCGATGGTGTAGGGATCGAAACTGCCTGCGAAAATGCCGATTTTGGGATTGCAATCCATGTTTTCTTCCTTATCGTTAAGTAAACAGTCCGGGTTCCATCAAGTTGCCTTTGTAAAGATCTCTGCCCAGATGTTCGTAGGCCAAATGAGTGGCCATGCGCCCTCTTGGCGTTCGTTTGATGAATCCTTCCATGATGAGGAAAGGCTCGTACACCTCTTCCACCGTACCCGTATCTTCGCCAATGGTGGTCGCAATGGTGCTCAGTCCTACGGGACCGCCCCGGAACTTGTCGATGATGGTGAGCAAGATTTTATTGTCTATCTCGTCCAACCCATATTGGTCGATGTTCAATGCCTGCAAGGCAAACTGTGCGATGCTGGTGTTGATGCTGCCATTTCCCTTGACTTGTGCGAAATCGCGCACCCTTCTCAGCAGCGCGTTGGCGATACGAGGCGTGCCTCTGGAGCGGCGTGCAATCTCGTAAGCGGCATCCTCGTCGATGGGTACGTTGAGGATGTTTGCGCTGCGCCTGATGATTTTCTGCAATGTTTCGGGCGCATAGTACTCCAAGTGCATGTTGATGCCGAAACGAGCACGCAGCGGAGCCGTGAGCAGTCCGCTTCTCGTGGTGGCTCCCACCAAGGTAAACGGATTCAAGTCTATTTGGATGGAGCGCGCCGACGGGCCCTTGTCGATCATGATGTCGATGCGATAGTCTTCCATAGCCGAGTACAGATACTCTTCGACTACTGGCGACAGACGGTGAATCTCGTCAATGAACAGCACGTCGTTTGGCTCGAGCGAGGTCAATATGCCAGCTAAGTCGCCCGGTTTATCGAGCACCGGTCCGCTGGTCAGTTTGAATCCTACGCCCAGTTCGTTGGCGATGATGTTGCTCAAGGTGGTCTTTCCCAGTCCGGGAGGTCCGTGCAAGAGGGTATGATCAAGCGGTTCGCCGCGGTATTTGGCAGCCTCTACGAAGATTTGAAGATTCTCCACAACCTTAGGCTGCCCGCTGAAATCGTTGAATTTCAGGGGCCTCAACGCATTCTCAAACTCTTTTTCTGCCGATGAAATGCGTTCTTCTCTGATGTCGAAATCTTCTTCCATACTTGTCGGGACAGACGTTTTTATTTTATGCAAAGATAATCATTTTTAATTGATAATGCTTGCAACAGATATTATTTAACGCATGCCGGGATAAAGAATAGCGTGTGGCAAGTGATTCTTTTCCTTGGCACAGGGTGTACTTTGCAACCGGGTTGCATCTTCTTTTTCGTACTTTTGCAGCAGTAAAATTTTAATATACACAAAGATATGGAAGACATTCATGAAGAAGAGCAGATGGCTTGGTGGAAGATTATCCTATCGGGCGTGATGCTTGTCGTGGGCATCGCAGCCCCATATATTGGGTTAACAATTCTCGATAACCAATGGGTATCCTTGGCATGGTACGTCGTGGCGTTTGCCTTTGTGGGCCTGCCAGTGATGAAAGAAGCGTGGGAATGTGCCGCGAAAGGCGACGTGTTCAGTGAGTTCATGCTCATGACGATTGCCTGTATCGGTGCTTTCGCCATCGGTGAATACCCCGAGGCGGTTGCCGTGATGCTGCTGTACTGTATTGGTGAGGCGTTGCAAGACCGTGCTGTAGACCGTGCCAGAGATAACATTCGCGCGCTGGTGGCTTTCAGACCGACCCTGGCTCGCGTGGTCGTTGATGACACAATCGTAGAGAAACAGCCCGCTGACGTGGTCGTGGGCGATGTGATTGAGGTGAAGGCTGGCGAGCGAGTGCCACTTGATGGAACGCTGTTGTCAGAGTCAGCCTCACTGAACACCGCAGCTCTGACGGGCGAATCGATGCCCCGAACGATGGAGAAAGGTGAGGAGGTGATGGCGGGCATGATTGCCGTTGACCAAGTTTTACGCCTCAAGGTGACCCGTCCGGAAAGTCAGTCGGCCATCTCGCGTATTTTGAAAATGGTGGAAGATGCTGCCGAGCGCAAGGCTCCCACCGAACTGTTCATTCGTCGCTTCGCCCGCATTTACACCCCCATCGTCGTCATGCTGGCGGCCTTGGCCATTCTGCTACCTTATCTATATAGCTTGTTCGACGCCAACTTTACCTACGTTTTCAGCGAGTGGTTCCGCCGTGCGTTGGTCTTCCTGGTTATTTCTTGCCCCTGCGCGCTGGTCATCAGCGTGCCGCTGGGTTACTTTGCGGGCATCGGTTCGGCCTCCAAGCGGGGCATTCTGTTCAAGGGGAGCAATTACCTTGACGCGATTACCGAGGTTGATTTGGTGATGTTCGACAAGACCGGCACGCTCACCACGGGCGAATTTGCCGTGCAAAGTGTGGAGGGACTGGATGAGGAAGCGCTCAAGACGGTGTCGGCTATCGAGAAGTCGAGCAATCACCCCATCGCTAAAGCCATCGTGCGTTATTGTCCGACGGACCAGAAAATTGATGCCAAAGACATTGCCGGGCATGGCTTGCAGACCGATGAGTGGCTGGTGGGCAACCTGAAACTGCTGGAGCGTGAAAACGTGTTCTTCCCTGATGCGTTGCGAAATATACCGGAAACTGTGGTTTGTGTGGCCCATCTCGGTCGCTATGTGGGGCATATCATCCTGGCTGACAAGTTGAAAGATGATGCCAAACAGGCGGTTGAATCGCTGCCCGTGCGTGTGGAGATGCTGTCGGGCGATCGCCAAGAGCTGGTTTCAAAGGTGGCATCGAGCCTCGGCATACGCAAGGCATACGGTGACTTGCTGCCCGAAGGCAAGGTGAAACACATAGAGCAGGCCAAACACATGGGGCAGCGAGTGGCCTTTGTGGGCGACGGTATCAACGACGCACCGGTGCTGGCGCTGAGCGATGTGGGCATTGCTATGGGTGGATTGGGTTCTGACATGGCCATCGAAACCGCCGATATCATCATTCAGACCGATCAACCTTCGAAGGTGGCCGATGCCATCTGTATCGGAAAATACACGCGCCGAATCGTCAATCAGAACATCTGGCTGGCCCTCATCATCAAGGCTCTGGTGATGTTGTTGGGTCTGTTGGGCCTGGCTAACCTGTGGATGGCCGTGTTTGCCGATTCGGGTGTGGCACTATTGGCAGTGCTCAATTCGTCGCGCATCTTCTTGAAGAACAACAAATAGCAAGCGTCCCATCATGACATCCGTAGGCCTGATGCCCGTCAGTCATGGTCATGGAGCATGATTGGAAATTCAACATCAATCGAAACGGCCACCCATCGTATGAAGATCGATGGGTGGCCGTGTCGTTGTTGTTTGTGGGTTATGCTGCGTGATGCTACGAATTGATGCTCCTTCCCACATGATCGTAGAAACAATCAATGACGCGCAGCATGTCGCTGGGCAGGTATTCGTAAGCCTGTTCAATCAGTTCTTCTGGTACTTGGTAATAAGCTTCGGCAATGCTTCCGCAGATGGCAGCCTTGGTGTCGGTATCGCCACCCGCGCCAACGGCGATGCGAATGGCGTCTTCAAAACTCTCACTTTCCAGGAAACAGCGGATAGCCCATGGAACCGTTTCTTGACATGTGCTGTCAAAGTGTCCCAGGTTGCCTATTCTATAGATGTCTTTCAAGGGTGGAATGTCATACCCGAATTTGCTCTTGACGGCGCTTTCTATTTCGTCTTTCGTGATACGACAGGTGCGCAGCCAATACACCAGCGTGGCGATGCACTGCGCTCCCCTGATGCCTTCGCTGTGACAATGGCTTACCTCGGTGCAGCGTTTGCTTTCGCGAAGCACGTCGTGAAAGTTGTCGAAGAGCCATCCTATCGGACTAACGCGCATGGCTGCGCCATTGCCAAACGAACTTTGTGGGAGTGGGTTCTTCTCTTGTAGCCAAGTTTGATACATGCTGCCATACCCGTTCATGGGGTTGGGATAGCGGTGACACCAGTCGAGAAGCGACTCTTGATAAGGGCGCATCCGAAGTATGGCGTCGGCTATGGCCACCGTACAGATGGTGTCGTCGGTGTAACTGCATTCTTCCGCGAAGAGGGTAAAACCTGCTTTTGGCGCAGATTGGTCAAATTCGTATGGCGAACCTACAATGTCGCCGATGATGGCTCCTAACATATAACAATATAATAGAATTTAAGGTGTTTGACAAATATATAAAATACTTCTCATATTTTTAGCTATCAATCATGAAGTAGATTTGATTTTATGCTTTATTAACAAACCGGATGCGCTAAAGGGCGGTTCTATAAGTTAGCTTTGTCAGCTTGCGAGGCTGTTTTTGAGGTCAATTTGTTTGTGAGTGAAGGAGTATAGCGGGCTATACGACTGAACGAACAAACAAATTCATCTCAGAAATAGTCTCACAAACCGGTCAAGGCTAATTTATAGAACCACCCTTGATTCGTTGTTGAAATAGAGGAACATGACTATTTTTTTACGACTAACAATCTTCTCCATTGAAGAAGTAGTGTTTGCTTGCAAAAACGCATGGGCTGGGGGCGGGTGGGCTCATGCTTGTCACAAGCTCATGCACGGCAGGCACCGGAGCGGTCGGAGAAAGAGACTTCAAAGGGTGAGTGGGGTGATGGACTTGCGGTGGACGGTGCCTTTGCTGTCGCAAACAGCTGCTGTTCATCAAGACGCATGCGGCGGGAGTATGAAAAGACTTGAAACGCGAATTTGCGAAAAGTGGTTTGTTTGTCAAATGCTTGGCGTTCGATGTGTCGCGTTTGAAACGATTGCCAGTACCACCACCGGGTAAGTTGTGGTATTCTATAATTGATTGATAGGTAAATTATTATGGTTTATTATGGTCTTTGTTTTGCTACTGTATTTGTTATTCGTAGGCTATATTTGGGCGCGTGTGTCAGTAGGTGAGGAATGCTGCCCGTCCTTTCTTTTTCGGATTGTGCCACTTCTGACATTGAATTTTCAAAGTCGGCTTTTGCTTCGCTTACGCTGCCGCCACGCCCTATCAGCGTGTAAGGTGAGGAGTCTGTGTTGTAGGCGATGTGGCTGCCGTCCGTGTCTTTCTCTATGGCTACCGTCATGTTTTTTGTTTCCATTTTATGCAGTTGTGCTTAGCGGTTTTGTTTCAGCCATTCTATAAAATCAGAACGCGTAAACCCAAGTGTACGCAGGTTGCTCTTTATGATAAACTCTGGTATGGGGTCTATGTGCGTTTGCAGGATGACAGTGCGTAGCAGTCCTTGTTTTTTCCATTTTTCATGTCCACCTTCTGTTGATACCCTTTTGCATCCTATATCAAAGAGGAAACGCCTGAACTCTTCTAACGTTATGTTGCTCAACTTGTAGGTGTTCATTGGCAACAGGGTATCTCGGTGTGCACGTTCAGTTTGCTATACTCTGACATGGAAAAGACTCTGTCGGCTGACTTGTTTCCTCTCAGAATGTCGATGAGGCTCGGTTCTTTTGCGGTGCCGCCTTTCAGTTTCCAGCCGTGTTGTCTTAGGTCATCGTGTAGGGTGTTGTTTTCCATCTGCTCGGTGAGCCACTGGCGCAAGGCGTACTCAAGGTCTCGCTTTGCGGCTTCTTCCGTGTGGTCGTAGCCGCTGAGGTCGAGCGATGGGCAATAGGCTATGTAGACATCGTTTTCCTTGAATACGATGACAGACACGGACAGCTTTGCCCCGCTGTCGCTGATGCTTATATAATTTCCTTTTTCCATGTTGTCGCTATTTCCTCAACGCAAATATACGGTGCTTATGTTATTCGTGCAAGTTTTTATTTATTTATTTATTTACAAAAACGCATGGGTGGGCGGTGAACCTTTTTATTGACATCAATAAAATGGTCTGCTTCCTTTTGTCCAACATTAACACAGGCTTCTTTTGCTTTTTCAATGACTTTTTGAAAATTTTGCCAGAGTTTATATCCTAACAATGACGCTAATTCTCTTGCGTTCCAGCACTCCACATCGTTAATGATGCGTGATGCTTGCTCGAACTGGCTGAACAGGGGCTGTATTTCTTCTTTTTTTTCATTGTGTGTCGGTAGGTTGCTTTCGTTGGTGGTGGGTTTGTGGGTTATTTCAAGCTCATGCGCGTCAGCGCACGGCAGGCACCGGAGCGGTCGGAGAAAAAGACTTCAAAGGGTGAGTGGGGTGATGGACTTGCGGTGGACGGTGCCTTTGCTGTCGCAAACAGCTGCTGTTCATCAAGACACATGCAGCGGGAGTATGAAAAGACTTGAAACGCGAATTTGCGAAAAGTGGTTTGTGTGTCAAATGCTTGGCGTTCGATGTGCCGCGTTTGAAACGGTCGAAAGTACTCCCACCGGGAATCGAACCCGGATCAAAGGTTTAGGAAACCTACGTTCTATCCATTTAACTATGGGAGCGTTTCGGCGCATTCCGCTGCACCGTCATGGTGTGCAAAGATAAGTATTTTATCGGTCAGACCCAAATAAAAACCACACTTTTCTTTTTCACGGGTGCGGATCTCTCATTTATAGAACCGCCGTAAAAAGAGTCCACAAGATGACAAGACGTAAAAAGGCCGACATAAAAAAACTTTACGGTGGTAATTGATAGAACCGCCCTTTAAAGGCCCGTTTGTTGTCAATGGCCATTCGGTTCTTTCGCATCAGCAACGAGTTGTTCGGTGCGTTGAACAAGCGACAGGCTGGATGGCGGTCTCGCAGAGACACCTCGGCGGAGATGGTATGTGACGTAAGTTTTTTTTACCAAAAAACGCCTCAAAAACGGCATGGTGAAACATCCGGTCTGGAAAAAATCAATAGGCATACAGGCGACAAGCGGGAGGTGGTTTGGGAAGAAAAATTGATTTTCACCCTCAAAATCTTGCTTTTTTTTGCGATTAAAAGCGTCGTTCGCACCTGCAATGGATAAGGTTTTGCGGTGCAAAAGCATGCGAATTGCATCCTATAAGCAATGCTTTTAACCTACAAAGAGGTGTAAGATAAACGCATGCGGCCATGTGGTAGATGTAAATCGTTCATAATGAACAACATGGATGGATAGCGCTTGTTGGGCGAATTTGCGGCGATAGGCGGTGCTGTGTTGAAATAAGCGAAATATGAAGCGGTGTGTTGTCAAGAAAATTTTCCGCGTGGTGATGCCAGACCAACGTCACCACACAGAACGAGACGGATACTGAAAGACCCCATCCGGTGCTATGGGTGAGACCGTCGTTCGTGCAATCATACTTGGCATGGCCGTCTCTGAGCGTAATGCGAGGTTGAACCCAACCGGGGAATTGTCAACGCTAACTTGTGTTTGGAGGCGTGTGCTGCAAATTAAGCGTTTCTACACCCATGTTCGAGGTCTTCAATCGCGTTTCGCAATTGTGCGCTTGCCGGTAGACTCTGCGGTGGGAATGGTGGGAGAGAGAAACCGCCTTTTTTATTTTTTTTGTTCTTGTAAATGCGTTTAAATGATTAACTTTGCAAAAAGATAAACTAATTATTGAACTATTACTAACAAATTTTTTATGAAGAAATCATTGAAGGGCTTGCTCATAGCCTGTGCCCTTTTCGCATCACGCATGGCCTATGCCGCGGACGTGGAATGCCATGTCAGTTTGAAACAGCCTGGAAACAAGGCTGTTACTTATGCCTTAACCAATCACGAGGGTAAGCTTGAAGCCTCCGCTCCATTACCTTTGACCCTCACCAAGACGGTGAGCCGTCATGGGCAAGATGAGGTGATTACCGTGACCATCCGCGCCAACGAGAAAGTGTATTTCAACTTTGGCGGGGCGGTGAGTACGGGATTCGGCTCCAACGACTGCGACTTCTACCTGCCGGGATTTTGGTATCATAAGAATTTGCGGTCGCCCAAGGAAGCCCCGTCCTTCCACACTTCAAAGAGTTGGAACGTTCGGGAAGACCGCTTGTCGTCGCCATTGAGTGGCGCTTTCAACCTGAAATCAGGTCAGGGAATGACCATCTTGCGCCAGTTGGATGAGCCTGCCGAAGCACTTACCGCGGCACAAGAAGGTGAGGTCATCGTGTCGGGTAAGACCTCTGTCGGCTACGTTGGCTTTGACAACGAGAGCGGAGTGGCCAAGTTGACCTTTGGTTTCCCATACGTGGAAACGCCGAGACGCTATATTCGCAAATTAACCTTGGCGCCGGCCATCGAGGCTTTCATGAAGCTGGAGAAGGGTGAGAGCCGCACCCTGACGTGGGTTGTGCGCAAGGAGCAGGCCGCCGACTTCAGCGGGTTCGTGGCCAACACATGGACAAGCACGTTCGACCGTATGCAACCGAAGCCGATTCGCACCTTATATACCGCTGAAGAAATGAAGTCGGCCCTGTGCAATTACTTCCGCAAGTCGTATGTTTCCAAATATCCTTTGAAGTATAATTCCGGCATG
Organism: uncultured Prevotella sp.; assembly: GCA_946998205.1. Classification (GTDB taxonomy): domain Bacteria; phylum Bacteroidota; class Bacteroidia; order Bacteroidales; family Bacteroidaceae; genus Prevotella. The sequence goes on along the minus strand of CAMPYJ010000003.1, from coordinate 97,045 downwards.
ACGCTGCGCACGGATTGCTGCGCGCCGGTGGGTGAGGTTCAGTTGGGCTTCGTGGGACGCGTGCTGTTGAATGCGTTCAACCAGATAGAGTATGGTGAGAAGAACGGACAGGGCGATTTGGTTCGACAGGGACAGGCCATCTTTGACAGTTATCTCGAGCATGGCTTCACGCAAAATGGCTATCTGCGCGACTTCGTCAACTTCGACCGCGAGGGACTTGACGCCGTGGAGGTGCACTCCATCCGTCAACAGTCTGAGGCCGTTTATGCCATTCTGCATTATCTGAAATACGAAAAGAGCCAAGGACGTAAGCACAAGTCTTGGGAAACAAAGACGCGCGCGCTGCTCGACAACCTCATCAAGCTGCAGAAGACGGACGGCCACTTTGCCCGCAAGTTCAATGACGATGGCACCGACGTAGACGCCAGTGGCGGCAGCACACCGTCGGCCACGTCAACGTTGGTCATGGGGTATCGGTATTTTGGCAATAAGAACTATCTCAAGTCAGCCAAGCGGACGGTGGACTATGTGGAAAGGAACATCATCGCCCCCGCCGACTATTTCTCGTCAACCCTCGACGCCAACTGTGAAGACAAGGAGGCTGCCATCGCCGCCGTCACGTCTACTTACTACCTTGCCATGGTGACCAAAGGCAAGGAACGCCAGCACTATATCAACCTGTGTCGCAAGGCCACCTATTTCGCCTTGTCGTGGTATTATCTGTGGGATGTGCCATTCGCCGAAGGTCAGATGCTCGGCGACTTAGGTTTCCGCAGCCGCGGATGGGGCAACGTGTCGGTAGAGAACAATCATATCGATGTCTTCGTCTTCGAGTTTCCGCACATCATGAAGTGGTTGGGCGCACAGGTCAACGAGCCTCGCTTTGGCAGAATGTACGACGTGATCTACTCTTCGCTGAGCCAACTCCTGCCAACCGCCAACCGCATGTGCGGCATTGGCAAGGAAGGGTTTTATCCTGAGGTGGTTCAGCACACCGCGTGGGACTACGGACGCAATGGCAAGGGATTCTACAACGACATCTTCGCACCGGGGTGGACCGTGGCTTCTCTCTGGGAGCTGTATTCTCCTACCCGGACATCTGACTTCTTGTTGAGAAAGTAATCGCATCCTGTTTATGAAGGCAACAAGAGCATTTTCGTGGATATTGTCGTTCATGGCGTCGGTAATGCCTGTGCATGCCGCGCGGAACGACGCGCAGGTCTACCGCAATCCCGTCATCAACGTCAGCGTACCCGACCCCACCGTCATTCGTGCCAAGGATGGTTATTTCTATCTTTATGGTACAGAAAACATCCGTAATCTGCCCATCTACCGCTCATCCAACCTTGTGGATTGGTCGTTCGTGGGTACGGCTTTCACGGACGATACGCGGCCTCAGTGGAATCCAAAGGGGAACATTTGGGCGCCCAGCATCAGTTACATCCATGGCAAGTATGTTCTCCACTACGCCAAATCAGAGTGGGGCGGCGAGTGGACGTGCGGCGTTGGCGTGGCAACGGCCGACAAACCCGAGGGACCTTTCACCGACCATGGCGCCATTCTCATCAGCAAAGAAATTGGAGTACAAAACAGCATCGACCCATTCTATTACGAAGACGGAGGACACAAGTACCTCTTCTGGGGAAGTTTCCGCGGCATTTATGCCATCGAGCTGACCGATGACGGACTGAAAGTCAAGGAAGGCGCGCGCAAACGGCAAGTGGCCGGCACGTTCATGGAAGCGGTTTACGTTCATAAGCGTGGCGACTATTACTATTTGTTTGGCTCGGCAGGCAGCTGTTGCGAAGGCAACCGCAGCACCTATCGCGTCACGGTTGGCCGCTCCAAGAGCCTTTTTGGGCCGTATGTCGACAAGCAAGGACGCTCGTTGTTGGACAATCACTACGAGGTGGTGCTGCATGGTAATGAGCTGGTGGCTGGGCCTGGACACCATGCCGAGCTGGTTACCGATGACAACGGTGACGACTGGATGCTGTATCACGGCTTCAGTCGCAGCGATCCCGATGTCGGGCGTAAGGTGTGGCTCGACAAGGTGGAGTGGGTAGATGGCTGGCCGCACATGCAAGACAGTCAGCCCTCGAAGGTCTCTGCGCGCCCGGTGTTCGACGAAATCACGTTGGCCGACCCTACCATCTTCTTTGACAACGGTATCTATTACCTCTACGGCACTTCATCTTGCGATGGGTTCTACGTCTACACCTCCAAGGATTTGGAAACGTGGACGGGCCCGGTCGGCGCAAACTACGATGGCATGGCACTGGTCAAGGGCGACGTGTTTGGCACCAAGGACTTCTGGGCGCCACAGGTGTTCAAGCACCGCGGCAAATATTACATGGCCTATTCGGCCGATGAGCAGCTGGCCATTGCCGAGGCAGACAGTCCGCTGGGGCCTTTCAGACAAAAGAAAAAAGAAATGATTCCCGCCAAGACGCGTCAGATTGATCCTTTCGTTTTCTTCGACGATGACGGCAAGGCATACCTCTACCATGTACGCCTCATCAACGGCAACCGCATCTTTGTGGCCGAGATGAACAAGAACCTCAGGTCGGTCAAGGAGCAGACAGCGCGCGAATGTGTAGCGGCCGGGAAGGGATGGGAGGACACTTGGAATGCCGAGTGGAAAATATGCGAGGGGCCATCGGTCGTCAAGATAGACGGAACCTATTACCTGTTCTTCTCCTGTAACGATTTCCGCAATCCCGATTATGCCGTTGGTTATGCCACGGCCAGCTCACCTTTGGGACCTTGGACCAAGCACGAAGAGCCTCTTGTCAGTGCGCTTCTGACAGGGTGTAACGGCACCGGCCATGGCGACTTGTTCAAGAACGCGGCCGGTGAGTGGCAGTATGTCTTGCATGCCCATTGCAGCGCCACCCAGACAACACCGCGAAAGGTAGCCTTGGTGAAGCTCCGTCATACCGGTAGTGGTTTCAGTTTGGTAAACGGTTCGTTCCATTTCCTGAAACAAGACAGACGGTAACGCCGCAAATTCTCGTCATCGTCTTCGCTTCACCGCAAGATAGAACGCAGTACATTGTTAGAAACTTTAATCCATAAATCTTATGACATATACTAAATTGTTCAAATCTTTCATCGTTGCCGCAGCACTCCTGTCCTTACCCGGGCATGGCATGATGGCTCAGCTGCATGATGTCTCAGTCCGATTGACGCGCTATGTCAATCCTTACGTCGGAACGGGTGGGCACGGACATGTGTTCCTCGGAGCCAATGTTCCCTTTGGCTCCGTGCAGTTGGGCCCCACGCAAATCACCCGTGGGTGGGACTGGTGCTCGGGCTATCATTACAGCGACTCGCTCATCATTGGCTTTGGTCACATGCATTTGAGTGGCACCGGTATTGGCGATTTGGGCGACATTGCCTTCTTGCCTACCTTTGATGCCAAGACCTACACCGAGCGTTTCTCGCATGATGGCGAGTATGTGCGGCCCGGTTATTACACCGTTCGCCTGGCCGACAGCAAGATATTGGTGGAGCTGACGGCCACTCTGCGCGCGGGCATGCACCGTTATACCTTCCCGCTCAGTAGTAAAGAGCCTCTCTTGAAAATCAATCTTAAACAAGGCATTGGTTGGGATAAGATGACCAAATGCCAGTTGACGCAGGAAAACAGTACGACGGTGAGTGGCTATCGTTACTCAAAAGGCTGGGCAAAAGACCAGCGTGTTTATTTCTTTGCCGAGTTTTCGCAGCCTCTGAAGCTCAAGGAAATGCAGGGCGACAGCGTGGGCGTCTTCTCCGTAGGGCAGAACATGAAGCCACTGTTGGTGCGTGTTGGCATCTCGGCCGTGAGCGTTGACAATGCCAAAGCCAACCTGCGCGCCGAAATCAAGGACTGGGATTTTGACCGTGTTACCGCCGATGCCGATGCTGCATGGAACAGAGAACTGGGTAAAATCAAGATTGAAACCCCCGATCTTGATGACAAGACCATCTTCTACACGGCGCTCTATCACACCATGACGGCTCCTTCCGTCTTCTCGGATGTCAATGGTGAGTACCGGGGCAGTGACGGTAAGATTCACAAAGGAGACTTTACCAACTACACCACCCTGTCGCTTTGGGACACCTACCGTGCGGCTCATCCGCTGATGACCATCATTCATCCCGAGAAACAGCGTGACATCGCGCAGACCTTCCTGCACATCTTTGAGCAGCAGGGCAAGCTGCCCGTGTGGCATCTCGTTGGCAATGAAACCGACTGTATGGTGGGCAACCCAGGCATTCCCGTGTTGGCCGACATCGTTCTCAAGGGATTTGACGTGGACAGGCATGCCGCTTTCAAGGCCATGCGCACCTCTGCCCTGCTCGATGAGCGCTCGTTGGACAACCTGAAGAAGTATGGTTACATTCCCTGGAACCGCGATTCAACGTCTGAAACCGTCGCCAAAGGCTTGGAATACGCCTTGGCAGACGCCTGCGTGGCCAAGGTGGCCAAGCTGGTGGGGGCTAAGAAAGATTACCGTTACTTCATGAAACGCAGTCAGTCGTACAAGTATTACTTTGACAAGAAGACTGGTTTCATGCGCGGCGTGGCCGATGGTAAGTTCCGCGAGCCGTTCAATCCGTTCCATTCGTCCCACCGCAACGACGATTATACCGAGGGAAATGCCTGGCAATACACCTGGCTCGTGCCTCATGACGTGCCTGGTTTGGTCAAACTCTTCGGCGGCAAGCGGAGGTTTGTCACCAAACTTGACTCGCTGTTCACGGTCGTTGGCGACCTCGGCGCCGATGCTTCGCCAGACATCTCGGGGTTCATTGGCCAATATGCGCATGGCAACGAGCCCAGTCACCACATTATTTATATGTACGACTATGTGAATCAGCACTACAAGACGGCCGAGAAGGTGCGTGAGGTACTGAAGACCATGTACCATAACGACTTCGATGGTCTGAGCGGAAACGAGGATGTTGGACAGATGTCGGCCTGGTACATCTTGTCGTCCATGGGTATCTATCAGGTGGAGCCCTCTGGCGGAAAGTATATGTTTGGCTCGCCTTTGTTTGACAAGGCTGAGGTGAATGTAGGTCATGGCAAGACGTTTACCATCCTGGCGCATGGCAACAGTCCGAAGAACGTGTATGTCAGCCATATCAAGCTCAACGGCAAGCCCTACAACAAGCTGTACATCGATTACAAGGACATCATGGCCGGCGGCACGCTGGAGTTCTTCATGACCGACCGTCGCCCATGAACATCAACGGCGGTCTTGTTCTTCTGATGTTGAATAAGTAATGGATGTTTGGTAGCGTGGCAATTTCCCGCCTGCCAAACATCCATCACGTTTTAGTTATGTTTTATTCTTCTCCCGTCTCGTCCTTCTTCATCTCTGAAAGCAGATAGTAAGCACCCGACTGCACAATGCGTGAAAGACGGTATGCCGGCTCCTTGGTCTCTATGCCCACGAGGTCACCTTCTTCCTTCACCTTCTTGACCATCGTGGGGACAAACTGCCAGTTGTTCCCTTGCTTTGCCGCCGTGAAGATATAGGATTTTCCATCCACTTCGACGATGGCATCAGACGAAACGGCTTTCGTCCTTTCGCTGCTTGTTGCAATCTTCGCCTGAACATACATCCCTACAATCAGTCCCGTGTGCTGTCCATCCAAACGAACACGCACATCAACCGTTTGCGTTTCGGCTCTAAAAGTCTTACCTATGGAGTACACTTTTCCCTTGCAGGCGGTTCCGTCGGCATGAACTATCTTCATTGCTACAGCCTGTCCCACCTTAATTTTCGGCACATCACGTTGGAATACCTGCAATTCTGCATACATGTTGCTGGTGTTGGCAATCTTCATCATGGCCATCTCGGGTGATACATATTGCCCCGTTTGCACGTTGATTTGTTCCACCGTTCCGTTGATGGGACTGGTCAATGCGATGGCCAGCATAGGTTTTCCCTTACGAAGGGCAGACGGACTGATACCCAGTTGTCTGAGTTGGGCGGCAAGCATCTGCACCTGACCGCTCACAGTTTGCAGCTCCGACTTCGTACGGTCGTAGTCTTTGCCGGCTCCTACACCTTCTCTCACCATCATGGTCTGGCGGTCAAACTCCTTTTTCAGGTATCTCTGTCGGTTCAATGCCGAGAAATAATCCGTCTGAAGGTTTACCAAATCAGGGTGAGACAGATAGGCCACCACCATTCCTTTGGTCACAGATTGCCCTTCATGAACCAATATTTGTTTGACGTTACCGCCCATTTGTGGGGTTATGGTTGCCTCGCTCTGGGGGTCAACGGCCAGCTTTCCATTGACGTCCACGCTGCTGATGAGCATCGTGTCGACGACACTCGCCACCTTGATGCCCAGCTCTTTTACCTGTTTGTCGGTGAGTTCCACCTTTGTCATGCTGTCCGATGACTGTTTTTCTTGTTCGCCAGCGTCCTTAGTTTGCTTGCCACAAGCTGCCAAAAGGACGATGAGCGAAAGGATGAGATATGCTTTTGTTTTCATTTTTATATGGTTGGATATTGTAAATTGATGATTGTGTCGATGAATTGTTCGTATGCTTCCCAATAATCAAGCTCGGTTTGCACGGCGTCACCCATGGTCTGAATGAACCCGATGTAATCGGTTGCACCCAGTTTGTAAGCAGAAGACGCGCCACGTTGCTGCGCCCTGGCCGTGGGAAGAGCTGTGTCCCGGTAATATTGCAGTTTGTGACGCCACTTCTGGTACGCAGTGTGCAAGCGTGCTTGGTTATCACCCAGCTGTTTTTTCAGCAAGTCAAACTGCGTGTTTTCGATGTCCCTGTCCAGGGCGGCAGCCTTTTGTCGGGCCTTGTACGAACGTCTGAACAGCGGAACACTCACGCCAACGTCGAATGTCCAGAAGCCGTTTTTGTCGCCAATGCGCTGTGTACCAACCTCTATGAAGAATGCCGGAAGTCCTTTGGACTTTTCCAGTCGGATGTTTTCTTCGGCCAATTTGACCTTCTCCGACAGACAAGTCAATAGGGGATTTGCGCTGCCTACTGCCTCTCCAAGCGTCTCGTCAGGAGCCGTAGTGGGTTCATAGAGTCCCTCTCCCAGCCACCGTGACAAGGCTTGCAGTGCCACTTGGTAATCAAACACCGACTGCTTGAAGTTTTCTTTGGTTTCAACAGCCTTCTTCTTAGCGGCCAGATAAGCCAACTTCGACGTTTCTCTTGCCTCGTAACGCACTTTCGCCGCATGCTCAAAGTTCTGATAGATAGAGTCTATCATGGCATGTACGTTCATCCTTTGCCTTAGAATATAAGCCTGCGCATAATCGCGGTAAACGGCTTTGCGCAATTGATGTTCGGTGAGATTCATCTCCGCACGAGCCACATTCACCTTTTGGCGCTGGGCGCGCACGCGCTGTTTGTTCCCCAGCACGTCAATGTTTTGCCTGACAGACAACAGAGTAAAGGTGGCATCGTTGCCTCTTCCAAGCTCTTCTACCCCTGCCGACAGCTCAGTAAGTCCCACCTCGCTTACGCCCTTGACCATGGTCTCTTCACGACTGACACCCATCCGCGCCAGACGAATGCTTGGGTGATATTGCTCAGCCAGCTGCAGGGCTTGTTGCAAATTCACTGGCTGTTGGGCCTGCATGCCGCATGGTGCCAGCAGTGTCAGCATCAGGGCAAAGGCCGCTTTGGGTATCCTATTGGCAGTTTTTCGCTGCGCTTTCTCTTCCAAGGCGTACAATAAAGGAACGACAAGCAAGGTAAGCAGCGTAGCCGTGAACAGTCCGCCGATGACCACAGTGGCCAAAGGTCGCTGCACTTCAGCACCTGCCGACCCCGACACTGCCATGGGCAGGAAGCCCAACATGGCGGCCGTAGCCGTGAGAAGGATGGGTCGGATGCGCTCTTGCGTACCCTTGATGATTCTGCGGTTGATGTTGTTCATACCTTCTTTCTTTAACGAGTTGAAACGATTGATAAGTACCAGACCGTTGAGCACGGCCACTCCAAAGAGGACGATGAAGCCCACTCCGGCCGAAATGGAGAAGGGCATGCCCCGCAACAGCAAGGCCAATACGCCGCCGACCGTGGCCAGCGGAACCGCCATGTAAATCATGAGGCTCTGCTTGAGCGATTTTAAGGCGAAATAAAGTAGCACGAAAATCAGGAGCAGGGCGATGGGCAAGACAATCATCAAGCGATTCTTGGCCTCCTGAAGTTTCTGGAATTCACCGCCATACGCCAACCGATAGCCAGCCGGCAGGCGCAGTTGCTGATCGAGTTTATCCTGTATCTCATCCACAACCGACTGCACATCCCGTCCTCTGACGTTCACCCCGACATAGATGTTGCGCGAGGTTTGTTCGCGGGAAATCTGCATGGGCCCCGACTCATAATCAATTTGCGCCACCTCGCTCAAGGGTATCTGTGCCCCGCTGGGCAGCGGTATGTAAAGTTGGCGCAGGTCATCGATACTCTTCCGGTAAGCGTCAGAGAGCCTGATGACAAGGTCAAAACGTTTCTCACCCTCAAACACCGACCCTGCCGAACTTCCGGCAAATGCACTGCTGACATAGGCATTGAGGTCATCGATGTGCAAACCGTATTGCGCCACCCGCTGTCTGTCGTACTTCACCGTAATCTGCGGCAGTCCGTCCGTGCGCTCAAGGGTCACATCCTCGGCTCCCTCTATCCTACTGATGATGCTCACCATCCGCTCACCCAGTTCGCCAAGTTTGTCGAGATCGTCACCATAAAGTTTCACGGCAACATCCTCACGCACGCCTGTGAGCAGCTCGTTGAAACGCAGGGCCACCGGTTGTGAGAACGAGAAGTTGAGCCCCGGCAGGATTTGCAATTTGTCTTTAATCTTTTCTATCAATTCTTCTTTGGTCTTGGCCGATGTCCATTTGCTGCGGTCTTTTTCCAGAATGATGAAGCTGTCCGTGTAGTCAAATCCCATCGGGTCGGTGGGTATGTCGGCCACCCCAATGCGTGCGCATACGGTTTTGATTTCCGGAAAGCTCTGAAGCAGCAGGCGTTCCACCTCTTCCTCGCGCTTGATGGTTTCCGAGAGCGAACTGCCGGGGCGGAGGAAGGTTTGCATGGCGATGTCGCCCTCATCGAGTTCTGGCACAAATTCGCCTCCCATCCGCGTGAAAGCGAATGCGGCAGCCAGAAACAGGGCGGCGGCAGAAGCAAGTACCATCTTTTTATGACGCAGGGCATACAGCAGCAGCGGGTGATAAACATGTATGATGCGCCCCGTCACACGGTTGCCCATGCGCTGCAAGCGGCGTTCCATCCGCGCCATCCATCCGCCCTGGTGGCTCAGTGGACGAATGAGCAAAGATGAAATCATCGGCACATACGTCAGACATAGAATGATGGCTCCCAGTACGGCGAACGAGAAGGTGTAGGCCATGGGGGAGAACATTTTTCCGCTGACGCCAGACAGAAAGATGATAGGGGTGAACACGATGAGGATAATCAGCTGCCCGAAGAAGGCCGAATGCATCATCGAAGAGGCGGCCTCGAAGGCGACGGCGTTCATGCCGCCCCGTCCCAGTTGACTGTGCTTCTTGATTCTTTTCTCCATTTCGAACACCGTGCCTTCCACGATAATCACTGCCCCATCGACGATGATTCCAAAGTCGATGGCACCCAGACTCATCAAGTTGGCACTCACGCCGAAGAGCCTCATCATGATGAGGGCGAACATTAAGGATAGCGGAATGACCGATGCGGCGATGAGGCCTCCACGCAAACTTCCCAACAACAGCACCAGCACGAATATCACGATGAGCGCACCTTCTGTCAAATTGCGTGCGATGGTGCTCGTTGTACGCTCGATAAGGTCGGACCGATCGAGAAAAGGTTTGATGTCGATGCCGTCGGGCAGCGACTTTCTGACACTCTCCATGCGCTCCTTCACCGCCCTGACCACCTTGTCAGAGTTGGCACCCTTGAGCATCATGATCATGCCCCCGACGGCCTCATGACCATCTTGCGTGAAAGCGCCGTACCTCACTTGTGAGCCAAAGCCCACCTTGTCGGCTACGTCGCGCACGAGAACAGGGGTGCCGTTGACATTCTTCACCACGATGTTCTCAATGTCCTCAACCGACTTCACCAGTCCTTCGCCTCGGATGAAGCTGGCCATGTGGTCACGCTCTATGTAGGCGCCGCCCGTGTTGACGTTATTCTTTCTCAGGGCTTCGTACACCTCGCCCACGCTCACGCGCATGGCGTTGAGCCGCTGGGGGTTGAGGGCCACCTCGTATTGCTTGATGCTTCCGCCAAACGAGTTGACCTCCACCACGCCCGGAATCATGGACAGCTGGCGCTTCACTATCCAGTCTTGAATGGTGCGCAGCTCCTGCGTACTGTAACGGGCGGTGTCTTTGGGGACAAGGGTGTACTGGTAAATCTCGCCCAGTCCCGTGCTGATGGGACCCATCTCGGGCGTTCCGAAGCCTTTCGGGATGTCCTCGCGCACATCTTCCAGCTTCTCTTGCACCAACTGGCGGGGCAGGTAGGTGCCCATGCCGTCTTTGAAAACGATGGTAACAACAGACAGGCCAAAGCGTGAGATGGAACGGATGTCTTCAACACCGGGCAGGTTGGACATGGCCAACTCTACGGGGTAGGTGACGAACTGCTCGATGTCGGCCGTCGAGAGATTTTCAGAAACCGTGATGACCTGCACCTGGTTGTTCGTGATGTCGGGCGTGGAGTCCACGTTGATGGTTCGCAGTGAATACACCCCACCGCCGATGATGGCCGCCAACAGGAGTACCACCAGAAATTTATGTTGAATGGAAAAATAGATAATCTTGTTAATCATAACCTTGGTATGAACGTGTACGACTTACTGCAGAACAGTTGTTGACAACTGCTCTGCCGCTCGATAAAAACAATGGGTTATAATAAGGTGGGAGGTCCCCTTCGTCCACTCGAGGCTACATGCGCCTCAAGCAACCGGGCGATGGGCTCGGATGTTTCGCTAACTGGCAAGACTTCCTGCATGTGCGGGTGCGTGTCGGCAGCGTGGGTGCACAGCCAATGAGGTTGCTGCTGCACCACTTGTATGACGGGCTGCGCATGCTCGTCGTCCTTGACAATGTGCCTGATTTGCTCTACGGGACAGTTGTCCGCCTGCGTTTCCTGTCCGGAAGAGTGATGGTGGGTGTGGCGGTCATTGAATTGGCCGTCTGTCTCGCACCTCTCTTTCACGAAACAAACGTTGCTCAGGTGGTGATGATGAGGCACGGCCAACACCAGCAACACCATGAGCATTGCCAGCCAAAGACTTACTATGAGTGCTTTTCCCCGCATCATAATGCAAAGGTAGCGAAAGATTGTTGCAACTCGGTTGCAAAGTGCGCATACAGCTGTTCGGAAGGATGCGGATGGAGTGCGTCAGGATGCCCCTTTCTCGGTATCCCGGAATAAGGAAAAAAGTATGAGGTGCGACTTATTTTCTGCCGAAGTCGGCGGGAATTTCGCCCCATTCGGCTGTTTCCCATTTGACGACAGGGTTACGGTACGCGTGTGTTTTCAGCCATTGTTCGGCGCGCGAGATAATCTGATAGAGCTGCTCTGTTTGTGGCGTTCGCTTCAATTTTGTTTTACATTGTTTTTTCTTCACCCACAAAATGGCGTTGTAGCTGTCCGAATAAATGGATTTTTGCGTGTCACCTTGTTTCCACAACAGGGCCAGCGCATGCACGATAGCCAAGAACTCTCCTATGTTGTTGGTGCCATGTACGGGCCCGAAGTGAAAGATTTCCGCTCCTGTCGCCAAGTCGATTCCTCGATATTCCATAGGTCCCGGATTGCCTGAACATGCCGCATCGACCGCCCATGCCGAAGCCCCCCTCTGTCCCCCCGATAGGGGGGAAGAAGCTAACGGCGTAACTAAGTTGGTTTCTTGTGAATTGTTTTTTATCTGTTCTGCTTGAGCCATGTGGTCTAATGATTTGAGTATTTGCGAGATGACGGATGAAAGACGGTGAAGCACCTGTTCGTTTGTGAAACGCAAAACGGTAAAACCACGACTTTTTAAATCAGCTGTACGTTCGGCATCCATGAGCGGTTGATTGCCTTGTTGATGATAACCACCATCTATTTCAACCACCAGTTTGAAACGAATGCAGGCAAAATCAGCAATATAGTTGCCGATGATATGTTGTCGTCTGAACTTACATCCTAATTGGTTTCCACGTAATGATTCCCACAACATGCCTTCTGCCGGTGTTGAATGCGTTCTACTTCTCTTTGCAAATGCTTTCAATAACTCGTAATTCGCACAGTCTGCCGTTTCGTGTTTCCGTTTCATAACATACGGTCAACTTACATTAAAGCCGAAAATGAATCTCCCTCTATATAAAATAAGGTGGATTGTCGACATCAGCTCGCAAGCGTTGAGCAAACAACATCTGTCAGGAAGATGGGCAAACAAGGTAACTTCCTTCTCCCTCCCCTGCTGGGGAGGGCGGGGAGGGGCTTCCCTACATCCTCTCCGGAACCTCAATACCAAGCAGCAGCATGCCGTTCTTGATAATCTTTGCCACATTGTTGGCCAGCACCAACCGGGTGAGCTTCTCCTCTCGCGTGTCGGCGTTCAGTATGCTGTAGTCGTGGTAGAACTGGTTGAAGTCTTTGGTCAACTCGTAACAATAGTTGGCGATGCCGCTCGGACTGTAATCTGTCGCGGCCTGTTCTATCACCGCACCGAAGTCGTTCATCTTCTGTATCAATGCAATTTCCTTGTCGTTCAGTGGTGCGTCGCTGGGCAGTTGTGCAGGAAGTGCCATGCCCTCTGCCGTCGCTTTGCGCATGATGGAACGGATGCGGGCATAGGTATATTGGATGAACGGGCCCGTGTTGCCATTAAAGTCGATAGACTCTTCGGGATTGAACAACATGTTTTTGCGCGCGTCTACCTTCAAGATGAAGTATTTCAGCGCGCCCAATCCAACCACGCGGGCAATCTCACGCTTTTCTTCCTCGCTCATATCCTTGAACTTACCCAGCTCATCACTGGTCTTGCGGGCATCGTCTATCATGGTTGCTATCAACTCATCGGCATCCACCACCGTGCCTTCGCGGCTCTTCATCTTACCGTTTGGCAGTTCAACCATGCCGTATGAGAAGTGTACCAACTCCTTACCCCACTTGAATCCCAAGCGATCGAGCAAGATGGAAAGCACCTGAAAATGATAATTCTGCTCGTTGCCTACCACATAAATCATCTTGTCGATGGGAAAATCCTTGAACCGCATCTCTGCCGTGCCAATGTCCTGTGTCATGTACACGCTGGTGCCGTCAGAACGAAGCAACAGCTTTTGGTCCAAACCCTCTTTTGTCAGGTCTGCCCATACGCTGTTGTCATCCTTTCGGAAAAAGAGACCTTTCTTCAGTCCCTCTTCCACCTTAGTTTTTCCCTCGAGGTAAGTATTTGATTCATAGTATATCTTGTCAAAGCTCACGCCTAACGTCTTGTACGTCTCATCAAAGCCGGCGTAAACCCAGTTGTTCATCTTTTTCCACAAGGCGCGCACCTCTTCATCGCCCTGCTCCCACTTCACGAGCATTTGCCGGGCCTCTTTCATCAGCGGAGCCTCTTCTTTCGCCTTGTTCACGGCGGTCTCTTCGTCCAGTCCCTCGTCTGTCATGAACTTGTTTTTCAGCTCTGCCACCTCGGCCCGATAGTGCTTGTCAAACGCCACATAGTAATCGCCGATGAGGTGGTCGCCTTTCTTTCCGCTCGACTCGGGTGTCTCTCCGTTGCCCCACTTCAGCCAGGCGAGCATTGATTTGCAAATATGAATGCCTCGGTCGTTCACGATGTTGGTCTTCACCACCTTGTTGCCATTGGCCTCCATGATTTGCGCCAACGACCATCCCAACAAGTTGTTGCGCACATGTCCCAGGTGAAGTGGCTTGTTGGTGTTGGGCGATGAGTATTCAATCATCACCAAGGGCGACTGCTCCGTGACGGGTTTCTCTCCGAATTTCTCATCCGCATGTATGTCATTGAGCAATTCCACCCACGCCTCTTTGGCGACGTTGAGGTTCAAGAAGCCTTTCACGACGTTGAAACCGGCTACGGCCGCACAGTCTCTCACCAGCAGTTCACCGATGGCCCGGGCGGTGTCTTCGGGCTTCTGGCGTGACATTTTCAGGAAGGGGAACACCACCAAGGTGAGGTTTCCCTCAAAGTTGCTTTTCGTTTTTTGTAACTGTACCATCGACATGGGTACGTCTTGTCCGTAGAGTTCTTTCACTGAAGCAATGACAGAACTGGCTATTTGGTTCTCAATTTTCATGCTGATTAAAAGATAAAATTCTTTGATCTGTAGGCAACGTTCATGCAGGCATGCGTGCTGGCGATGTTTCTTTTGGATGGAGACACGAAACCGTTGCGCTGCAAAGGTACGATTTTTAATTTACAATGCGCCTTGCCCGGGCGGTATTTTTGTGTCTTGCGCCACGGCTCTGTCTCGGCTCGTTTGCTCGAGAAGGTTGTTGGTTGTCAAAAACAGTCATGTCGTTTTGTTTCGGCGGTCGGATTCGCTGGTTCGCTTGCCAGCGTTCGTCCAACCCATTTCGCCGGCTCTTTCCAGGAAAACGCGCAGGCCTTGGCGGATGGAACGCAGTCCGAACTGCTCGGTTCGCACCTCTTCCAGGGGCAGCCACGATACTTCGCCGGCATCGTCACCTGCTTTCAGACGGGACGTGTCGCTCACTTCGCAGCGGAAAAACATGTCAAGTGTGGGGATGTCCAGTCCGCTGTATCGGTACTCGTTGGGCAGACTGAACACATATTCCGCGCGGTCTACCTGCAGGTTGGTTTCCTCTCTCACCTCCCTGATGATGCCTTCTTCACCCGTCTCGTTTGTGTCGGAGAAGCCGCCGGGAAGGTCAAGCGTTCCTTTTCCGGGGTCGTTGCGCCGCCTCTCAACCAACAATTCGCCATGCTCGTTGAGGATGAAGGCCACGTTGGCGGCGCTTGGGTTCATGAAATACACGAAGTCGCAGTTCTCGCACCGTTTGCTCTTCTCGTCGTTCACTACGAAGTGTGGGCTGCCACACGCTGGGCAGAATTTGAATTTTTCCAATAAATGCGTCATGGGAATTTGCTCTTGTCTCGTTGGGTACTGTTCAGTGTGGTTCTATAAATTAGCTTTGACAATTTGTGAGACTATTTTTTGAGGTCAATTTGTTTGTGAGTGAAGGAGTATAGCGAGCTATACGACTGAACGGACAAGCAAATTGAACCAAGAAGAGTCCACAAGATGACAAAACGTAAAAATACTGACATAAAAAAACTTTACGGTGGTAATTTATAGAACCGCCCTTCGAATACAAATTTAGACAAAATATCTGAACGGCATGTCTGTTTTGGCAAAAAAAACGAGGAGTGCCGCAGATGGGGCGTCGCTTTGCGGTCGCAGATGGCCTGCCGGTGCCTGCCCATTGCCTGAAACGGGCATGCGGACACCGTTGACCGGCAGGAGACGAGAGGGCTGCCGGTACGAATTTTCTTGACACGACACCCTTCTCTCCTTGGCGTATTTGTGAACAACCTTGACCTTGCGTGCAAATTCGTCAGGCATGAGCGATGTTCGTATCTCACTGTCATGCGCGATGTTACGGGTTTTCAGCCATTGCCGGCCTCCGATAGTCATGCGTTTTTCATTCAAAAGCACTGCTTTAGGCGGGTAACATGCATGCTTTCAGGCAGCGGGAGCATGTGAATTGTCGGTCAAAAGCATGCTTGCAGTAGGGCAAACACATTGTTTTGGGCGTGAAAATCCGTTTTTCTTGCCCAATCATCTTCATTTTGCATCCCCGCAGCCTATTGATTTTTTCCAGATGAGAGGTTTTGAGATGCCGTTTTAGAGGCTTAAAACGAGCAGAAAAAACAACAATTTCCGCCATTCCTCTTCCTGTCTGGCCGGGGTGTGATGCGTCACGGTAAAAAGCATCCTGATAATTAAACGAACAACGTTTTGCGTTATCTGGTTTTTAAGTTAACTTTGCATGACATGGAACAAAAATACCGCCACAATCGCCGTTTGAAGCTCATGACGCTGTTCATCCTGCTGCTTGCCGTCATCGCATGGGTGGCATGGAGCTTTTGGCCTTCATCTGCACGACAGATGAAGCGCTCGGTGGCCATTGTGACATGCCGTTCATGGTACGAAATGGCGTGCGGGGGAAAGACGACACTCTATTTTGCCGGCGTCGCCCCTGACACCGCCTTGGTGCGTCCCTCCTTGCTGCGAGATTCATGCGTACGCACCACTTATGCCACAGGCGTGTGGGTGAACAGATATTTCTTCATTCCTTCCTGCCGAGGCAGAATGATTACCGTCATGGCAAAGTCAGACGGGTTAAGCAGGTTGGACGCGTGGTCGCTGATTGAGAAAGAGAAAGAGAGAAATGAGAAAAGAATACGACTGCTGCGCGTTCAGCTGAGAGAACTGAATTACTACCTGCGCGTTCATGACGTTCGTGACGAGGGGTATAACATGGTGGCGGCATGCGCTTATCAAAAAGAAGATGAGAAAACTCGTCGCATAAGGCTGGCATGGTTGTTTGACACGATGCGGCCTGCCGACCGTCCGCAGCTGATACGCAAGGCGATTTATACTGCTTACTACCGTCTTCCGGATGGTAAATGCCAGCAAGTACGCATGCGTGAAGTTGGCTCTTCCAAGCAGTGCCAGACGGTCTTGCTGCAAACGGTTGGACGAAAGACACCCACGGGCGTGGCCCCAGTGTCCATCTTCTTTATAAATGGTAAGGCGCATGGCGCAGCACTTGCTGTGGGCTACGGCGGTCTTGGCGTGGAGGAGCTGGCCACCACCCATGCCTCGTGCAGCATCATCCCAACAACGCTTCGTGACAACCGGCACGATTTGCCGGCGGTGTTGGGCGGTGATGGGTCGCCGGTCTTCAGTACACGCGGTTATTTCATCGGCATCACCCGAGGGAACGAGGTCATCACGCGAAGTCAGCTGTGCGGTTTGTTGAGAAAGGAGGTGCAGCCATGAAACGCCATCTGCTTGCTTTGAAATGGGTTCACGTCACGTTGGCGACATTAACGCTGTTCCTTTTCAGCTGTAAGATACGGCCAGACGAACAAGTGTTGGTGCGGCATGGTGACTACACATACAGGGGTTCGGTGGCGCATGGCGTATACGAAGGCTACGGTGAAATGCGGTACAAAGACAGCATCGTATACGTTGGGCAGTGGAAAGCGGGCAAGCGTGAGGGTATGGGTGTGAGTTACGACGGACGGGGAAGGCGCATCGTGGGCGAGTGGAAGGCCGACACGTTGATGAGTGGAACACGTACCGACCCTGACGGAATCTATCATGGGCAACTGAATCAAAGAGGGTTGGCTGAGGGGGCAGGCACTTACCAATCGCGAGAAGGCATTTGTTATCATGGCTATTGGCGGGATGACCAACGCTGGGGGTTTGGCTTCGCACTGTCTTCCGGAAAGCTCCGTCTGGGTGAATGGAGAGCCAACCGGTATCTGGGCGAGCGACTGTTGTATACCGGCCAGCGCATCTATGGCATCGACATCTCCCGACATCAGCATGACATAGGCAAGAAACATTATCCCATCCATTGGAACAAACTGCGCATCACGCACCTCGGTACCATCAGTAAGAAACGCATACGGGGCGCCGTGAGCTATCCCATTTCGTTCTGTTACATCAAGTCAACCGAGGGTGTTACCATGCGGAACAAGTACTTGATGGGTGATTATCGGGCGGCAAAGCGCCACGGCGTTCATTGCGGAGCGTATCATTTCTTCTCCACTTTGTCCAGTGGTAAGGCGCAAGCAGTCTATTTCATGCGGCACACTCGCTTTGAAAAAGGTGACTTTCCACCTGTTCTCGACGTTGAACCCTTACCCAGTCAAATCAAAAGAATGGGTGGTACCAAGGCCTTGTTCACCGAAGTGAGAGCGTGGCTCCAGGCAGTAGAAAGGCGCGTGGGCGTGAAACCGATATTGTACGTCAGTCAGACTTTTGTGAACAGGTATTTGCCAGAGGCTCCCGACATCATGGAGAACTACAACGTATGGATAGCCCGTTATGGAGAATACAAGCCGGATGTGCGCCTGGTGATATGGCAACTGAGCCCTGACGGGCGAGTAAACGGAATCAAAGGGGATGTAGACATCAATGTTTTCAATGGCTATCAAGACCATTACGAAGACTTCTTACAGAATGAACGAATCAAGTAAATTCCACCTTGTCAACGTCCATTCGGCCTTATAAAGCTAAAAAGGGGTGAATAGCATGCTTGCCATTCACCCCTTATTTCAGCGTCCCAAATCGTTGGGACTATCAATGATCAATGCTTGATACGCACGACCAAAGTGTGATTTTTACTCTGCATTAAACGTGTCGTTCAACCCGTTGGGCTCGTTGTTGTAAGCACGATCAGAGCTTTCGTTGCGATGTTCAAAGCGACGAGGTTGACGATCACCATTCTCATAATGACGATGTCCCTCACGATTGTCATCACGACGTGGGCGACGCTCACCGCCATTCTCGCGGCGAGGACGACGTTCGCGCTCTACATAGCCTTCGGGTTTTTCTAACAACACACGGCGAGAGAGCTTGTACTTGCCTGTCTTCGGATCGATTTCCAACAACTTCACCCTGATCTTGTCACCCTCATGAATGCCGGCATCCTCAACCGTTTCAAGGCGTTTCCAATCGATTTCAGAGATATGCAATAAGCCGTCTTTGCCCGGAAGTATCTCTACAAAGCAGCCGTATGGCATGATTGAGCGTACCGTTCCCTCGTATGTCTCGCCTACTTCGGGGATGGCAACGATGGACTTAATCTTGTTAATGGCCGCATCGATAGACGCTTTGTTGGGCGCACTCACTTGTATTTTACCCACATTGTCCACCTCATCAATCGTAATGGTGGCGCCTGTGTCTTCCTGCATCTGCTGGATAATCTTTCCACCAGGGCCGATGACAGCTCCAATAAACTCTTTTGGTATCTCGAATGCCTCGATGCGCGGCACCTGAGGCTTCATCTCTGGGCGGGGTTCAGCTATCGTTTCGAGCATTTTGTTCAAGATGTGCTCGCGTCCTGCCTTTGCTTGCAACAAGGCTTTCTCCAAGATTTCAAAGCTCAGGCCATCGCACTTGATGTCCATCTGCGTAGCAGTCAAACCATCGCGCGTACCTGTTGTCTTGAAATCCATGTCGCCCAAGTGGTCCTCGTCACCAAGGATATCGCTCAAGATGGCATATTTGTCTTCCCCTGGGTTCTTGATCAATCCCATCGCAATGCCGCTGACAGGCTTCTTCATGGGTACACCTGCATCCATCAATGCCAGCGTACCGGCACAAACAGTGGCCATGGAAGACGAGCCGTTGCTTTCCAATATCTGGCTCACCAAGCGTACCGTGTAGGGGAAGTCTTCAGGAATTTGTCCCTTCAAGCCACGCCATGCCAAGTGTCCGTGGCCTATTTCGCGGCGTCCTACGCCACGTTGAGCCTTGGCTTCACCTGTTGAGAATGGAGGAAAGTTGTAGTGCAGCAAGAAACGTTGATAGCTCTTGTCCAAGACATCGTCTACCATTTTCTCGTCAAGTTTGGTTCCTAACGTACAAGTTGACAGTGACTGTGTCTCGCCACGGGTAAAGATTGCGCTTCCGTGAGGCATGGGCAGCGGACTAACCTCGCACCAGATGGGGCGAATCTCATCTGTCTTACGGCCGTCCAAACGTCTGCCTTCGTCCAGGATGCAGCGGCGCATGGCATTCTTCAACACGTCATCATAGTAGCGTGTAGCCTCGGCATGCTTCTCCTCCAGTTCCTCTTCAGTCAAATCAGCAGCGTGAGCAGCATCGTATTCTTCCAGGAAATCGGTGAGTACTTTGTCGAAAGCGTCGTGACGTTCCTGTTTGGGAAGAGCCTGTTTGGTGATGTCATACACGGGCTGGTACAGCTCGTTGTTCATCTTTTCACGCAAGTCTTCATCGTTCACCTCGTGATCGTACTCGCGCTTCACATCCTTACCCAGTTCCTTGTTCAACTCATCTTGAACGGTACACATAGGCTTGATGGCCTCGTGTGCAGCCTTCAAGGCGTTGATCAGGTCGAGCTCAGACACCTCTTTCATTTCACCTTCCACCATCATGATGTTGTCCTTGGTGGCGCCTACCATCAAGTCCATGTCGGCTTGTTTCATCTGTTCGAAGGTTGGGTTGATGACATATTCACCATTGATGCGTGCCACACGAACCTCACTGATATAGAAATCGAAAGGAATATCAGAACATGCCATGGCTGCTGACGCTGCCAACCCAGCCAATGCGTCGGGCTGATCTACGCCATCGGCTGAAAGAAGCATGATTTGCACATACACTTCGGCGTGATAATTGGACGGGAAAAGCGGACGAAGCGCACGGTCCACCAATCGAGAAGTTAAGATTTCATTATCACTTGGCTTGCCTTCGCGCTTGGTGAATCCGCCTGGAAAGCGGCCTGCGGCACTGTACTGCTCGCGATAATCTACTTGCAAAGGCATAAAATCTGTTCCGGGAACTGCATCCTTTGCTGCACAAACAGTTGCGAGAAGCACCGTATTGCCCAAGCGTACTACCGCTGCGCCATCGGCCTGTTTTGCAACTTTCCCGGTTTCAATGCTGATGGTTCTGCCATCAGGCAATTGAACTGTTTTCGTAATTACGTTCATCTAAAAAAAATAAAAAATACTTATTGTCTTGTCTATCATCTGATATTTCATCCAAATTGGGATTCTCTTTTGGCTGCTTTTCTGCTCGTTCAAGGCATCCCACCGATACCTGCGCGCATCGTTTAGGTCATTCACCTTATCATCCCAAAGCCACGCAAAGGTATGAAAATAATAAGAAAGGAACGAACAAACACCGCTTTATTTCGCTTTTTTCATTCATTTTCGTTGCGAGGGTTTGTCTTTAAAGCGTTACCTTTGCATCAAAACCAAACGTAATAACTATAAACAACATTTTTCATGAGAAAAGAAATCTTAGTCATACTGCTGCTTTTCATGGCCAGCATGACCTATGCGCAAGTGCTTACTTTTGACAAAGCGAGGTTCCGGACGGGCGACAATCCCGAATGGAAGAACGCTGATTTCGACGACAGCGGCTGGGAAACCCTCAAAACTACCATGAAGTGGGGAGAGCAAGGACCCGTCAAGACGAATGCTTACGGATGGTATCGCATCAAGTTCGTCCTGCCCCAATCCATGCTTGACAACTCTGATTTAAAACAAACCATCAACATCTACCTGGGCAAAATCGATGATGCCGATGAGGCATTCTTCAACGGTGTGCGCATTGGTGGCACGGGAAGCATGCCCGATTCGCCACAAGGTTACAAGGAAGCGTTCAACGTTGAGCGCGAATACAGCATCCCCGCCGGGCACAAAGCCGTGAGATGGGGACGGGAAAACGTCATTGCCGTACGCGTGTACAATGGCGGTGGAGACGGCGGCATGTACTTCCAAGCCCCAAGACTGAGCGTCCCCAGTAGGGTGGATGGGCTCATGATGACCTTCGGCGAGCTGCAGTTTAAAGGAAAGGACGCGTGCAAGATACGGTTAAAGAACGTCTTCAAGCTCGCGCAGAAGGGAACGCTTCAAATCAACATGGTGAACCCCGAGACCGGAAAGGTGTTGAGTCAGCAACAACGCAAGGTCTCCCTGAAACCCAACGGGCAGTCGGCCATCGCTGTTTTTTATAACCCCCGTAATTATGTCCGCATCCAGTGTGTTTACACAGATGCCAAAAGCAAGAAAAGCGTCACGCGCCTCTATGCGCCCAAATACATTCTCACGCCCATCGCACCAGCCACCCCTCGCATCAACAGTGCAGCGGTGATGGGTGTGCGACCCGGCTCCCCGGTGATCTTCCGCATCCCTGCTTCCGGCGACCGTCCCATGAGGTTCAGCGTGAAGAACCTACCGGCGGGCCTCTCCCTGAATGCCGAAAACGGTGTCATCAGCGGCAGTTTGAAAGAGAAGGGCGAATACAAGCTCACCTTGGTGGCCGAAAACGGCAAGGGAAAAGACGAGAAAGACTTCAGCATCCTCGTTGGCCGCCAGATTGCATTGACGCCTCCTATGGGGTGGAACAGCTGGAACTGCTGGGGTACCAGCGTGTCACAAGAAAAAGTGATGGCGTCCGCCAAGGCACTCATCGACCGTGGATTGGCCGACTATGGCTACAATTACATCAACGTGGACGATGCCTGGGAGGCCGGGAAGCGCAATGCCGACGGCACCATTGCCGTGAACGAGAAGTTCCCGAACATGAAAGGACTGGGTGAGTGGCTGCACGGCAACGGACTGCGCTTTGGCATCTACTCCTCACCGGGCGACCTCACATGCGGTCATTACCTTGGCTCGCTCAACCATGAGGAGCAGGATGCGAAGACTTATAACGAGTGGGGCGTTGACTATCTGAAATACGACTGGTGTGGGTACAGCAGCAAGTTTGATGCCGACGGCGACTTTTCCGTTGCCGCATACGTGCGCCCTTACCTGAAAATGCAGGAATACTTGCGCGCGCAGCCACGCGACATTTTCTACAGTCTATGCCAATACGGCATGGCCGACGTGTGGAAATGGGGGCATGCGGTTGACGCCAATTCGTGGAGAACCACGGGCGACATCACTGACACATGGCAGTCGTTGTACGACATCGGATTCGTACGTCAGGCCGAACTCTATCCCTATGCCGGGCCAGGTCATTGGAACGACCCCGACATGCTTGTGGTGGGTAAGGTGGGATGGGGTCCCAAACTCCACGACACACGCCTGACTCCCGACGAGCAGTACACGCACATCTCGCTCTGGACCCTGCTGGCTGCCAACATGCTCATGGGCGGTGACCTCAGTCAGATGGACGACTTCACGTTCGGTTTGTTGTGCAACAACGAGGTAAACGCCATCAACCAGGACGCGCTGGGCAAGCAAGCCAAGCGCGACGTGCTGGACGGTGACATCCAAATATGGCAACGTCCACTGGCCGACGGCTGTCATGCCATCGGCATCTTCAACGTGGGAAGCGAGGACGCGCGCGTGGATCTTTCCAGATATTTCGGGCAACTGGGCATTCGGCAGCTGCAATCCGTGCGTGACCTGTGGCGGCAGAAAGACTTGTCTACCACCGATACCAATTACTTTGTGCCCACTCACGGTGTGAAATACATCAAGGTGAAATACTGACAGCTGGGCCTTCGCACGGCAACACGACGGCCTGGAGGAGTGTGATACCATCACAGTCCTCCAGGCCGTTTGTGTATATCCGGAACGTGATGACTTTCGCCTTTTCCACATCCCATCATCCATGCGGTGCGCAAACGCATTGACTTTGACCGTCAAGCCCCATGCGTTTGACAGCCAATGTCAATGGGTTTGATGCCCAAAGTTAATGCAATTGCAAAGCCGTAGATGACAGTAAGTTACAATCATGCGTCAAGCTGTGAAATCCATGTGCACCCTCCGTCAAATCCATGTGCGTATTCCTTCGCAAAGAAAAGGCTGGTCTGACAACTCAAACCAGCCTTCTCTCGCAGTACGCATCCGCCATCTATCGGTCGTAGAGGTCTTTTATGTCTTCCAAGCTGATGTTCCCCGTGATGTGGATGATTGACAGCTCGTTTCTCTCTTCATTAAGAAGAACAAACTCTTTGGCACCTCTACCCGCGCCTTTCTGGAAGATGGTGGTGTGCTCGCCGTCGTCTTTCACCCGCATGATCACTTCATAGCGGTTGCTGTCATAGTACGCCTGTGCTTGCTTCTTGATGGAAGGAATCAGCGATGGGCGCTCGCATTGCAGGATTTGCAGGCGCGACAGCCGGGAGGCCAGCTTGGCCAAATCCTTGTCGCCCACGTTGAGTTTGGGCATCAGCTTGAACATCGCGGGCGAGATGTACACGGTAGACACGCCTTTGGTGTTTTCAAACTGCTTGAACAGGCGGTCCTGCGCCGACAGCGACGCACAGCCCAATACAAGGCAAATGGCCAGGGACAGCGTTCTCAGCCATGCGGTCAAATCACTCTTGTGTAACATTTTCTACTTTATTTAAACCTTTGTTTATTGACTTGGAAAACATCATCAAGGCCTTCTGTGTTTCGGCATACGCATCCCTCGGGTCGTCGAATGTATCCTGCTGCACGGCATATTGCGCTTGCTTTTGCTGTCTGTCGACCAGAAGACCGATGGCAAACAGCAACAACAGGGAGGCCGCAATACCGGCAATCCACCGCAGACCGACGGCTCGGGCGTGCCGACCGGCCGTCTTCTCCACGCGGTTCCAACTGTCAATCTGCCGCGACAGCCGCTGCTCCATGCCGTCACTGGCCGGCATGTCCGCGCCATACAACTGCCGGAAAAGCCGCTGGTCGGTCGCCCACTGCGGTGGAACGTCGTCCTGAAGGAAATAGTCTTTCAGCTCTTGTTCCTCGCGCTCGCTGGTCTGTCCGTCATAGTAGCGGTCAAGAAGTTGCCTGATGTTATCTGTATCCATTGTCTTTCATCTGTTTTAGTTGTTGTCTCATCTGCTTTCGGGCGCGGCTCAACAGTACCCTGACGTGTACCGCCGTGAGGCCCGTCTGCCGCTCTATCTCCCGGTACTCCATCTCGCTGATGTCCCTCATCATCACGATTTGCCGTTGCTGCTCGGGCAGACGGCTGATGAGTTGCCACGCCATCTGCCGGTCTTCCGCCTGCTCAATCGCCCTGGCGGCATCGTCATCGTGGGGTATCTGCAACTCCTCCGGGGTATGGTTCGTGGTCTGTGGGCGCCGCTTCCGCACCTGGTCATAGAACAGGTTCTTCACCGTGGTGACGCAGAAAGTCTCGGCCGAGCTGGTAATCTGCAGTGCGTCGCGCTTGAGCCACAGCTTCAGGAAGGCCTCCTGCACCAGGTCTTCGGCCGCCTGCGCATTGCCCGTGAGCCGCCATGCCATGCGGTACATTCGTTCGTGGCACGGCAAGAAACACCGCTTAAACTGTGAGGCATCCATACAGCTGGTAAAGTTGAGTGGGCTGGGGTGCTGATTATTTCTTCTTTTCCTCAGCAATAATCTTCTGTATCTCTGAATCCTTGATGTGACCCATGATTTGGATTAATGCTGCATCCTCAGCACCCGAATCGACGATGACAAGTTCTTTAATTCCCGTTTCGTTCCTCTTCACCATGATTACGGTTTGCTCATCGGCCTCCTTTGCTGTCACCAACTCCTCATAACCTGTTGTCTTCAGTTGAGTTACATCCTTGAAGAACTGCTGTTTAACGGCTTTTGAGCAATCCTCCATGTCCAATACTTTGATGCTGTCGATGTGCTTGAGGTATTTTGTGTAGTCGTCGGTGCCGGCTATCTTTATCGCTTTGGCCAGCGACATCATCATTTTCGGCACATGTACATATTCCGCCTTGGGCGAATGTTTGTACTTCCGCATCAAACGGTCTACCGACATTTGGGCCTGAACGGTCATGGCCATGAATGCCAACGCTGCGATCATCATCACTTTTTTCATACGTTTTAATTTTTTATGGGTTATGTTATACTACTTCAAAAACACGTCGCCATGGTGGTGTTCTGTATCGTGAGACGTAGAAAACGCGGATTGTGTTACAAATATCGAACACTTTTTTTAGGATGATGAATCGTTTTTGGAATAAAAGTAGCTGTCAAGTCACGCTTGACAAACCATGCAAAAACAAGAAAAACCGTCTTCCTCGTTCAGGCAGTTCGCTGAGCAAGGAAGACGGTTTGTGTGAAGCCAGGATGCAAGGCGAAATGAAACTTGCTCGGTCATCCGCTTCACGTTTCATTCTGTCCACGTGGCATGTCACCACTATCATATATGCAGTGCTTTACTGGGCGTTGATTTCTTTGAGCAAACGGTCAGCGTGCCCCCATCGATCCATCATCAGCAGCACATAACGGATGTCCACTCCGATGCAGCGCGCCAGGCGGGAATCGAAGTTGATGTCGCTTGAAAGACTGTCCCAGTTGCCGTCGAAAGCCAGTCCGATGAGCCGTCCTTGTCCGTCGAACATCGGACTTCCGCTGTTTCCTCCCGTGATGTCGTTGTTGGTGAGGAAGCAGAGTTGCATCTTACCCGTGTGCTTGTCCTGGTACGGACCGAAGTCCTTGGCGCTGAGAATCTCTTTCATCACGGGTTCTGCCTGATACTCGTACACCTCGTTGGCGCGGTTCATTTTCGCCACCATGCTCTCTGCCGTGGTGTAATAGCCCGAGGGCTTTCCGCCCAGCATGAAGCCTCCAACCTTACCATAGCTCAGGCGCATGGTGAAGTTGGCGTCCGAATAATGGGGCATGTCTTCCTCCATGCGCAGCTTGGCGGCGCAGAGATACTTCTCCTGGAGCTTGATGCTGTCCTCGAATGCCGACAGGTCGGTCGTAAACTCACCCATGGTTTCCAGCAAATCAAGACTATATACGACGCCTGGGTCACGATGATAGCTTCTCTTGTTGACGTAGATTCGCTTGCCACTCTTCATCAAGAACGACTTTTTATACAGCTCATCGACATAGCGGGTGTAGTCGCCGCCGAACTTGGCGTCAATGGTTTGGTAGAATTTAGGTAGATATTTGGGCTCCACCTTGTCTTTATAATTCTTGAGCAGCGCAGCCATCACCTCCTTGTCAAGCGCCTCATCCCACTCGTCACCGTTGTCCTTGAAGAGGATGTACTGCTTCTTGGAATTGTTTTTTGGACCAAGTATTTCCTTGTTGTTCAAGCGCATGGCGCGGGTGGTGAACTCGTTGGTGCGTCCAAATGTCTCGCGGAAGAACGTATGAGCCTTCACGATGGCGAGGCGTTTGTTGTAAAGCCGGGCCATGGTGTCAAAGTCGAGCTTGCCCTTCAGATACCCCGTTTGCTGTTGCCATTGGCGTATTTTCTGCTCGTACTGCTGCTTTTGGTTGATGATGCCGATGGAGTCGATACATTTGTTCATGCCGATGGAGTTTTTCCAGTAATTGGAACTCTGCGCAAACTTCGAGTCATACTTGATGCGTACGCCCTCGTCTGCCCGCATGTGACGTATCATGATGGCCTGCTTCACACCGCGAACCTGCGCGCGGGGAGCGTTGAGTGCGTCCCTACGCTCACGAATACCATACGACGAGAGGTAGCGGCTGGTCGACCCGGGATAGCCAATCGTCATAGAATAGTCCCCATCCTTGTAGCCTTGCAGACTTACCTGTGCCCATTTTTTAGGATGATATGGCACGTTATCCTTTGAATATTCGGCCGGGCCGTTGGTCTTTTTGTCGGCATAGATGCGGAACACGGAGAAGTCGCAAGTTTGCCGTGGCCACATCCAGTTATCGGTTTCGCCGCCGAATTTGCCCATCGACTTGGGCACGGCGAACACCAGTCGCAGGTCGTTGAACTGCCGATAGGCGGTGGCATAGTAGGTGTTTCCCTCGTAAAATGGGTCAATCTCTATGTGCAGGGTCTTGTCAACGCGCTTGATGGAGTCGTTCATGACGTTCTGCAGCGAATCGATTACCGCGTCTTGTCGCTCGCGGGTGAGATTGTCAAAGTTCATCTTTCTCAGCCTGCCGGTAATGTCTTTCTGCTCGACCATGAAGCTTACGAACATGTCTTTGTTGGGAAGTTCCTCCTCATAGCTCTTGGCATAAAAGCCATTTTTCATGTAATCGTGCTCCACGGTGGAGTGACTGCGAATGCCTTCGAAGCCACAATGGTGGTTGGTGAACACTAATCCGTCTGGCGAGACCACCACACCGGTACAATAACCGGAGAAGTTGACCACCGCATTCTTCATGGCCTGATCGCCATAGTACAAGTCGTTGTAAGGAACCTTAAAGCCCTGTGCCCGCATCTGTTCGTACACAGCTTGCGGCAAGTTGTACAAGGTCCACATGCCTTCGTCGGCGTTTGCCACGCTGGCAGCAAGCAGTCCGGCAATAAGTAATGTTGATTTTTTCATATCATTGTGATTGATTTATTTTCTGAAATGTTTGCCTATGACGGGCAATTGGTGCAGTGGGAAGTCTGACCTGATGATGTAGGCCACAAACAGCGCAATGAGCAGTGTGTTGACGGCCAGTGCGCCAGAGGGGGTAAGTGCGTCATTGAAGGTCGTCATACCAAAGAAGCAGACCGCCGCCAACGCCACATATACAAGGATGCTCCGCATGGGATAGCGGATGGGATACATCTTCTGTCCTACGATATACGACAGAATCATGGCCACGCCGTAGCCCGCAAAGCCGGCCCACGCGCAGGCTATGTAGCCGTAACGGGGCACAAAGATGACGTTGATGGCAATGAGTACCGCGCAACCGATGCCCGAGAAATAGGCTCCCCAGATGGTCTTGTCGATGAGTTTGTACCAGAAGGAGAGGTTGAAATAAACGCCCATCATGATTTCGGCGGCCATGACGATGGGCACCACGCGCAGTCCTTCCCAGTAATCCTTGCCGATGAGATAGCGCATGATGTCCATATAGCCCACCACGACAAGGAAAGCCAGCAGGGTGAAGACGATGAAATATTTCATGGCCTTGGCGTAGGTGTCGCGGTTGTCGCGTTCCTCCGCTTTGCCAAAGACAAAGGGTTCGTAGGCAAAGCGAAAGGCCTGTGTGATCATGGCCATGATCATGGCTATCTTGCTGGCGGCCCCATAGATGCCCAATTGAGCCATGTTGTCGGCGCCTTTATAAATATGTGGAAACAATATCTTGTCGGCTGTCTGGTTCAGAATGCCCGCCAGTCCCAGCACAAGGATGGGCCAACTGTATGAGAGCATGCGCCTCATCAGCGTCTTGTCGAAGACATAGCTCACGCAGGTCAGCTCTTTCCACAGCAAAGGAATGGTGAGCGCCGAGCAGGCCAGGTTGATGTAGAACGCATAGCCCACGCCAACAGACGGACTGTAGACCATTCCCACCGTCTCAGGATGACGCTCGTAGAGCGCAGGCAGCAAGAGATAGTAAATCAAGTTGAGCGAAATGTTCAGAACAATAATGAATACTTTAAGAGATGCGAACTTGATAGGGCGGTTCTTAAAACGCAGGTAGTCGAACGGAATGCACAGGAACGAGTCGATGGCCACCGTGAGTGCCATGACCCATATATACGATGGGTGGCCGGCATAGCCCATGAACGAGGCGATGGGCGACAAGAACACCAGCACCAACAGGAAGAAACTCAGCGCGCCGGTGCCGACGGTAATCAGCGTGGTGGAATAGACCTTGCTCGGATTCTCATCCGACTTGTTGGCGAAGCGGAAGAAGGTGGTCTCCATGCCGAACGTCAGTATCACGAGTATCAGTGCCGTCAAGGCATACATGTTGGTCATGATGCCATACTCGCCGCTGGCCGACGCCAGCTTGATGGTGTACAGAGGGGTAAGCAGGTAGTTGAGAAAACGGCCGACGATGCTGCTCAGTCCATAAATGGCAGTATCCTTGACAAGAGATTTTAAATTGGACATAATTGAGATAATATAGTTTACAAATTAAAGCCCCACCCCTTAACCCCTCCCCAAAAGGGAGGGGAATAGATAGTTGGTTTAATTGACAAGCCCACAAGTTGATAGTCCTACAATATAATACAACATCATACAGCTATTCACTCCCCTCCCTTTCGGGGAGGGGACGGGGGTGAGGCTTCTATCCAAAAAACATGTACGCGATGGCTATCGCCGCCACAACTCCCGCCAAATCGGCCAGCAATCCGCACGCCACGGCATGACGTGTGTAGCGGATGTTGACACTACCGAAGTAGACGGCCAATATATAAAAGGTGGTGTCGGTGGAGCCTTGGAAGATGCAACTCAAACGACCAACGAACGAGTCGGCACCGTATGTGGTCATTGCGTCGACCATCATGCCACGCGCACCACTACCCGAGAGCGGCTTCATGAGGGCGGTTGGCAAGGCACCCACAAACTGACTGTCGCCTCCCACCGCTGACACGCACCATCCAATGCCGTCGACCAACATATCCATAGCACCCGATGCGCGGAACACACCGATGCCCACGAGGATGGCTACTAAATAAGGTATGATGCGCACAGCCGTGGTAAACCCGTCTTTCGCCCCTTCGATAAAGGCGTCGTAGACATTCACTTTCTTGCGTAAGCCAGCGAAGATGAACAGCACGATGATGGTCATGAGCAAGATGTTGGCCACACTGGTGCTCACCACGTTCATCGTGTCCTTGCTCATCTGCCCGAATCCCCAGATGATGAGCGACACAATGGCCGCCATCCCCCCAAGGGTAAGCACCATCACCTTGTTGAACAGATTGATTTTCTGATAGATAGAGGTAATGATAAGACCAGCCAAAGTAGAGAAAAAAGTAGCCAGCAGAATGGGGATGAAGATGTCGGTGGGCTGCGCAGCTCCCAGCTGTGAGCGATACACCATGATGCTCACGGGTATCAAAGTCAGTCCCGAGGTGTTGAGAACCAAGAACATAATCATCGGATTGGTGGCCGTATCCTTCTTCGTGTTCAACTCCTGCAGCTGTTCCATCGCCTTCAGTCCCAGCGGCGTGGCGGCATTGTCAAGCCCCAGCATGTTGGCCGCCATGTTCATGAAGATGCTCCCTGTGACCGGGTGTCCCTTAGGTATGTCGGGAAACAGCTTGGAGAACACGGGTGAAAGCATGCGGGCCAAGACGTTGACGACACCTCCCCGCTCGCCTATCTTCATGATGCCAAGCCACAAAGAAAGCACGCCAGTAAGTCCCAACGAAATCTCGAAAGCCGTCTTGGCCGAGGCAAACGTGGAATTCATCATGGCCGGAAACACCTCCATGTCACCCATGAAAACCATTTTCGCCAAAGCGATGACAAAGGCCAGGATGAAAAATGAAACCCAAATATAGTTCAATACCATTTGGTGCAAAATTATATAAAAATGACGGTCCGCCCAAGTAAACGAATGCTTTTTAGCAAAATGAAAGTTTCAAACGTCAAAACACGCGCTCTGTAAACGATGGGCCGACTGTTTCTTGCTTAGGGAGGCTCAGTAAGTCGTCGCCGTAATTGTTTCTGCTGGCCAGTTTGCACTTCGTCATCCTGCGGCCGCTTGTGGGCTCAAGCCGCTTGTGCGTTCAGTCGCATGGCTCGCCGAATCCGCACGCTCGCAGACAAATTGACCGTAAAAACGGCTTCGCAATCCGTACTTTATTGAACCACAAGCTGTTGCAACCCCAATGCCTTTGGCGCACGAACCCATTGACTTTGAAGGTCAAAGTCAATGGGTTTGGCCTTCAAAGTCAATGGGTTTGCTGTCGCAACGCTGCACCGCGTTCTGCCGTTCTCAGAACCGATAGCCCACCGTAGCTTGTAACACAATGTGATGAGGCTTGGCGGTTCCAAACAATAAAGCTTGAAACACTTGCAGCACAACGTCTTCCGTCACGATGGGTTGGTCAGCCACGGGGGTGAGGCCAAGGCTCATCTCGGCCCCAATGGTGATTCGGTCGATGTCCAGCTCCAGACCGGATTGTAGTCCTACGTCCATGCGTTTGAACTTTGGTAGTTCCACCAGCTTCCCGTCTTCGTTATAGCTGTTGCCCAGCAACTTGCTTCCTTGGTCAAAAAGATTCTCCTTGAAAGTGTGTTTGTAGTCGCTGTTTGCCATGCTGACCTTGGCCTTGCTGTTGAGACCGCATGCGATGTAAGGCCCCGTGTAGAGATTCAGGTAAAGGTCATCGGTTAGGTGAATGTGGGCGACAATGTTTAACGGCAACTCAACGTAGTGCATGTTGACACGATAGCGTGCCTCACTGATTTGCTCGTTACCGAAAAATCCGTTAAAATTGAAACCTTTATTGGCCAGATAAAGAGATGGCTGAAAGTAGAAAGTGCGGCCCAAGGGTACTGCCATACCCCCGCCCAGCCGATAGGACAGCTGTGGAGATTCTCCACTGTTGGCGATGAATGCACTGGAACCCAATGCTCCCTTGACGTTCCATGTTACTTGTGCCGTGGCGAATAGAGGACACACGACAAGTGCAAGACTCCATATTTTTTTGCGCATAACCATGATGTTTGTTTATTGGGCGGTTCTATAAATTAGCTTTGTCAGATTGCGAGACTGTTTTTGTGGTCAATTTGTTTGTGAGTGAAGGAGTATAGCGGGCTATACGACTGAACGAACAAACAAATTGAACAAAAAAGAGACCGCAAGATGACAAAACGTAAACTGTACAACATGCAAAAAACTTTACGGCGGTAATTTATAGAACCGCCCTAAAGACAGAACATCAGATTCGCAGGAATCTTGCATGCGATGAGGTAAAATAAAACAAAAAAATGTGTGCCGTTATCGTGCGTGGCTCATTTCTTGGGCATGAGAAGTTTGTTGTATTCTTCAGGCGTTTGGAGCAGTTTGATGGCCTCTTTCGTCTGTTTGTCGTATCTCAACCCCAGCTGAACCGCCCCGGCTTGGAAATAATAAGCCGTAACAATGTCTGTGGCAATCATCTGTTTCAGTTCGTCCTTGTTCAGCTCCAAGTCTTTTGCCACGTCGTGTGTCAGCTTTTTCTTCAAAGCCTCAAACTCAGGCTTGGCATCCTCATAATACTTTTCAAACTTGGCCATCTTCTCCAGTTCGGCCAGTATTTTCTCCGTTCCGTGGTCATATGTGAACTTGTTTTTCAGAACCATCCGCTTGAACTCGTTGAAATCGTCGTCCGTGAGTGCAAATTCGCTTGCGGGAGCTATGGTCTTGTGCTTGCTGATATAGTTCACCTCATAGTTGAACATCGTCTCCGTGCTGTCTCCTCGTTGCAGGTACACTGAGATGTTGGCGATGGTGTCGGGCTTGATTTCCACGTCCGGTGCGATGCCTCCGCCGTCCCTTACCTCGCGTCCGTTCTTGGTGTGGAACACGCTGGTCAGCGAGTCGGGCAGCTGTGTGGCACTGTTACGCCCCGCCGTGTGTTTGTAGTTGATGGCCTGTATGCAGCGTCCGCTGGGAATGTAATAATGAGCTGTGGTCACTTTCATGTTGGCGTTGTAGGGCAGCTTTGTGGTCATCTGCACCAATCCCTTACCAAAAGTGCGGGTACCCATGATTACAGCGCGGTCGAGGTCTTGCAGCGACCCGGCCGTAATCTCACTGGCGCTGGCCGTCATGCCGTTTACCAGAATCACAATGGGCATGGAGGCGTCAACGGGTTCCATGCGCGTTTTGAACGTTATGTTGGCGCGTTTCAGCTTTCCTTTGTTCGTCACCACCGTGATGTCTTTCGGAACGAAGATGTTCACGAGGTCCACCGCCTCCTGTTCAGCACCTCCTACGTTGTTTCTCAGGTCCAAGATGAGCCCTTTGGCTCCTTGCTTTTTAAGGTCGATGAAAGCCTGCCGCACCTCTTTCGCGCAGCCTTCGTAATACTGAACCAGGTTGATGTAGCCCACGTTTCCAGCCACCATGCCGTAGTAGGGGATGGCGGGCATCTGAATGGCACGGCGCTTCACCTTGAATTTCATCACCTTGCCCGTTGACGGACGCTTAATCTTTAATGCGAAGGTCGAGCCTGGTTCTCCCCTCAGATGCTCGCTCACGTACTTGGTGTCTTTGCCCACCATCGTCGAATCGTCTATCTGTAAGATGACATCCCCCTTCTTCAACCCCACTTCCGACGACGGCATGTTGGCGTAAGGATCGTCAATCACGGCGTTCTTCAGCTGTTGGTTGTAGCGTATGAGCGCACCGATGCCGCCGTATTTCCCAGACAGGGCCTGCCGCAACTCCTGCGTTTCGCTCTCAGGGTAATATTCCGTGTAGGGGTCCAGACTGTGCAGCATGCTCTTGATGCCCGTCCCTATCACGTCGTTGGCGTCGAGGGTGTCTACGTACATCAGGTCCAGATTTTTATAAACGGCGTTGAACAGCTCCATGTTTTTGGCCGCCTCAAAAAGGTGGTTTTTATCCTTTTGGGCGAACAGACTGTTAGGCAACAGTCCCAACAGCAAGAGATATAACAGTAGTTTTTTCATTGTCATGACATCAATTTGTTGAGCAAAGGTAACATTTAAGACTATAATATAGGTGTGTGCGTTCGCTTTTTTATTGTATTTTAGCTTTCCGCTCTATTTTTTTTGCAAAATGTTTGGAGGTTTCAAAAAAACGTTCTAACTTTGCACCCGCAATCAAGAATATTGATTTGTCATTGCTTCAATAGCTCAGTTGGTTAGAGCACCTGACTGTTAATCAGGGGGTCGTTGGTTCAAGCCCATCTTGAAGCGCAAAGAGCGGAAGTCCTATTTAGCAGGGTTCCCGCTCTTTTTGCGTTAGAAAAACGTAGAGAAAAGTAGGAGGTAGGGGCGTAATGGATTTGAAAACGTGTTGAACGTCAACTCAAATAAAACGTGTATATCTTATCACTTTTCCATCTTGATGATGGATTCGTCGTACACATTGTGCTCTTCCGGTTTGTGCAGAGGCTTCCATACCTGTGCAAAGAAAGGATTTCGTTTGGCCTCTTCGTCGTAATTCCACGGCACGGGGAAGCACCCGGGGCACCAGTGACCACCGAGCAAAACCAGCCGGGGAGAGGCTTTGAAACGACGTCCAAAAGCGCATTGCCATTCCAATTGGGTGGACAGGTCACCGCGCACCATCTGCTTGGACAGGCACTTTCCGCCCCTGAAGGCAGCCGCTTGTTGCATGTCTTTGATGTCTGGGCATATGTGAAACTCATTTGATGTGAATATTGAAAAAAACAATAAAAAGTTTGGGATAGACTAAAAAATCATTATTTTTGCAGCTAATAATCACCTTATCCATATCTATCTTATGAAAAAATTATTAATATCCTTTTTATCTACATTAGCTTTCGTGTCTTGCACACAATATATTCGTGAAGACATTAATACCGATTTATATGTATCAAAGAAGCAACATGCTTAGATGTCCAGAAGGAGGTAAGTTAACTTTCGATTTCCAATATTTAAACATACCAAATAAAAATAATATTGGGGAGTTCACTTATAATGATTATACGATTAAGGCAATAATTAAAATTGTAAATACAGATAACAATCAGACTCTCTTTAGCAAGAATTTTAATATCGAAGAAAAAGATGATTGGGCAACCTTACCAATCCAAGAAATAACATTGCCGCAAGGGTTTTATACTGTTTTTCTTACCCTGCAAGGAGAAGTCAAAGAGAACAATAGTAATGAAAAGAAAGATATACTTAGAGAATTACTTTATGCACCAAGGCTTTTTTATTTATTAAAAAAAAGCCGTAATTAATGGGGAAAGCAAACATATACCAAGCGAATTTGGGAATGATAAAAGATTTTATACCTTCATAGCATTATGACAAAATACACATTTATAGTATTAATATTAACGTCATTCTTTTTTGTTGGTTGTGCAAAAGAAGAAGGCCTTGACGTAACTTATAAATTCATCCAAAAAGATACCATAACCGTATTATCACATAAAGCATACTATTTCTATCCAGGAACGTCCATCCAATCTACAAATAAAGGATACGTTGTAGTAAAAAGAAATATGAAAAAAGAAATTATCCCTACTATCACAGGCTTCGATAGCGTCTATGAAGAGGGCTACGAATACACCATCATTGTCAAAATAATAAGTCCTAAGAAAATAATGCCAGATTTATATGGGGATAGATACGAGTTTGTTAGTTTAATTAGTAAAAAGAGAATTACTAACTATCCACCTGTGAAAATTTCGTGAATAATCGCAGTTTTATTTGGATATTTCATTGGAAAAACCTATCTTTGCACCGTTCAGTGGAATGAGGGGCTTCGCAGAAAGCTCCTCATTTTATTTTGAATGTGGATGCCGGCGCCGCTTCTTGGAAGATGCCCGGCGCGAGAGGAAAGACTGTACTAATAAAACATGTATGATTGATAAAAGTGTCGTAAAAGGACTGGTTGAAGATTGGCTTCAGGACAAAGACTATTTCTTGGTGGATGTTGAGGTCAGTAAAGACGACAAGATTGTTGTTGAGATCGACCATGCGGACGGCGTGTGGATTGAAGACTGCGTGGAGCTGAGCCGGTACATTGAAGAGCGACTCAACCGCGATGACGAAGACTATGAGCTGGAGGTGGGCT
Source organism: uncultured Prevotella sp. (assembly GCA_946998205.1). GTDB lineage: Bacteria > Bacteroidota > Bacteroidia > Bacteroidales > Bacteroidaceae > Prevotella. Next base: position 60,890 of record CAMPYJ010000003.1, on the reverse strand, counting down.
CGGCCGGATTGGGCCAGCCTTTCAAGGTGCCGCAGCAGTACGTCAATTTCGTGGGAAAAGAGGTCGAGGTGCTTGACGGCGACGGGCGGAAATACCGCGGTGTATTGAAATCGGTGGATGGGAACGACTTTGTAGTGACCGTTGACGAGAAGGTGAAGGTGGAGGGCAAGAAGCGTCCTCAGCTGCAAGCCGTGGACCATACTTTCCAGATGGACAAGGTGAAGTATGCCAAGTATCTCATCAGTTTTAAATAAGGGGACGGGCCCTGTGCATTGAACGAAACAAAAATATAACATATAACGCTATGGCAGCAAGAAAGAATGTAGAAGAAACCGTCAGCATGATTGACACCTTTCGTGAGTTCAAAGACACGAAAAACATCGACCGCGCCACGTTGGTAAGCGTGTTGGAGGAAAGTTTCCGCAACGTGCTCGCCAAGATTTACGGTAGTGATGAGAATTTTGACGTTATCGTGAATCCTGACAAGGGTGACTTCGAGATATACCGCAACCGCATCGTCGTGCCCGATGGTGAGGTGGCAGATGAAAACAAAGAAATATCGCTGAAGGAGGCTCGCGAGATAGAAGACGACTACGAGGTGGGCGAAGAGGTGTCTGAACAGATCGACTTCGCCAAGTTTGGCCGCCGCGCCATCTTGAACCTTCGCCAGACCTTGGCTTCAAAAGTGCTGGAGCTGGAGCACGACTCGTTGTACAATAAGTACAAGGACCGCGTGGGGCAGGTTGTCTCCGGTGAGGTTTACCAGATATGGAAGCGCGAGGTGCTGTTGGTTGATGATGAGAACAACGAGCTGATTCTGCCCAAGTCGGAGCAGATACCGGCCGACCAATACCGTAAGGGTGAGACCATCCGCGCCGTCATCCTGCGGGTGGACAACGAGAACAACAACCCCAAGATCATCCTCTCGCGTACCAGTCCGGTATTTTTGGAGCGGCTGCTGGAGGCCGAGGTGCCCGAGATTAACGACGGACTCATCTCCATCAAGAAGATAGCCCGCATGCCGGGCGAGCGCGCGAAGGTGGCCGTGGAGAGCTACGACGACCGCATTGACCCGGTAGGGGCCTGCGTAGGCGTGAAAGGAAGCCGCGTGCACGGCATCGTGCGCGAGCTGTGCAACGAGAATATCGACGTGATCAACTACACGTCAAACATCAAATTGTTCATTCAGCGCGCGTTGAGCCCCGCCCGCATCAGCAGCATCAATCTGGATGAGGAGAACCGCAAGGCAGAGGTTTACCTGCAACCCGAAGAGGTGAGCCTGGCCATCGGCAGGGGAGGACTGAACATCAAGCTGGCTTCCATGCTGACGGAATTCACCATTGACGTGTTCCGCGAGATCTCAGACGCCGACGCTGACGAAGACATCTACCTGGACGAGTTTAATGACGAAATTGACCAATGGATCATCGACGCCATCAAAGGCATCGGCCTTGATACGGCTAAACAGGTGTTGAACGCACCTCGTGAAATGTTGATTGAGAAAGCTGACTTGGAGGAAGAAACCGTCGATCATCTGATTAAGGTGTTAAAATCAGAATTTGAACAGTAACACTCCGTGACGGATGGAGCCCTCCGGGGCTTGAGAACTCTGTGGAAGACTTCTGCAGACGGGCTGGAAACATGGGAGCGTGAACATCAATAAGGGACAAGAGTTAAATATTTATCAATGAGCATCAGATTAAACAAAGCATTACGAGAATTGAACATTGGACTTCAAACGGCAGTTGAATTCCTTGAAAAGAAAAGTGAGCTGGGAGAGGTGAAGAGCGAGCCAAGCTTCAAGCTGAGCGACGCACAGTACCAAGCCCTGGTAGAGGCTTTCAAGCAAGACGCAGAGGTGCGCAATCAGGCGGAAAAGATTTTCCAGAAGAAGCCCAAAGAAAAGAAGCGCGCGAAGGAAACGAAGGAAGCGAAGGAAGAGCGCGTTGCCGAGACGGCTTCGTCGCAGCAGCGATACAAACCCCTCGGCAAGATTGACTTGAGCGTGTTTGACAAGAAGTCTGCTGCTAAAAACACTGTTGCTCATGAAGCTCAGAAAGTGTCGGAACCTCAAGAAGAACCGGCGAAGAAGGCTGCTGCCGTCAGCCCTGAGCCTGAAAAAGAAAAAGTAGAGAAGCCTGCGGAAGAGCCAAAGGTAGAGACAACCGTGGCGCAGGAAAGTAAGGAGAATGTCCGGAAAACGGAACCTAAGACCGAGAAGCCAACTGTAAATACGACATCAGAGGACAGAAAAACAAAGGCTGAGGAAGGTGTTGAACCGCGGCAAAGTGTCAATCCGCAGGAGGGTGACGCGCCGCAGGAGAGCGGAGAACCTCAAAACGGCGGTGATGAAATCTTCCAGACCAAGAGCGAGTTGCGCTTGCAAAACGCCCCAAAGGTGAACGTGTTGGGAAAAATAGACCTCAGCGCCATCAACCAGAGTACCCGACCCAAGAAGAAAAGCAAGGAAGAACGTCGCAGGGAACGGGAGGAAAAACGAGGCGGCGGACGTAAAAAACGGGTACGCATCAACCAAGAAAGGGTTGACATCAATGCAGCCTCTAAGCAAATCGGCAGCAATGGAGGCGGTAACAAGTCGGGAAATGCTGACGGAAGAAACGCTAACAAGAAAAACCGGAAGAACAAAGGGCGTAACCAGAAACCGCTGGAGGTGAATGAGGAAGAGGTGGCGCGCCAGGTAAAGGAAACACTGGCCAGACTCACCAGCAAGGGAACGCAGAATAAGAAAGGCGCCAAATACCGTAAGGAGAAACGTGACGCCATGCAAGAGCGCATGAGTGCGGAAGCAAGGGCGGAACGTAAGGAAAGCAAGACGTTGAAGCTAACCGAATTCGTGACAGTGAGCGAATTGGCTACCATGATGGATGTGGATGTGAACAAACTGATTGGTACGTTGATGAGCATCGGCGTGATGGCATCCATCAATCAACGGTTGGACGCCGAGACAATCAACTTGGTGGCCGATGAGTTCGGCTTCAAGACCGAGTATGTGAGCGCGGAGGTTCAAGAGGCTGTCGCTGAAGAAGTAGACGACGAGAACGACTTGTTGCCCCGCGCGCCCATCGTTACCGTGATGGGACATGTGGACCATGGTAAGACGTCGTTGTTGGATCACATCCGTAACACCAACGTGATTGCCGGTGAGGCGGGAGGCATCACGCAACATATCGGCGCATACAATGTTAAGCTGGACAATGGGCGCAACATCACCTTCTTGGACACTCCCGGCCATGAGGCCTTCACTGCCATGCGTGCTCGCGGCACGCAGGTGACAGACATCGCCATCATCATCATCGCAGCCGACGACAGCGTGATGCCTACCACCAAGGAGGCCATCGCACATGCGCAGGCTGCCAACGTGCCAATGGTGTTCGCCATCAACAAGATCGATAAGCCGGGAGCAAACCCGGACAAGATTCGTGAAGACTTGGCTCAGATGAACTTGCTGGTTGAAGAGTGGGGCGGGAAATACCAATGTCAGGAGATCAGCGCGAAAAAAGGAACCGGTGTAAACGAATTGCTGGAGAAAGTGCTCCTTGAGGCCGACATGCTTGACTTGAAAGCCAATCCCAATCGCAGGGCGACGGGCAGCATCATCGAGTCGAGTTTGGACAAGGGACGTGGATATGTCTCTACGGTTTTGGTCAGCAATGGTACGCTCCGCGTGGGTGATGACATCATCGCCGGGACGAGTTGGGGGCGCATCAAGGCCATGTTCAACGTGCGCAACCAGCGTATCGAGTCTGCCAAACCTGCCGAGCCTGCCATCATTCTCGGACTGAACGGAGCACCCACGGCCGGTGACCAGTTCCATGTGCTGGAAACAGAACAGGAGGTCCGCGAAATTGCCAACAAGCGCATGCAGCTGCAACGCGAGCAGGGTTTGCGCACGCAGAAGCGTCTCACGTTGAGTGACGTGTCGCACCGTATCGCTCTCGGGTCATTCAAAGAACTGAACATTATCGTCAAGGGTGACACCGATGGTAGTATCGAGGCCTTGAGCGACTCGTTCATCAAGATGTCTACCGAGAAGATTAACGTCAATGTTATCTTCAAGTCGGTAGGCCAGATCAGTGAGAGCGACGTCACTTTGGCAGATGCTTCCGACGCCATCATAGTGGGCTTCCAGGTCCGCCCGTCTGCTTCTGCCCGCAAACTGGCTGAGCAGAACGGCGTTGAAATCAACACTTACTCCGTCATCTACGACGCCATTGATGACGTGAGGTCGGCCATGGAAGGCATGCTTGACAAGGTAACCAAGGAGGTGGTCACCGGTGAGGTCGAGGTAAAGCAAGTCTACAAGATTTCAAAGGTGGGAACTGTAGCCGGTGCCATGGTGACCGATGGCAAGGTACACCGCTCGGACAAGGCCCGCGTGGTACGCGACGGTATCGTCGTTCACACTGCTGCCATCAATGCGTTGAAGCGGTATAAGGATGATGTCAAGGAGGTGGCGACCGGTTTCGAGTGTGGTATCAGTCTGGTTAATTTCAATGATATTCAGGAAGGTGACATCATAGAAACCTTTACGGAAATAGAAGTAAAGCAAACGTTGTAAGTTTGAGCGTGTGAGTTTTGAGTAGGTAAGTTGTTGAGTTGATAAGTTCTTGCGTTCGTAAATACTTCAATTTATGAACCCTTGAACACCAACAACTCGTCAACTCATAAACTCATAAACTCATCAACTCATCAACTAATCATATCATCTATTGCAGGGGCGTCCATGAAACATCAGGGGGTTCCTGCATTTACATTTATGGAAGAAGTAAATAACACGAATAACGAATACGTCAAAAAGTTGACCGAACAGAAATACGAGTTTGGTTTTACCACTGACGTTCATACCGAGATAATAGAGAAGGGGCTCAATGAGGATGTCATTCGGCTCATTTCTCACAAGAAAGGAGAGCCGGAATGGATGCTCGAATTTCGATTGAAAGCGTATCGACATTGGCTGACGATGACACAACCCTCATGGGGGCATGTGACGTTGCCCGACATTAATTACCAAGATATCTCCTATTATGCCGACCCGATGGCGAAGAAACCGGCCAACAAAGAGCTTGACCCGGAATTGGAGAAGACGTTCGACAAGCTGGGCATTCCTTTGGAAGAACGGCTGGCGCTCAGTGGGACGGCCGTTGACGCCATCATGGATTCTGTTTCCGTGAAGACCACCTTCAAGGAAAAACTGAAGGAGAAAGGCGTCATCTTCTGTTCCATGGGCGAGGCCATCAAGGAGCATTCTGCCTTGGTGCGCCAGTACTTAGGTACGGTGGTTCCTTATCATGACAATTTCTTCGCAGCCCTGAACAGTGCCGTTTTCAGTGATGGGTCGTTCGTCTACATCCCCAAAGGCGTGCGCTGCCCCATGGAGTTGAGCTCGTATTTCCGCATCAACGCGCGCAATACCGGTCAGTTTGAACGCACGTTGATAGTGGCTGAAGACGATGCGTATGTGAGTTATCTCGAAGGCTGTACCGCTCCGATGCGCGATGAGAACCAACTTCACGCCGCCATCGTGGAAATCATCGTGATGAACAATGCCGAGGTGAAATACTCAACCGTTCAGAACTGGTACCCGGGAGACGAGCATGGCAAGGGCGGAGTGCTCAACTTGGTCACCAAGAGGGGCGATTGCAGGGGAGTCAACTCAAAACTCTCGTGGACGCAAGTGGAGACGGGCAGCGCCATCACATGGAAATATCCATCCTGTATCTTGCGCGGAGACGGGTCACAGGCCGAGTTCTATTCGGTGGCGGTGACCAATCATCATCAAGAGGCCGACACGGGAACGAAGATGATTCACATGGGGAAGAACACCAAGAGCACCATCATTTCAAAGGGAATCAGCGCCGGACACAGCCAGAACTCCTACCGAGGTCTGGTTCGTGCAACCGCCAATGCGGACAATGCGCGCAACTACAGCTCGTGCGACAGCCTGCTGTTGGGGAGTGAATGCGGCGCCCACACGTTCCCTTACATGGACATTCATAACGACAGCGCCATCGTTGAGCATGAGGCCACGACGAGCAAAATCGGTGAAGACCAGCTCTTTTATTGCAATCAACGCGGCATTCCTACGGAAGATGCCGTTGGCCTGATCATCAATGGATATGCCAAGGAAGTATTAAACAAATTGCCGATGGAGTTCGCGGTTGAGGCGCAGAAGTTGCTTTCCGTCTCGCTGGAGGGCACCGTTGGATAAACCATCTATATCAAAAGAATCATTATGTTAGAGGTAAAGAATTTGCATGCCACCATCAACGGCAAAGAAATATTGAGAGGAATCAATCTCGTCATCAAGACGGGAGAGGTGCACGCCATCATGGGACCCAACGGCTCGGGCAAGAGTACCTTGAGCGCGGTGCTCGTGGGCAATCCGATGTACGAGGTCACGCAGGGCGAAGTGACGTTCAACGGCAAAGACCTGTTGGCCATGCCGCCGGAAGATCGGGCGCACGAGGGATTGTTTCTCTCTTTCCAATATCCCGTGGAGATACCCGGTGTGTCCATGACTAATTTCATGCGGGCTGCCATCAACGAGAAGCGTAAGTATCAAGGACTGGAGCCGATGGGCGCCGCCGACTTCATCAAGTTGATGAAGGAAAAGCGAAAGGTGGTGGAGTTAGACAGCAAGCTATCCAACCGCAGCGTGAACGAGGGATTCAGTGGCGGAGAGAAAAAACGCAACGAAATCTTCCAAATGGCCATGCTCGAGCCCGCGCTCTCCATTCTCGACGAGACGGATTCGGGCTTGGACGTGGACGCCCTCCGCGTGGTTGCCGAGGGTGTCAACAAGCTGAAGAGGCCAGATACCAGCACCATCGTCATCACGCATTACGAACGTTTGCTCGATTTGATCAAGCCCGACATCGTCCATGTGCTGTACAACGGACGCATCGTGAAGACCGAAGGACCGGAGCTGGCCAAGGAAATCGAAGACAAGGGGTACGACTGGATTAAGGCGGAGGCGGAATGATGAACGGTGAGAAACAATATGTCGACCTGTATGCTCATGCCCGAGCCGTGATCTTTCAGCATGGTTCGCCCGTGATGAACGGCGTTCGTGACGCCGCTTTCGAGGATTTCAAGCACTTAGGCTTTCCCTCACGCAAGGTTGAATGCTATCGCTACACGGATATGGCGGCGCTGTTCGCACCCAATTATGGATTGAACCTCAACCGGCTGGATATCCCCGTAAAACCCAATGAGGCTTTCAAGTGCAGCGTACCCAACTTGAGTACTTCGCTTTACTTCATCGTCAACGACGCTTTCCACGCCAAGGCGCTTCCCAAAGCGACGCTGCCCGAAGGTGTCATCGTCGACTCTTTGCGGAAGGTTGCCGACACACATCCGCAGTTGGTGGGCAAGTATTATGCCCAACTGGCTGAGACGAAGGATGACGCCGTCACTGCGCTGAACACCATGCTGGCGCAAGATGGCCTCTTCATCTATGTGCCCAAGGGGGTGAAGATAGACCGTGCCGTGCAGGTGGTGAACCTCCTTCGCTCTGATGTCGACCTGATGGTGAACCGACGGGTACTCATCGTACTGGATGAAGGAGCCGAGGCCAAGTTCCTTTTCTGCGACCATACCATGGACGACAGGCGTTTCCTGGCCACGCAGGTGATAGAGGCTTATGTGGGTGAGAATGCCTCGCTCGACCTTTATTGCATGGAGGAAACGCACGAACACAATACCCGCGTGAGCAACGTGTATGTGGAACAGCAGGCCAACAGCCGCTTCAATCACAACGTGCTCACGTTGCACAATGGCATTACGCGCAACCAACTCAATCTGGTGTTCCGTGGCGAGGGGGCGTCTTGTTGCTGTAACGGATGCGTCATCGCCGACAAGAAGCAGCATGTGGACAACAACACGTTCATCCGTCATGCCGTTCCTCACTGCGAGAGCCGTGAGCTGTACAAGTACGTCCTCGACGATCAGGCCACGGGAGCCTTCGCCGGTAGAGTGCTTGTTGAGAAGGGAGCGCAGAAGACCAACTCGGAGATGCGCAACCAAAACCTCTGCACCACGAAGCAGGCGCGCATGCGTACACAACCGGAGTTGGAGATTTACGCCGATGACGTGAAATGTGGTCACGGGGCTACCGTTGGCCAACTCAACGACCAGGCCATGTTCTACATGCGCCAGCGCGGCATCAGCGAGCGGGAAGCCAAGCTGCTGCTGGAGTTCGCATTCATCAACGAGGTGGTCGACAGCATGCGGCTCGCACCGTTGAAAGACCGTCTGCACTACTTGGTTGAGAAGCGCTTCAGAGGCGAGCTCGACAAGTGCGCGGGGTGTAGAAATTGTTAATCAGCCCATCATTGCCTCCCCCAAGTGCTCTCAAAAGCAAGCTTGGGCGGAGGTCTTTCGTGAACGTTTAAACCAATCATCCGTGACTGCCCCAACCGTCAGTCGGCTCCGAGCGACCTTGCGGCCAGTCCAATCCATACATTTCCATTCTATGTACGATATTTCTTCCATCCGTCAGGATTTTCCCATCCTCTCCCGAAAGGTCTACGACAAGCCTTTGATTTACTTGGATAATGCGGCCACCACGCAGAAACCCTTGTGCGTGTTGGATGCCATGCGTGACGAATACCTCAACGTCAACGCCAACGTCCATCGTGGTGTGCACTGGATGTCGCAGCAGGCCACCGAACTTCACGAGGCTGCCCGCGAAACAGTACGCCGTTTCATCAATGCCCGCTCGGCCGCAGAGGTGGTCTTTACACGGGGCACCACCGAGGGTTTGAACCTCATCGCCGCCACCTATTGTCAGGCGTTCATGCGCGAAGGCGACGAAGTTATCGTGTCTGCCATGGAGCATCATTCCAACATTGTGCCGTGGCAGTTGCAGGCTCAGCAAAGAGGCATCGTGCTCAAAGTGGTTCCGATGACCGATGCGGGGGAGCTGATGCTCGACGAATACGAAAAGTTGTTCACCAGCAAGACCAAATTAGTGAGCCTCACACAGGTGAGCAACGTGTTGGGTACCGTCAATCCCGTGAAGCAGATGACGGCCACGGCGCATGCCCATGGTGTGCCGGTGGTGATAGATGGTGCGCAGAGCGCGCCCCACTTCAAGGTGGACGTGCAGGATATGGATTGCGATTTCTTCGTCTTCAGCGGTCACAAGGCATACGGTCCCACGGGCATTGGCGTGCTGTATGGCAAGGAAGAATGGCTCGACCGTTTGCCACCCTATCAGGGAGGGGGCGAGATGATCAGCCATGTGTCGTTCGACAAGGTAACTTTCGAGCAACCGCCATTGAAGTTCGAGGCGGGCACACCCGATTACATCGCCACGCATGGGTTGGCCGTCGCGCTCGATTACCTGTCATCCTTGGGTATGGACAACATAGCCCAGCACGAACACGAGCTGACCGCTTACGCCCTTGAGGGCATGCAAACCATCCCTGGGATGCGCATCTTCGGAGAGGCGGCTCATCGCGATGCAGTTATCAGCTTTCAGGTTGGGCACATCCACCACATGGACATGGGCACCTTGTTGGACAGGCTCGGCATCGCCGTCCGCACGGGGCATCACTGCGCGCAGCCGCTGATGCAGCGGTTGGGCGTTTTAGGAACGGCGCGCGCCTCCTTCGCCCTGTACAACACGCGTGAAGAGGTTGACCAGCTGGTCGCGGGCATTGAGCGCGTGAGCCGGATGTTCTAATCAGAACGCTTGCCTGCATTTCCACAGGGCGTTCAGCAGCCACAGGCAGCAAACCACGCGCATGGCAAACGGCGCCTCGATGGGAAAAACGGTCATCACGAAAGCCAGTTGGGCGTTGAGCAGCAACAGCGTCTGCCGCAAGCTCACCTCACGTTCCATCACTTTGGCGTAATAACGCCGCAAAAATTCTATCGGCGTCAACAATTTACCAATGACGTGCTGATAAGAGATTCGTGCCGAAGGCATGCTCTCTGATAAGAGGATGTTCTTTTCCATTGTCGTTCGTGTTTGATGGTTTATGTTCTGTTTGATACGGCAAAAGTACGACAAGAGCTGGAACTCATTTTTCCACGCCAAACGTAGGTAGTTAATACTTGTTGTAGGTTAACTTTATTTCACATATAGAGGATGTGGCGTAGCAGTTCAGTGGTGGGAGATGCCTTGTCACTTTCCCTTTCTATATACAAAATATGATTACTCATTCTCAACATGATACAGATATACTGAATCTTAGCAAGCAACTGGTGTGCTGGTTACGCCCCATCGGGGCAAAAGCTCTTAGCCCAGGGCATCGCCCTGGGATGCCATACGTTGGTGGATAACGCCCTGTAAGGGCAAAAGCAAAAGCAACGAAACGACGGTCAGATGCTTTTGCCCCTGTAGGGCGCAGAAACCCTAACGAACACCAATCCCAGGACGGTGCCCTGGGCTATAAGCTGTTGGGCTTGCAGCCCGATCTAGAGAAAACAACACCATTCGATTACTATGACAGAACTGTTATGATGCACAACACCTTGAAATCTCATTTTTATCCCAATCTCATCGAGGCTGGATGCGACGAGGCGGGGCGTGGATGCTTGGCCGGAAGCGTGTTCGCCGCCGCCGTCATCCTGCCGCCCAACTATGACAACGCCGACTTGAACGACTCGAAACAGCTCTCGCGCAAGAAGCGCGACGCATTGCGACAAACCATTATCCGCGATGCCGTGGCGTGGGCTGTGGGCGAGGTGACACCGCGGGAGATTGACGAAATCAACATCCTGCGCGCCAGTTTTCTGGCCATGCACCGCGCGCTTGACCAGCTCACCACCCGCCCGCAGGCCATCATCGTAGACGGAAACCGCTTCACGCCTTATCATGATTTGCCCTACACCACTATTATAAAAGGTGACGGCAAGTATCAGGACATCGCCGCGGCCAGCATCCTGGCCAAGACTTTCCGGGACGACTACATGGACAGGTTGGCGCAAGAGTACCCGCAATACGACTGGCAATCGAACATGGGCTACCCCACACGCAAGCATAGGGAGGCCATCCGCGCGTATGGCGTCACGCCCTATCACCGCCGTTCGTACAACCTATTGGGCAGCGCAGAGCTGTCGTTAGATTTTTAGTGCACGGCCTTTTGTCCAACTGATGCACGTTGCATCACGCTTCTCTTACAAGGTTGCGTGCTTCTACATCATGTTCGTTGGCTTCTGATGTTTGAGTGCTTAGCTCGCTGTGGATAGAAGGAAACTGGCATGAAAGTCCTCATTAACTCATCAACTCACAAACTTAAAAACTCAAGAACTTAGAAACTAAAAAACTAAAAAACTCACAAACTTAAAAACTCACCAGCTTAAAAACTCAAAAACTTAAGAACTCAAAAACTCAAAAACTACTTTCTCATGCGCTTAGAAAAATTCGGAAACGAACTCGAGCTGCTGCTGATGCTCACCGACAACAACAACTACACCGCCCAGCAGCTGGCCGACAGGCTGTGCGTCACGCGCCGCAACCTCTACTATTATCTTGACTATCTGCGCAACAGTGGCTTCCAGGTCATCAAGACCGGAGCCTGTTACCGCCTGGACCCCAACAGCAAGTTTTTCAGGCGGCTGCACGACAACATCGTTTTCACCAAGGAAGAAGCCGCCTATCTGCGCCGAATGCTGGAGGCCAGCAACAAGAAAGACATTATTCTGGCTACCCTCAAGACCAAGCTCGACCGCTATTACAGTTTGGAAGGGTCGTTCTCGCCAGCCGCCTTGAAGCGCATCCACAACAACGTGCGCACCTTGAAAGAGGCTATGGAAACACAGAGCGTCGTGGTGCTCAGGGGCTATTCGTCGCCCCACAGCAATACCGTTTCCGACCGCGTGGTGGAGCCTTACCTGCTGATGAACGACGACTTGGACGTGCGGTGCTACGAGATGCGGTCGGACATGTGCAAGACGTTCAAGGTGTCGCGCATCAAGAGCGTCGAGGTGATGGATGTGTTTTGGGTGAACCAGGCCAAGCACCGCGACCTGTTCACCGACATTTTCATGTTCAGTGGCGACGAGAAGCTGCCCGTGAAACTGCGCCTGGGGCAGTTGGCATACAATCTTTTGCTGGAGGAGTACCCGCAGTCGCAACCGTTCCTGGCTCCCGAGAAGGATGGGAAACACTGGATATTCAAAGCCGAGGTGGCCAGCTATCTGGGCATCGGGCGGTTTGTGCTGGGCTTGTTCCAAGACGTCGAGGTGCTGCAGGACCGGCGTTTCAAGCAATACGTCGCCTGCCGCGTGGAGCAGATGCGCCAGATGGTCTCCGGCTCCCTTCCCGTTCGCCCGGCGAAGGATGAGCGGTGACATGGCCGTCCGCCCCCTCTTTGGCTCCCAACCGGTGAGGGGTGCCTTTCCTCACTCCGTTTTTCCATCAGAGCGTCCCAAAGCCCTTTCGTCTTCCAGGTGACGGGAGCCTGTTTCTTATTGGCTTTCAAGTGGTTGCAATAGCAATGGATTTGCCTTTCTACGGCATTGACTTTGACCCGTAAAAGCATTCAGTTTGTCCCGCAAAGCGCATGAGATTGAACCGGCAGCCTTTTGCCGCAGGCAAAAACCGGACGGCAGGTTCGGGGGTAGCCCCTGTCTTGAGGATGTGTCTTGTTTCATATTTTCACATTTCGAGGCCTTGTTTGTGAACGAGTGTCGTTAATACGCATGAAAAACAACTGAATTATTACGTTAAAAAGCATAAATCTTCCAAATTGAACGATGTAATGTTAATTTATGTTTAATTATTAATCATTTCCGTTGTTTTGTTTGTCGTCTTCGTTTAATTAATTTAGCTTTGCAAAATATTATCGAAATCTTTTGAAAAGTTGCGAATAGTCAACGTGTGAGCTTGTTCACGAGCAAAAAGACACTTGTATTGGCAATTGTCGCTTTGCTTTTTGATGTAGTAGATGTTTTTAGGAAAAAGTATGAATTATTTATGAATTAATGTTAGAAGGAGAGAATTTATGGAAAAAAGACTTACGTTGTTTCTCACTTGCCTGTTTCTGAGCATAGGCATGGCAATGGCGCAAATGCAGATTAATGGTACCGTGGTCTCCGCGGATGACGGGCAGCCCGTTGTGGGAGCCTCTGTCATCGTTCATGGAACCAAGACGGGTACCGCTACTAACGTTGACGGCAAGTTTACCTTGAACGTGCCCAAGGGAGCAAAACTCATGGTTTCTTACGTTGGAATGGTGACCAAGACCGTCGTCGCCGCTCACAACATGACCATCAGGCTGGTCAGCGACGACAGCAAGCTCGACGAAGTGATTGTCGTGGCGTATGGTACGGCGAAGAAATCCACCTACACGGGTTCTGCGGTTCATGTAGACTCCAAGCGGCTTGACAGGGTGCAGGCTGCCGACGCGACCAAGGCTTTGGAGGGTATGGTCGCCGGTTTGTCCGTAACGTCTCCTTCAGGGCGTGCCGGTGAGTCCACGGTGATGCGCATCCGCGGCATCGGCTCGCTGAACGCTTCCAGCTCGCCATTGATTATTCTCGACGGCGCTCCTTACAGTGGCGACATCAACGCCATTAACACCAAGGACATCGCAAGCATCAACGTGTTGAAGGATGCCGCCTCTGCCGCTTTGTATGGCGCGCGCGGCGCCAACGGCGTCATCATGATCACCACCAAGAGCGGTGACAAGGGAAAGGTTCAGGTGTCCTTCGACGCCCGCATCGGCTCCAACCAGCGCGCCGTTCCCGAATATGACATCATTACCGACCCAGGCATGTATTACAAACTTACTTGGGAGGGACTTAAGAACTCGGTTACCTTCAAGGAAGAACCCGAGGAAAACCCCGGGCAGTGGGCTTCGGCTAATCTGGTCGACATGCTGGGGGGATATAACATATACAAGACACCTGACGACAAGGTGGTTGACGAAAAAGGCAATCTCACCAAGGCCCCTGTCCGCTACGAAGACGCCGCCAGATTCAATGACTGGATGGGCACGTTGTACGAACCCAAGACGCGCGAGGAGTACAACATGAGCATCACCAAGGGCTCGGCAAAGTCGAAAGTGTATTTCTCCGTGGGTTACTTGAACGACCGCGGCTTCAGCATGAAGACCGACTTTGAGCGCTTAACCACCCGCATGTCATACGATTCGGATATTACCGACTGGTTACGCATCGGCGCTTCTTCGCAATTTGCCAAGACTACTGCGCAAAATCCTGCACAAACCGAGGAAGGCAACTTTAATAACTTGTTTATGTGGAGCCGTATGATTGCGCCTATCTATCCTATTTACAAGCATGATAAAGATGGTAAGATTTTGCGTGACGCTCATGGAGAGATGGTTTATGACGATTCTCAGTCTCGACAGTATGCCGGAGGCAGTAACCTGATTCGCCAAACCCAACTCAACATTACGAAAAATATCAATTACTACCTCACGCAAAACGCACGTGTAGACGTGAAATTGCCTTACAACTTTAAGTTTAGCTCTACGGCTACATTTAATGGCAACTGGTGGCGTTGGACCAACATGATGAACCCACTCGTTGGTGACGGACAGGCCTATGGCGGCATCCTTAACAAAGAGGTGAACCAGATGGTGTCGCTGAACTGGAACCAGATACTGAACTGGGACAAGACCTTCAATGACTTTGGCGTACATGTGATGCTGGGACATGAAAACTATCATGAAAAAACCAACTTCTTAAATGGTGAGAAGAAAGGGTTGCTCGATCCTACATTGCCAGAATTCCGCTCGGGCGCCAACATTTCCGACTTAGACTCTTATGGTCGCGAATACAAGGTGGAAGGCTACTTCGGACAGGTGACGGCCGATTACATGGGCAAATACTTCGCTTCTGCTTCTTTGCGCCGTGACGGTTCTTCGGTGTTCCATCCCAAGCATCGCTGGGGTACGTTCGGGAGCGTGGGCGCATCGTGGCGCATCAGTGAGGAAGAATTCCTGAAAGACGTGGAAGCCGTACAAAACCTGAAGCTGCGTGTGAGCTACGGTGTACAGGGTAACGACTACCTGTACTTGCCAAATACTAATCCTCCTTTGCGTGCTTATACTCCGTATACCAACCTTTACCGCATTGGCTCTACCGGTACCGAGAGCGTGTACGGACCGGCTTATAAAGGCAACGAAAACATCACTTGGGAAAAGAACAACAACCTTGACGTGGGCTTGGAGTTCTCGTTGTGGAGAGGCTTGCTGGCCGGTGAACTCGACTTCTTCAGTCGCCGTACGTCCGACATGCTCTTCAACCTACCCATCTCTTCAACGACAGGGTTCGATTCTGAACCAGTGAACTTCGGTAAAATGGTGAACACGGGCTTTGAGTTCAGCCTATCGTCCAACGTGTACAGCGACCGCAATATCAACGTGAACGTAGGCGTGAATGGCACCGCGTACAAGAACAAGATCACCGAACTGCCCGCGCAGTTCAGAAAAGACGGCATCTCCAAAGGTTTCCGTATCCTGAAGGAGAACGGCGGTATCTTCGACTACTACATGGTGAAGTCGGCTGGCGTAAATCCGGAGAACGGTGATCAAATGTACTGGTGCTGGAATAAGAAAGACAAGAAGTTTGAGAAAGTAGGCAGCGGTGATTACAGCACCTCGTTGAAGAACAGGCAGTTCGTGGGTTCGGCCTTGCCGAAAATGACCGGAGGATTCTATGCGAACGCGTCAGCCTACGGATTCGACTTCTCGGTTCAATTCTCTTATCGTGTGGGTGGAATCGTTTACGACGGAAACTACAAGCTATTGATGAAGCCGGGCGAGTTGGGTACGAACTGGCACAAGGACATCTTGAAGCGATGGACACCCGAGAACACCAAGACCGACGTTCCGCGCTTGCATACGCAGAGCCAGGGACTGGATGCGGATTGTGACCGTTTCCTCGTTGACGGTTCTTTTCTCTGCTTGAACAACCTCACATTTGGCTACTCGTTGCCAAAGAGCGTGTTGAGCAAGGTTAAAATACAGGCACTGCGCCTTTACTTCGCAGCCGACAACTTGGGACTGTGGTCAAAGAGAAAGGGGCTCGACCCGAGACTCGCGCTCAGCGGCACGCAGCAATATAGTGTAAACAGCGCCGTTCGCACTCTCTCGTTTGGCGTCAGCCTGAATTTATAGGTAACGGCTTTACAAACCATTATGGGCGGTTCTATAAATTAGCTTTGTCAGATTGCGAGGCTGTTTTTTGAGGTCAATTTGTTTGTGAGTGAAGGAGTATAGCGGGCTATACGACTGAACGAACAAACAAATTGAACCAAAAACGGAGCAAGCCGAATACAATCAAACTTGTTTGAATTGTTGAGGCGCAGCCTGTTTTATATAAAAAGAGACCGCAAGATGACAAAACGTAAACTGTCTAACATACAAAAAACTTTATGGCGGTAATTTATAGAACCGCCCTTATAAAACATAGGAAACATGAAGAATTATATAAAAGCTGCAGCCGCACTCGCTTTCACGTTCGGTATCGTAGGCTGCAATCTTGATACAGAGGTCTCTGAATATGTATCTCAGCAGCGACATGAAGAGTTGGTAGTTAACCCCGAAACGCGGGCGCAGGTCGCCAGAGCTGCCACCGCGAAGATTTACTCACTTTTCCAGGAGCCATATTCAGATGACGCTCACGATGATTTTGGATTGAAAGCATTCCAGGTGGCTACCGACATGATGTGTGAGGACATGGTCTTTCTAAGACCAGCCTGGTTTTGGTATGATTACCAGATAGACAACCGCATGCAGAATTACCGCCGCACCCGGTCTACATGGGGACAGTTTTATGAAATCATCGCAAAGGTGAACCTGAACTTGGAAACTTACTTCGCGCAGGCGTCAACCGACCCGGAAGTGTTGGCGGCAAAAGGTGAGGCTTTGGCACTCCGCGGCATCGCTTATTTCCACTTGGTTAACTTCTATCAGCATACATACAAAGGACACGAATCGGCTCCGGGCGTGCCGCTGGCGTTGAAATCAACGGATCAGAATCTGCCGCGCGCCACCGTTCAAGAGGTGTACAAGCAGATTATAGAGGACTTGACCTTTGCCGTCGAGAACTGCAGGAACACAGCTGTACGTACGGATGTAGACCATTCGGTGGCTGCTGCTTACTTGGCCAAGGTGTATGCGCAAATGGAAGACTGGCCTAACGTGGAAACTTATGCGAAGATTGCCGTCCAAGGCGGTACTGACAAGGTGACCGAACCGGCTCGTGGATGGGACGTAGGTCAGGAGGATGTCTTGTGGGGATATGACATCAACACACAGAACTCTTCGCTGTGGGCATCTTACTGGAGCCACATGGACCATTTCTTGGCTCGAGGATATGCGGCGGGAGGTGCGACAAAACTGATTTACAACTATCTGTACAACCAGATTCCTAAGACCGACTCGCGTAGGAAACTTTGGATCAATAAAGAGGAATATCCCGACGTGGCAACTTCGATGCTTCATCAGACACACAATCCGGACATGAAATCAATGGATGACCTCGATGATCTTGAACAGGTGAAGTTCGTCGCCGGTGACGCAGGTATGGAACAAGACTATTGCTTCATCCGTGTTCAAGACCCTATCTTGCTTGAAATAGAAGCACTGGTTGAACAAAACAAGTTGGCCGAGGCGCAAGCACAGCTTAACGCTTTTGTGAGGAAGCGCAACCCGGAGTTCGAGGCTCCTTCTACGCAAGACGCACTACGCAAGGAGGTTCGATTCCAACGTCGTATAGAACTTTGGGGCGAAGGCACCAACTGGTTTGACATGAAACGCTGGAAGGAAACCATCGACCGCACGAAAGGTTACGAGGCGATGGATAAGGACGGAAAGGAAGTGAAGGTCTCTTCTAACCATCCTGCTTCGGTACAGAGGAAGATGGCAACAGACGCCAAGGAATACTTACATCAGCTTCCTGTAAAGGAAATCAATGCAAATCCTAACTTGACGCAGAATCCTTAATGGACGGTTAGATGCAAGGAAGGGCGGTTCTATAAATTAGCTTTGTTAGATTGCGAGGCTGTTTTTGTGGTCAATCTGTTTGTGAGTGAAGGAGTATAGCGGGCTATACGACTGAACGAATAAACAAATTGAACCAAAAAGAGACCGCAAGATGACAAAACGTAAACTGTCCAACATACAAAAAACTTTACGGCGGTAATTTATAGAACCGCCCGGAAACAAATTAAGGACTGTATTCTTTCGTGGAATGCAGTCCTTTTTGCGATGTTTGGTATTTTTATGGACGTTTCATTCCGCATGTCGATAATATTTGTTATTTTTGCAATTGCAATCTCAATGGTCTCAATGGGTTTCCCGCTTCTTTTAACACCGGCACCCGGCGAAGGCATGTTGATGCCGACATCATGACACAAACCTAAATATAAATAGCAACATCATGGATTTATTAAAACAAATTGTTGAGCGAGCAAAAGCTGACAAGCAACGTATCGTACTCCCCGAAGCATTGGAGGAGCGGACGCTACGGGCCGCTGACCGCGTGTTGGCCGACGGCATCGCAGACATCATTCTCATTGGGAACCCTGCAGAAATTCACAAACTGGCTGAGGCGCGTGGATTGGAAAACATCGGCAAGGCTACAGTCGTAGATCCTCTGAACAATCCAAAAGCAGAGGAATATGCCGCATTGCTTGCCGAACTGCGCAAGAAAAAGGGCATGACGATTGAACAGGCACGCGAGTTAGTGAAGAATCCTTTATACTTGGGCTGCATGATCATCAAGACCGAAGGTGCCGATGGACAAATTAGCGGCGCCTTGAGTACGACGGGAGATACATTGCGCCCAGCACTGCAAATCATTAAGTGCGCACCCGGTGTCACTTGCGTGAGTGGTGCCATGCTGTTGATTACGCAAGCAAAGGAGTATGGCGAGAATGGCGTAGTGGTTATGGGTGACGTGGCTGTTACCCCTGTTCCCGATGTGGATCAGTTGGCTCAAATTGCCGTGACTACCGCTGAAACGGCAAAGAGTGTGGCAGGATTTAAGGAACCACGCGTAGCGATGTTGAGTTTCTCTACCAAGGGCAGTGCCTCTCATGAGGTCGTTGCAAAAGTGGCAGAAGCCACAAAATTGGCTAAACAACGTGCACCACAACTCAAAATCGATGGTGAGTTGCAAGCCGATGCCGCCCTGGTGCCATCGATAGGACAAAAGAAAGCACCAGGCAGTGCTATCGCTGGCAATGCCAACGTATTGGTGGTTCCCAATTTGGAAGTAGGAAACATTGGCTATAAGCTGGTACAACGCTTGGGCAATGCCATTGCCATAGGACCTATCTTACAAGGTATTGCTCGCCCAGTGAACGACCTTAGCCGCGGATGCTCGGTAGACGACATCTATTATATGGTGGCCATCACCGCCTGCCAGGCGCAAGATGCCAAGAAAGAGGAGGAGAGGTGATATAGTTTACAAATTACAGCCCCACCCCTTAACCCCTCCCCGAAAGGGAGGGGAATAGATAGTTGGTTTAATTGACAAGCTCACAAATTGATAGTTCTACAACATAATTCAACATCATACAGCTAACTACTCCCCTCCCTTTTGGGGAGGGGCAGGGGGAGAGGCTCTTTTAACTCATAAACTTAACAATGAACATCTTAGTATTAAACTGCGGAAGCAGCTCTATCAAGTATAAACTCTACAACATGACCAACGAGTCTGTGTTGGCTCAAGGTATTGCAGAGCGTATCGGTCTCGATGAGGCCTTTGTGAAAGTAACGTTGCCCAATGGAGAGAAAAAGAAAATCATGCACGACATGCCCGACCATAAAGAAGGCGTGAACTTCGTGTTCTCCATTCTCATGGATAAGGAGTTGGGGGCTATCAACAGTCTTGACGAGATTGATGCCGTTGGACATCGTGTCGTGCAAGGTGGCGACCTGTACGAAAAATCCACCCTCGTCGACAAGAGTGTGGAGGATGGTATTGAGAGCTTATGCGACCTGGCTCCTGTGCACAATCTTGGACACTTGCGTGGACTTAGGGCTGTTGACGCGCTCATGCCTCACGTTCCACAAGTAGCCGTGTTTGATAATGCGTTCCATAGCACCATGCCCGATTACGCTTATCTTTATGCCGTGCCTTATGAGATGTACGAGAAATATCATGTACGCCGTTACGGTTTCCACGGAACCAGTCATCGTTATGTGTCACAGCGTGTGTGTGAGTTCTTGGGCAAGGACATCAAGGACATGCGCATCATCACCTGTCATATAGGTAACGGAGCCAGTGTTTCTGCCGTCAAAGGCGGCAAATGCGTTGACACGTCAATGGGATTAACGCCGCTCGAAGGATTGATGATGGGTACGCGCAGTGGTGATATCGATGCGTCGGTCGTTACGTTCTTAATGGAGAAGTTGCACAAAACGCCGCAAGAGATGTCTGATTATCTAAACAAGGAGAGTGGCGTACTTGGTATTACGGGCATCTCTTCTGACATGCGCGATATAGAGAATGCCGCTGCTGAGGGTAATAAGCGGGCGCAGTTGGCTCTTCAGATGTACGACTACCGCATCAAGAAATACATCGGAGCTTACGCTGCCGCCATGGGAGGTGTCGACATCATCGTATGGACGGCTGGCGTGGGTGAAAACCAAACAGGAACTCGTTTGGCTGCTTGCAGTAACTTAGAGTTCTTGGGTGTGAAGATGGATGCCGAAGCCAACAAGGTTCGTGGCAAGGAAGCCATCATCTCTGCTCCCGATTCCAAGGTGACGGTTTGTGTGATTCCTACCGATGAAGAGATTGTCATCGCACGCGACACCATGCGACTGGTGAACGGAAAATAATTCTCTCGATATAATAATGAGCAAAGGGGATATGCCAAACGGTGTATCCCCTTTTGCTGTTAAAATCCTCCGAAGTTCCGTATTTTATGTTAATATAAGTTTATTTTAATCAGAACACCGTTAAAAAAAACAATTATAAGAAAAATATTGTTATAAAAAAGAACGATTCTTTATTTTTGCAAAAAGTAAGAAATATGATAAATATAGTTAAATGAGAATCGTATCTATGAAAGTGAACCATTCTTTTTTATTGTTTTTTTTAATAACGTTGTTTTGTGCCTGTACGCCCAAAAATATCTATTACAGTACCTTTTCCACCACTGCGATAGCTAACAAGGGCATGGGTGAGTATGTGTTGCGAGTTCAAGGCGTCGGTCAGACATATCAACAAGCTAAGGAAGATGCCATGCGCAAGGCGGTGTACGACATCATTTTTAAGAACGTCAGCAGCTCGTACGGGGAGCATAGGATGATACAGCCGGTTCTTTCCAATCCTTTGACGGAGCAGCAGCATGCCGACTTTTTTGGCTCTTTTTTCTCTGCTGGTGGCGATTATCTGAAATTTGTACACGAACTACGGTTAGAAAAAGACAAGTTCAAGCCACAGGCGCGACGCGGTGTCATCATGAATGTCGTGGTGAATCGTGCCGCATTAGCAAAATATCTTGCGGATAATCAGATTTTCTAAACATAGTATTAATTAAAATTTCACAAAAATGAGAAAAAAGTTACTTTTTGTCGCATTTCTCTTTGGAGGTGTTGTGTCTTATGCTCAAGAAGTATCAAAGGTGCCTACGCAGGAAACGTTTGACTATAACCGTTGTGCCATCTCTATAATCTCTATGGGCGGCGGAGCTTTTACGCAAGGTATTGACAGCTGTGAGTTTATGTCGGGTAAATTCGACATTAACAAAATACCATGTACGCAAATCGGTGTGGTAGGTAATGAGATTGTAGGCAAGAAGAAGCAGGTGCTTAAAGAAAAAGCAGAAGAGATACGCAAAGAGCTGTTGGCAAAGAATGTAGGTAAGCAAGTGTTGGATTATTGGTTGCAATACGATGGCAACGTGTTCAATTCATCTTTGCTTGCAAAGCGTACACGTTATAGCAAGACAGACGCTGATGTGTTGAATGCTAACGTGGCTAAGGTAAATACCTTAAATGCGGCGGACAAGAAGTTGATTGGCAACTCTTATGTTGTCGTGTTGAGTGATAATGATGGTAAAAGTGTAGATTCATACGTCTTCAAAGCTGTTCTTAATGACACTGTGTTGACAGAGGTGTGGAACAACTGGCTCGACAAAGACGCTTCTGCCGCAAATAAGAGCTTTTATGATAACCTAAAGGTGGATTTAGAGTTTGTAGAGGCTGTAAACAACGCATACGAATCAAAGGATGACAATAAAGCCACTAAGTTTAATCGTGTGCTCTCTAAAGGAAGCATGGAAGTTTCTCCTGATGACATAGACGCCGTGGCTACATTGAACAGCGCATTAGATGCTTTGGAGCGTAAGATAGACAAATGGCAGGTAACAAGTACTATATTTGAGGTTAATCCTGTTGCGGCAAAAATTGGACGTAAGGAAGGTTTGCGCAACTCTGACCGTTACCGTGTGTTCAAGGTCGTTGAGGACGAGAGTGGTAACTTGGAATACAAGAAGGTAGGATTCGTACGCGCTACGGAAGTATTTGATAACAGAACTGACGCAATGGGTGAGACCGATTGCAGTAAGTTTTATAAGATATCTGGCAAGACGATGAAAGAGGGTATGTTCTTGAAAGAGAAGAAAGACTTGAAACTCTCTGTCAGCGTGTCTGGTGTGCTTGGAGGATATAACTATGCTCAAGTGGATATAGACTATCTTTTAAAAACGAAGAATACACTTGGCATGATGTATTTTACAGGTATCTCTATAGGTTACCATATGGGAGACAAGATTGTAGAAACAGGTTCTAAAACAGCTGATGAGTTGTTGCGTCCTCATTACATTCCGTTCTCATTGAATGGTGCTGTGGCTATTCATCCAATTCGTATTCTTGAGATTATGCCTAATGTTGGTATAGGTGGCGATTATTGCAGATTGTTGGGCGACACAAGTTCAGACAATGACAATTCTTATAGTAAGCGTATAGCATATTTCGCACATGGTGGAGTGAAAGTAGGCTTGCAGGTGTTCTATCCCGTACAGCTGTTCGTGCGTGCTGACTATTCATATAAGTTTAGCGAAGGTGAATTGTATGTTGACACGCCCAACCGATTTGGAAAATTGTCCATCGGCGCAGGTGTCAAGGTTAATTTCTAAAAAGATATGAAATGAAAAAGATAGTATTGCTTGCTCTTGTAGCGTTGCTTTTCTTTCCCATCGAAGGACTATGCAAGAAAATAGATAAGCAAAAGTATCTTACGGAATGGGCAAACTATGAGGTTTCTACTGTTGCGGTAGGGCAGAACGGCACCAAGCACCTCAAGGTGTGGGGATTTGGCAAGAATGTCAACAAGGCAATAGAGCAAGCCAAGAAGAATGCGGTACATGCTTGTTTGTTCAGGGGAATACCCGGTTCAGCCAACGCTCGCGCTACTCCTGCAATATTCTCAAACCAAGGTAACGGACAGGTGGCGATAGATAACTTTGAGTATTTCTACAATTTCTTTGAGGATGCTAAAGAGTATTTGTCTTTCATCAATGTCACCACCGATGGTGTTCCCTCCGGCCAAGATCGCAGGGAGGTGAAAAAGGGATACAAGGTAGGGCTGTATGTGCAGGTAATGTACGACAACCTGAGAGAGAAAATGAAACGAGACGGCATTTTAAAGCAAGGCTCTTCAGGATTTTCTTATTAATAACCTTTCGTATGAAACGATTTGCCGCATGTGAGAATTGTGGCAGATCGTTTTTCTGTTTATGTATTAAAAACAACGCTGACAGCACAGTATCAATAAAATTAATGATAACATGAAGATGAAGAAAATTTATATCTTATTTCTAATGTGCTTCGTGACCATAGTGGGATATGGCCAGGCAAAGAAACCTAAACTGATGATTATTCCTTCGAGGACATGGTTTGTGCAGAACCATTTTATGACAACGCATACCAATGCGGAGGGACAGCAGGTAGAAGAACCGGACTTTCAGAAAGCCTTTGACGAGAATCCTGACGTGAGCATGGTGATTAGCGCCATGCAAGACTTCATGACGAGGGAGAATTATAAGGTGGAAGACCTGAAGACAATGTTAGGAAAGCTAAAGTCTCGGTCGGCTCGCGACAACATGACTACTGCCGGGGGTGGCTTGCAACAGTCTACTATTGACATGCTCAACAAGACGGCAAAAGCCGACATCATCGTAGAACTGTATTATACCATCAAGAAAGATGGTCCCTACAAGTATGTAGAGTTTAACGTGGGTGCTACCGATGCTTATAGCGCAGAGCCTATATCGCAAGGGAACATAGGAAGGGGTACTTCTGCCAATGGCACACAGCTTGTCAATCAGTTGGAAGAAGCCGTGCTGAGTTTCAAAGACAAGTTTATCTCAGACATGGACAGCTACTATCAAAAGCTATTCGAGTCGGGTAGGCATATTGTCGTGCGTTTGACATTAGCCAACAATTGCGACATCAATTATGAGAAGGAATATCAAGATAAGGAACTCAGCGAACTGATAGAAGATTGGGTTGCAGCGCATGCCATGAAGGGAAATTACAATTTGGAAGACAAGACCGAGAACGAGGTGTTCTTCGATGAGGTGCGCATTCCGATGACTTATACCACAGCGAATGGACAGACAAGAGGTACAACAGCCGACTGGTTTGGCAGGGAGTTGAAAAAGTACATAGAGGAAACCACAGGCGTGAAGTGCAAGATTGACGTGATAGGATTGGGCGAGATAAACATTATTTTAGGAGGAAAATCATGAAAATAAGACAGTGCATTTGTACTCTGACACTTGGTGTCATGAGTCTTACCGCTTATGCGCAGAATACGCAGCAAATAAACGTGTCTCCTTATATCGACGAGACAAGCGAAATTCCTGCATCTGTCGAGAAAGTAGTGTATAGTAAATTGGGAAGCATCATCACGTCATGCGGATTTGGCAATGTGGCTAATCAGCGTTTCGTACTTGTTCCAAAGGCCAGTGTCGTAACAGAGGATGTGACAGAAACAGCTCCTACCATGTATGCTTATACGCTGAACATCAATTTGTGTATTGGCGACGGTGTTACGGGCACGCTTTTCTCTTCTAAAAACGTGCAGGTTAAAGGGGTGGGCACCTCCAAGAACAAAGCCTATATGCAGGCATTTAACACCTTAAATGGTCGTGATGCTGAATTAAAAGCGTTCGTGGAAAAAGCTAAAGAAAAGATATTGCAGTACTACCAACTAAACGGTACGTCAATATTACAACACGCTAAAACGCTGGCAGGCAAGCAAGAGTTCGACGCAGCCATCGACGAGTTGTCGTCCATACCCTCTGCGTGTGAACCTTTGTACACGCAAGCTAATCGACTGATGCTAAGCTTCTACAACAAGATGTTAGCGCAGGAGGGGGATAAAATGCTGGCGCAAGCCACTGCTATATGGAATGCTTCCCAAGATGCTGACGCTGCTGAGCGAGCTGGCGAACTGCTTTCGCAAATCAATCCGCAGTCGCCTGCTTACGCCAAGGCGAAGGTTCTTTTTGCTTCTATCAAGAAAAGAATAAGCGCTCTTGATGCAAGGGAATGGAAGTATAAGTTGCAAGAGCAGCGTAATGAGCTTGCACTCAATCAAGCACGAATAGCGGCAGCCAGAGCCATTGGTACGGCGTGGGCAAAGAACCGTCCCCGTATAGTGTACCATGTGCATAACTGGTGGTAAACGAACTTGAAACCGGTAGCTTTTTGTCTTTTTACGTTCAAAAAGCTACCGGTTTCTGTTTTCTTCTCACCACCCGTGTCAAAACCGGGTGTTCAGTCCAAGGGTCAGCATGCATCTGGTGTAGTCAGAGAATGCGGCGTCGTGCGAATCATATCTCTTCAGTAGTATGCCTATGACCGGTCTGATCCTGCCGTTGCCAACATAGGAATATACGCCAACGTCATAACAACTGTAGTTCCATTTGCCTTCTCGCCTGACTTGGGTTGCTGCGCCACAAGCCACCTGCATGCTGAAATGCGACTTGTTGAGAAAGGTGTAACCTACTTTGGCACCAAGCAAGTCACTGGTATAATAGTCTTTTACACCATTGAGCTTGAAGAGCGCGATGGATGTGCTGTAGTTCAAACCTAAACAAAAGTTCTTCAGAACATTGTATTTTAATTCAATGCCCCGTTCATGAGGTTGAAACTCTTGTACCCTGCGTGAAGAACCCTGAATGCGGAATTCGCTCTCTATCTTGCCGGTCTGTGCGAATCCGGCCATCGAAATGCCGGCAAATAACATGCATAAAATGCTAATCGTGAATGTTCTTTTCATCTTTTCTTGTTTTTTTTAGTTTTGATTTCTTGATGGATATATGTGTCGTACCACATGTCAATATGTTGCAAGTCTTCGAGAATTGAACTACACATCTTCAAGACGGCTGTTTTAAAAATTGTTGCTTTTTTATGTTTGTTTTGGCTTTATCGTTGCAAAAGTATAAAAAAAACGAATAATGGATTATAAATGGCTATTTTTTCTTTTTTTTTTATTTCGGTAGTGAAGTTTGAAGGCAGCGTGCAACCATTCTGATGGGCGATGGCAAGGTGCGGTTTTTTGTGAGAAAGCGAGTTGAACAGCGTGAGGGCACGCGCGTGATTTTTCTTGACAACGTGCCTCTTCATGCCGGGCGTATTTGCAAACAGCCTTGCGTCTGACCGAAAATACGCTATGGATGAATGGTTCTTATATCTTGTTGATAGATAGTGTGTTATGGTCTTTTGTCGGCAATTAGTTCTCATGCTTCATGCGTTTTGTAGACAAAAGCATTGCTTTAAGTGGGCAATATGCATGCTTTAACACGGCAACAACCTGTAGATTGTCTGCCAAAGTGAAACCTTTAATCAGGTTATGGCATGCTTTTGATGGTAAATAGTCGAATTTCTTGGCCCAATTACTTCCTGTTTACCTCCTGCCAGCCTATTGATTTTTTCCAGATTGAAAGTTTTGAAAGGCTGTTTTTGGGGTAATAATTGGTAAAAATAGTCAACGATTTGTGGACGATTGACAAACACTGCACTCCGTTCCAAACTCTCTTATGTAGATTGAACATCGGTGGCATTCGCTGGTGGACGGCCTTTCTTCTTTATCATTGAATCATGCTCGAAAGCGCTGTACCTTTTCTTTGATGGCTTCTGGTGATAATACCTTTATTGTCAATTATATACAAGTTTTTTTGTCGATTCATTCTAAATAAATTTTGGGTTCATGATTTTTTTTTTATATTTGCGAAGTGTTCATTCGCCGAATCAGTCAAACTCAACCAACATCAGCAGCAAATGAGATGTAGAATGTTTTTCTTAGCATGTGTCTTGGTATCCACCTTATCCATTCATGCACAAGCGCAAAGTTCAAAAGATTCACTCACCATGGAATCTATGATGCACAATCTTCCTGAAGTAATGGTAAAGGGCTCGCGCCCCATCGTCAAGGCAGAGCGTGGCATGCTATTGTACAATATGCCGTTGCTGATGAAGCAGTTGCCTGCCGACAACGCTTATGAGGCTCTTACACGCATTCCCGGTGTCAGCGATGCTACTGGTAGTATCTCCCTCTTGGGCAATGAGGTGACGTTGATTATCAATGGACAAGCCACTACGTTGACGCAAGAACAGCTGGCAGACAGATTGAAAGCGATGCCTGCCGCACAGTTGGCAAAGGCAGAGGTGATGTTGTCTGCGCCGGCTCGCTATCATGTTCGTGGCATGGCAATCAACATCGTCACGAAAGATAATGCCGGCACCAATCGGTTGTCGGGACAGATGGTTGGTGGATTGCAGCAAAGGAAATATTCAACTGGCTTTGGTAATCTTGCCCTTTCCATGCAAAGAGGCAAGTTTGGTCTGGATGCAAACTATCAATTCGTTGAAGGCAATTCATACGGTGAATCTTCGCACATAGTCAATCATCCCTTGGGCAACAAACGTGTAGGCTATTATGACGAAACTTGGCAGAAGTCGTTTGGCATTAGGCACTACTACCGATTGGGTATGAATTATGCGTTCAGCAAGAATCATCGTCTCGACATTGCCTATACAGGAAATTGGAAAAAGAACAGCTCTAACAGCCAAACGACAGGTTTGAGCGTAAGCAGAGTGCGCCTTGACAGTCATGAGTATCTGCACAATGTTGATCTAAACTATTCACTTCCTTTCGGACTTACCCTTAGCGGCTCGTACACCTACTATCGCACACCGCAGCAACAATGGCTTGACGGCACGATGCAGGCGGATGAAAAAACGACTGAAACAGAACGCAACCTGACAAGTGGTAGTGAACAGACCATCAATAAATGGATGTTTACGGCAGATCAAAACCATTCATTGGCGCATGGGTGGGGGTTGTCGTATGGCGTGAAAGGACAGTTTGCGAGCAACAAGAGCTATCAGAACACCCTCGATAAAACGGGAAACATTCTGCCCAATGCGACCAGCAGCGTTGACATCAATGAGCGGATATGGAACATGTATGCAGGTTTCAGCAAGCAGGTCAATAAGGCAATCAGTCTTGAAGCATCCGTTGCTG
Source organism: uncultured Prevotella sp. (assembly GCA_946998205.1). Classification (GTDB taxonomy): domain Bacteria; phylum Bacteroidota; class Bacteroidia; order Bacteroidales; family Bacteroidaceae; genus Prevotella. The sequence continues at coordinate 32,393 of CAMPYJ010000003.1, read as the reverse complement.
CCGAGCAATACCACTCCCCGATGTGGAATAAATGGCGTATCTATCCTACGCTCAATGCTTTGTGGAGCATCAACGACAACCATTTGCTCAACCTCTCCTTCAATTCCAATTCAGTGTTTCCGAGCTATTGGTCAACCATGAGCAATGTTTTTTATTCATCCACCTACACAGAGGTACATGGTAATCCCAATTTGAAGCCCTACTCTGAATATAATGTCAACCTGATGTGGCAGATAAAAAGACGTTATACGCTGATGGCTTTCGCAAATCTCAGACCCGACTATTTCGTGCAGTTGCCCTACCAGACAGCTGACCGCATGGCTGTCATCATGAAAGAAACCAACTTCGATTATTCAAATAGATTCGTATTGCAGGCCTCTGTCATCTTCAGTGCAGGCAAATGGCTCAGCGGTAACGTGTTTGTCGCAGGGACTTACAAGCACGATAAGAGCAGTCGTTTCTTCGACTTGCCATTCAACCGCAAGAAACTTTATGCCATTCTTGGAGGTACCGCATCGGTAAAACTTTGCAAAACACAGGACGTGCGCCTTATTCTGAATCCTTTCTTTCAGTCGAAAGCAATACAAGGAGTTTACGACATCAGTCCCATCTTCCAAATGAATGCCAAACTGCAATGGTCGTCACACAACGGAAAATGGGGGCTGCGCCTCAATGGCAACAACATCTTCAACAATTTCTTCGACACCCGTTCCGTGCAAGGAAACCAAGACTATCGTATGAAGATCAATTTCAATTGGTCGACAGTTACTTTTACTGTTGTCTATAAGTTCGGTGGCTACAAGGAAAAGAAAGTAAAGGAGGTTGATACTTCACGAATGGGGCACTAAAGAGAATGCGGCGTTTCTTACGGGCGGTTCTATAAATTACCACCGTAAAGTTTTTCTAAGGTCAGTCTTTTTTACGTTTTGTCATCCTGTGTACTCTTTTCGGTTCAATTTGCTTGTTCGTTCAGTCGTATAGCTCGCTATACTCTTTCACTCACAAACAAATTGACCTCGAAAATAGTCTCACAATCTGTCAAAGCTAATTTATAGAACCGCCCTTACATGATTATACCTTATATAGGGGGTGTGAGAAACGCTGTTTGTAGCCTATATATTATGGTAAAGCAGCCAATAAACCAAGCCAGACAAGAACCTTTGCTGACTTGGGTGAATGCAAGGGGCTGTTCTCTTTCTGCTACTGAGAATGAGATTTTGGGGAAATAATGTATGAAAACCGCATGCCTTTGATTGGCAGTGGCCATTACACTCCTTTGAAAAGATGGTGCATCAACAGCCTACAAAACAAATGTTTTCTCCACCATGCCCTGGTAGGTGTTTACCTTGAGGCGGATGGAATCGCCGGATTTGTAGGAAGTTGTGGGGATACTGATGTAAAGGGTCTTGGTGTAATATGCCGGAACGTGGTTGCGGTTGTGCAGAAGTTGTAGGTCAACGGCCTTTTTGCCATTGGCGTTTGTTACTTGTTTGTTGAGCACAATGCCAATCTTTTGCTTCTGTTTCTCGTCATCGGGCTTTCCAGACATCACGCCCAACCGCAGGTTGATGTACTTCTTGTTTTGGCTCAGCCAACTGCTTTGCAGCTTTACGGGGTCGGTGGGGGTGTTTTTTGATGGTTTCATGGGGTGCAGCACCCACACTGTGACGCATGTGTTCCCTTCCGTTTTGTCAGGTGATTTTTTATAATAGAGCATGGTTCGGTAGGTGCTGTCGGGCGTGGTGGCCCAATGACAGTTGAAGGGTGTGCTGAATGTGAGCTTCTCATCGGTGTCCGTCACCGCATAATCTACCTTGCATTTAGCCGCGGTGTGCATGTCTGCCATCTCAGCCTTGAGGTACGAGTACCGTCCGTCGCCTGCCTCGTAGGGTGCGATGGTGCAGGCTGTCAACAGGCTTACAACGCTCAGGGCGAGGGCGGAGAATCTCAACATGCGGCCAAATGGTTTTTCAGAGGATTGGCATACATCGTGAGCATGCGCTCTCTCAAGTAGGCATCATCCTTGTTGGGGATGTCTATCTTGGCGAGTTGGTCCGACAGATATTGCTCAAACGTAGCTTTGTCTTGTGGTGTGTAGTGGCTCGATGCGGCGTTGTTCCCTTCCAACAGGTCGCAGGCGACGTAGTTGTTGGGATAGATGCGGTAGTTACGGTGTATCTCTTGGTCGATGTGCGCGGCTATCATGCGGTACAAATCAGCCTTCGGCATGTTGGCATCCAGCGTGCTGAGGTAATCGTCTATGCAGGGTGCACAGTGATAGTGGATGTGCCCCTTGTAGCCCATGATGCCCGTTTGCATACTCACGATGTCGTCTTGCGGTCCTTTCTTCCATCCGGGGTTGTCGCGCTTCAGTTGAAACTCGGCTGCTTTGAGGTAGTCGCAGGGGTCGTATTCGTACGAGATGGTGAGCGGAACCAGGTGCAGTTGTCGCAGTCGGTCGATGATGTTGCCCTCTCCCCCCATGGCCATCATCTTCAATATGCTTTCTGCCGTGCGGTCGTCAGAATCCTTCGCACGTCCCTCCCGCTGCGCAATCCAGATGTTTTCCTTCTTCTCTCCGATGGCGAAGTGCATGTAGGCGGAGAGCCGTTTGCTGGTGGCGAGCATCTCTCGGAACGACACACTGCGCTCAACGATGAAGGCCTTGTTGATGCGCACCAAGTCTTTGACCCATGGTAGTGACAGCAGGTTGTCGCCAATGGCAATCTCGCAGGTGGTCGGAAAGTTGTGGTCTATCAGCAGTTTTGCCAACAGTCCCGAATCGAGAACGATGTCACGGTGGTTGCTGATGAACGTGTAGTTGCGCTCATTGCTGATGGCCGTGGCGTCCATGTCGCAACTCTTGGCTTTCTGCGCCAACAGCTTCTGCAGGAATTCATAGCAGAATGTCTTCTGAAAGTCAACGTTCGTCTTGCAGGCATGCAGCCGCTGGGCAATTGCATCCGTTGGCACGTTGGGATAAAGATAGGCCAACACCTGCTGAAACTGTGGGTCGGCCAACAGCCGATCGAACACTTGCGGCAGCTCTTCGGGCTCGAAGGGACGTATGGAGTCGAATTCGGATGGGATATGCATGATGGGGAGTTAGAATTGGTTTTCTACGATTTCGGTCAGCACGTCGGTGATGTTCAGTCCTGCGGCGCGTACCTGTTGTGGAATAAAGCTGGTAGGTGTCATGCCCGGAGTGGTGTTCACCTCGAGCATGTTCACCACGTCTTGTCCCTCTTCATCCTTGGTGATGATGTAGTCAATGCGGATGATGCCGTTGCATTGCAGGATGTCATAGATCTTACTTGTTTCCTCAGCCACCCTCTTGGCGGTAGTCTCGGAGATGCGTGCGGGCGTGATTTCCTGCACCTGTCCGTTGTATTTGGCATCGTAGTCGAAGAATTCGTTGCTGGTCACCACCTCTGTCGCAGGGAATACCACGCTCTTCCCGCGGGTCTTGTAGCAGCCGATGGACAGTTCGGTTCCATCCATGTAATGCTCAATCATGGCCGTGTCGCTCTCCATGAAGGCCACGCGCAAGGCCGGAGCCAGCTGGTCTGTGTTCTTCACTTTGGTCACACCGAAGCTCGAACCGTCAGCGACAGGCTTCACGAAGCAAGGCATGCCGATGGTTTCTCGCACCTTCTGCTCAGAGAGCCTGTCCTCTTCCCCACGTTTCACCAACATGCTTTTGGCCACTTTGATGCCGAATGCGGAGAGGTAGTTGTTCAATACATACTTGTTGAAGGTCATTGCTTCCACCAGTACACCGCTGGTAGAGTAGGGCAAGTGCAACAGCTCAAAGTAGCCCTGCATGATGCCATTCTCGCCCGGAGTGCCGTGAATGGTGATGTAGGCATAGTCGAAAAGCACGGCTTCACCTTCTTTCACGAACGAGAAGTCGTTTTTGTCGATGCTGGCCGTGTCGCCGTTGTCAAAGCAAACGTTCCAGTCTTGTCCCTTGATGGTGACGATGTAGACATTGTATCGCTCTTTGTCGAAAAACGAGTAGAGCCCTTGTGCCGAGCGTAGAGATACGTCGTATTCCGACGAGTCGCCACCGCAAACGATGGCAATGTTCCGTTTCAGATGATTCATGATTGTTGTATGTTTTTGTTTATTCTTCAAAAGTGTCGTTGTTGGTGCCGTGAACGTAGATGCTCCACTTGTCGATGAGCTGCCGCATGTCGTTGGGCAGGTCGGAGGTGAAGTCCATCTGTCGGCCTGTTGTGGGATGTACAAATCCCAATGTCCTGGCGTGCAGGGCTTGTCGGTTGCACGCCTTGAAGCAGTTTTGGATGAATGCTTTGTACGTTGAGCTGCGTTGTCCGCGCAGGATTTCCGTGCCTCCATATCGCTCATCGCCGAACAGCGGGTGCCCAATGTGTTTCATGTGGGCGCGTATCTGGTGCGTTCTTCCCGTTTCTAAGATACATTCCACGAGCGTTACATAGCCGAAGCGCTCGAGTATGCGATAATGCGTGACGGCGCTTTTGCCCGTCTCACTGTCGGGTGGAAACACGTTCATGCGCAACCGGTCCTTGGGGTCTCGGCCGATGTTGCCCTCTATGCGCCCTTCATCCTCGTTGAAGTTGCCCCACACCAGGGCGTTGTAGCTGCGGTGAGTGGTCTTGTTGAAAAACTGAAGTCCCAGCTTTGTCTTGGCAATCGGTGTCTTGGCCACGACCAGCAGACCGCTGGTGTCTTTGTCGATGCGGTGCACCAATCCCACTGCGGGGTCGTTGGCGTCGAAAGAACTCAAGTCTTTCAGGTGCCAGGCCACGGCGTTAATCAGCGTTCCGTGAAAGTTTCCGGCGCCCGGATGCACCACCATGCCGGGAGCTTTGTTCACCACCATCAGGTCGGTGTCTTCATACACGATGTCCAAGGGGATGTCTTCGGCCTCAATGGTATGGTCGTGTTGCGGCGCGTCCAGCATCAGGGTGATGACATCCAAGGGCCGCACCTTGTAGTTGCTCTTCACGGGTTGGCCGTTTACATGCACGAATCCGGCGTCCGCGGCCTTTTGAATGCGGTTACGACTGGAATGTTTCAGGCGTTCAAACATATATTTGTCCACCCGCAAAGGCTCCTGTCCTTTGTCAACTACGATGCGGAAATGCTCATAAAGTTGCTGTTCCTCATCGTCTTCCAACAATGTCATGTCCTGTGCTTCTTCGGCCATCTATTCTTATTTTGGAGTGGATCTGGGTGATTTAGGCGTCGCCGGCTCGTTCTTCCTGGGCACCGTCGGTTCTTTCTTTTGTTGCGCGGTGGGTTCCGGTTTGCTCGGATTGGGCGGCTTGACCTCTTGCGGATGAGTTGTTGTCTCCTCGGTTTCCGCCTCCGGTTCCGTCACCTCTTCAAATCCATCTTCGTCATCCCCCTCGCTTGTTCCGTGCCCGGGATAAACCGGATCAACATAGTCAATCACGTCAGAAGAGTTGCGCATGCCGTTTCCCGCTTGTATGATGACCGTGTCATCAATGGAAATCTTGTCTCCCGTCATCACATGTTTTCCGCGGACCAGAATGCTGTACACCCAGTCTTTCTCACCGGGGATGAATTGAGGCTTGCCCACTTTGAAGCCCATGGCCGTGAGTTTGGCCACTGCCTCCCGCAGAGAACTGTTGTCGATGACGTCTGGTAGGGTGATGGTTGGTGATTTTGAGGCGTTGATGGTGAGGTAGATGATGCGTCCGGTCTTCACCTTGTCGCCAGCCGCGGGCGTTTGTTCCAGGACGCAGTCGGGGGGTATCGTCTTTACATACCCCGTGTCGCTCACCACAGCCTTCAGTCCCAGCCTGCTTAATGTCTCCTCTGCTTCCTTGAATGATTTCCGCTTGACGTTTGGAATGGCAATCGATTCACCGTGATGCGTGTAGATGTTGAGGCCAAACCGCACGCCGAGACATACCAAAACAATGGCGACGGCCATGCCCAGGAGATTCCCCCACAGGTAAAAGCTCTTAAATTTGCAGAAAAATTCAGATGATTTCATTCTCCTTGTTGATGGCTTGTTGATGTTGTGTGGCCAAATTCATGGCTGCCTGTCTTATGCAAAGATAGGTCAATTCGCAGATAATACAAAATAAAAGTTCTTGTTTTTTCAGCGCAGGTTAACTGTTGTCTCTGGTGCGTTGAGCGTGGGTTAACTGCCGCCACTGGTGCGTTGAAAGATGCAAAAAGCAGCAAAGACACGTTTCTTTGCTGCTTTTTGGCGTCACGCCCGTTAAGCCATGCTTGCTTATTTGCCGTGATGTTCGTCAGAAACGGTTAGTTTCTTGCGGCCATGGGCACGGCGCGAAGCCAGTACGCGGCGACCATTCTTCGTTGCCATTCTCTCACGGAATCCGTGCTTGTTCACCCTTCTTCTGTTGTGTGGCTGAAATGTTCTTTTCATTGTTATTGATATTTATATTATTGTTTCTGGTTGCTTTGGGGTGCAAAAGTACTCATTATTTTCGGAATAACAAAGGATTAAGCTATTTTTCGGCTCAAAAAGTATGCTTTTCTGCAATTTATTCGTAACTTTGCACCGTTTTTATAATGCGTTACGAGCGACACAACTAATTTTTCAAGATAAACAAACAAATGATCAATTCACAGGAAATAAAGATCGGAACATGTATCCGTCTTGACGGAAAGATTTGGACTTGCATCGATTTTCAGCACAGAAAGCCGGGCAAGGGTAACACAGTCATGATCACCAAGCTGAAGAATGTTTCAGACGGCCGTGTCTTGGAACGTACCTTCCAGGTAGGCTTCAAGTTGGAAGACGTGCGCGTAGAGCGTCGTCCCTATCAGTATCTGTATGAAGATTCTACGGGTTGCATCTTCATGAATCAGGAAACTTTCGAGCAGATTCCCTTAGCCAAGTCGGCCGTGACGGGTGGAGACTTCATGAAAGAGGGCGACGTGGTGGAGGTTGTCACCGACACCAGCGACGGCAGCGTGCTGTTGGCTGAAATGCCCGTGAAGACCGTTTTGCGCATCACCCACTCTGAACCGGGCATCAAGGGCAACACCGCCACCAACGCCACCAAGCCGGCCACGCTCGAGACAGGCGTAGAAGTGCGCGTTCCGCTGTTCGTCAACGAGGGTGAGCTGATTCAGGTAGACACCCGTGATGGCAGTTACCTGAACCGCGTGAGCGAATAATAGACTTTTATAAAGAATATACAAGTCTCTCTTTACGGAGGGGAAGAACGAGAGGTTACTGCATCGGAATGGGTGTTGTAACCTCTTTTACTTTATAGTTGATGACGCGACAAAGCGGAACAATTCATAATTCATAATTCATAATTCATAAGCCGACAAAGCGGAATGATTCATAATTCATAATTCATAATTCATAATTCATAGGCCGACAAAACGGAATAATTCATAATTCTTAATTCATAATTCATAAGGCGACAAAACGGAATAATTCATAATTCTTAATTCATAATTCATAAGGCGACAAATCGGAATAATTCATAAGTCTTAATTCATAATTCATAACCAGCAACTTGGAAACTTAAAAACTTAAAAACTCAAGAACTCAAAAACTTGTTAACTAAAAATATGAAATACAGCGTAATAGTTCCGGTGTACAACAGACCGGACGAGATAGATGAGCTCTTGGAGAGCTTGCGGCGGCAGACATTCACCGATTTTGAGGTGCTGGTCGTCGAGGATGGGTCGTCTTGTCCTTGTGACAAGGTGTGTGAGAGGTATTCAAACCTGCTGGACATCAAGTATTTCATGAAACCCAACGGCGGCCCGGGCGACAGCCGTAATTATGGAGCTGAGCGGGCATCGGGTGAGTATCTCATCATCCTGGACAGCGATGTGGTGGTGCCGCACGGTTATTTTCATGAGGTGGAACGGGAGCTGAACACTGCCCCTGCCGACGCGTTCGGTGGCCCTGACCGCGCGCATGCGTCGTTCAGCGACACCCAGAAGGCCATCTCGTATGCCATGACCGCCTTCTTCACCACGGGAGGCATTCGTGGCGGCAAGAAAAAGCTGGACAAGTTTTATCCCCGTTCGTTCAACATGGGCGTTCGGCGCGAGGTTTATCGGGAGCTTGGCGGATTCAGCAAGATGCGCTTCGGCGAGGACATCGACTTCTCCATCCGCATTTTCAAGGGCGGTTACTCCTGCCGGCTGTTCCCCAAAGCGTGGGTGTGGCACAAGCGCCGTACTGATTTCCGTAAGTTCTTCCGGCAGGTGTTCAACAGCGGCATCGCCCGCGTCAACCTTTACAAGAAATACCCCGAGAGCCTCAGGCTGGTGCATCTGCTGCCCGCGGCGTTCACCTTGGGCGCGACGCTGCTTTGTTTCCTCATGATTTTTGGACTCGTTTTGTGGTCGCTGCCCAGCAGCCACTTCAGCGCTCATGGCGTTGGCAAGTGTCTCTTTTGGGGCGGGTTGTCACCGCTTGTCATCTATTGTCTGGCCATCTTGACCGACTCTTCCTACCGCAATGATAGCCTAAGAATAGGATTTCTCAGCATCAGGGCCGCCTTCATCCAGCTCTATGGCTACGGCCTTGGATTCATCGGAGCCTGGTACAAGCGTTGCGTGCGCGGCAAGGGTGAGTTCCACGCTTTCGACAAGACGTTCTACCGATAATGTCGCCATCATGAACCACCGGAAAGACATCAGTCACCCGTGTCCTCCTCAGGATGAGAACAGGCAGGACGTTCCCGCGCGTCTGGCCATCAACCGCTGGTCGGAAGACGACCGGCCGCGCGAGAAACTGGAGCGGCTGGGGGCTCCCTCGCTGTCAAACGCCGAGCTCCTGGCCATCCTCATCGGGTCGGGATCGACGGATGAGAGCGCCGTCGACTTGATGAAACGCCTGCTCAGCGGCTGTAACAACAACCTCAACACCCTGGGCAAGCAGTCCATTCACGACCTCACCCGCTACAAGGGCATCGGTCCGGCCAAGGCCATCACCATCCTGGCGGCCTGCGAACTGGCCAAGCGCCGAGCCATGGAACGGGCTGAAGAGCGGCAAGATTTGGGGTCGGCCGCCGCCATCTACGACTACATGCACCCACGCATGCAAGACCTCGACGTGGAAGAGGCCTGGGTTTTGCTGATGAACCAGAACTTCAAGCTCATCAAGTCGGTACGCATCAGTCATGGCGGCATCAGCGAAACGGCCGTCGACGTGCGCGTCATCATGCGCGAAGCGGTGCTCTGCAACGCCACGGTCTTGGCCTTGTGCCACAACCATCCCAGCAACAACGCCACGCCCAGCAGCGAGGACGACCGCCTGACCAGGCGCGTGAAGCAGGCCGCCGAAACCATGCGTGTCTACTTTCTCGACCACATCATCGTCACCGACGGCCGGTACTACAGCTATCGTGAGGAAGGCGGGTTGTAGTTTGGGGGCGCTTGTGCGAGCGGGCTACCTGCTCGTTTTGGCTGAAATGCAAAAGGAAACCACCATGCAGGAAAGCGGTGAATCTAAAAGCAATGGCATCGCACTAACCATTGAATCCGATGACGTGTTCATGTAGAAAGCGCAAAAGAAGGCGCGGCGGCTTCCATATTCATCCGGGACACGCCACGCTCTTTCTCTCCTGGGCTTTCTCTCTGTCTTGTTTTGTTGAAGAGTGGTTTTGTAAATAACTACCGTAACGTTTAAGGCTCGTAATCAATGAGATGCCGCTTGAGAACACCGCATCTTTACCTTTTTATCTTTGCGCACACCTCATCATTCCAAAGGTAGGATGACCGAAATCAGCAGGGTACCCCATCCTCCATTTGTTGCTCAAGTGGTGGCGTGTCAAAAAAGTTTCTGTTTTCTGACACCCCACCATCATCGTTTTTCCTTAGCGCATGGCATTGGTTTTCAATCGCATGGAGATTGGCCGGCAAAGTGAATGAGGCTGGGCGCCAAAGGCATGCCGTTTGCGCCCTGATTCCATATCTTTTGTCGAGTTGGATTCTTACCGTTGATAATCAGATGCTTACGATTACTGGCTCGCAATACAAAAAACGCTGTGCAGCCAGAGCCGCACAGCGTTGGATTCTATAAAAATGTTTGTCTTTCCCCAAGGTGCGTTAGGTGTCGCACGCGCGTTATTTCAGCACGCCCAGCTCCTTGCCAACCTTGACGAAGGCGTTGATGCACTTGTCCAGTTGTTCGCGCGTGTGTGCGGCGGAAAGCTGAACGCGGATGCGAGCCTCGCCCTTCGGAACTACCGGATAGTAGAACCCGGTGACGTAAATGCCCTCGTCCAGCAATTTTGCCGCATATTTCTGTGACAGCGGCGCGTCGTAAAGCATCACGGCGCAGATGGCGCTCTGCGTGGGCTTGAGGTCGAATCCCGCTGCCAGCATCTTATCGCAGAAGTAGGTAACGTTCTCCACCAGCTTGTCATGCAGGCTGTTGCCTTCCTTCAATATCTTGAATACCTCCAGGCTTGCGCCGATGATGCTCGGTGCAAGCGAGTTAGAGAAGAGGTACGGACGACTGCTCTGGCGCAGCATGTCGATGATTTCCTTGCGGCCAGTGGTGAATCCTCCAAGTGCACCGCCAAAGGCTTTGCCCAACGTTCCCGTGTAGATGTCCACGCGGCCGTAGGTGCCTTTCAACTCACTCACACCGTGGCCGGTGGCGCCAACCACACCTGCCGAGTGGCTCTCGTCTACCATCACCAAGGCATCATACTTCTCTGCCAGGTCGCAAATCTCATCCATTGGTGCCACGTTGCCATCCATCGAGAACACGCCGTCGGTGCAGATGATGCGGAAACGTTGTGCCTGTGCTTCTTTCAGGCACTTCTCCAGCTCGGCCATGTCGCCGTTGGCATAGCGGTAACGCTTAGCCTTGCATAGCCTGACGCCGTCGATGATGGATGCGTGGTTGAGCGCATCGGAAATGATAGCGTCTTCGTCGGTGAGCAATGCACCGAACAATCCACCGTTGGCGTCAAAGCACGCTGCGTAGAGAATGGTGTCCTCGGTCTTGAAATACTCGCTGATGGCGGCTTCCAACTCTTTGTGAATGTCTTGTGTGCCACAGATAAAACGAACGGAAGACATGCCGAACCCGCGGCGATCCATCATCTTCTTGGACGCCTCAATCAGGCGCGGATGGTTGGAAAGTCCCAGATAGTTGTTGGCACAGAAGTTCAACACTTCTTTCCCCTTGACCATGATGGCTGCGTCTTGCGGGCTTTCAATGATTCTTTCCTCTTTGTATAGACCTGCTTCTCTTAGCGCATCGAGGCTCTGCCTAAGATGTTCTTTCATTTTACCGTACATAACATTAGGTTTTTAATTCGTTCTTCCTACAAAGTAAGTCATTATTTTTGACATGGCAACGGCTTTCATGTTATTTTTTATAAAAAGTGCCAGACTCCTTCGTTTAAAAATAAAACGCGTGGGAAAAAGCGAGGCGTATGTAGGTTACAACTACAGTAAAATGACAAATAAGCACATCTAAAACTACAAATAAATCATGTCTAAAACTACAAATAAAACAGCACAAAAACTTAAAATAAAATGCAGCAAAAACTTAAAATAAATATGGTGATTTTTTATAAAAAGTAAGATCGACTTTCAAATTCTTACCCGAATCTTTCGGGGATCTCAAAAAAAAGTTGTTATTTTGCATAAAATAGACAGCACCTCAATATAGAAAGTAAACTTTCTCTATGTTCGACTTGCACTATTTTTGCACCAAATAGGCTGCGCCTTGACAAAGGAAACATGTTTACTTTGTATTCGGCTTGCACTATTTTTGCACTAAATCGTCTGCTAAGGGTTAAAACACATCAAGAATAATGAAGAACATTTTGGTCATTGGGTCAACCGGACAGATTGGTTCGGAGCTGACCAGAGAACTACGAAAACAGTATGGTAACAGTCATGTTGTGGCTGGCTATATCATCGGAGCAGAGCCTGCCGGTGAACTAAAGGAGAGTGGACCGTCGGCCGTAGCTGATGTCACGAACGGAGAACTCATAGCGAAGGTGGTTAAAGACTATCACATTGATACCATTTATAACCTCGCCGCCCTGCTCTCTGTGGTGGCAGAGTCGAAACCAAGGCTGGCTTGGAAGATTGGCATCGATGGCCTGTGGAACATTCTGGAGGTGGCATGCGAGAATCATTGTGCTGTGTTCACCCCCAGTTCGATAGGTTCGTTCGGTCCTACCACACCGCATGACATGACGCCCCAAGACACCATTCAGCGCCCACAGACCATCTATGGCGTTTCAAAGGTGACCACCGAGCTGCTCAGCGATTACTATTTTCATAAGTATGGGGTTGACACGCGTGCGGTAAGGTTCCCGGGTGTTATCTCGTACGTCACACCTCCTGGTGGTGGTACAACCGACTATGCCGTCGACATCTATTACAATGCCGTGCGCGGTGACCGCTTTGTTTGTCCCATCAAGGCTGGTACCAAGATGGATATGATCTACATGCCCGATACGTTGAAGGCTGCCATCATGCTCATGGAGGCCAATCCAGACAAGTTGATACACCGCAACGCCTTTAACATCGCTTCGATGAGTTTCGACCCAGAGGAGATTTATGCGGCCATCAAGGAGCAAAAACCCGAGTTTGAAATGGTGTATGACGTGGATCCATTGAAGCAAAGCATTGCAGAAAGCTGGCCCAATAGAATGGATGACAGTTGCGCCCGTGCTGAATGGGGATGGAATCCAACCTACGATTTGGAAAGCATGACCAAGGACATGCTGGAGAAACTGGCCATCAAACTCAACAAATAAGCTGAAAGAAGAGGCAGACCTGAACAGTTTTGAATGTGATTATAATAATGGCGCACACCCACAAGTGTTGCGCCATTTGCTTGAAATAAACGACCAGCAGTCGCTCACTTGTGGCTTTGATGAATGGAGCGAGCGTGCCAAGGCGAAGGTCGAAGTGGCCTGCGAAGCACCCGACGCACAGGTGTTCTTTCTCTCATGAGAGAAGAAAACGATAAGGCGTTTTCTGCCACAGAACGGTTATAAAAGGGTAGTGACTTACGGTATGTTCTTATAATAAGCCTTTCTTGATGGCATCCATGACGTTGGATGGCGGACGGTGTGCGTTGAGTTCGCGTTTCATGAAATCCATGTAGGGGGCCGCGTGCTCAAAGAAACGGTAGTAACCTCGGCACAGATAGTTCAGTCCGGGCTCGCCCTGTGCCGTTTTGGAGAATCGGTTTTTGGGGCATTCGCCGTGACAGGCGAAAAGGTAGTGGCAGCTTTTGCACTGCTGTGGCAAAGAGCGGTATTTGTTTTGTCCAAAGGCTCGTTGACGCTCACTGTACATCATCTCTGTCAACGTGTTGTCGCGGATGTTGCCAAGTTTGTACTCGGGAAATACAAAGTGGTCGCACGAATATACGTCACCGTTGTATTCCATCACACCGGCATGCCCACATTCTCTGGCCATGGTGCACAGGCTGCCGTCCATGCCCATCCAGTTGGCCAGGGTGGTGTCAAACAACTGCACGAAAGTAGAGCCCACGTCGTCGCGCACCCATCGGTCGAAGACGGAGCAAAGAAAGTGTCCCCACTGCTCGGGCGTGACCGAGAAGTCGGCTAGTTCCGCCTGTGCGCCGTCAGCCATGGATGCCAGGTGCCGCCCGTCGGCATGGGGGGATGTTCGTTCGACGATTGGCGTGAATTGCAGGTAGCGGCAACCTATGTCCTTGAAGAATTGATAGAAATCGTGTGGATAGTCGGCATTGAAATCGTTGACCACGGCCATGGCGTTCCACTCTACCTGATGTTTGTTCAGGCAGTTGATGCCTCTCATCACCCGTCGCCATGAAGGTTGGCCGGCTTTGCTGCGCCGGTACTCGTCGTGAAACTCTTCAGGACCATCGATGGAAACGCCCACCAGCCAGCCCTGATCATGGAAAAACCGGGCCCAGCGGTCGTCAATCATCGTCCCGTTGGTCTGTATGACGTTGTCTATCTGTCTGCCCTGCGCATACTGACGCTGCAACCTGACCACCTTTTCATAAAACGACAGGGGGCGCATGAGCGTTTCTCCGCCATGCCAGCAGAAAAGAACTTGCTGCATGGTCTGGCTCTCGATGTATTGCTTGACAAAGCGCTCGAGCGTCTCATCGCTCATGACGTGGCGTGCGTCGTGGCGATACAGCTGCGACTTCTCTAAATAATAACAATATTCACAAGCCAGGTTGCATGACGCGCCCGCCGGCTTTGTCATCACATAGAGTGGGTGGGAGAATGGAGAGGCGGTGGACATCAGCTCGGTTTTTCTACAAGTGGTGCGGCCGGTCTCTCCATTACCGCGCGTGCGGCAAGGCTGGGACGTGCGGTCTCGGGCGTGAGTACCTCTCCGGCGATGGCTTGCGCGCGCCGTTTGTAGCCTGCGCGCTCTTGACGCTGAGCCACTGTCCGGCTTGCCGAAGAAAACAAGGATGAGAAGAGAGCCATGCTTGGGAATTTGGTTTTCATTGATGTCTTTATTTGTGTTATGGCTGGCTTTCGCCTTCGACATACTGTTCCATGAACATGTGCTCGCCGTCAAATACGGCGTAGGTGAACTGCCATATCCAGTCGCCCAGAATCAACATGCGTGCCTTGCGGTTCAGCGTCAGGTCAAGTTCTATGTGTCGGTGTCCGTAGATGAAATAGTCTACGTCAGTGTGCGTCTTCATGTATTCATGGGTAAACTGCACCAGATATTCCTTGTCCTCCCCGAGATACGGTGTCTCTTTTCCGTCAGCCCGCTTCAGGCGGCTGTGTTTCGCCCATGTCAGTCCGAGCCACATGCCCCACCGCGGATGGATGGCGTTGAACAAACGCTGGCAGGTGGTGTTGTGGAAAATCTTGCGCAGCAGTTTGAATTGATGGTCAGGGTCGCCCAATCCGTCACCGTGCGCCAAGAAGAACACCTTGTCGCCGATTTCTGTCGTCAAGGGTTTGCGGTGGACAATCACGCCGCATTCTTGTTCCAGGTAGCCGTAGGTCCACAGGTCATGGTTGCCAACAAAGTAATGAACTTCCACGCCCATGTCGGTGAGTTCGCTGATTTTGCCCAAGAAGCGCGTGTATCCTTTCGGCACGACATATCGGTATTCGTTCCAAAAGTCAAACATGTCACCCAGCAGATAAATGGCCGATGCCTTTTCCTTGATGCTGTCCAGGAAGCGCACCAGTCGTCTTTCTTGTGTTCGTTGGTGCTCGATGGCCCACGAGCCAAGATGTGCGTCAGAAAGGAAATAGACGTTTTTCATATTCAGTTTGGAATTGTTTTCTTTGATCTTTTTGGGATGTCACCGCGTGATGCGCTTACTCTGACCTGTCACCTTTATATGTAGCATTGCTGGAACATGTCCATCCAACCCGCACCATCGCTCCTCATTTCTCTGAGTGGAGGGCTTTGAATGTGAGGTGCTGACATTCTTTAGTCAAATCCTAACTCTATCTTTGCCTCCTCGCTCATCATGCTTTGGTCCCATGCCGGGTCGAAGACCAGGTTCACGTTGCAGGCCTTCACGCCTTCGAGACTCTCCACCTTGCTTCTCACATCCTCCAGGATGAAGTCGGCTGCAGGGCAGTTGGGTGCGGTGAATGTCATGTCCATGTCTACCGTGTGGTCGTCTTTCACGTCCACTTTGTAAATCATGCCGAGGTCGAAGATGTTGACGGGTATCTCCGGGTCGTACACCGTTTTGAGAACATCGACGATTCGTTCCTCCAACTTTGTTTTTTCTTCTAATGTCATGTGTCGATAATTAAAAAGCCTCTCCCCCTGCCCCTCCCCGAAAGGGAGGGGAATAGTTAGTTTGGCTTGTTTTATTTTTTTTCTTCGTTTATGCGTTAGCGAGTTAATAGTTCACTATTTGTTGGTTTATGAATTATGAATTATGAATTAAGAATTATGAATTATTCCGAGTTTACGAGTGTTTAGCTTCTCTCTTAGTCATAAAGTTCAAAGTTCAAAGTTCAAAGTTCAAAGCTCAAAGTTCAAAGTCCAAAGTCCAAAGTTCAAAGTTCAAAGTCCAAAGTCCAAAGTTCAAAGTTCAAAGTCCAAAGTCCAAAGTTCAAAGTTCAAAATCCAAAGTTCAAAGTTCAAAGTTCAAAGTTCAAAGTAAACTTTAGCCCAGCACCACGTCCAGTATCATCATGATGAGAAAGCCAATGGCGAAGCCGATGGTGCTCCAGTCGCTGTGCTCACCCTGTGAGGCCTCGGGTATCAGCTCTTCTATCACCACATAGAACATGGCACCGGCGGCAAACGACAGCATGAAAGGCAGCGTTGGCGTGAGCAAGGCGGCCAGCAGGATGACCAAGACGGAGCCGATGGGTTCAACCACTCCGCTCAGGGTTCCCATGACAAACGAGTACCATTTGCCCTTGCCGTCTGATTTCAAGGGCATGGATATGATGGCCCCCTCCGGAATGTTCTGTATGGCAATACCCAGCGACAGTGTCATGGCTGCGCCCACGGATATGCCTACGTCACCTTGCAGCATACCGGCAACCACCACTCCCACGGCCATTCCTTCAGGAAAGTTGTGTATCGTGACGGCCAGGATGAGCATGGTGGTGCGGCTCAATTTCGCCCGAGGCCCCTCGGGCTTGGTGCTTCCCAGGTGCAGGTGGGGCGTGATGTGGTCCAGAAGCAGCAGGAAGCCAATGCCTATCGCAAAGCCCACCGCGGCGGGAAACACCTGCCATTTGCCCATGTCGGACCATTGTTCCATGCTGGGAATGATCAGAGACCAGATGGAAGCCGCCACCATGATGCCCGACGCAAAGCCCAGCAATGCTTTTTGAACCACTGCCGACATTTGTTCCTTCATGAAGAAAACAAAGGCTGCTCCCAAGACGGTTCCTGCGAGGGGCATGGATAAAATCAAGAGCAAATCACTCATCATGGTTTGTACTTTTTATGAATGATGGGGTGACGTCTTCATGTCCTCCCATTCGTCAATACGTTACAAATGTAGATAAAAAATCCGAATGGGAAGTCTGTTTTCGGAAAAAACAGTAAAGGAAATGAGATGATTTGTCCACAAACACGGGTTCGGGATGCCGGTAGGAGCTTGTTCCGTGAAGCCACGCGCCCATGAAACGGCTCCTGTTTTCGGCTATTTCTTAGGGATAATCATCCACAGGATGAGGTAAAGTATCACGCCGCTGAAAGCGGTGAACACGGTCGCGATGGCATAGAGTGCGCGGAACACGGTGGGGTCTACGTCGAAATACTCGGCCAACCCGCCACAAACGCCTCCAATCATCCTGTTGTTGGATAAGGTCAGTTTCTTCATCATAACATTTTTCTTTTGTTTTTACTTGTATGTTAGACGCTGCCGAGGCCGTAAAAGTTGCATGCGTTCCCGCCACGCGTTGATGGTTCATCACATATTTAACAGCAGCTCGTTGAGCATGTCCGTCATCTCGCATTCGCTCGCGCCAGCCTTGATGACGATGAAGATGGTGTCGTCGCCGGCGATGGTTCCCAATATTTCAGGGATGTCGCTGTTGTCTAAGTTGTACGCTATGCTGCTGGCATAGCCCGGTCGGGTTTTGATGACGCCGATGTTGCCGGAGAAGTTGATGGACAAGAATCCCGGCGTGCGCATCATTTCGCGTGCCGATACGGGTTTGTGCACCCGGCGGTACATGGTTTCGTTGGGCAGAACGTACACATATTTGCCATTCATGCTGGCCGCCTTGGCTACCTTCAACAGCTTCAGGTCGCGGCTCAGGGTGGCCTGCGTCAGCACGAATCCTTCTTTCTTCAGTTCGTCGAGCAGCTCTTTCTGGCTGCCTATCTCCTTGCTCGAAATGAGCATCTTGATGGTTTCTATTCTGTCTTCTTTCAGTTTCATCGCTTGTAACATTATTCGCAGATTCTTGCAAAAATAGCGAATTTTGCATAAAAACGAAACGATTATCGCCAAAACCAATGCTTCTACACACTTATTAACAAAGCGAGGGAGGTGAGAACCGCCTTTAACAGGCTCACGGTGACGGTAGGCGAGACCACCCCCGTCATGGCCGGGGCGATTGGAAATCAGCGAGAAAAAATCACTTTCATGTAGGCGGATGTCGAAGAATAATGTTATCTTTGCGTGACAACCAAGCAAATGATTTCCGATGATGAACAAAACAACCTGCCGGTGGGGAGCCGTATTGCTGTCAGCGCTCATGCTGTCCATGCCCGTCTTCCCGCATGTCAAGCGCGCCATGCGCGAGCGGTTTATCTCGAAGGCCGAGGTGCCGGTCATCGGCGAGCGGCTCAAGAAGGAGTGGGCGCGCGCCGTCCGAGAGCGCCTTGGGGCGTGTCACGGAACCCGCACGCTGACGCGTCACGCACTGTCCATGCCGCTGTGGTGGACGGTGTGCGGTGACAAACCGGCCGACGGATACAGCTTGTTCATCTCGCTTCATGGAGGAGGTGGAACGACACAGGCGGTGAACGACCGGCAGTGGGAGAACCAGAAGTATCTTTACCGTCCGAGGCAGGCGGTTTATGTGGCTCCGCGCGCGCCATGGAATCTGTGGGACATGTGGTGCCATGAGGGGATAGACGCGCTCTACGAACAACTCATCCAGATGTGCGTGGCCTTCGAGGGCGTCAATCCAAACAAAGTGTACCTCATGGGTTACTCGGCCGGGGGCGATGGCGTGTGGCGAATGGCCCCGCGCATGGCCGACTCGTGGGCGGCGGCTTCGATGATGGCAGGCCATCCGGGCGACGTGTCTTTGCTGAATCTTCGCAACTTGCCTTTCATGATTTGGTGCGGAGAGCGCGACTCGGCCTACCATCGCAACACGCTGGCGGCACTGCGAGGGTTGCAGATGGATTCGCTGCAGCAGCATGATCCTACGGGATACGTTCATCAAACACATATTATAAAAGGTGTGGGACATTGGATGAATCGGGTTGATTCGGCTGCCGTGCCATGGATGCAACAATTCCGCCGCAACCCGTATCCAAAGAAAATCGTGTGGCGGCAGGCCGAAGTGGTGAAGCCTTATTTCTATTGGTTGGGCGTGCCGCCGGAAGAGTTGGCGCCGGGCAAGATGCTCAGAGCCTATATCCAGGGCAATTGTGTCCACGTCACGCAGTGTGATTACACAACGCTTACGCTTTATCTCAATGACGAGTTGGTAAACTTGAATAAGCTCGTCACCGTCAAATACGGCAGGCGAGTACTGTTCCGCGGGCGTGTCAGGCGCAAGGAGTCGACCATGCGGCGAACGCTTTTCCAGCGCGACGACTGGGCGTACATGTTCCCCGCCATGGTAGAAGTGAATGTTGAATCTAAAAAACGATAACGATGTTGAAAGAAGGATTGACTCATACCAGCCGCTTGACCGTGAGCGAAGCGCAAACCGCGCGGGTCATCGGCTCGGGCGATTTGCCTGTGTTGGCCACGCCTGCCATGCTGGCCTTGATGGAGAACGCTGCCATGCTGGCGGTGGCGGATGAATTGGAAGAAGGACAAACCACGGTGGGTGGGCATATCAGCTCGTCGCATCTCAAGCCGAGCAGGGTGGGGGCGACGGTGGAGGCCACGGCCACCTTGACAAAGATTGACCGCCGCAAGCTGTTTTTTCACGTTGTGGCCAAGCAGGATGGCGAGGTGATTGGCGAGGGCGATCATCTGCGGTTCGTGGTAGACAGGCAACGCTTCATGGGAGAATAAGGCGCAGGTGTTTTCGCCTGAAAAAAGTGAGTGGCGAAGCATAGCTGCACACCTGCTTTTTAATAACCATGCAATTGACGTATAAGTAACATGAGTTTAGCCGCTAATCTCATACAGATTAGCGGCTAAACCCATGTCTATTGTAAGTGATTGGTGGATAGTGTCCTGCGCCTTCGTATTCGCATCGGATGAACTCCGAGTTGTTTTTCGCATTATCCTTGGCGAGTTCCTTCGTTTTGAACTATTCGGAATTTCCGAATAGTTGCCTCTTCCGATAGTTCTCTCGTGTTGAAGATACTTTTTAGATGTTCGTTGATGGTACTCACGCTCACATTGAATAACTCTGCCATGCGTTTTTGAGTAAGCCAAAAAGTTCCATCTTCGTAGCGTACTTGAATGCTTACGTCGCCATTGTCGCTCGTGTATAATATCAGGTTGCTCTCCATGATTGATTTACTATCGCCTTTGTCTGCCTACTTTCCCATTTCGAATCCCATGCGAATGCCATCGTAATTTTTGCTGATTTTGCCGATGGTTTCCAGTTTGCTGTTACCGCTGATGCTGGCGATGGCCTGGAACAGGGTGAGCAACTTTTTCGATTCCAAGAGAAAGCTCATGCCTTTTGGCGTGCGCTTGACGTAACAAGGAAGCGTAATCAGGAATGTCTGCAAATCCAGTTTGCATTCGTCCGGGTGGTAAGTGTATGAGCCTTGGAAGGTCTTGCCAGCCAACTGAATGGTGAAGGTCTTGCCTTTGTTTAACTGAAGAGTGGTGTTGCCTGCATTGAATCCAATGCTTTGGTATGCTGCTTTCAGCTTTTCCTTGGCCTGTGTGGCCGCCACTTCGCCTCCTGCTTTCGCCAAGGCGTTCCTGCTGGTGAACGCCACGCCCGGTTGTGTGTAATGCCACGAGCCATAAAGCTGGGCTTCGGTTGGCTTGTCCAGGCCGATGATGCTGTTGAAAGCGTTGCCCAAAGCATCGCCATTGGTTATGGCGCTGAGTATCTGGCCAAACGTGCTTGTCTCTTTCTTTTGAGCCTGTGTGGAACCTGTTTGCAGGCTGCCGCAGCCCATCAGCGCTGCGCAAGACAGGGCGGCGAGTGTCAAATGGATGGTTTTCATTGTCTTTACTGTCTCTTTCCGAATATTCGCAGCAGATACAAGAACAGGTTGACGAAGTCGAGGTACAATGACAGCGCGCCCATGAGCGCAACTTTCTGCGCGCCTTCGGCCATGTCTGTTTGCATGGCGAGCATTTGCTTAATCTTCTGAGTGTCATAGGCGGTGAGACCTACGAATATCAAGACACCGATGTAACTTACAATCAAGTCAAAGCCACTACTCTTCACGAAGAAGATGTTTACCACGCTGGCAATGATAAGCCCAATCAGCGCCATGAGCAATAACTTTCCTAATGAGGTAAGGTCGCGCTTGGTAAAATATCCATAGGCTGCCATGACCGCAAAGGTGCCTGCCGTGATGAAGAACACGCTGGCTATCGATGTAAGGGTGTACACCATAAAGATGAGTGACAAGGTGACGCCGTTGAGTACCGAATAAAGCACGAAGAGCAGCGTGGCCGCGGTGAGTGACAGCCTGTTGATGGCTGCCGAAACGGACATGACGATGACAAGCTCGGCTATGACGATGCCCCACATCACGGCTGGGGTATGGCAGATGGACATCATCAGGCCGGGCGATGATGCCACTCCGTACGCCGTCACGCCGGTGATGACCAAAGCCAGAGCCATCCATACATATACTTTTCGCATCAGGGCGGGGAAGGCCAATGACAACGAACCTTCCTGTTGTCTAATCAATTTTTCCAACTCGTTTATTTCCATAAATATTTGTTTTTGTTATCTTATCCACGGGCGCGGTGTGTAAAATCGCCGCCCCGACGATGTTTTCTTCGTTGGTGAAGAATTGCGTCTTGCTCTCCCGCGGCTTCTTTCCTTGGCGTTACAAGCCGCATGCCGGCGGCTCAAACGGGCTTGACGGCTTTTGCCGCGCGCTGATAGCCAATCCGCAAATTCCATCCGCAAAGATATACATTTTCAGTCAAAGGCACAAATGTTGTGTGAAATGTGAGAAAACTTTGCGGCGGTAATTCGTGTAACCGCCCTATAACACCATATATACATTATGACAGAACAAACAAACGTACGGAAGAATGGATGTGTGATGACGATAGAGCGCGTGAGGACGCTCTTTTTCAAGCATCATGCGCTTTCTGTTTCATCGCAGAGGATGTATCGATCGGCATTGCGCCGTTTGTCGCGCTATCAAACATACTTGTTAGCCGCGCGGCGCGTTGATGATGAGATAGACATGTTGCAATGGACACAAAAGATGAGTGATGATTTTGTTTATTTCCTTTTGCATGAGTGCGAGCTGTGCGACGCTCATCTGCAAAGCATGCGAGAGCTTGGCGGGGACGATGGCTTCAAGCCTTTGAAGCGCGACCGGGGATGCGCCGCAGTGAATAACATCCTGAGCATGCTTAAATCTGTGTTGCGTTCGGTCTTGCCCGACGGGGAATGCGCGCGCCATCCCTTCCTCGACATCAGTCATGTCGAGAATATATGGGTCGCACCTTATTATATCAGTGTAGCCGAACGGAATTTATTGGCTTCTTTAAACATAGAGCGGGTGTTTGCCGACAAGCACACGCGCATGGCGTACAGTTCCCACATCTCTTTGCGGCTGTTGCGCGTTATCCGTGACGCGTTCATATTTCAGTGTTATGTAGGATGTAGATACGCCGACCTAAGGCGCTTGACAGAGGATAATATATGCGACGGCATGTTGGTGTACACTCCGCAAAAGACCTGCAAGAAGGGGCGGCAGGCACGCGTACCCGTGCTGAAGGCGGCTTGCGAACTCATAGCGCGCCATCGTGACAAGTGTAAACGTGGCACCTTATTCCAACTTCCAAACAACGCCATATATAATATAGGTATAAAGTTGTTGTTTCGCGCCGCGGGGCTGACCCGTAAGGTGGAGGTGCTTGACCCGCAAACGAATTGTGTCGTGTTGAAGCCTTTGTGTGACGTGGCGAGCAGTCATTTGGCCCGGCGCACATTTATAGGCAATCTC
Source organism: uncultured Prevotella sp. (assembly GCA_946998205.1). Lineage (GTDB taxonomy): Bacteria > Bacteroidota > Bacteroidia > Bacteroidales > Bacteroidaceae > Prevotella. The sequence continues at coordinate 9,623 of CAMPYJ010000003.1, read as the reverse complement.
TATTTGAAAGTACAAGATCCCAACCTTATTGCTAAGATGAGCGGACACGCGGAAGGCTCAAAGGCGTTTAACAGATATAGAAAAATAGAAGATGATACGCTGAGGGAGGTGATGAGGCATTTGGAATAAAGAGAAGTAAAAGATACTATTTTATATCAATTTCGTTAAAGCGTGACAGCCCTTATTACCAATGCCGTAAGACATATATCAACTGCAAAAATAGACATAAACTTTTAATCTCCAAAATAAATTATTCGTTTTTTTTTTGAATATTTTAGAAAAACACATTCGTCGTCAATTCAAAAAGAACTTTAGCCCTGCGAAAAAAGTCATCCAACGGCTTACTTCCGCCTTTTATTGATATAAAATAGTATCTTTTATTAATTTTTTTAGTCTTATGAGAAAAAGAAGAATGTTAGAGGCGTTCCTCATCTGTGGAGGAATATGTGTTACCTCGTTAGGGACGTTTTCGTCATGTAAGAATTATGACGACGACATTTCTAATTTGCAAACGCAAATTAATGATTTGAACAAGATTCTTGCAGAACTGCAAGCGCAAATCAAGGCCGGTAAGCTCTTGTCGAGCGTGGAGAGCAAGGATTATGGTATTCTTGTGAAGTTGTCTTCAGGAGAAGAGTTCAAGATTACTAATGGTAAAAATGGCGCGAGGGGTGAACAAGGCGCTCAGGGCGTGCAAGGCGTTCAGGGTGAGCAGGGTAAACCTGGTACCGTTTGGACTATTAGCGATGATGGCTTCTGGGTAAAAGATGGGACGAAAACATCTTTTAAAGCTGTTGGCAAGGATGGCGTTAACGGTAAAGACGGCGTTAATGGCAAGGATGGTATTAACGGTAAAGATGGCGTTAATGGCAAGGATGGTATTAACGGTAAGGATGGCGTTAATGGCAAAGATGGCAAGAATGGCGTTAATGGCAAGGATGGCGTTAATGGCAAAGACGGTATTAATGGCAAAGACGGCAAGAATGGCGTTAATGGCAAGGATGGTATTAATGGCAAAGACGGCAAGAATGGCGTTGATGGCAAGAATGGCGTTAACGGCAAAGATGGCGTTTATTATGTGCCGGATGGCAACACAGGTAAGTTTGTTAAGCACATTCCAACGGCAGATGGAAAAGAGACGACGGAACAAACAGAGGTGTCGTTCCTCGCTCCTGGAACTATCACTGCCGTGAAGACTGATGACACATTGACGTTCTATAACGTAGATGGTGGTCAGGGTGCTAACAAAGAGGTGGTGATTCAGCTTTCTGACAAGCTGACCGCACTCGTGTTTAATCCTTCCTTGTATTATGAGGGTATTCAGGCTGCAAGCATTAATAGGTACAATCTTCTTGGCATAACGTTGGCCAAGGCAGATGTCAATGAAGACATGTCTAACGATGAGCCTAAGTTTGGAGATCAAAAGAATTACAGTCCTGACATGACGATGAACTTCTTCTTGAATCCTGCAAATGCAAAGATCAATGCGGATAAGAAGAATTTTGATTTCGTAGCTTACAACAAGGCTTATACTCGTGCGGCAGCCGATCAATTGTCATCACAGTTTGAATGTACTGGCGTTACAAACAACAAGGGTATGCTGACAGCTACCGTTAAATATGCAGGTAAAGACAATCTTAAAGAGATAGCTAACGATGCCAATGTCACGGTATTGGCTTTGCGCTATAAGGGCGAGAATGGACGCAATGTAGTGTCAGACTTCGCTGCCTTGAAGCAATATCGTTACAACGTGCTTTATCTTAACAATGTTCATGTGAAGGGGCTGACAAAGAAGAGTGTCTTACATCTCACCGCTCAACAGGCTATCAATGCCGCACCTACATTGACCGTGTTGTGGAACAAGGCGATTAGTCTTGATACTTGCGTTAACGCTGTTCGTGCATACGTGGGAGGTGAACCAAACCTGAAATCTCTAAGTGCGGATAAATTCTTTGGCCCCACGGTTCGTTACAGAATGGCTTTAGACGAGAAAGCTAATGACAAAAAAGCACAGGCGGAAGGCTTTACTTACAAGTATGAGTTAGTGGGCTATGAGCACGCCAACATACAGCAAAGCAAGTATGCTAAATTGGAAGGCGCTGTCTTTACTCCTACGGATGAAAATGGAAAGGCTAACGATGAGAAAGCTATCAACAAATCACCGCTGGTACGTATCTCGCTCTTGCAAGGCGAAACTGTCGTTGCCGTAGCGTATGTGAAGATTAAGATAACAAGAGAAGAGGATACTGTTGCGCTTACTACTGACAAGGCGTTCGTTCCTTCATGCACAGATGAAGAGGTTGTTATTGATGAGAAGTATGACGACGTGATAAAGAAGTTGGCAGACATCCTTCACATAACACCAGAAAAGGCAAAGTCTTCTTTCGAACTGAAGAGCGCTCAGCTGTTTGGTAGTGATAAAGATGAGAAAGATGGAGAGAAAGTGGTAGTAGAAGAAAACCATTTGAAATGGCTCATTCCTTCTAACATCTCTATCAATGAGTTCCTTGGCCGGAAACATAAATCAATAGAAACCACGCTGTATTTTGAGAAGAAAGCTGGTAGTGATGAAGACTTGCTCTTTGACAAGGTTGCTGTCAAGCTGACATGGAAACCAAAGGAAATCACAGAATTGCCAACTTTAGACTTGGCGAATTACAAGAACAAGTCGTTATGGGCTAAGACAGGCGCGAGCGAAATGGGTACAGGCTTCGACGAGGTACGCATCAACACGACACCGTTCGAGTATGGTGGAACCAAGAACCTGGATAAGATGAGGATTACTTACGACCTTTCTAAGGTGTTCATAGGTAACGGCATCGCTCCTAAGTTTACTGGTAACCTTGCGCAGCTCAACTCTTCGTTTACCGTATTGTATCAGTTTGGCAAGAAGGAGGGCATGGGTAATCGTATAGATGGCGATTATTCTCAATTGACATACGATAACCACACCATTGCGACTATGAATATGAAGACGGGTGAGATTACCTACTTAAACAGCCACCTCTATGCTCAAGCTTTGCTCAACTATAATGGTGGAAAGATAAACTTGACTAAATCGCTGACACTTCCTGTTAAGGTTCTTGGAATGATTAATTGTAAAGGTAAGGGGCAGGAGTGTTATCCTATTGAGATAAAGCACAACACTTTCAATGCAGTGGTATTGCGTCCTATCAATGTAGACAACTCAAGTGCTGAGTTCTTTGACGCAGCCCCTGATAAGGAAACTGAAGCTAAGTTCAATGTCAAGATTACGGATTGGCGTAATGCGGAAGTTCCTTCGCAGAACTTTGCTTACTTTGGAATAAAGGATATTTATGTTCATTTGAACGAAGCTACAATCAACATGGCAGGGAAGGTAATGAAGTTGAGTGACGTAACTAGCAAGTTGAAGATCGACTACAAGAAACCAGTGGTAGACTTCGCACATGGTGGTTTTGGCTACTTTACTTATTTCAACTCTGATCAGGTAGCAGCTGATTTCGAGATTTACGTTCCTGCTACGCTGAAATATAGTTGGGGTAAGTTACCATTTACCATTACCATTAAGATACATAAGACAGCGGTAGGTAAATAAGTGTAGATGACAAGCAGATAAGATTTTATATATTTCTTATACAACAAGGCAGGCAGCTTTCACACTGCCTGCCTTTTTAAATTTTTACATTTATTACTTGATTTATTTCTTGATGATGAAGTACAAATATATTTTCGCATGGGTGTTGGCGGGCTTGCTCTTGGCACTCAATACGTCTTGCAAGAAGAATGTTAAGCCTGCAAAAAATCTCACTTCTTTCGAGGTGTCAATGAGCAATAAGGATTCTGCCGAAGTTGCTGCGCTGGTGGGTAACTTCTTCGATAATGTGAAGTCGAATCAGATTGACAGAGCTTTAAGCATGCTTTACCAGACGCCGCTTGACAACGTTGAGGGGCAACCCAAACCTGTTGACGGTGAAGAAAAAGCAAAGGTGAGAACGTTGTTCACGTCGCTACCCATACTGCAATACCAAATAGATTACATCAAATTCGATCAGGCTTACAGCAATGAGGTTAAGTGTACGCTCACGGTTGGTACGGCGGATAACGACCATCAAGACTTGTCCACGCGGTTTTATTTCAAGCCTGTTAAATACAACGAGCAATGGTACCTGTGTCTGCTGAATTCAGAACATGGCGATATGGGCATCGTGCCTGGTAAAAGTAAGGACTCGTTAGAAAAAGATTATAGTGTTAAGCAGCAGTTGAAGGCTGAATAAATAAAGGTGTACTATAAATTAGCTTTGTTAGATTGTTGGCTTATATCTTGAATCAAAAACCAGTGCAACCCGAATGCATTCAAACTTGTTTGAAAGATTGAGGTGAAGCCTACTTTCTATAATAGAATTCATAAGATAACAGAGCGTAGTTTATAATTATTACTCACAATTTTCGTTAGGTAATTTATATTGGGCGGTTCTATAAATTAGCTTTGTCAGATTGCGAGGCTGTTTTTGTGGTCAATTTGTTTGTGAGTGAAGGAGTATAGCGGGCTATACGACTGAACGAACAAACAAATTGAACCAAAAAGAGAGCAAGCCGAATACAATCAAACTTGTTTGAATTGTTGAGGCGCAGCCTGTTTTATATAAAAAGAGACCGCAAGATGACAAAACGTAAACTGTCCAACATACAAAAAACTTTACGGCGGTAATTTATAGAACCGCCCTATTATCAGCCTTAAATCTGACAAGGCTAATTTATAGACCACTTTCTATGTTTTTGTATTGTTGTTTAGTCTTCGGTTTCTAAGTCCAATGTGTCCTGAATGTTCATCATGTATTTCCAGCCACCCACGTCAAATTTAACGTAATCGAGGATAAGGTTTTCTTGTTCTTTGGGCGTCAGATTGTCGTGCATTACAATTTCTTTAATTACTTCTTTCCATAAATTGCACAGCACACGGAGAAAATGAGGTGATATTTGGTCGTTAATGCACGGATATTGCTGCTTCATTCGTTTGATGTAGTTCATTCCGTCAATACTTTGTTGTTCTATCATCTTGTCAATGGTATGATGAAGTGAGGTGTTGGCAGTCTCGTTCAGCAAAAGTTTTAATTCATTACGATAGGGAACAACTAACGATGTGACCAATTCTTTCATGCTTTCCAAATACGAGTCGTATCTGAAAGTGTCTAATGTGGCGTATGATGACTGGTTGGCATTTTGCCGATAGGTTTCAAAGGCTTTTAATAAGGGGTGTATGACACACCTGAACAAATGGTCTTTGTTCTTGAAATAATGATATATGTTGCCAACCGCAATGCCCGAAAGTGATGCAATGCGCTGCATAGATGTGTTTTTCACTCCATTCGCAATAAACTCTTGTCGGGCAACAGCGATGATTCGTTCTTTGATTTCGTCTTTTTGTGTCTGCATGTTGAGCGTATTTTATACTGCGAAAAAGTTTGAGTCTGTTCTTTTGGAATTCTGAAGCAGAAGTGACGAACAGACTCAATCTTCTATTTTTCTTTATTTAGCAAAACTATAAAAGAAGCTCGGATTACCCATTACTTCAAATACAGGACCTTTTACTTCCTTTGTTTCTGGATTGTAGGTATAGAAGCCATTTGCTTTTTTGTTGGCACTCCCAAATACAATTAGATTTCTGTGTTTGCCAATGGCTGTTCCTTGAGGGTTGCCAACCTCCATGCCCTCTATCTTGGTAATACTTTTTTGGTATAAATCTATCTCCACGGGTACGTTGGTCATTGATAGATACGGATTGCTCATGGCGTTAGGATCTAAGCCATAAGCGTTTAGATAAGCGTATAGTTTGCCTTTACCTCCGTAAAACATGGTTGCAGCAAATTCACCCTTCTTGACCGATAAGCCCTTTACTTCTGTTTGGTCGAACCGAATGCAGTATGTGGGGTCTATCTCTTCGCTTCCGTTCTTAATGCGGGCAATACCTCCAGGATGTTGAGGCATAAAACCAAATGCCCCAATGCAGTTGATGTATATGTCTTTGTTCTCATCCATGAAGATAGAATTGGCGTCTATGGGGCGTGTTGCAAAACTCATGCCTAATGATGTGTTGGTAATGTGCTTTTTTACTTGGTCTGTCTTGGTGTCAATCATGGCAAGCTCTATGGTGTTGGAGGTTGGCATCCACTGTGCATTAAACTGATTTAGCCCAACAAACAGCATGCCGTCTCGGATAATCATGGCAGCTGGGGCTACCTTGGTGTCTTTGTGTGCTAAAGAGTTAAGGTCTATCTCTGTCAGTTTTTTCATGGTTTGCGGATTAAATACCATGATTTTTCCCAAACCATTAAAACTAACGTAAGCCTTTTCTTTATTCAGTTCTACCACATTACTGGCAGCAGCTCCTGCAGGGATGGACAGTGTGCCTTTTTGTACAAAGTTGCCTTGCGCATCAATGTTGTATCGGGTAATCTCTGCCTTGGAGTTCCCCATATAATCGGGGAAGGAATATAGATTACCACTTGGTGTGATGATAGGTGTTGAACCAAATCCAGTGGGTGTGGCGTTTTTGTTGTTGTACTTCCCGGGCGTCATGTCGGCAAGTGCTTGCATGTACACGCTGCCGTTGTTGCCTTCGGGGTTGGTAACTCCTGTTGCAAAAACAATGCCTTGGAAAGCATTGGCACCAGTATTTTTCTTTGATTGGGGCGTAGCGTTGTCGTCGCTACCACACGATGCAGCCAGTACGGAAAGAGCAATGGCTGATAATAACATCTTGATTTTCATACGTTTTTTTTTGTTTTAATGATATAATTGATGATTGATACTATAAATATTACTTTAATAAATATCTTACTTTGAAAGCAACAGATCGTCCAGGCAAAGGACAATTCAAATCGGATACGACGCGGCGGTTGGCTATATTTTTAACCTTTAGCGTAAAGCTCCATGTACTGTTCTGTAATGTGTGTTCTATGGCAGCATCCACTATCATGGAGGTGGGTATTTTGCGCTCTTGATATTTGCTCATCTCAAAATCGTAGTAATATTGGTGTATATATGAGGCGTCAACCATGATGCGGGTATTCTGTCCTCGACCGCCAAAAATATTCTCCTGATGATATTCCAGCCCTCCATTAGCCATGAAATAAGGTACATTTGGAATACGCATGTTGTAGGTAGGATTTTCCACCACTGTGCCAGGAACCATCTTTCGTTTGTCACGCAAGTCTTGGTATGTGGTGTTGGCATATAGATAGAGCATGGGCAACACGTCTCCTTTGGCTTCTAACTCTATTCCCATGGTTTGCACTTCGCCAAAGTTCCTATATCGAGCCATAGTAGGTATCATGTCGGGTGTGAAACGTATCATGTCTTTTAAAGTGTTGTAAAAGCTGTTCAACTCCACTTCTATCATTCCACCTTCTTTTAAAGCTTTGTGGTAGAGCAAGCCAATATTATATCCTGTCGTGCGCTCGGGTTTTAGAGCTGGCGAAGGTAATATGGAATAGCCGTTGCCAATAAGCTCCTCGGTAGACGGTATGCGCACTTCTGAGTTGAACGATGCCTTGACCAACAGTTCATCGGAGAACTTCCAGCGCATGGCGTTGCTAAAACCCGCAAAGTTTTTTGAACTGCTGACGGGCTTTGGCTCACTAATAGAGTAAGTGGAAATACTCCGTGAGTCGGAACTATATATAAAGTCTTTTATCGTGAATGCGTTTTGAAATCTGCCATTAAAAAGTGTCAAGTCGTACGATAGTCCTATGGTGGTGGATGTCATCCTGCTATGAAAGTTGGCATTGAATCCTAAAGCCTTATCCATAAGCGAGTCGGAGGGAAACATATTCGTATTGTTGGCACATACATTGAGGTTGAGGCTGTGGTGTGCATTGATGAGATAATTTAGGTTGAGCTTGCCGCTCCAATCATACGACTTGTTATCGCCATCGCTTGGATGGTTGCCTTGCTCACCACCAAAAGGCGATACGGCAGGCAGTTGGTTGCCATCCCAGTCGTAGCGACACTTGGCTTTATCTGTCATTCCATATCGTCCGTACGAGAGCAGTGTCTCAAACGTCAGGTCTAAGCCTGGTGCAAAAAAGTTCTCTTTTTGCAGCTTCAGCGTAGTCATGATGTTTTGTGACTTATTGAAAGCCTCACGAATATATTGGTCAATACCTTGTATCTCTTGTCGGGTGTGGGTAAATATCAGTTCCCATTTTAGTTCGTCAAACCACCATTTGGTGGCTTTCACGGATGCGCCACCAGTAATCTTGGAAAATTTGTCATGGGTGCGCTTTACGGTTCTTCCATCCAAATGGTCTAAAACCATGTCGTAATCGTTGTCCGAATGGGTGTACACTCCACCAATGCCAAACTGCAGTCCTGTGCGTCGGTTGGTACGCTTCAGAACAGTAGATAATTGGTGAGTGTTGAACGAGCTTATCTCGTACGATGCGTCGAAGTAAAGGGGAGGATACTCTTTGGTTACTACGTTTACGGCTCCACCTAATGCAGAACCACCAAACTTGTAGGGCACAATACCTTTATACACCTCAATACGTTCTATCATTGAGGTAGGAATATCATTGAGTGCCACAAAATTATTTAATCCTCCTAAGGGGCTTTCGTCAACAAACATGCCCATGCGCTTGCCTTCCAGCCCTCGTATTGATATGCGTGACGCACTTCCCATGCCACCTGTGTTGCGTACTGTTACCCCAACGGTGCGAGCCAGTACGTCATTGATATTCGTGGCAGTTCCCTCTAATTGTCGTTTACCTATGACCGATACGGGCAAAGCCGACTGCTTTAGTTGTCTTATCTTATTTTTGCCCAAGATAGTTACACCTTGTAGTGTGTTACTGTTTGCATGTAGAGCTATGTTGATGCAAATGCTGTCTTGTTTGTTGACAAATAAATCTACATTGGTCTTTTTTGTTTTATAGCCGATGTAAGACACCCGTAGGGTAAACTTTCCTTCTTCGCTGATGGGCAGAACATATCTACCTTCTTCGTTACTGATGGCACGCTTCTCCGTTCCTATGATTTCAATACTGGCACCACTCAAGGGAATATGTCGCTGCTCATCGGTAACATATCCATGCAGTATGGTTGTACCATGTGTTTGTGCGTTGGCGTTGTAACTTGTGGTGTGGAGCAAGCATAGTATGTAAAAGATACGTAGCAGGCATAAAGAATGTGTTGATAGTTGTTCCATGTTTTTCTTTTTTGGTTTTTGTGGAGTCTTGAATAATGAATGAAATTCAAAATGATTCACAAAAAAAAGATGCACCAACTTAAAGTTGATGCATCTACATATAAATTTTCTACAAAAAGATTTGTCTTTCTTTCGTTTTCTTGTCATTGAAATATTTTTTTTGTTGGCAACAAAGGTACTGCATATAAAATAAACTTGCAATACTCATTTGTGGGTATCTTGAGCCATGATGTTTTTTCGATGAGAGTGAAAAATTAAAATCATCTCTTCACTTACTTCTTTTTTTCCGCTTCTTTTGTAAAGAATTAATCACTTCCCTCTTTCTTTTTGATGAGTTCAATGGCGGGTTTTTCCTACCTGAAAACTAATTGAAAGTTGAATGGAAATTGAATGAACATTGAACGAACAATCAATTTACCCCATCCTAACTGCTTGA
>CAMPYJ010000002.1 GCA_946998205.1 uncultured Prevotella sp. | reverse complement strand
TGGTTCAATTTGTTTGTTCGTTCAGTCGTATAGCCCGCTATACTCCTTCACTCACTAACAAATTGACCACAAAAAACAGCCTCGCAATCTGACAAAGCTAATTTATAGAACCGCCCTAAAAAGAGACAGCAAGATGACAAAACGTAAACTGTCCTACATACAAAAAAAATTACGGCGGTAATTTATAGAACCGCCCTTATGTCAGTCTTTTTTACGTTCTGTCGTCTTGTGGTCTCTTCTCGGCTCAATTTGCCTGCTCGCCCAGCCGCATGGATTGCCATGCTCCTTCACGCGCAGCCGTATGGTTCATAGAAACAGCCTCGCCATCCGACAATGCTAATCGGCTGAACCGTCCTTATTTGGCCAGCACCGGCCGGATGCAGTTGCCATTGTCAAGCACGCTTGTGCCATTGTCATAATAATAAATTCCGTCAAAGTCGAACGACACCTCCAGGTAAGAGTTGTAGTCTTCGCTGAAACTTCTGTCTGCCCAGTAGTAGCCGCCGAAGCCTGCGTTCTCAATAGCCTTACCGTTGCGGTAGCCAGCCATTGGCAGGAACAGATATTTTTCTACCTCATCTTTGGTTATCTCATGCGGAAATTGTGTGCCGATTCCAAATTCACTTTTCGCAGGTGTGAAGAGACAGCCATATATTTGTTTGCCATTGTCTAAGGTGATATAGCCCAATTGCCAGTCGGCCTCATCTTTCAGGCGGGCCCAATTCGCTTTACTCGGCAGTTTCCACATACCCTTTGTAGCCCAGAAGGCGAGGTCGCCATACGCAGCATCCTCATAGTTGTCAGTAGGTTGTTTGCATTCGGCATCCTTGAACATCTTACCTGAAATGCTCGTGGGTCCGAACTTGTCGCCACACTTCACGGCGATTTCCGCCTCGGTCAGCGCGTTTGTTCCGCACACGCCGAAGTTGAAGTGGTCTATCTGCGTGTCGCTTTTCGCGCATTTCTTGTTAGATTCGCGTTGTCTGCCATACACCTGGTTAAAATATTCCCACTGGTTGTCGGCTATCTTCCATGTTCCATTGTCGTACATCAGGTTGCCTTTCGCCCATTTGGCTCCGGCGATTTCAATGAATTCCGGTTCTTTCTGTTTGTGTTTTTCATCCTCCACACATTCAAAAAGCACCTCTTTCACGTCCTTGGTTGCGAACGTTTCTACCTTTCCGTCGTTCTTAACCACTTTCATTTGGTAATTTTGAGCTTGTGCGGTGAGCGCGCTCGCTATGATACTGATAAATAGTAAAATTCTCTTTTTCATTTTTTTCGTTGTGAATGATTGTTATTGATTACTTATTTTGATGGTGTTTTTTCCTGCCTGAATGAGGTAGACACCCTTGGCGAGTCTCGTTAGGTCGATGTCAGCGCGTCCGTCTCCCGACACTTTGTAGCGGGCTATCTCTTGTCCGCCAAGTGCGATGACGCGCACCAGGGTTGCCTCTTGCAATCCCTCATAGTAAACATGCCCGTTGGCCAGCGATGGCCTTACCTTCCCCGTGGTTGCGGGGTGAATGCCCGTAGGGGTCTGCTTCGTTGAAAAATAATAACGCACCAAGTCTGACAACGCTATCTCCTTGGTGTTGTTTTTACTGTCTTTGGCCACCAGTGTCGCCTCACTGATTGACAGCTTTGGCTTGTCGGCCAAGACGAATGTGGCCTTGCTGTGATCTTTCATCTCAAGCACCAGCTGCTCTTGTGCGTGCAGCTTAGGCGTGAGTGACATGACGAGAAGGCATGCGGAAGCGAGCCGCAATTTGTTGTTTTTATTCATAATTGTATAAAAATTAAATAAAGGGCGGTTTCATGAATTACCGCCGTAAAGTTGTTTCTTTCTGTTGGCCGGTTCACGTTCTGTCGTCTTGCGGTCTCTCCCGGGCTTGATTTGCCTGTTCGCGCGGCAGCATGGCTCGCCATGCTGCTCTAAAACGCAACATCTGAAAATCGGGGACACTTGCTCGCTGAAAGACTGTCGGGCAGGCGTTTGTGCCTTCCTTGACTTGCTAATGGGCGGTTCTATAAATTACCCCCGTAAAGTTTTTATTGTGTCAGTCTTTTTACGTTTTGTCATCTTGTGGACTCGTTTTATATAAAACAGGCTGCGCCTCAACAATTCAAACAAGTTTGATTGTATTCGGCTTGCTCCGTTTTTGGTTCAATTTTCTTGTTCGTTCAGTCGTATAGCTCGCTATACTCCTTCACTCACAAACAAATTGACCTCAAAAATAGTCTCACAATCTGTCAAAGCTAATTTATAGAACCGCCCTAATACGACATGGACATGTCTTCGGGGATGCACAAATAATAGTCAGCCAAGCCCAGATACGTCTCGTCCAACTGCGTGACGTCTTCTTGCCGCACTGCCCTGACGGTGACGATCTTCTTGCCGGGAGCATACTGTCGCAGATATGTCACGATGCCCGCCTGGCCGTCAGAATGGATGTTGCCGTTGACGTGCAGCACTTTCTTCCGCGCATGCTGGGCGATGTGCCACGCCATGGTGGCGTCTTTCAGAGCCTGCGCCTCAGACAGATGGCTGTTTCCGCCCGCTGTCTTGTGCTGTCCCATCATCCGCATCATGGCGAATCCTTGCTCCGCATGCTCGTTCACGACATAGCGGATGGGAAGAGGTGGAAGGAATGTCTTGGCCTCTGCCGACAGCGAGTCTAAGCATTTAAGGCCCCTGTCCTTCACCATTGCGGCGTATCTCCGCGGCACTTCAGTGGCTATCACGGGTAAATGGTGCTCGCGGGCAAAGTATACCAGCGGTGCGTAGTCGGTGGAATAGTTAGGCCAAAGGCGCGCCTCTTCTTCAAATCTGTCGGAGGAGACCAGTCCCTTGAGGTGCTCATCCACGATGAGTTGGTTGTCGGCTTCGAGCATCTCAAGCCCCAAAGCCAGGCGAGAGCCGAGCACTTGGTGAAGCGCCTGCATGATTTTGTACTCCAGCCAGTGCGTCATGGCGCAATTGTGTATCTCGCCCAACAGCACGATGTCTGCCCCGGCCAGGCCGCTAATCAACTGGGCATAAGTGACGCGCTGCCCCTTGTCGTTGAAAAGCCGGTAGGCTTCCGGCGCATGGATGGGTGTGGCTTCGGTCGCACGCGGCTCCTTTTCTTTGACGCGGGTAGCCTTTACGGGCAGACAGCCCGTCAGCATCAGGGTGCAAAGCAAGCAGCGCACAAGTGTTTTCTTAGTTTTCATTGGACTTTATCAGTTTGATTGTTTTGTTGAAATCAATGCTCTCGGCAAATCTCTTGCGTATGTCTTCGGGGGTGATGCGCTGCAAGCATTGCTCGTATTGGTCGAAATCGCCCACCGACTCTTGATTCTTCACCAGTGTGATCAGTACGTTTTTCCACTCAACGGGCGTACGGTCGGAAAGCGATTGCTGTTTGGTGACGATGAATGAGCGTTTGAGCTTGTCAAGGCGGTCGCTGGTTATGGCGCGCTTGGTAAGCCGTGACAAAATGGACCGCACTTGGTTTTCTATGACTTTCAGGTTGTTCTTGTCCGTCTCAATAGTCAGCCTGAAGTATGCGCGTTGTTGCGGACATCCGTCATAATACAAATCGACGTAAGGTGAATAAACCAGATGCAGGCTTTCTCTCAACACGGTAATCAGCTCATCTTGTAATATGTCGCGCATGAGTTTGAGCTGAAGCGAGTGGGTGAGCGACGTGGTATATGCGAAAGGCAGCACCTGTTGAAAAACCACGTTGTTGCCCATGTCTGTATCCGTGAAATGCGCTCTGACGGCAGTGGCGGGCAGTTTTATGGGCTGTTCGCGGGCTACTGTCTTGCCAGATGGCGGGAGCGAGCCGAAAACGCCTGCCAGTTGGCTGGCTGTCTGCCCGACGTTGAACCTGCCGGTGGCAATGACCGTCATCCCATCAGCGCGCCCGTAGGTTTGTTTGTAGTATGCCGTGAGGGTGTCGAGGTTCAGGTTTTGCCAGTCTTTCAACGACATCTCTTCGTCTGTGCGTCTCACATTGCTCACCAAGGAGTCGGTGAGCGCATCCATGGCGCGGTCGACGTCGCGTCTCATCATGCGCTGAAGCACCGTCTCGCGTCCCATGTTTTTCATCTCCGACCGCCTCATGTCTTCAAAAGAGGCGGTGTCTTTGCCGGGATAACGAATCTTCTCGTACACTAAATTGAACAAGGTTTGGCTGCGATGGACAGGGCCGGAGGCCAATATCTGATGCCAATACCGTCCCATGCCCACGGCCATGGACAAGCTGTCTTGTATCATGATGTCAGCCACAGAATCGGCAGACAGGTGTGACAGTCCACCCATGTCAACAAATCCCGCGGCGTCGTGATAAGTTCTTTGCTCACGTTGGGACAAGTCAGCCGTGCCACCCCTGCCGATAACCGCCATGTAGAGCTGGTCGTCGGCTTCGGGAGTAGGCTTCAAGATCAGCCGGACACCATTGGCGAGTCTCACGTCTTGAATGTTTGTGTTGGGGTAGCGGGTGCTCGAGACGATTGTCCCCTTGGCTGCCTTTCGTGTAGCCCGAAGGGCCAGAGGCAGCGGCGTGGGGCATGACGGGGTTGCGCTCTCATGCCCTTGATAACGGTATGTGGCTGTGCGTTGGCGCATTCCCATACGCCAGGCGTTGGTGACGTCGGTTTTAGTGATGTCGCATTGCCCGTTCGTGGTGACCGCCATCATGACGTTCTTTCGCATGGCGGCCAAGAGGTCTGCCATGCGTTTGCTTTCCTCCGCACCGGTTGTCTGGCTCAACAGCCGCTTGACAACCTCCGCGTCGCGTTGAGCATACAGGCGCATGTCGCCCAGGACGGCATAGTCGATGAAGTCATCGCAAAGAGCGGTGGCCGACTTTTGCGGGTCTTCTGTCACTATCTTGTCCAAGCGATGAGCGATGGCGTGCTTCAGTTCGGCTGAACAAAATCCGTCTTTCACCACGCGCTTACACTCGGCCGCGGCAGCAGTAACCGCACGCATGAGCTGTTGTTTGTCGGTTGAGGAAAACGAGAGAACAAAGTGATTCTTGTCACCTAAATACCAATTGTCGTATGCCGAGCATGCCAGTCCCTCGCTGCGGAAACGCTGTTCGAGCAGTTCGAGCAGCAGTTGGGTGTGCTCTCTCTCCACCACGTCATTCACGCAGCGCGTGGGTTGCACGGCATGTGGAACGATAAGCTCTATCTTCTGACCCTTTTGCAACGTGTCGACCAGCTGCATCCACGAAGCTCCTCGCGGATAGTGCAGCGGCTCTATGCGAGGTTTGATACGGGGCTTGCCGGAAGAATGACTGCCCAAAGCCTTCTCGATGAGCTGTTTCGTCTGCAACACATCCATGTCGCCTGCCAGGATGAGCGTTGCCCTGCATGGCGCATACCATTGATGATAAAACTGCTGTACGGCCTTGGCTGACACTGATGAAATGTCTTTCGCACTGCCCAGTGGCATGCGCTTGGCATGTAAGCCATTGCCTATCTTCAGTGGGTAAAATGCGTCTGGTAATTGATAACTGCGCAACTCTTCCAATATGACCCCCCGTTCTTTTTCTACTTGCAGCTCGTTGATGGTGATGTTGTTCAGCCATTCCGCCGCCGCCAGTATGGCTTGCCGCATGATTTCATGTTGCTGCCGGCTGTCTGTGACGGGCAATGACAGGCGATACACCGTGCGGTCGAAAGTCGTGAACGCGTTGATGTCGCGACCGTATTTCATCCCTTGCCGTTCAAACGCGTGAACCAGCGACCGTCCGGGAAAAGCCTTTGTGCCTTCAAAGGCCAGGTGCTCCAAATAATGCGCACATCCTCTTTGGTGCCGAGTCTCTTGCAGGGAACCAACGTGCATGACGAGTCGCATCTCCAAGTTGTGCGAAGAGGTTTCGCCAGGCATGAGGATGTATCGCATGCCGTTATCCAAAACGCCCTCCATCATTCGTGCAGGTAAGGTTAAGAGCGTTTTGCTCTTAACCTCAGCGGGTTGCACGAATGATAAAACCATTACCAACAGGCAAATCCATCGGTGAACGGTGACGTGGCTGTTCAGCATGCGCATTGGCCTTAACTGCTTGATATTATAAGAAGTATGTCACGTGAAATTGCATGTAGTCACTGGCTTCATCAAAATCATAAGGGAAGTCAAAGCTCATGGTTCCTTTCTTCAAGTCAAATTTAGCGGTGGGCATGAACCAGTTTGAAGGATCTTTTCCGTAATCGTCTTTTATCAGCGTACTCCTGCAGAACCAACGGTACGGATCGATGGAGCCGCCTGCAATTAAGACGTCATCCGTGATGGTGACATTGAAAGGCTTTTCGTCGGCTGTTGTTTTCACCTCAACCGTAACGTTTCCTTTCTTGGCTATTTCTTGCAATTTGTTCCATGCGGAGAACTCGAAGATGAAAGGTACGGTCTTTATCGGCGTGTCATACAAGTCTTTTGCCATTGCCAGATAGTTGATAGTACCTTTGGTTGGTTTCAGCACGATGTCGTCGAGCGCGGTTTTGAAGTATTCTTTTTTGCGATCGAATTTGAGCACTTTTGATACCGCCTGGCCGTATGGCTGGTCGCAGAAATAGACTTTGTCCTCAAGAGTCTTGCGCAGCAGCAGATTGTAAAAGAACGAATTGAGCCCCATCGCGTTCTCTGTCATCTTCAAAATGGGCTTGTTGGCTGTGGCCTTGTCACTCAGCGTGATGATGGTATAGCCCTCGAACACGTCTTTGTCCTTTCCTCCAAACCATTCAGCCTTGTCGTCATTGCAATACACCACTTCCGCTCTCACTTTTAATTTGCCGATGAACCGCATCAAGTCGATGCCGAATTTATCCTTGTATCCTTTGATGAGCTGCTGCTGTTTCGCCGTGAGTTGTGGAATGTCGCTGTCTTGTTTGATTACGAACGATACGGGTTCCAAGGCTTTCACGTTGGCGTCGGATGTGCTGAGAACGCTCAACGTCATGGCGCGTTGTCCCTTTACCAAGTGCTTGTCGTTGGATGTCACCGTTATATTCTTGACCTTCTCGCCGGCCTTGAACACGAGTTTGCTCTCAGAAAGCTTCACCACGTCGCCGTCGTTTCCGGTCAGGTTCAGCTCAACCGTGACATCTTTTTTGGGTGTGAAGGACAGCGCAGCCTTGACGTTGATCACTTCTTTGTCGTTTTCTGCCATCTCGGACTGTCCCTCAATGCTGAGACTGAGCTGGTTGGTCATTTGCTCCTCTTCTTTCTCGTTGCAGGCAGATGCGAGCAACAGCGTCAACATTGCGACGCATAAAAACTTAAAATTCTTCATATTTATTTTCTCCTGTATTAATTAGATGAATTATCTTCCTCTCTTATCATATACCAACCGGTGTTTTGTTGAGCCTTTCCGTTAAACCTGTATTCTGATTTAGGGACGGGGAATGTCCAGCGGTAATCGTTTTTTGCGATGCGGATTGTTACTCCTTTTCTGGCGCTGAGCCGTGGAAGAGGTCTTCGGCGAGTGCGTTTTAGGTCGAAGAAGTTGGTTCCCTCTCCCGTGAATTCCTTGTATTTGTCTGTCAGGATGCTGTCCAACAGCGCATCGCCCTTGACGTCGTCGCTCAATGGTTCGTTGCCTGTCTGCGCCCTATAACCATTTACAAGCTGGCGGGCTTTATCTTCGTTTCCTGTCCTGGCATACGATTCGGCAGCGATGTACAATGCTCCGGCGCGTCTGAAAACATTCAGATAAGGTGCGATTTTCTTCTCCTTCATCACCTTGTTGTATTTACCCAGCAACTGTAAAGAGTCGCTCTTGACCTTGAATGGGTATGCGGCATACGCATAGCGCCGGTCGGTGGTGCTGAAATAAAAGGCGGGATTCAGTGCGAAGAAATCGCCATCCTTGGGCCCGTATTCTATTTTGTCGTATAAAGGAACATCCACTTGCAGTGCGAAGATGCGGTCGGGGCATTGCACTTCCGTCCACAAGGCAGCGTAATCCTGCTCATATTGCTCGGAGGTTGTGGGCATGGAGTTGAGTATCTGCTGTGCGTGGCGGGCCGCCTTGTCATATTGTCCGCTGTATAGTTCCAGGTCGGCCAACAAGTATGTTGCGGCGGTTTGTGACAGCCAAGCCTTGCTTTTGGTTTTATAATTTGTGGAAAGTGCTTCCTGTAGCAGTCCCTCTATATGTTTCACGCAGTCGGAAACGGTTGACCGCTGATGGTTTTCCACGCCCAACCGTGTTTTTATCACCACCCCCAGCTTATCGGAACGCGCGTCACATGTGGGTGCGAATATCTTGAGAAGCTGCATGTAGCACAGAGCCTCCAACACCTTTGACTGTATCCTTATGCTCCGCAGTTCGTCTTTTTCCGCGGGTTTTTCTGTCACCACTCCGGGCAAACGTTCTTCCAAAGCGTCGCATTGAGCGATGACATAGTAGTAGGACAGCCACTCTTGTGATGCCAGCTGCTTTATTTCCTTGGGCCTCCATCCATAGAGATTGAGGAGACCGATGTTCAATACTGACAGAGAAGTGGGGCAGAAATCATTGCCAAGCAGGGAGAATTCCAACTCATCGTTAGGATACGCGCGGTAAGCGGAAGCCAGAAACGACCGGGCGTTGGGTATGTCTGTGATGGCGTCTGGGTCTGAGAACATGTCCATCGGCGGGATGTCGAGCGAGCACGATTGCAGGGTGAATGTCCAAAATATAAGCGGCAGCAACCTGTGTGATTGTGAAAACAATAACTTTTTCATAGTCTTAAAACGTTAAGTTGAGACAGAAGGTAAAGACAGGCTGTAGGGTTCCCGAGAGTTTTCCGCTTTCCGGGTCGGACTCGCTGTACGATGTCCATGTGTACAGGTTGCTGCCCTGCACTCCCAAGGATGCGAAATGAATGAAAGGAACATAACGCCGCAGCATGTTTCCCGGCAGATGGTATCTCAGAGAAATCATGGAAAGCTTCAGCATGTCACTCTTTCCGATGGTACGCGAGTTGGCATACAGGGCTATGTTGTCTTGCGCGATGACGTCAGAGTAAAAGGGCGTGTTGTAAATCATGTTCTCGTCACCCTTTTTGAACCACATCTTTTTCACTAATCCCGCGATGGCGTTCTTGTTTGAGTTGTCTCGGTTGCGGACGTACTGATAGTCAAATTGCCTGACACCTCCAATCGTGTAATAAAACGAGATGTCGAAATCCAATGATTTATATTGCGCGCTGATGTTCAGAGCTCCATTGTAAGGCGGTGTGAGATGGCCCAATGCCATGAAGTCTCTTTTGTACAATTTTTCCTTTGCCTGTTTCTCTTTCCCGTCTGGCGTGAGGAAGACGGGATAGCCGGTCAGCGGGTTGATGCCCAGCGAGTGCAGGCCGTAAAGCATGTCATACGACTTTCCCACCTCGTAAGCCGGCAGGATGTCGTCCTCGCTCATGTAAAGTCGGTCGCCATCGTACAGGTCGATCACCTTGTTGCGGTTGTAGGATAGGGAGGCCGACAGCGACAAACGATAGTCGAAGTGGTCCAACAGACGCATGTTCATGCTGACCTCGCATCCTGTGTTGTCCAGCACTCCCACGTTGCGTTTCATCATGGTGTATCCCGAGCTTGACGCGATGGGCACGTCAAGCAGCGCTTGATCCGTGCGGCGGTTGTACCAGTTGACGTCGATGGTGAAACGCTTCCAAAGTTCAAAACTCATCCCGAAGTCTGTTGATGTGTTTCGCTCTGGCCTCAACTCCTTGTTGTACAGCATCACCAAGTCAAGCATTCTAACCTCGTCGTATCCGCTGTTGTCGAACATGAACGTGCCGGTGGTCTGCGACACCGACACTCCGTTGAGGTTGGACGTTACGCCATACGACGCCTTGAGGTTGAGCGACGTGAGGATTTTGTTGTCTTTCAGCCACTCGTAGCGTGATGGTGTCCATCCGATGCCTGTCGCCCATGCCACGCTCCACCGCTTGTCTGCGGGCAGGATGGATGACGCGTCGGCTTTGTAAGTGGCATACAAGTCGTAAATGTCCTTGTAGCTGTAGCCGGCTACCAAGCCAATGCCCAACTGTGCGTTGCGGTCGCGCGGATTTCTTACCTCTGGCTGCCGCATGCCGTGCAGCGAGTGGTTGATGGCCGAGGGTGCGTCAATGTTGCCTACGCCATAGCCCGTGATGCCCACGGCGTCGTAGTCGTAGAAGTAATAGTCCATGTTGGCGCTGAGAGTCAAATCGTGCGTTTCGGCCAGTGACTTGCTATATGTGGCGCGGAAATTACTGGAGAAGTTCACGGTCGCATTTTTGGAACGGCTGTAGACTCCGAGTCTCATTTCGGGGAAGCCGCTCTTTTGCTCCGAATAGGAGGACGCTGGTACGAAGCGGTGATTGGTGGAGAAGCTCAAGTCTATGCCCGTGATGTACGCTAAGGTCAAGCCGTCCAGCGGAGTGAGGGTGAAGTTGGCCGTGGCTCCCGCGTCTTTTTCCGTGTCATCCTGCTTGTATTGATGCAGCAAATCCTTGAACGTCTGGTTGGGATACGAATACAGTTTTCCTTTTTTTGTTTCATAAGGGTTAAGGTTGTACACCAGCGACGTGGGGTCGAACGAGGTTCCCGTGGGCGTGTTGGTCTTGGCATATCCGCCGTTTACACCCAGCATGAGATAGCCTATGCTCCCTATCCGCTGATCCAAGCTGAGGTGCAGGCTGTATCGCCGTTTGTCGTTTCCCTCCATTCTGCCTCCTTGGAGAGCGTAATTGGCGGATATGTAATATGTGGTTATGTCGTTTCCGCCCTTCAGACTTAAGGTGTGTCGCTGGTAAACGTTCGTCTTGATGAGTTCGTCAAACCAGTCGGTGTCCACTTTGCTCAATTTGTCGAGAAGAACTTTACCCTCTGCTATCAGCCGTGCCTTGTCGGGGTTGCCGCTTTCGTACTTGTTGAAATAGTCTTCACTGTATCGGTATCCGGGCGCCGCCGGGTTTTCCAACAGGTGCTCAAAGCGCAGCTTCTCATCAGTGCGCATCAGGGCTACCCCTCGTTTCCCGCGTCCCGTAACGCCGATGTTGGTGCTGTACGAGATGGTAGGCTTGCCCGAATAGCCTCGTTGTGAGGTGATTTCCAACACGCCGTTGGCGGCCTTTATGCCATACAGTGCGCACGCCGCGGCGTTTTTCAACACCTTGATGCCTGCGATGTCCTGTGGGGGAAGATTGTAAAAAGTCTCTGCCGAGATGATTTGACCGTCAAGTACATACAGCGGTTCGTTGGCCGTGTTTCCCTTTCTGAACGACGAATTGCCGCGGATGCGTATCTCTGGAGCCTTGCCCAGCTCGCCCGTGTTGGCCACCATCAGCCCCGGCACCATTCCTTGCAGGGCCAGTCCCATGTCTATCATGGGCTTGTCTTTCAGCTGTTGCATGTCAACGTTGGCTACAACTCCAGACTTTGCGCGCAGGTCGATGGCGTTGATGTTGCTCTTTGCGCGTATCACCACCTCTCCGATGTGGTTGACGTTCTCTTTCATTTTCACGTCCAGTCGCGCGTTTTGTTTACACTTCACATGTTGTGTGGCATAGCCTACATATGTGAATTCCAGGCTAATCCCCGCGCGCTTGGGTATGCTGAGACGATAACGCCCGTCGGCATCTGTCACCGTCGCGTGCTTCGTGCCGTCCACTCTCACCGTCACGCCTATCAAAGGCTCGTTCTGCGCGTTGGTTACATATCCAAACACCTTGCTTTCTTGTGCTGACGCGGCGGTAGGGGCGAGCGCGCTCAGCATGCCCGCAAGCATGAAGAGCGCCACGCGCCGTCCGTGCCTATGCTGTTGGATGACGTGTCTCAAGCGCCGAATCGTGAGCCGTGCGCAGGCACTCCAAATCTCTTTCATCATCATTCCTTGTGTTGAAGCCAGTGCGTAGTTTCTTCGATGACCCAGTCGGCAATCAAATCTTGCGATGCGGGCAATATGCCCTCGTCACCGTACACGATATCGATGCCCTTTTGAGTCAGTTCGGCTTGCTTCTCCCGCATGTGGTGCCGGTCGGCCATGCGCTTGACGTCAGAGGTGAGGTAGATGCCTTGCACCAAGATGCGCTTCTTGTGTTGTGAGGCGCGCTTGAGCATGGGAAGCAGTTCATTCGCAAAGTCATGCCCCATTTCTATCTGCTTGGCGTCGGTGTAGGTAATCTTGCTGTTGTCCTTCACGTATTGCTGCACATGCTGAAGCATCATGTTCCAAAAGCCGGTTCGCTCGGGGTCGCCATGGGCGAGAAACACCACAGCCTCGTCCGCGGGGGCTTTGGACAGTTGACGTATTCGCTGCATCATGGCTTTCTCTAACACATACGAGTAATAAAAGGTGGGGCCCATGATGACGGGCACGCTCGCATGAACCATCTCGGTGTTCTCTTCCGCCAACTGTTCACGCACGTACTTGTTGTATTTCATGCCCAGGATGTTGGGCAGGTCCTCTTCCGTGTGGCTCGAAGGCGCTATGAACAAGGGCAGCGCGAAGATGGTGTCGGCCCCCTGAGCCAGACAGTCTTTTACCACGGTGGCAACGGATGGCTCGGTATACTCCATCAGCGCCACCCGCACATAGTCGAGTCCTTTTACGGGATGTGCCTTCAACTTGGCCCGCACCACGTCTTCCATGTCCAACACGGGCTTGCGCCAGCTTGCCATTGGCGAGCCGTGCGCGATGATGATGAGGGCGTTCTTTGCTTGCATTCCTAATGCCAAGACTGACAACAATGACAGCAGCATTATTTTCTTTTTCATGTGTCTCATTTGTTTTCTCGTTTTCTTTGTTTTAATATGATCAGCATGAACTTCGCCATGTTCTTGTCTCAAATCTCATTCGTCATCCCAACCGCATGACGCATCGGTCCGTTCAGGTCTTCAGGCGTGTGTGTGTCGGCTTTCAAAAGTCCGAAAGGCAGCTTCCGTTATCTTGTAGCGCGCCCCGTGAACCATTCTGGATGGAATTCCTGTTTGTTTTGGCTTGCAAAAATAGTATCATTTGCTAAATCAAACAATACCTAAAACAGATGATATTGTCTCTCTGCTGCGGCCGTCGCAGATGGACTGCTGGTGCGTTTCAGCTTTCAAGCCGTTGGGCGTCTGGCGGAAAACTCCTCATGGGCACGCTCCGCGGGCTTGAATGGCAATCTCAATGCCGTTGCATGTCAAACCCAATGCTTTTTCGTCTCAAACCCAATGCTTTTGGGCCTCAAACCCAATGCTTTTCAAATGTCTGTAAGTTTGGCTTTGTAAGTCGTTGCGCGTTAGCTGTTTGTGCGATTCTTTCGACTGCCGCTGCTGGGAATGATCAGCAAAGAGTACTTCAGCCACGTTGAGGAGGCGAAACCGAAGGCCGTCCGTCGTGGATTTGCCGAACCTATGTTGACACATATATAAAAAGAGTCCGCAAGATGACAAAACGTAAAACGATTGACATAAAAAACTTTACGGTGGTAATTTATAGAACCGCCCTTATTTTTATTCAGTGAATGCTTTGTCAATCTGTTTTCTTCTTTTATCTTTGCAGAACCAAGAGTGCGCCAGAGCTTTTTGCCGGGTGGCAGGTCGCGGCCGGAAGGGTGTGCCGCGCGGCATGACGGCAGCTGGTGGCGAACATCATATGAATACGCAGACATGATAATCAAAGGTTTAGAGAACGCTTTCAGTGCCAAGGAGCTGAAAGACTATTTCTTCATCACCATCGCGATGTTTTCTTATTGCATCGGCTGGACGGTCTTTCTGTTGCCCAACAACATTGCCACGGGCGGCGTCCCCGGCGTCTCGTCTGTCTTGTATTGGGGGCTGGGAATCCCCGTTCAGTACACTTACTTCCTGATCAACGCCCTGCTCATAGCGTTCGCCTTGCGCTTGCTGGGGCTTCGCTTCTGCATCAAGACCATTTTTGGCATTATCATCCTAACCACGCTGACGTCGCTGGCGCAAACATACATGCGTGACGTCAGCCTGCTGAGCGACCAGCCTTTCATGGCGAGCGTCATCGGCGCGGCCTTCTGCGGGACGGGTATCGGACTGGGCTTGTCGGCCAATGGCAGCACGGGCGGGACGGACATCGTGGCGGCCATCGTCAACAAGTATCGCGACATTTCGCTGGGAAGAGTTATCTTACTCTGCGACTTGGTAATCATTTCGTCCAGTTATCTGGCTCTGCACGATTGGGAAAAGGTGATTTATGGGTATGTGGTGCTGTTCATCACTTCGTTTTGCGTCGATCAGGTGGTCAATTCCATGCGCCGTTCGGTGCAGTTCTTCATCATCTCCGACCGGTATGAGGAGATAGGCCGCCGTATTAACGAGAATCCCCATCGGGGCTGTACGGTGATTGATGCCTCGGGATTTTATTCGGGGCGCGAGATGAAGATGTTGTTCGTGCTGGCTAAAATGAGCGAGTCGAACAAGATTTTTTGCTTGATCAACGAGGTTGACCCCGCGGCCTTTGTCTCGCAGAGTGCCGTGATAGGGGTTTACGGCGAGGGCTTCGACCGGTTTAAGGTGCGGCAAAAGAAAAGTTCTTCCGGCAGGCTGTGTCAAAAAAGAAGGGTGGATCAAACCTCTCACGCTGACTGACTTCAGTCGTCACGGCGTTGCATGCCCGTCTGTCGCGGCGCTGAATTTTTCTTGACGGTCATTGCGCTTATCCTTGGCGTGTAATCAACCAACCTTGCCGGAGCTTTCAAATACGCCAAGCATGAGCGTTGTCCGTAATGCGTTGTGACGGTGACAGTTGCGCTGAAACAACGCTTTCCGGAACGCACTCATCCCTTTATTTTGGCTCAAAAGCATTGCTTTAGGTGGGTTATAAGCATGCTTTAGGCAATCAACGGCATGCGTTTTGTCTGCCAAAGTGATGTCTTTGGCACGACAATGACATCACTTTTGCGCAGAATGTTGATGATTCTCGTCCATTCATCTCTCGTCTGCATCCTTCCTGCCTATTGTCTTTTTCTATATTGATGTTTTTCATCGTCTGTTTTAAGGCCGTTATTTGGTAAAAATAACATACAGTTCGTCAGTTCCTCCAATCACCGCATTCGACGTGAACTTTGTTTAAAGACGACGCGTTGATGATGAAAAAAATACAAATAAGTTTCACGCCATTAAATAATGTCGTATCTTTGTACGCAGAGAAGATTATACAAGCATTATTATTAAAAACATTATGAAGAAGAAATTTATTTGTACCGTATGTGGCTACGCGTACACGGGTGAAGACGCGCCGGCAGAGTGTCCGGTATGTCATGCCAAAGCCGAGAAGTTCAAGGCTTTCGATCCAGAAGCCATTAAAGGAACGAAGACCGAAGCGAATCTGAAGGCTGCGTTCGCAGGTGAGAGCCAGGCTCACACCAAATACCTCTATTTCGCATCCAAGGCAAAGAAAGATGGTTACGAGCAACTGGCTGCCATTTTTGAAGAAACGGCACGCAACGAGAAAGAGCATGCCAAGGTGTGGTTCAAGTTCTTGCACGGTGGCGACATCCCTACCACGACAGACAACATCAAGGAAGCCGCCGATGGGGAAAACTATGAATGGACAGACATGTACGCCAACATGGCCAAGGTGGCCATGGAAGAGGGCTTTCCGGAGCTCGCGGTGAAGTTCCGCGCCGTTGGAGCTGTGGAGAAACACCACGAAGAACGTTATCGCAAGATGTTGAAGAACATCGAAGACGAGATTGTGTTCTCGCGCGACGGCAGCTGCGTATGGCAGTGCCGAAACTGCGGACACATCGTCATCGGTAAGAAAGCTCCTGCCGTATGCCCGGTTTGCGACCATCCGCAGAGCTACTTCCAGATTGAACCCGACAACCTGTAAGCGTGTCGGCATGAGATGAAACCAACGGGAGATGCTGCCTTTTAAGTATCTCCCGTTTTTCTGTATCCTCGCCCGGACATATCAAGCTCAAGGACAGAGAGCATGATTCATCTCATCCTGTAAAATCATGTAGTGGCGGCATGGTCAGTCTAATCATTCCAATACACGCTGTTCGCATCGTCTGCGAGCGCATGTCACCGAGAGAACACGCCGGCGAAGGTAATCAAGCAGATAATGGAGAAGGCATCATAAAAGGGCGCACCATAAAACGAATCATGATGCGCCCTTTTGTATAAAGGGCGGTTCTATAAATTACCACCGTAAAGTTATTTTTATATAAGTCTTTTTACGTTTTGTCATCTTGTGGACTCTTCTTGGTTCAATTTGCTTGTTCGGCCAGTTGTATAGCCCGCTATACCCCTTCACTCACAAACAAATTGAACTCAAAAACAGTCTCACAATCTGTCAAAGCCAATTTATAGAACCGCCCTAAATTTAGTAAGCTGTAAGAATTATTTCAGCTTGCGGTAGCCATATTTAGCCGAGCAGCAAAGCTCTTCCTCGATGCGGATGAGCTGGTTGTACTTCGCAATACGGTCGGTACGGCTCATCGAACCAGTCTTAATCTGGCCAGAGTTGGTGGCAACGGCAATGTCAGCAATCGTTGTGTCCTCGGTCTCTCCTGAGCGGTGAGAGGTAACGGTGGTGTAACCGGCGCGGTGGGCCATTTCGATAGCCTCCAATGTCTCGGTCAGCGAGCCAATCTGGTTCACCTTAATCAAGATAGAGTTGGCAGCACCCATCTTGATACCCTTCTCCAAGAACTTCGTGTTGGTCACGAACAAGTCGTCACCAACCAACTGACAGCGGCCGCCAATCTTCTCGGTCAGCTTCACCCAGTTGTCCCAGTCGTTCTCGTCCAAGCCGTCCTCGATGGAGTCGATAGGATATTTTGTAATCAAATGCTCAAGGTATGCGATCTGCTCTTCCGCCGTCAGCTTCTTTCCGTTAGGATCCTTTGGCATGCCATTCTTCAGCTGGCGATAGTCATAGAACCACTCACCGTTCTCCTGAACGGCAAACTCTGATGCGGCGCAGTCCATGGCAATCTTCACGTCCTTGCCCGGCTCGTAGCCTGCGTCCTTGATGGCCTGGATGATAGAGTCTAACGCATCCTCAATGCCATCGAACTTGGGAGCGAACCCACCTTCATCACCCACGGCGGTAGACAGGCCGCGTTTCTTCAGCAACTTTGCCAAAGCGTGGAACACTTCCGCACCCATACGGATGCCTTCTTTAATAGAAGGAGCGCCAACGGGACGAATCATAAACTCTTGGAAAGCGATAGGAGCATCGGAGTGTGCGCCTCCGTTGATGATGTTCATCATCGGAACGGGCAGCGTGTAAGTGTTCACGCCACCGATATAGCGGTATAGTGGCAAGTGAAGAGCCTTTGCTGCCGTGTGTGCCACTGCCAAGCTAACGCCCAAGATGGCGTTGGCGCCCAGCTTGCTCTTGGTGGGAGTGCCGTCCAAGGCCAGCATCTTGTAGTCTATCTTGCGTTGTTCCAACACGCAATAACCTTTCAAGGCTGGAGCAATGATGTTGTTGACGTTCTCTACGGCCTTTAACACACCCTTGCCGCCGTAGCGGTTCTTGTCGCCGTCGCGCATCTCCAGAGCCTCGTTTTCGCCCGTAGACGCACCGGATGGTACGCTGGCACGTCCCATCACACCATTTTCCAATGTTACCTCAACCTCTACCGTGGGGTTGCCGCGAGAGTCGATAATCTCTCTTGCGTGAACTTTTTCTATTACCATAACTAATTATTTATTTTGAATGAATAATACGTCCGTTTTCGTCACTGCAAAGATAACGATAATAAAGGAATTCGCCAATATAGAGATATAAAATAATGTGAAATGATGAACTTTGACCGTCTGGCTTTTGAACATGGCGCTCCGTATTTCGATCGGCCGGCGCATAAACGCGCGAACTGAAAAAGATTTTCAAACCATGCAAAGCCTTGGGCGGCCAACTCGCGAACGCGTGTAAACGGAACAACTCGCAAACTTTAGGGGGCGGTTCGGTAAATTGCCGCCGCGCGGGACTGCCGTGAACGAGCAAGCCCATTGACTTTGGCCTCCAATGTCAATGGGTTTGGCGCTTGAAGTCAACGACTTTGACCTTCAATGTCAATGGGTTTGGCAGGGATGATGAATGCGGCTGTTGGAACGGCCCGGTTCTCCTTTCTGCAACGAGTGGTGCGAGCGGGGCGGTGATCGCTGGCGAGCTTGCGTGTTGACGGTGAGGGAAACGCGTGAAGCGAATGGTACGAGCGGACGTCCTGCCCGTCACTCTCGCTTGAGGGCGGTTCTATAAATTGGCTTTGACCGATTGTGGGACTATTTTTAAGGTCAATTTGTTTGGGCGTGAAGGAGTGTAGCGAGCTATACGACTGAGCGAACAAGCAAATTGAACCGGAAAAGAGTCCACAAGATGACAAAACGTAAAAAGACTGACATGAAAAACTTTACGGTGGTAATTTATAGAACCGTCCTTGAATCGGCTGCCCGCCAAAAGTGGCAGGTGTGGAAAAAAGTGACGCTGTCCTTCCGCTGATTTGAAAAAAATGCTTACCTTTGGCCAAAAAGGAGGATGCGGTCATGGAGAAAATCACGCAAGACAATTTTGAGGAAAAATACGTTGACACCATTGAGCGGCGGCAGATAGACAAGTTTGTCTGCGATGAGATGTCGCGCCAGATACACCGCTACATCAAGGGAATGTCTGGCACGAAGGCCATGATGGAGAGGTTTGAGGCGCAGTTGTCAACCCTGAGTGTGCCGCAGAAGGAGGAGGCCATCGCACGGTACATTGACCAGAACCGCAAGGTGTTGAGCGGATTGGACTTGAAAATCGTGCTGACGCGAGCCGTGGCCAACTACTGTGACACGTTCAGTTACATGCTCGAGCTGGTGAACGACAAGCGCAAGATGGTGTTCTACCTCAACCGCATCAAGGCGAAGTACATTCAATATCATTCCGTGATCGAGCAGGACGGGAAGTTCGGCCTGTGCGACTATCAAGGCAACATCTTGGTTCACCCCGTGTATGATTTCGTGCGAACGTGTCACATTTATGTGGACGACCTGGCGACCATGCCCGTCATCGTACAGAAGGAGGGTAAGATGGGACTGATTCTTCCCGACGGGAAAGACACCGTCGTGGCGCCTTTCGAGTATGATGACATCTCGTTACGCGAGGAATATCCTTATTTTGAGGCTACCCGGGGGAATGAACAAGGGTATATCCACAGCGACGGACAATTCGAGGTTGCCCCGCATTCACGGTAAATTTCACATTTATCTGTTGGTTGCTACATCTTTGCGGCAAGGCTGGTTTTTTGTTGTCTACTGGTCATGTTGTAGAACAACGAATGAAACAAATAAAACAAATGTACCAGACAAGACAATGAACGCAAGCGTTCTGCGAATGAAACAAAACTGCTGACATAAACATATTGTGTGTCTTTGCCAAATTCGTTTCATTTGGTGAACGCTAACGTTCATTGAACCAAGCCATCGAATTCGTTCCATTTGTTCAATTCGTTGTTAAAGCAAATCAAATGACTGTTTTGTCAACAAGCAATCTTTTTACATGTAAGAGGCGTAGGTTGCAAGGCTGGATTTTTGTTCTTTCCGTGCTTTTTCTTAACTTTGTGGCATGCTCACAACGTATGTTGATGTCATTGTTCCGCTGCCTTTGGAAGGCACGTTCACCTATTCGGTTCCTTACAACTTGGCCGAGCGGGTGCGGTTTGGCGTGCGCGTGGCCGTGACGTTTGGTGCCTCGAAGGTGCATACCGCCATCGTGGTGAGGGCTCATCAGGACAAACCCGCCTTCAATGTTAAAGACATCGTTGACGTGATTGATGACCAACCCATGCTTCTGGAGCAGCAATACCAGCTGTGGCAGTGGCTGTCGGCGTACTACATGGCCCCGCTCGGCGACGTGTACAATGCCGCTTTGCCCGCCGGACTGAAGGTGGAGGAGAACTATAAGCCTCGTACGGAGACGTATGTCGACCTGTGTGAGCCGCTGCGCAACGAGCAATCGTTGAACGTGGCCCTTGACCTGTTGAAGCGAGCGCACAACCAGCGAGAGGCTCTCATGCACTTCTTGCGCATCTCACACTGGGAAACGATTGAGGGAACGCAGACTGCTGAGCCGGTGGTGGACATCACCCGGGAGGAGTTGATGAACGTGTCGCACTGTTCGTATGCCGTCATCAAGAGTCTGGTGGAGCGGAAAATACTGTTCACCTACGAGCGGGAGGTGGGACGGCTCAATGACCATGGGGAGGAACATCTTGAAAACGTAAAACGTTTGAATGAGGCCCAACAGGAAGCGTACAACCAAATTGTTTTTCAATTTCTCAAGAAAAACGTGGTTTTGTTGCATGGCGTAACCTCCAGTGGCAAAACCGAAATCTACATACACCTTATTAAAAAGGCACT
Organism: uncultured Prevotella sp.; assembly: GCA_946998205.1. Lineage (GTDB taxonomy): Bacteria > Bacteroidota > Bacteroidia > Bacteroidales > Bacteroidaceae > Prevotella. The sequence goes on along the minus strand of CAMPYJ010000002.1, from coordinate 98,514 downwards.
CGAAGAGAAGAAGCAGGTGCTGTATCTGTTGCCTGAGATAGCCCTCACGGTGCAAATTACCAGTAGGCTGAGACATGTGTTTGGCGACAAGTTGGGCATCTACCATTCTAAATATAGCGATGCCGAACGTGTTGAAATATGGAAAAAACAGCTTTCGCACCATCCCTACGAGGTGGTATTGGGTGCGCGCAGTGCCGTGTTTCTGCCCTTTCAGCGGCTCGGGTTGGTCATCATTGACGAAGAACACGAAACCTCTTTCAAGCAACAAGACCCCTCGCCACGCTATCATGCACGGTCGGCAGCCATCGTGTTGGCAAGGATGTATGGCGCGAAGACCTTGTTAGGGACGGCCACGCCGTCGGTGGAAAGCTATTATAACGCCTGCCAGGGCAAGTATGGACTGGTGACCCTGACCTCGCGGTACAAGGATATCAAGTTGCCGGAGATTAGGGTGGTGGACACGAAGGACCTGCAACGGCGCAAGATGATGACGGGACCTTTCTCGCCACCGCTCATCGCTGCCGTGAATGAAGCGTTGAAGAGCGGGCAGCAAGTGATACTGTTTCAGAACCGGCGAGGCTTCGCGCCGATGATAGAGTGCCGCACTTGCGGTTGGGTTCCAAAGTGCACCAACTGCGATGTGTCGCTCACCATGCACAAAAGTATGAACTTGTTGACCTGCCATTATTGTGGTTACACCTACCGCATCCCTGCGGTTTGCCCCGCATGTGGCGGCACCGACCTGCGTGGTCGTGGCTACGGAACGGAGAAAGTGGAGGAGTATGTGGGGCAATTGTTCCCCGAGGCGCGCGTCGCCCGCATGGACTTGGACACCACGCGCACCCGCAACGCCTATGAAAGGATTATCGACGACTTCTCTTCCGGTCGCACCAATCTGCTCATCGGCACCCAGATGGTGAGCAAAGGGCTTGACTTCGACCGGGTTAGTGTGGTGGGAATACTCAACGCCGACGCCATGCTGAATTATCCAGACTTCCGCGCTTACGAACACGCCTTCATGATGATGGCGCAGGTAAGCGGCAGGGCTGGGCGCAAAGGGCAGCGGGGAAAAGTGTTCTTGCAGACCAAAAACAAGGAGCTACCCATCATCAGACAGGTGGTGGAAAATGACTATCAGGGATTTTACGAGGCACTGTTGGAAGAGCGGAGGTTGTTTTCTTATCCGCCCTTCCATCGGTTGGTATACGTTTTCTTGCGTCACCGGCACGACGAAGTGGTGGAGTCGGCCGGCATAGAGATGGGCAGCAGGCTCAGACAGGGATTGGGTGACCGTATTTTAGGTCCTGACAAACCTTCGATAGCGCGCGTGAAAAACCTGCACATTCGCAAGATTGTCATCAAGTTGGAGAACGGTATCGACCAGAAGGCGGTGCGCCTTTACTTGCGTACCGTGCAACAACAACTTTTGCAGGACAAGCGGTATGCCGCCCTGCAAGTGTACTATGACGTGGATCCGCTTTAGCGAAAGAAGCGTGATTTAGTCCTCACGAGGTTTCTCTTTCTTCTTCTCTTCTTCCGGATATGATATCCGTGTGTGGTAAATGGCCTTCAGTCGTTCTATCAACACCTGCTTGGCTTGCGACACGTCCCTGAAGGTAATGGGGCAATCGGTGAAGGCGCCGCGCTTCACTTGTCCGTCAATGATTCTGTTGGTGAGCTCTGTGATGCTCTCTTCCGTGTACTCGGGAAGAGAACGGGAGGCAGCCTCTACGGAGTCGGACATCATCAAGATGGCTTGTTCGCGCGTGAAAGGATCGGGTCCCGGATAGGAGAATGGTTCGGGATCAACCTCCTCATCGGGATGTTCATTCTTGTATTGTATGTAAAAATAACTTGCCGTGCTGGTGCCATGATGGGTCAATATGAAGTCTTTGATAAAGGATGGCAGATTGTGTTGCTCAGCCAGTTTCACGCCGTCAGTCACATGACTCACGATGATGCGGGCGCTTTCCTTGGGCGACAGACCCTCGTGTGGATTGGCTCCCACTTGATTTTCGGTGAAAAAGGCCGGGTTGTTCATCTTCCCAATGTCGTGATACAGGGCACCGGTACGCACCAGTAGGGCGTTGGCCTCAATCTTGTTGGCTATCTCAGCGGCGAGGTTGGCCACGGTAATGGAGTGCTGGAAGGTGCCAGGAGCTATCTCGCTGAGGTTGCGAAGGATGCCCCGGTTGGTGTTGGACAGCTCGAACAGCGTGACGTTGGACGTGAAGCCAAACATCTTTTCGATGACATACATCAGCGGATAAGCCAGCAACAGCAGTACAGCATTAGCCGCAAAGTGGTAATACGTGTCAATGTCGAGCTTGTCGAGCGAGCTGTTTTGCATGAGTTGTAGTGCAAAATAAACCACCGCATACGACAGTCCTACGAGGATAGCTGTCTTGAATACCTGCGAGCGTTGCGTGAGTTCGCGCAGGGAGTAGATGGCTACCAGGGTCGCAACGATTTGCATGATGATGAATTCGTATTGATATTTCACCGCCGCGGCACAGATCAGGATGATGATGCACTGTGTGACAAATGCCGTTCTTGAATCCATGAACATGCGTACGAAGATGGCCGCGGTGGCCAACGGCAGGACGTACACGCTGAACAAGCCGTGCTTCATCATCAGTGACACGAAGATGGGAAACAGCGTGATGAGCACATAAAGCATCATGATGCTGCGCGGCTTGCTGAAATAATCTTTGCGGAAAAGCGACAGATAGACCGTGAACAGAATGATGAGGATGCTTACATAGAGCAGTTGGCCATAGAAAGTAGTCTTTGTTTCTTGTTCAGAAACGTTTCTGCGCTGCATCTCTCGCTCGTATGAGTTCAATACCCGATAGGTGTATTCATCAACAATGTCGCCCCGGTCGATAATCTTTTGTCCGCTGATCACCATGCCGCTGGCTATCGGAATGCTGCTCAAAAGGTCGTTGAGCTCGGTCTCACTCCGGTCTTTGTCATAAATCAAGTTGGGCTGGAGGTAGAAGTTGAGGTTGCAGCGTTGCAGCAATTGGCGATAAGGAGCCAGCTTGTTGTCGGCGAACAGCTGTTCGTAGGCCGATAAGGTAGAGTAAACGCAATTTACTTGGACACTCTGTGCCGCCTTACCATTAACCACTCTGATGGTGTTGGTCGAGTCTTTTGCGAACCGATTGTAATCGGGTGTGTTGACAATGCCCGACTGATAGAGCCGATGGAGACGGTCTAAAAGGACGTGCATGTATGCCGCCGGCAAGCCCGGCACGCCCAACTTGAAGTCGTTTCTGAATCGTTCCACCTCCTCTTTCTCAACGTCTGCCTTGTAATTGAAGTAGGGTTGGAAATACTGCATCAGCGAGTCTTTCTCCTGTTGGATGGTCTCATCTGTCTTATAGATGGGGAAGTCGAATGTGGCAATGAATGAACGATACATCCATGGCTTGCCCACGTCGTAGTGGAACTGCTGTGACGTGTCGCGCGGAAGGCTCCATACGATGAGCACGACGGTGATCACCACGAGCACAATCCTCGTCAATATGCTTTGCCAGCTTTGTGAATCTGCTATGTTCAGTTTACTCATTTTGTTCCAAAAATAGATGTCTTGTTCTGAAGCGTGTTGATGGATGGGGCGCAATCCTCATGAAGGTTCATATGCGTGCGATGAGCCTTTCGTCTGTTCATGACGCAGGTCTATTCTGCCTAATGTCATGCGAAAATACGAAAAAAATACGCTATAATGCAAAAAAATCACTACTTTTGCACAAAATTTAATATCTTATCTTCATTTATTAAAAATGGCAGAAAGAAAAGTAAGGGTGCGCTTTGCACCCAGTCCTACCGGTGCTTTACATATTGGTGGAGTACGAACAGCATTGTATAATTATCTTTTCGCGCGTCAGCATGGCGGTACTCTCGTGTTTAGAATCGAGGACACCGACTCTCACCGTTTCGTTCCCGGAGCCGAAGAGTATATCCTGGAGGCTTTCAAGTGGCTGGGCATCCAGTTCGACGAGGGCGTTACCTTCGGTGGTGAGCATGGCCCTTATCGTCAAAGCGAGCGTCGCGAGATTTACAAGACGTATGTTCAGCAGTTGCTGGATGCAGGTAAGGCTTATTATGCCTTTGACACTCCGGAGGAGTTGGAGGCCAAAAGAAACGAATTAAAAAACTTCCAATACGATGCTCATACGCGCATGCGGATGCGCAATTCACTAACCATGACGGCCGATGAGTGCCAACAACGCATCGCGGATGGCGAGCAGTATGTGGTGCGTTTCCTGGTGGAGCCGGGTCGTGAGATACATGTACAGGACTTGATTCGTGGCGAAGTGATTGTTAAGAGCGACATCCTCGATGACAAAGTGTTGTACAAGAGTGCTGACGAGCTCCCCACTTACCATCTGGCCAACATTGTTGACGACCATCTGATGGAGATCACTCATGTCATCAGAGGTGAGGAATGGTTGCCCAGCGCGCCCCTGCATGTGTTGCTCTACGAGGCGTTTGGCTGGACCGATACCATGCCTTCGTTTGCCCATCTGCCCTTGTTGCTGAAACCAGAGGGCAAAGGTAAGTTGTCGAAGCGTGATGGCGACCGCCTGGGATTCCCTGTCTTTCCGCTGGAATGGCACGACCCCAAGACGGGTGAAGTGTCGTCAGGATTCCGTGAGAGCGGTTATTTTCCCGAGGCAGTGGTTAACTTCCTGGCTCTTTTGGGATGGAATCCGGGAACCGATCAAGAGATTTTTTCACTCAGCGAGTTGGTTGATGCCTTCGACATCACTCGCTGTTCCAAGGCCGGAGCCAAGTATGATTACCAAAAAGGCATTTGGTTCAACCACGAATACATGTTGCAGAAGAGCGATGACGAGATAGCCGATCTCTTCGCACCCATCGTCGCCAACAACGGTGTTGATGAGCCGATGGATCGTATCCGGCGGGTGGTTCACATGATGAAAGACCGTGTCGACTTCGTTAAAGAGCTTTGGCCGTTGTGCTCTTTCTTCTTTGTAGCGCCGCTGGAGTACGACACGAAGACGGTTCGCAAGCGTTGGAAGCCCTATTCGGCAGAGCAGATGACCGAGCTGGCCGACTTACTGGAAGGCCTTGACGATTTCTCCATTGAGAATCAAGAGCAGCATGTCATGAACTGGGTCAAAGAGAAAGATTACAAACTGGGTGATGTCATGAATGCGTTCCGTCTGACCTTGGTCGGAATAGGCAAAGGCCCGGGCATGTTCGACATCTCGGCTTTCCTGGGTAAGAACGAAACATTGAGGCGTTTGCGCAAGGCCATCGAGGAGATTCCCACCGTGGCTTCTCATCTTGCCTGATGCAAAAACGCTGAATAGGAATACCTCTCTGCATCGTGTATCAAGTAGCCATATACCTCTATCTGTGCGGTGTTGCCCTGGCCAGTATCTTCAGTAAGAAAGTAAGGAAGATGTGGAAGGGCGAGCGCCATACCCTCGACATCCTCAAGAGCAAGGTCAATCCCAACCATCAATACATCTGGTTCCATGCCGCTTCGTTAGGTGAATTTGAGCAAGGACGGCCTTTGATGGAGCGAATCCGTGCTGATTATCCGGAATATAAGATACTGCTGACGTTCTTTTCGCCTTCGGGTTACGAGGTGAGGAAGAACTATGAGCATGCCGACATCGTGTGCTATCTGCCCGTAGACACCATCCGCAACGCGCGCAGGTTTTTGAGGACGGTGCGTCCGTGCATGGCCTTCTTCATCAAATACGAGTTTTGGTACAATTACCTGCACATCCTCAAGCACCGCAATGTGCCCGTTTACAGTGTCAGCAGCATCTTCCGTGAGAACCAAATCTTCTTCCATTGGTACGGCATGGGCTATGGCCGCGTGCTGAAATGCTTCACCCATTTCTTCGTGCAGAACCATCAAAGCGTGGAGCTGTTGAACCGTCTTGGCATCAGAAAGGTCGACGTTGTTGGTGACACGCGTTTCGATCGGGTGCTGCAAATCAAGGAGTTGGCCAAGCAGTTGCCCATCGTCGAGGCTTTCAAGGATGGTCGGAAGGTGTTTGTGGCCGGCTCAAGTTGGGAGCCTGATGAAGATATTTTCATCCCATTCATGAGCGAGCATCGGGATTGGAAACTGATTATCGCCCCCCATGTCATTGCCGAAAGTCATCTGAGGGCGATCGAACAGAAACTACAGCTCCGCACCGTTCGCTACACGCAGACCACGCCAGAGGAGGTGCGCGATGCCCAATGCCTTATTATTGACTGTTTCGGACTGCTGTCAAGCGTTTATCATTACGGTGAGGTGGCCTACGTCGGAGGCGGATTCGGCGCGGGCATTCACAATGTGTTGGAAGCTGCCGTGTGGGGCATTCCGGTCATCTTCGGTCCCAACAACCAACGTTTTCAAGAGGCGCAGCAGCTCAAGTGCGTCCATGCAGGGATTGAAATCACCGATCGGGCGTCGTTCGCATCGGTCATGTCACGATTCATGACCCACGCTGATGTGTTGCAGCAGTGTGGGCAGGCGGCCGAGTCGTTTGTCGTGGATCGTGCCGGAGCCACCGGGAAAATATTAAAGCTCGTCAAGATTTGACAAGTTATTTCCATGCCGCATTCAGCTGCATGCCGGCAAGAGGTTAGGCTCGCTCCGAGGCTAACCTTTTTCTTTTTCTGTCAGTTCGGTCGGAAACGTGGGTATGGCGTCATGCTGCATGCGTTTAAAAGCATTGACTTTGGTGCTGAAACTCATGGGATTTGGCGCTCAATCTTATTGACTTTGGCACCCAAACCCATTGACTTTGCCGGTCAGTCCTCATGCGCTTGTCTTTTTTGATATGCCGCCGCCGCAGTTCACGGGCGTGCCAACAGCGCCTTTCCCATTCGCAAGGTGAGGTTATCCGCAGGTTCTGCGGGTCTCTGTGAGACAAAGCTCACGGTGTGAAACGTGTGTGCCTGGCATTAAAGTTGCCCAACGCAAAGGATGGTGAGCGTTCAAAGCACGACACTGAACCCAAGGGCGCTCACCTTCTCCCATTGATGAAACATCCAATGCCTCATCTTTCCAAAAAAGAAAGGAACTTTATTTTTATTTGCATGATTGGGCGTGAAAAACCTATTTTTTATATATCTTTGTATCATTCTTAAAAAATACTACTACCTATATGACTAAGATTTTTACTACTCTAACAGCATTGCTCGTTGGCATGCTTGCCTTTGCACAACCCTCCATGCCAACCATTAGTACCGGTGGCAACGAAGTGTACTATTACATTCAGATGCAACGTGGGCAAGCCGTCATCACCTCTATGGGCGATGGCAGTAAGGTGCAAACAGCCGCTCCTGTGGCAAGCATGAAGAAACGGCAAACGTGGAAAGTAATAAAGAAAGGCGATAACTATAACATTGTTAACGCAGCAGGACAAACGCTGTATTATAACACTTCGCTCAATTTCTTTTGTGCTGGCACGCAACCCAATGGCGTCAAGGATCTGAAAATACTGAAAACCACCAACAGAGAATATCAAGGCTTCGAGATTTCCACCCCAGGAAGCGGAAAAACTTTCCTGAATCAATGGGGTGGAGCTGGTGTCGGTCACGAGTTGGGCTTATGGGTTCAAGGCGATTCGAACAACCCACTGCAATTTGTCGCTATCAGCGACATGGTTATCAATGATGCCAAACCCACTCCCATCAACGAAGTGTCCCCAACGGGGTCTACGACATGGAAGCCTACCAACAAACACACGCTGTGGTACACAAAGCCTGCCACCGTATGGATGACTTCCACATTGCCGATTGGTAACGGACAGTTTGGCGGCTGTGTCATGGGAGGCGTGAAGAGAGATGAAGTGCAATTCAACGACAAGACATTGTGGAAAGGTCATGTAGGAGCTGTTGTGGGCAACCCTAATTATGGCTCATATCTGAACTTTGGAAATCTATATATCACGTCAACAGACAGCCGTCTCAACGCAGCGACCAATTATCGTCGTTGGTTGGATATCGACCAGGCAAAGGCAGGGGTGGCATACACTGCCAATGGTGTTGATTATCAAAGAGAGTACATTTGCTCGTACCCCGACAAGGTGATAGCCATACATTACAAAGCCAGCGAGAAGGGAAAGATTAGTAACAACATCATTCTGTTCAACCAAAACGGAAAAACGCCTGCCTATGACATGAATGGCACCACTGGCGTCATCACCTTCCAAGGCGAAGTGCCGCGCACAGGCACGCCAAAAGGCGAATCCTATTATTGCAAGGCATACGTTACGGCAAAGGGTGGCACGATTGCCGTTGGCAAAGATGGTGGTATCGACGTGAAAAATGCTGACGAGATGTTTATCTATCTCTATGGCACTACCAATTTTGACGCTTCCAATGACGAATATATCTCTGATGCAGCTTTGCTACCTTCGCATGTCAAAGGTGTTGTAGACGCAGCCTTGAGAAAAGGCTATGCGGCGATATGTGACGCGCATGTGAAAGACTATAAAGCTTTGTACGACCGCTGTCAACTCAACATCACGAACGCGATGCCAAGCGTAACGACACGAAAGCTCATTGACGACTTTGCCATAAGTCCGGCAGACAATTTACTGTTAGAGGAAATTTATTTCTGCTACGGTCGGTATCTTATGATTAGCAGCAGCCGGGGCGTTGACTTGCCAAGCAATTTGCAAGGTATCTGGAACAACGTCAACAATCCTGCGTGGAACAGTGACATTCACTCTAATATCAATGTACAGATGAATTACTGGCCCGCTGAAATCACCAATCTCAGTGAGCTGCATCTTCCTTTCTTGAAGTACATACACCGCGAGGCTTGCGAGCGTCCGCAATGGCGGGCTAACGCCCGGCAGATAGCAGGACAAACGGTAGGTTGGACGCTGACAACCGAAAACAACATCTACGGGTCGGGCTCCAACTGGATGCAGAATTATACCATTGCTAACGCTTGGTACTGCATGCACTTGTGGCAGCACTACCGTTTCACGTTGGACAAAGAGTATCTGAAAAATATTGCTTATCCAGCCATGCGCTCATGCGCTGAATATTGGTTGCAACGATTGGTGAAAGCTGCCGACGGCACTTACGAGTGTCCTAACGAGTTTTCACCCGAGCATGGTCCTGGGAGAGAGAATGCCACTGCGCACTCACAACAATTGGTTTGGGACTTGTTCAACAATACCTTGCAGGCGATAGCTGAGTTGGGTATTAGCGAGGATGCCACCTTCCTTGACGACCTGAACAACAAGTTTAAGAAACTGGATACTGGCTTGGCCATCGAAAACATGAACGGGAAACCGCTCTTGCGCGAATGGAAGTACACGTCGCAGGCTACTGTTTCTTCCTATAATTCGCATCGACACATGTCGCATCTCATGGGACTGTATCCAGGCAACCAAATAGGTCAGGAAATTGATGCGAAAATATATCAAGCTGCGATCAACTCACTCAAAACGAGAGGCTATGCCGGTACGGGCTGGTCTATGGGATGGAAAGTGAACCTACACGCCAGAGCGCACAACGGCAACGTGTGCCAAACCCTCTTGAAGACAGCGCTGCATTTCCAAGACAACACAGGCAACAGTGAAGGAGGTGGCGTGTACGAAAACCTGTGGGATGCTCACACTCCTTATCAGATTGACGGAAACTTTGGCGCATGTGCAGGCATGGCGGAGATGCTCTTGCAGAGTCATCTTGGAAAACTTGATATCCTACCGGCGTTGCCATCGATGTGGAAAAACGGAAACGTAAAGGGACTTTGCGCCGTTGGCAACTTTGAAGTGTCCATCGAGTGGAAGAACAGGAAAGCGGTGTCCATCGACATCTTGTCCAAAGCTGGCAAGAAAGCTGTCGTGAAATATCCTAAGATCGCCACAGGCTTCACTCTGATTGACGGACAGGGCAACAAAGTAACCGCGACCAAGGTAAGCGATGACGAAATCACATTCGACACTTCAAAGGGAGAGACCTATCGCCTGACGGCAACGGGCCCCGCTGGTATCGACAAAACGACGGCTAAACGGGGAGGAAAGGGGCAACGCATCGTGGCGGCGCATTATTATCTTCCGAATGGAACGCGGGTTGCCGCACCTTCCAAAAACGGACTTTATATTGCCAGTCTGCAGTATGAAAATGGCAAGAAAGAAACGTTCAAGTTCGTGAAATACCGCAGTGAGTGAGGTTCTTGCGGTGAGTGATGAGGGAGGAGAACGTCCTGTTTTTTCAAATTCTTCCATCTGTGAAACAGACAACATGGATGAGGCTCATAACGGTTGACAGCCCCATCGGATGTGATTTTCCTCCGCCTCTTTCCAACAACTCATTGGGTTTATGCGTCTTGAACCATGATACAAGGGTGTAATGTCATGCTTTTATGGAGCCAAAACACATGCTTTTGTGAGGTTAAAGCAATGAGTTTGTAAAAGAGACTTAGTGCGTTGAATACGCAACGTGATGACGATAAGCGTTTTATGTTTTTAGCGTATTTGCAACCAAACGATGGGTTGGCTGCAAATACGCTCGTATTTTGAGCTCATGTCAATATTTTTCGTAGTAAATACAGCGTCTCATCCCCCTTCGTGAATGCACGCTTCTGACACCGTGGACAGATGAATTTACAGTGCCTGCTCGTCGTGTGAAGGTATCAAATATATTCGTTGCCTTTCTTGATTTGCACCTCATTAACGTACTTCCGCAGCAATGCCGAGGAGTCTTCTTTCTTGCAAATGAGCAACACGTTGTCGTGATCGGCAATGATGTATCCGTCTAAACCGTTGATGATGCCTAACTTACCTTTCGGCAGCTTGATGACGTTGTTCTGACAGGCATCAAGCATCACGTCGCTATCAATGATGACATTGTCTGATTCGCTTTTCTGCATGGACTCGTAGATGCTGTGCCATGTGCCGATGTCAGCCCAGCCAAAGTTGCATTTCATGACGTATGCGCGTTCCGATTTCTCCAGCACGCCGTTGTCGACAGACAGGTTGGGGTACAGCGGAAAGTTCTTGTTGATGAATTCGTTCTCCTCTTCAATGGTCCAATGGGGCTTCATGATGTCAAGGTTGTGCAAGGCAAAGGGCAACAACCTGTCCAGGCAAAGGCTCATGTAGTGTATGTTTGCCATGAACATGCCGGTGTTCCAATAAAACTCACCGCTCTCCACGAACATCTTGGCAAACTCTCTTTCCGGCTTTTCCGTGAACGACTGCACTTTATACACGTTGTTTCCAGCAGGCTCACCTAATTGTATATAGCCATATCCGGGTTCGGGTCGGGTGGGCTTGATGCCCAGGGTGAGCAGTTCGTCCCTCTGGCTGACGAAAGTAAATCCTTCCTGTATGTCGCTTGCGAAGGCCTCCTCATTCTGGATTACTTGGTCGGAAGGAACTACCAGCAGGTTGGCGTCTTCGTTATATCGCATGATGCGATGCGCGGCCCATGCCACACTGGGCGCCGTGTTTCGATGAATAGGCTCCGCTAAGATTTGATCTTCGGTCAAGTCGGGTAGCTGTTCTCGTATCCATGGCAGATAGGCTTGGTTGGTACAAACGAAGATATGGTCTGTGGGAACAATCTTCAATTGGCGGTCGTAGGCTTGTTGAAGCAACGTGCGACCCGTACCGAAAAAGTCGATAAATTGTTTGGGTCTCTCCTCTCTGCTGCAAGGCCAAAGGCGTTTTCCCTTTCCTCCAGCAAGAATGACGCAATAGTTGTTGTCTGACATTTTCATGCGCGATGTTTTGTGTTTTGTTTCCGAAGTTACTTAAATATCTCTTACGAACCAAGTATTTTAGTATTATTTAGTCCAATTTTTGAATATTCAAAAATTCATGCTCCGCAGTTTCTTTTCAGGCTCATCACGCGCCTGGGGAAGAAAGGAGTGAGACTTGGAGATAAGCGGGCAAACAACTTGGGATGACCGTGTTGTCATACAATTGAAACACATGTGACAAAAAGTCGTCATAGAGTTGTCACACCATTCTCACGGTGACGAAATGCGAATGTAACATCCGTGTGATACTTTTGCAGTGTTAATGATAAGTTCAAAAATTAAATGAAATTGAAAAAAAAAAGGAATCGTAGTCATCTTGCTACTGCTGATGATGAGCCTGCACTTGAAGGCTCAAGAAATTACGGGAACTGTTGTTGATGCCAAGTCAAAGGAACCTCTCATTGGCGCCACCATAGAGATTGAGGGGAAGAAGACGATGGGTGTGACCGACTGTGACGGACATTTTAAGTTATCTGGTTTACAGGAACTTTCTTATACGTTGGTGATACGCTATGTGGGTTATCAACCGAAAACAATTAGAGGTATAAAGGTTGGAGCAACCGATTTGATGGTAGAGATGTACGCCGACGAGCAGACGCTGAGAGAAGTGCAGATAACGGCTGCCGTCAAACAAGCCACGCAGACTGCCATGGTGAAGTTGGCGAAAGAGAGCCCGTATGTGATGAGCAACATCTCTTCACAAGAAATCAGTCGCACGCAAGACGCAAACGCCGGTGAGGTGATCAGGCGTGTGCCGGGCGTGAGTTTGATAGAAGATAAATTCGTGATGGTGCGGGGATTGTCTCAGCGTTATAATAATGTGTGGGTGAATGGGGGTGCTGTTCCCAGCAGTGAAGCCGACACAAGGGCTTTCTCGTTTGATATTGTACCCAGCTCGCAGATAGACAATTTGTTGATTGTAAAAACTCAATCGCCCGAATATCCATCTGATTATAGTGGTGGATTTATCGTGTTGAACACGAAGGAGATACCGTCAGAAAACTCGTTCTCTCTATCCTTTGGAGGCAATTGGAATACCCAATCGGCTTTTCAAGACTTTACCTACGCCAAGGGTTCGAATACTGATTTTCTTGGATTTGATGGCGGTTTGCGCTCGTTAAACGGCGGTATTCACAGTCAACTAAAAACCTTATCAGACCAAGCGATTAGCCTATTGGATAACGGATTGAACAATGACTGGCACGAGAATACGAAGAAACCTTTGGGAGATTTGAAACTTTCTGCCAATTGGAATCACCAATGGGACGTGAATCGGTACAGGCTAGGGATGATTGTCGTGCTGAATTACAGCAACGAATACAGAACCTATCGGGACATGGAGAACAACCTGTTTGGGATTTATGACGCCCAGAACGACCGTGAGAACTATCTGCGCCAGTCGGTTGACAACCAGTTTAACAACAATGTGCGCTTGGGCGGCATGTTCAATCTTACGCTCATGTCGAAAAATGGGAAAAACAAATGCCAATTGAAGAATATCTTCAACCAGTTGGGGAACAACCGCTATACCGAGCGTAGCGGCATCAGCGCACAGTCGGACAATGAACAATCGGCGGAATATTATTATCGCAGTCGTACCACCTACAATGCACAGCTTGCCGGAAAGCATACGCTCAAGGCGCACGAGTTAGACTGGAATGTGGGCTATGCATACGCCAATCGGCACATTCCCGACCGCCGACGCTATTTGGTTAACGATGCTATTGAGACCAATCGGTTGGGATTGTTGACAGGAAACGATGTGTCACGCGAGTGGACACAGTTGGACGAGCACATCGTTTCGGGGAGTGTGAACGACAAGTTGACCTTTAATTGGGGACAATGGGAACCATTTTTGAAGTATGGTGCGTATGGCGAATATCGTACCCGCGATTACACAACCCGCGAATTGATATACAATTGGAACACGTCTGATAATAACATGCCAGACGGATTCAGGTACATGGAGATGCCAACCCTGCTGAGCGATGCCTCTTACTTTGGTGTGGACAAGTTGCATTTGCTGGAGCAGATGCACATGCGTAACGACTATATCGGACACAACACGTTAGGCGCAGGATACTTGGCAATGTCTCTCCCCTTTGGCAAGTTAGGTATCTACGCCGGTATCCGATTTGAACATAACAACATGGAGTTGGTGTCAAATACACGTGACACAGAAGTCAGTCATGTCAGTACATTTTATAAGACCAACGACCTGTTTCCTTCGCTCAACACCACTTATAAGTTTAATGATCAACATCAACTGCGCTTGTCGTATGGAAGAAGTATCAACCGGCCGGAGTTTCGTGAGGTGTCGTCATCGGTATATTATGATTTCGACTTAGCCTCTGATGTAAAAGGCAATCCTAACTTAAAAAATGCGTATGTGGATAACATCGATTTGCGATACGAATACTATCCAAGCCGAGGCGAACAGATATCTGTAGCAGCTTTTTACAAACATTTTCAGCATCCTATTGAGTGGACTTATACGGTGACAGGAGGCACGGATCTGAATTATTCGTACGTCAATGCCTTGGCTGCCAACAATTATGGACTGGAATTGGACATCAAGAAAACGCTTGATTTCATCGGACTTCCTCATTTCAGTTGGTCACTCAACGGGGCTTTGATTAAAAGTAATGTGCAGTTTGAAAAGGGATCTAAGGAAAAAGATAGGCCCATGCAAGGGCAGTCACCTTATCTGATTAACACAGGAATATTCTACAAGAACGAGGCGCACCAAATGCACATCGCCTTGTTATACAATCGCATAGGCAAACGTATTATAGGTGTGGGACGTAGCGAAGGCACCACTTCGGGCGACAACATCAATGCCCGCGTGCCCGATAGCTATGAGATGCCACGGGATGTCATCGACTTGACGGCTTCTAAAAAGTTTGGAAATCACTGGGAACTTAAGTTAGGAGTGCGCGACTTGTTAGCACAGAAAGTGTATTACAAACAGTTTGCTGACGTGACCTACGCTGATGGAGCTAAGAAAAAGGTAACTGAAATAAGTCGTTGTTATCAGCCCGGACGCAATCTGTCGTTGTCGGTTGTCTGTCAATTTTGAGTACTAAGTTGAATTATTAATATCACATTTCGTTCATTGATTAAAACAAGACAAAGATGAAAAAAGGTTTGAATTTATGCGGGGTTATTACAATCCTAACGCTCTCTCTCGGTTTTACTGCTTGTGGAGATGTTGATGAGCCAGTTGATAAAAAGGAGTCAACGAACCAATACGTTTGGGGAACAGATGGTGGATTAAAGAGTTGTGACCACTTGTTGTTCACGAATGGTAAGGAAGACCCTGATGGTAAGGAGATTGGTAATGGCAATCAGGAGTTTGTCTTCAAAGGGAAACAAACGTTAAAGAAAGGTACTTATCTGCTAAAGGGCTGGGTGTATATTGCCAACGGCTCGGAACTGACCATTGAACCGGGTACTATCATCAAGGGTGATAAGGCGACAAAGGCTGCCCTGATTGCCGAAAGAGGTGGAAAACTCATTGCCAAAGGCACGCCTACGGCACCCATTGTGTTTACATCGGCACAAGCCAAAGGCAACCGAAAACCTGGAGATTGGGGTGGCGTCATCCTCTGTGGAAAGGCTGTAAACAATCAGCAGGAAATGGAAATAGAAGGAGGACCACGCACCAAGCATGGAGGCAACGACAATGCAGACAACTCGGGTGTGTTGAGTTATGTGCGCATTGAGTTTGCTGGTTATCCCTTCAGGCAGGATAAGGAAATCAACGGATTGACCTTAGGCTCGGTAGGAAGTGGCACACAGCTCGACCATATCCAGGTTTCTTACTCCAATGACGACTCTTACGAGTGGTTTGGAGGTGCGGTAAACGCTAAGTATCTCATTGCTTACAAAGGTTGGGATGATGATTTTGACACTGACAATGGCTATTGCGGTACGGTACAATTTGGTCTTGTCGTACGTGACTCGAAGCTTGCTGATGCCTCTCAAAGCAATGGATTTGAAAGTGATAACAACGGTTCGGGGTCGGCTGTTGAGCCTTATACCACTGCACAATTCTCGAATATCACGTTTATAGGACCTAAATTGGATAAGAACTTCCAAAACAAGCCCGATTATATTACAGGTGGAAGTATGAATCCCAATAATGGTTCGGCACTCGGTAAGTTCCAATCTGCCATGCAAATTCGTCGTAACTCTCGCTTGAGTTGTTACAATACGTTGGCCATTGGCTATCCTATCGGCCTGATGCTTGATAACGAAAAGGGCGACACACAGGGTGCTGCCACAGCTGGAAAACTTAGTTTGAAGAATATTTGGTTTGCAGGGATGGATGCTATTGGTTCTGATATGAACAAGAAATATGAGGACGAGTTGGTTACTGACTACAAGGCAAAGAAGGCAGATAGCAGCAAAAAATCGTTCTCTACCACCTTCTTCTTGGCACAGGGTAACACTGTGAAGGAATCTTGGGAAGGCCTGATTGATACCAAGAACTTCAAGCCTTTGGCATCAAGTCCGTTGCTGAACGCTGCTTCTTTCACAGGATTGAAAGGCTTTAAGACAGTTTCTTACATTGGAGCCTTTGCTGCAAACGATAACTGGGCTGACGGTTGGACAGAGTTCGATCCAGAAAATGCCAATTATTAATAGTAAGTTGAGGCGTTAACAGACTTGTAAACATTCACGATTCTATAACGAATCGTATGGATAAGTATTTTTTATGCTCTCTTATACTTGTCTATACGAAACGTTATAGAATCTTTTTTTGATGTATTCAATCAGCCCAATAGTACCCCTAACGAGTACTATTTTATGTATTAATGTTTATTACGAGATATTCGTAATAACGTCACAAACAATTACTTTTGCAAAACATTTATGATTTATTAACCAATAAACGCTTGCAGTTATTACGAAAAGTTCGTAGATTTGCGAATGAAAAGCAATCGATGGGCTGACATCAGTCAGTTGCTTATTATTTAAGTTGATAATACGCAAGAAGATGAATATGGAAAAATTGACAGTACAAGAAGAAGAGGTCATGCAACGTATATGGCAATTAGGAAGTTGTACGGTAAAGCAAATATTGGGTGAACTGGGCACGCCTCCACCGCCATACACCACAGTTGCTTCGGTGGTGAACAACCTCAAGCGCAAAGATTTTGTAAATCAAGAGCAGCGAGGAAACACCTATGTTTACTCTCCCGCCATCCCAGAAGAGAAGTACAAACAGCACTGTATGTCGCGTTTTGTTCGTGATTACTTTAGTAACTCGTTCAAGGACATGGTGTCTTTCTTTGCGAAAGAAGAGAAACTGTCTTCTGAAGACTTGCAAGACATCATTGACCAAATTGAGAAAGGTAACGAATAAATACCTTTCACTATCGCTGGTTGGAAAATAATAGATTTGAACACGCACACTTAAAAAATACAGATTATGCTTATATATCTCGTCAAAGTGAACATAGCCCTCATACTGTTGTATGGCTTTTATCAGATGTTTTGTGCCAAAGACACGTTCTTTGGCTGGAGAAGAGGTCTTTTGTTAGGCATTTATGCCATCGCCTTCTTGGTTCCATTGATGCCAACAATCAATTGGCTCATGACCGCTGAAACCTCTCAAGGAATGGCAATAACGTACCGGCAAGTAGTGCTTCCTGAGCTCACTGTTGGAGCAGAGAATGCCAAGCAGACTTGGATGAACGTGGCGCAATGGATATATATAGGTGGGGTAGCGGTACTCTTGCTTCGGATGTTTGTGCAAGTAGGCATGATTGTGGCCATGATTGTCCGCACCAAGACGCGCGAGATAGACGGTTGCAAGGTACATATCATCAAGGGCAAAGGCAGTCCGTTCTCCTTTTTCCAATGGATATTTGTAAATCCCGACGCACAAACGCCTGTTCAACTGCACGAGATGTTGGTGCACGAGCAGACACATGCCAGACAATGGCATTCGATAGATGTCATTTGTTCCGAACTCTTTACCATCGTATGTTGGATGAATCCTTTCGCATGGTTGTTGAGACGAGAGGTGAGAATGAACATAGAATATTTGGCAGACCATCGAGTGGTGGCAAATGGAATCAACTCTAAAACCTACCAGTACCACCTCTTAGGATTGTCGTATCAAAAGAATGTAGCTACAATTTCAAATAACTTCAATGTTTTACCATTAAAAAAAAGAATCAAGATGATGAACAAACGCAGAACAAAACCCGTAGGAAAGGTCAAATACTTGTTTTTCCTTCCGCTCGTAGCCGCACTCCTCGCCGCGAGCAACATAGAGAGTATCGCACGCTCTATCAGTGAACAACCCACTATTGTGAAGAAAGATGCCGTGAAAGTTTTGCGGCAGACGCAACCTCAAAAACCCAAGAAGAAACGGACACCTGTTAAAACACAGAAGAAAGGTGGCACCGTAAAAGATAATGACGATAAAGTGTATTCAGTATCATCAGTGATGCCACAATACGAAGGGGGCATACCAGCTTTAATGAACTTTTTGGCAACAAACATGAAATATCCCGAAGAGGCGCAGAAAAAGAAAATAGAAGGGCGCGTCATCGTGAATTTTGTTGTAGAAAAAGATGGATTGCTGTCAGATTTTAAGGTTGTCAGATCTATTGACCCACTATTAGATGCGGAAGCCCTCAGAGTGGCAAAGTTGCAAAAGAAGTGGAAGCCTGGGTATGAAAAAGGCAAGCCTGTGCGGGTTCTATACAATCTTCCCATCGCTTTTAAGTTGAAATAAACTTGTCGATTAATGAAGCGAATGTGAATAAGGTCGCGGCTCTTTCATAGAAGAGAAAGGTTGTTGATGATGAAAACAGTCTTTGTTCTATTGTTTCAACAACCATTCTAATGAATGAAAAGAATCGCACTACTTGTTTTCATTCGCTTCATTTTGTGTCATTTATTATAACAACACTGCCCCTTTAATAACGGCATTGCATCATTTTCCCCATACCATTTTGGGTATAAAAAATCTGTTGTCTTTGTCTTATTGTTTTACCAAAAAACAACCATTGAAAATCTTCAAAATAGAAAAAATCAATAGGCAAACAGGCTGCAAGCGAGGAGATGATTTGAACAAAATAAGCGGCTTTCAAAGTTAGAGCATTGACTTTGCGGTCTTGAAAACATGCTTTAGAGGTGTTATTCACATGCTACAGCTGCATGAAAGCATACCAATTGGAGGCTTATCTCAACGCTCTTGTCGCCAAAAAACGATAAAATCATGAATGAAAAAAGACGATTTGGGTATAACGAACACAATGTCAACGGATTATAAAAGCTGCCCATAATTTGCGTATTTGCGACCAACTTTGCCGTTGGTTGTTTACACGAGAATTATGAGAGGCTCTTTGTAAAGAAAATTCAGCATTTATAATTCTTCTATGAAGAGCATTGCCAACCATACATACGCTCACGGATGTGGATAATATCGAGTGGCAAGTGGCACGATAGCAGAGGGTATCAACAGGTCTACCGACTTGCCTTGCTGGATGCGTCGGCGCACTTCGGTACTGCTGATATTGTAGAGAGGCGTGTCCAACAGGTGGGCGTTGTGGGGCAAGCCTTGTTTGTTGACGGGAGCGTTGAGGCGAGGATAGATGATAATCTCGTAATTTCGTAGGATGTCTTCATGGTGTGCCCACTGATTAAATACCAACCAGTTGTCGGCTCCGATGATGAGTGTGAATGACACTTCGGGATGCTCGGTGGATAAATGTCGCAGCGTGTTCCAGGTGTATGATGGTTTGGACAGGTGAAATTCGGTATCGCAGGCGATGAGTTTCGGCTCGTTTTGCAGGGCCGTGCGTGTCATTTCCAAGCGCAAATGGTCGTCGAGCAATTCGTTTTGGGGTTTCAAGGGATTCTGAGGAGACACCATGAACCATATCTCATCCAAGGCGGAAAGCCTGAGAATGTGCTTTGCCAACTGGACGTGTCCGTTGTGAATGGGGTTGAAAGACCCACCGTAGATGCCTACTTGTTTCATCGTGCCGGGTGATTTCACGCTTTCTTTCCTTCCAAAAATGTGCGGATGATTTCCAATGTTTCCTGTTTTGCCTTTGCCAAATCGTCATTGATCACGATTTTGTCAAACTGAGATGCGAACGACAGCTCGTATGAAGCCTTGGCCAATCGGTCTTCTATGACACTCTGAGCGTCGGTGGCACGTCCTTCCAACCGGCGGCGAAGCTCATCTACCGAGGGCGGCTGTATAAAAATGCTCAGTGCCCTTTCGCCATAAAACCGTTTGATGTTGATGCCGCCTTTGACATCCACGTCGAACACGACGTTTTGCCCGGCAGCCAACTGTTTGTCCACTTGCGCCTTCAAAGTGCCGTAAAAGCGGTCTTCATATACCTCCTCGTATTCCAAAAACTCATCGTTGTCAATACGTTCGCGAAACTCCTGCGGACTGACGAAGAAGTATTCCACGCCATCTCGTTCGGTACCTCTTGGCTTACGACTGGTACAGGAGATGGAGAAAGCCAACTTTAGTTCGGGATGTTCTTGCATGAGCCAGTTCACGATAGTGCTCTTGCCACTGCCCGAAGGGGCCGAGAAGATGATGAGATGGGTTGAGAGCCTCCCCCCGCCCCTCCTAAGGAGGGGAGCCTTATCCGTGGGCGTCGTATTCTGTACGGTTTGCTGTTTGTTTTGTTCGTTTCGATGATTCATGATATGTTTTATTTTCTTTAGTATGTTTTGTGTGTCTGCCAACACCTCTTCGTTTGTGAATCGTATGACATGATAGCCAAAAGATTCAAGATAAGCTGTTCGCTGTTCGTCAGAGATGAGTTGGTCGCCAATGAAGTGATACCCTCCATCAACTTCTATAATCAACCGTTTGGGAAGGCATACAAAATCGGGAATATATTGACCTATCAGATGCTGTCTTCTGAATTTTGCCCCCAAACGGTTCCCTTTTAAGTATTCCCAAAGTGCGGCTTCAGCCTGCGTTGGGTGTTTCCGATGTTGCAGTGCCCGCTCTTGCAAAACCTTGTATAAAGACGCATCCGCTGTCTCGTATTTATATCTTTCTTGCCTGTTTTTCGCCATTTCCTTGATGACAGTCATAAGAGTGGTGAACAATGTTCATGAAAATAGCATTTCCCTCTATCCCAAAGTAAAATTGTATAGCTCCATTGTGTTTGCGTAGCGTGACAATTGCCAACATTTTCTTCCTCTTTGTTGTACAGCTCCCCTCCTTCGGAGGGGTTGGGGGAGGCTGTATTTTTTAGGGTCTACAGCGCGTTGAACACCTGTTCTTTGATTTGCTCCAGCTCGTCTTTCATCTTCACCACGATGTTCTGCAACTCTGCGAGATTGCTTTTCGACCCCGTTGTGTTGATTTCCCGACCCATCTCTTGTGCGATGAAGCCCAGTTTTTTCCCTACGGGTTCGTTTTCGTTCATGGTGGTGCGGAAGTATTTCAGGTGATTGGTAAGCCGCTGTTTCTCCTCACTGATGTCGAGTTTCTCGATGTAATAAATCAGTTCTTGCTCCAGACGATTCTTGTCATAGTCGACATCAGGTATCTGAGAGAGGCTGTCGACGATGCGCGCTCGTATCTTTTCAACGCGCAATTTCTCGTATGGTTCAATCTCGTTCAGCAGTTTCGTGATGTTGTCCAGCTTCTCGGTGAACTTCTTTTGCAGTGCGGCGCCTTCTTGTTTGCGGAAGTCGACGAGCTGGTTGAGGGCTTCCGTGATGGTCTTTTGTGCGGCAGCCCATTCTTCATCATCAAGTACTTCGGTCTCGGTCTTGACGGTCACGTCGGGAAGAGAGAGTAAGGTGCGGAACCAATCTTGCGGTTCGGGCAGTCCGGTCGTGGCTGCTATTTGTTTGATTTGCTTGTAATAATTCTCAACAACCTCTCTGTTGATGAGAGAAGGGTCTGTCGACGCGTCTTTCTCTATCCAGATGGAGAAGTCGATTTTGCCCCGCTCCAACGTATGAGCTACCTGTTGTCGGATTTCTAATTCTTTCTCGCGATACAGAGGTGCGATGCGTGCAGACAGATCAAGCGACTTGCTGTTGAGTGATTTGATTTCGACATTGATTTTCTTTTCCTTGTAAATTGTGGTTGCCTTTCCGTAACCAGTCATCGATTGTATCATAATTGCAACACGTTAAATTTATGCAAAAGTAATCATTTTGCAGGAAAAAAGCGTAAATTTGCATTTTATTTAGGTAATATTTATGATGCATATGTCGTGTATTTTAAGTGTAGAGACAAGTACAGACGTGTGTTCCGTGGCCGTGAGCCAAGATGGAACATGCATCTTTGAGAGAGAAGATCACAGCGGTCCCAACCACGCCGTGAAGTTGGGTGTGTATGTAGACGAGGCACTGTCGTTCGTAGACAGCCATTTAATTCCGCTTGACGGCGTGGCGGTAAGTTGCGGACCGGGTTCGTATACCGGTCTGCGAATTGGAGTATCGATGGCCAAAGGTGTTTGCTATGGGCGTTCGGTCAAGTTGATTTCCGTTCCGACGCTCGAGCTGTTGTGTGTCCCCGTGCTGCTGAGCGAGCAGATACATGAGGAAGACGCGTTGTTGTGTCCCATGCAGGATGCCCGTAGAATGGAGGTGTATGCACAGCTTTTCGACCGTTCTTTGAAAGAGATTCGACCGATACAAGCCGACGTGGTAGATCACGAAACGTATAAATCCTATTTGGATGAGCATCCCGTTTATTTCTTTGGGAATGGCGCGGAGAAGTGTTTGGATGCCATCAACCACCCCCATGCGCATTTCATCAAGGGCGTAGAACCCTTGGCCAAGAACATGTTTCCGCTGGCGGAGAAGCGCATGATGAACGAACAGTTCGAGGATGTGGCCTATTTCGTACCGTTCTATTTGAAAGACTTTGTGGCCAAAACGCCCAGGAAGCTGCTTTGAGGATGTGTCTTTTGCCGTGACGAGGCTTTTTGTTGATAAATAAATTGAACTATGGATATTAAAGGATTAGATTATAATACCCAGCGCGAGAAACTCATCTTGCCCGAGTATGGCCGTGAGGTGCAGAACATGGTAGACCACGCCATGTCGCTCACCGACAAGGACGAGCGCCAGCGTTGTGCCGAAACCATCGTCGCGATCATGGCCAGAATGTTTCCTCAAAGTCGTGAGAGCGAGGATGTTCAGCGGAAGATGTGGGATCATCTTGCCATCATGAGCAACTTTAAGCTTGACATTGACTATCCTTATGATGTTTCGCAGGCTGCTAAGATTTACGCGAAGCCCGAACCGCTGAAATATCCCATGGGTAGGATTCCGGTGCGCCACTATGGAAACATGGTGTTCGAGCTGTTTGAGAAGCTCAAGTCCATGAAGCCCGGTGACGAGCGCGATGAGCTGGCCCGCGTTACGGCTAACCAGATGAAGCGCGACCTTATGCAGTGGGGGCACGGCTCCTCGGATAACGAGAAGGTGGCTTTCGACTTGGAAAAGTTCACCGATGGCAGAATTGTTCTTGACCTGGACACTTTCAAGTTCGACCGGATGGACGCGCGTCCCAGTGACAGAAGGAAAAAAAGACGATAGGCGTATGGAGTCATTTGTCATTGAAGGCGGACATCGGCTGAGTGGAACGATTAAGCCGCAGGGAGCCAAGAACGAGGCGTTGCAGGTGATTAGTGCGACCCTTCTTACATCCGAACCGGTCGAAATCAAGAACATTCCAGACATTCTTGACGTCAACAACTTGATTAAATTGATACAAGAGATTGGCGTCAAGGTCACCCGAATCAATAAGAATGATTATGTTTTCCAGGCAGAAGAGGTTAATCTCGACTATCTGGACAGCGACGCTTTCGTAAACAAATGCTCATCCTTGCGGGGCTCAGTCTTGATGATTGGCCCTTTGTTGGGTCGCTTTGGCAAGAGTACCATCGCCAAACCGGGCGGCGATAAGATAGGCCGTCGCCGACTGGACACCCACTTTTTAGGCTTCAAGGCGCTGGGAGCGAAGTTTAAGCATGATGCGGCTCGTGACGTGTATCACATAGAAACGGCAGACAGGCTCAAGGGCTGTTACATGCTCTTGGATGAGGCTTCGGTTACAGGAACGGCCAATATCATCATGGCAGCCGTGATGGCAGAGGGGACAACCACCGTGTACAACGCGGCTTGCGAACCCTATATCCAGCAGTTGTGCCATCTGTTGAACGCCATGGGCGCCAACATCAGCGGCATCGCGTCAAACTTGTTGACCATTGTTGGCGTCAAGTCGCTGCACAAGGCCAAACACACGGTCTTGCCAGACATGATAGAGGTGGGGTCGTTCATCGGCATGGCGGCAATGGTAGGCAATGGCGTGAGAATCAAAGACGTGGCCGTTAGGCACTTAGGAATCATCCCCGATACCTTCAGACGCTTGGGAATTAAAATCAAGATCGAAGGCAACGACCTGTTCATTCCCCGTCAACCGCACTATCAAATCGACTCGTTTATCGACGGTACCATCATGACATTGAGCGACGCCCCATGGCCAGGCCTTACGCCCGACTTGCTGTCGGTGTTGTTGGTGGTGGCAACACAGGCGCGTGGTTGCGTGCTTTTTCATCAGAAGATGTTTGAAAGCCGTCTGTTTTTCGTGGATAAACTGATTGACATGCGCGCTCAAATCATCCTATGCGACCCGCATCGCGCGGTGGTTATCGGTCACGATCGCCAATTTAGGCTGCGTGCCGGCCGCATGACCAGTCCCGATATCCGCGCCGGTATCGCACTGTTGATTGCGGCATTGAGTGCTGAAGGTACCAGCAGAATAGAAAACATCGCCCAGATAGACAGAGGATACGAGGACATAGAGGCTCGTCTCAACGCGTTGGGTGCACATATTACGCGTGTCGATGATTAAGGAAGATGATGTTTACCGCATAGGGAAGATTGGCAAGCCGCATGGTGTTAGAGGCGAGTTGTCATTCCATTTCACCGACGACGCGTTCGACCGTACGGAGAGTTCCTATCTCATTTTGAAGATAGATGGTATCCTTGTGCCTTTCTTCCTGGAGGAATATCGCTTCAGAAGCGGGGAGACGGTCTTGGTGAAGTTTTGTGATGTCGATACGCAGGACAAGGCTCGTCAGTTGACAGGCTGTGAGGTTTTCTTCCCAAGGGCAATTGCTGAGTCGGATGATGCCCATCTCTCTTGGGCGCAAGTCGCCGGGTTCTCCTTGAAAGATACGCAAACTGGTCAGCTGATTGGCATCATCAATTCGGTAGATGACAGCACGGAAAACGTGCTGTTTGAACTGGAAGACGGCACTTTGATACCCGCCAATGAGGACTTGATACGGCAAATAGACGCGCGGAACAAAGAAATAACGATACAATTGCCCGAGGGCTTGCTCGACCTATCGGGCATGTAAAGCTGCGTGGCAATCATTCATCACGATTAATGAAGAAACAAATATGTATATTAGGCTCAACAGGCAGCATCGGAACACAAGCACTCGATGTCATCGAGCAGCATGCCGACTTGTATGAAGCCTATTGCCTCACCGCCAACAACCGGTATGAAGAACTGGCCGAACAAGCCCGAAAGTTCAAGCCAGCTGCGGTGGTTATCACTAACGAAAGTCTGTATGAGCCGCTCTGTCGGTTGTTGGATGACTGTCCTGAGGTGAAGGTTTATGCGGGTAAGGCGGCGCTTGATGAAATCGTACAGGCCGAACCGATAGACATGGTGCTTACGGCATTAGTTGGATTCGCAGGGCTTTCGCCAACCATTCAGGCCATCAAGGCGCACAAGAAGGTGTGTTTGGCCAACAAAGAGACGCTCGTCGTGGCGGGTGAACTGATTTGCAAGTTGGCTCAACAGTATCATGTACCCATCCTACCTGTTGACTCTGAGCACAGTGCCATCTTCCAATCTCTTGTCGGAGAAGATGACAACGAGGTTGAAAAGATATTGCTGACGGCCAGCGGAGGGCCTTTCCGCACGTTCACGCTGGAGCAGATGAAGGACGTTACCGCTGCTGATGCACTCAAACATCCAACGTGGGAGATGGGTGCCAAGATTACGATTGACTCGGCAACGATGATGAACAAGGGCTTCGAGGTCATCGAAGCCAAGTGGCTCTTCGGTGTTCCAGCCGAAAAAATACAGGTACTTATTCACCCACAGAGCATCGTTCACAGTGCCGTTCAGTTCGTAGACGGCGGCGTTAAGGCGCAACTTGGCGTGCCAGACATGCGTCTGCCGATACAATATGCCTTCTCATTTCCCAAGCGATTGCATCTTGATGGCGCTCGCTTGG
Organism: uncultured Prevotella sp.; assembly: GCA_946998205.1. Taxonomy (GTDB): domain Bacteria; phylum Bacteroidota; class Bacteroidia; order Bacteroidales; family Bacteroidaceae; genus Prevotella. Next base: position 72,459 of record CAMPYJ010000002.1, on the reverse strand, counting down.
ACATGTTCAAGCAGCCCTTGGAGTTCTTTGAACCCGACTTCAAGAAGTTCAAATGCCTGGCTCTGGCCTATGAATCCATCCGTCTGGGTGGCAACATGCCCTGTGTGGTGAATGCCGCCAATGAGGTGGTGAACGAGGCTTTCCGACAAGGACGGTGTACTTACCTGGGCATGGCTGACGTCATAGAGAAGACCATGGAGCGTGTCGCCTTCGATGCCGCACCCACCTATGGAACCTATGTCGAGACAGATGCTGCGGCTCGACGCATGGCTAACGAATTAATCACAAAATGATCATGGAGATGCCAGGGTGCCTGTCCTCATGTTCAAGCCCCTGTCGGCTCCGAAAACTCATCAAATAGAAATGGAAATATTCTTAATCAGGTTGCTTCAGTTCGTGCTGGCAATCTCCTTGTTGGTCCTCTTGCACGAAGGCGGACACATGTTTTTTGCCAAGCTCTTCGGTGTAAGGGTTGAAAAGTTCTTTGTCTTTTTCGATGTCAGCATTGGCAAGTGGAAGGGCCATCTGTTCAGTTTCAAGCCTAAACATGGCGACACTACCTATGGTATGGGATGGCTTCCGTTGGGTGGCTACTGTAAGATAGCGGGCATGATAGACGAGAGTTTCGATACCGAGCAGATGAAAAAGCCGGCCGAACCATGGGAGTTTCGCTCCAAACCCGCATGGCAACGCCTGCTCATCATGATTGGCGGTGTTACCGTCAACTTTCTCTTGGCTCTTTTTATCTATTCCATGGTGTTGTTTTATTGGGGCGAATCGTACGTCCTGGTCAAGGACATGACTCACGGAATGCGTTTCAACCAGGAGGCCAAGTCGTATGGATTCCACGACCATGACATCCTGCTGGGTACCGACCAAGGTGCGTTCAAGGACTTCAACGCCGACGTTTATCGTGACTTGTCCACCGCCAAGCGGGTGGACATCATCCGCAATGGAAAGCTCATGAGCATCAACCTGCCCGGCAACCTGAACCTGTTGTCCATGATGAAGAGCACCCCTCGCTTCGTCACGCCGTTTGTATTGGCCGATGTAGACAGCGTCATGCCCGATGGAGCAGCGGCTAAAGCCGGTGTCAAAAAGGGCGACCGCATCGTCGCCGTCAATGGTAAGGCGGTTGATTCCTGGAACGCTTTCCAAGACGAGGTGGGCGTGTTGAGCGATCAACTCATGGCCGCCAAGACCGCACAGGACAGCATGAAGATACGAACGGCGTCCATCGCGTTCGTTCATCCGGGCGACACAAAAGCCGATACGGCGCAGGTTGTGCTGAGTAAAGATTTGCTCTTGGGCGTGGGTATGTCGAGCATTTACTCGTATTACCAACCCACGAAGAAAGAATATGGCTTCTTCGAGAGCTTCCCGGCAGGCGCCAAATACGGTTGGCATGTGCTGGCAGGATATGTGGGCGACATGAAATATGTGTTTACCGCTGATGGTGCCAAGTCGTTAGGAGGCTTCGGAGCCATCGGAAGTCTGTTCCCACCCGTATGGGACTGGCATGTGTTCTGGCTCATGACGGCCTTCCTCAGCATCATCTTGGCTTTCATGAACATTCTTCCCATCCCCGCTTTGGATGGTGGACACGTGCTCTTCCTGCTGTACGAGATGATAACTCGCCGCAAGCCCAGTGAGACGTTCATGGTGCGTGCCGAATATGTTGGCATTGGCATCTTACTGCTTTTGATGATCGTAGCCAACCTGAATGACGTATTGCGCTGGCTGGGAATCATCACCTATTAAGTCAATACGCCCGTAATCTATATGCGAAGAGGCAAGGTGCGCGATATTGTCCGCACCTTGCCTCTTCGCATTTTATGCTTATTCTGCTGAGTTCTATTCGTCACTTTACTTTCTTTCCCAAGAACATGAAAAGGAAGTAAAAGGAAACGCCCGATATGAATCCGGCGATGGCGTCTATCACATAGTGGGCTTGGATGTACACCGTGGCCAGACAAAGAAACACATAGAAGGGAACCAATAGCCAGAGTAGCTTGCGGTTACGCGTGTGTCCAATCAACAACATGCATACCGTGGCTATGCCGACGTGTGAGCTGGGGAAGGCTGCCGTGGGACGTTCGCCTGCCGCTTTGGCATCTTCCACCAGGTGATAGAACAGCCCTTCTTGATAACCGGGACTGACCAGGCATCCTTGGTGATGGTTGAAATAGTCGTTCACGCTTGGGAATATTCCTTTTGCCACATTCTCCAGTCCGATGGCCTTGAAGTAGAACGTGGGGCCAACGACGGGCAGCAAATCGTAGATGACATAGTAAGCGAAAAACGACGCGATGATAACCCAGGTGCAACGCTGGAACTCTTTCTGCCGCCATGCGAAGTAAAAAAAGGCGGTAAGGGCTATCATTGGGTAGAAAGAGGCGTAGCCGAGGTCGATCAGCTCGCTGAAGATGGGCGACGAAAGTGCCTTGGAGAACACCAATGACGGCTGCATGCCAAAGAGGGCTTGCTCGCAACTGGCAAAGACATGGTCAAGATTGGGCAGCACCCGGTTCAGCTCGTAGGTGTCTGGATACCACCATGCCAGCAGTCCCATCTGCGCGAAGATGCGGGCACTGAGCGTCAGGCGGCAAGGCAGCAGGCGGTACACTCCCCACAAGGCCAATGTCATTGCGGCCACCTGTATGCGCCCAATGATCATCGAATGTGGGTTGACCAGCTTGGTGTAAGTGAAGAATATCATCAAAAAGGTGAACCCCATGTAGGCGAACATGGTCCACTCGATGGGCAGGAACCCGCGCTTGGGTTTCTTCTCGATGTGGAATAGTTCAGAAAAGAAGTGCTTCATCAGAATGAGTCCTTTTGTTTTCGGGGGCTGCTTTGCTGGAAAGCCAGTGATTGTCGCGATACCATTTAACGGTTTCTCTCACCCCTTGCTCCAAGTTGTAGTGTGGATGATATCCCAGTTCGTCCATGGCTGGCTCGATGTTGCAGCGCCAGTTTCGTTGTCGTAGTATGTTGTATTTGTCGTTGTTCAGTGCGGTGGGCTTTCCCGTACGCCTGCCTGCGAGCTCGCCGCACGCCGTGATGACGCGCAAGAGCCATAGCGGCGCTTTCAGGCGCACGCACCATGGATTGCCCAACTCTTGGCGTATGAGGTCGCTGAACGTGTCTGATTGGTATACATCGCCGTCGGTGAGGAAGTATTTCCTACCGCTCATGCCGTGGTCGATGGCCAGAAATACGGCCTGAACCACATCGAGGATGTACACGAAGGTGATGTCTTGCCGACTGTATCCGGCTGCGAAATCCAGATGGCGCGCAATACTTTTTACCATCAGGAAATAGTCTTTTTCGCGCGGGCCGTAGATGCCTGTCGGCCGAAGAATGATGTATGGAAAGTCGTTCCCAATGGCATCGAGGTAGCGTTCGGCCTCCAGTTTGCTTTTTCCGTACGCCGTGTTGGGCCGGGGGGTGTCGCGCTCGTTGATTTCTGTAAACGGTTTCTGTTCCCTGATGGCACCAAACACACCCAGCGTACTGATGTAGATGAACCGCTTGATGGGCATCTTCAGCTTCAGAATGGCATTCACCAGGTGCTGGGTACCTTCGGTGTTGACACGGTGAAAGTCGTCCGGATGAACACATTTAGTGAGGCCGGCGGCATGAACAACATAGTCGAATGCGTGCCCCTCGAGCTGTTGGACCAATCTCTCTTCCGACGACAAGTCCAACTCAATGAAGTGAATGCGCTCATCCTTGAGGTATCGGCGTGAGCTGGATGGCCTGACTGCCGCCCAAACCTCCATACCCCGTTGTAAGGCTTCGTCAACAAGATGACTGCCTACAAAGCCCGATGCACCAGTGATCAGAATGCTCATTGAAAAATTGTAATTACGCTGCAAAATTAGACAATTTTTCTGAATAACCAGCTCGTCCGGATGAAAAACGACCTGTTGTGCCACGGCTCTCTCTTGGAAGAAAGGTTGTTTGCAGTTAGTGAACCACCATTTTCTTTTGTCCCAACACTAAAACCAGCGAATGAAGTCAGTCGTATCAATGACTTCATTCGCTTTAATTTGTTACTACAACAATTAGTCTTCAGTACAAGTACCGCAAAAACTTAAGGCTGTTTTCCTTCTTTATACCAGCATTCATCCCCATCACATACACACATGTCCTGCCAGTTGTCCCCGTAATCATCTATATTGCAAGTTTCATGTTCTTGTTTCTCGGCTGGTACAATAGTACTTGGATCCGAACCTGCAAGCAACGGACACTCGTCTGACAAACCTATTACCGTCACCTCGGGACGGATGTATTTCCGTTTTGTTATCTCTTTCATATCGTTCTTTATTTTATAATGTTTATACCATGAATCAAACAACTGCCTTTGTTTCCTCCTTGAGTAAGTAGGTGAAGGAACACGACCTCGGCACGTTACCTCTTTTAGACAGACGTACAACGTTCCGACATTCCCTATTCCTCCATCTCCCTTGAAAAGAGAATAGACTACGTACAGATATGTCAATAGAATCCCTTGCCTTCCTTGCGAATAAGCGAGGAAAGAGGAGTGAGGTAATTCCTGTATTGTAAAAAGATGTTAAATATTGGGGGGGGGGGTAATATGACTTAACAACCTGTTCATGCAAGCCGGCAATAGGTTCTCAATACAAAAGATGCAGTCATCTTGAGCATAGAGTCTGTGTCCGTATATGTGAAAAATAGGCATGATGTTGTTAAATATTCATTATCCAATTTGCACACGCTTAGGCGCACTTGAAAAATATCTTATTGTTTTCAGTTTGCAAAGGTAATCTTTTTTTTGCAATTCGTCATGTTCTTTTAAATAAATAAGCAGACGGTCGTGCTTCTTTCTCCTCAAGGGGCAATGGTGTTGAACAACCAATGGCGCATGTGAAGCGAATGAACCACGCATGTCAACGCTCGCAGGCGTTTGGACGAATAACGCCAATTCGCAAACGCATGACTATTCAGCTGAAATAAACATGATATTCCCCTGCATTCCAAACGCATTGAGTTTGACGGCTAAACCCATTGACATTGGCGGTCAAACCCATCGGTTTTGGCGGCCAAACTCAATGAGATTGGATGCCCATGTATTTTCATGTCTGGAACAGACCTGCTGATTTTGTATAACATTATGAAAGCCAAACATTTATAACCAATTGTAAGATTTACTCGAGTGGACGAGCATTGATGATGTCAGTTGTCATCTGTCGTAAAACAAAAAAAGGTGTGTCAGCAATTTGACACACCTCGTTTTATATGGGGTTCTTTATTCGTCAGGTAAGAAAGGCTATCCTATCTGCTTCAAGAGATAGGCGCATTTTTCAGCATTCCCCGTGGTTTTGCCCTTATCGCACGACAACTTAACGCAATCGTGCCATTCGCGTTTCTCCGTGATTCGGCTGCGCGTGAGTTTCACGACGATGTTCATGGGTTCGGCATTCGCTACATCACAGGTCAGAAAGGTCCCCACGCCATAGCTGTCTTGCATGCGCCCGTTGACGTATTTGTGTATCCGGATGGCCTTCTCGATGTCCAGTCCGTTGCTGTACACCACCTGTTTGGTTGCCGGGTTGATGCCCAGACTCTCGTATTTCTCAATGATTTTGTCGGTCTGTTCATTCTCGTCGCCGCTGTCCACGCGCAGTCCTACGAACATCATCGCCATGCGCTTGGACAGGTTGTTGAAGAACACTTTGTCGCCGAAGCAGTCGTACAGATAGATGCCATTGTCGCCATCATACACGTCACTGAACTTTTTCATCACGTTGAAGTTACACTCAAATACGCCGCTGACGTTCTCCTCGAACTGGATGAGCTGATGGCTCATGGTGCCGATGGGCGTGAGATGGTGCTTCATGGCCAGGTAAACATTGCTGGTTCCCGTGAATCTGCCCGACCAGCGGTGGTGTCCGTCGTCATCATCGTAACCACCTTGCTCGTACACCTCTTTCATCACGCGCAACACCATGTCGTGGTGATCGAACGAGAAGCGCCGCCGCGTGCCCATATCGCCCAGCACCAGACCGTTCTTAAGAATTTCAACCGCTTTCTGTCGGGTGCGCTCAGCCTCGCGTTTCGGGTCGTATGCGTCACGCTCTCCACGCAGGTTATGCATCAACTCTGACACGATGGAGAGGATAGGCATTTCCCACATGATGGCCGAATACCACTTGCCGCGCACCGTAATGTCCAAATGTCCCTGCTCATCCTGCGACACGGTGACCTCGTGGGGATTGAAGCGATAGCCCCGAAGGAAAGTGAAATACCATTCGGGAAGATAATACATCTTTTTCTTCATGAACTCAATCTCCTCTGAAGTGATCATGACTTGTGGCATGTAGCCCAGTTGTTCTTCCACCAAAGCGGTGAATCCCTTTGGATAAACGGTGTGGTTGCGGTCGAAGAACGTGTACTCTACCTCTGCACGAGGATACTTCTGCAGAACGTAATATTGACAACTGAAGGTGTAAGCGTCGTTGTCGGTGAGGTGACTGATAATCTGTTTCATCGTTTTTTCTTATGTTGTGTCTTTGGAAAAGATAGTGCAAGCCGAAGACAAAGGAAATGAATTTTCTTTGTTGAGGCGCAGCCTATCTTATGCAAAGATACGTTTTTCCGCACAATAATCATGTAAGTTGGTTGATTATTGAATGTTAACGAAATATTTTTCGGATAATTTTCGGAAAGCGGTACCTTTGCGGATAAGTTGCCGCGGATATGCCACGACGGTATGTGCCGCGACCTGTTTACTCACTGTTCAACATTGATTTTTGATGAAACAATCCCGGATAAAAGCGTTGTTTTTTGACATCGACGGCACGTTGGTGAGCTTTCAGACCCACAAGATACCCGCGTCTGCCACGCAAGCACTGGAAAAGGCAAAGGCAAACGGCGTGGAAATATACATCTCTACGGGACGCCCAAAAGCGCTCATCACCGTTCTGGGCGACATCGAACATTTGATAGACGGCTACATCACGGCCAATGGAGCCTATTGTTTTGCCCACGGCGAGGACGTTTGTCTGCACGCCATCCCCGCGAACGATGTTGAGACGATGGTGGAAGAGGCCACCCTGCGACATTTTTCCTGCGTGCTGGTGGGTACCAAGAACCTGTGTGTTTACCAGCCTGACGAGAAGTTTCAACGCATCTTCGTGGACATGCTGCAAGTGAAAGCCTTTGAGCGAGGTGTCACTGTCGACGAGATTCTCAAAGAACCCATCCTGCAACTGAGCCCCTTCATCACGCCGCGGCAAGAAGAAACCCTCATGCCGAAACTCACCGGATGCCTCTCCGGCCGATGGCATCCGGAGTTTGCCGACTTCACGTCACGATGGGCCGACAAGGGACAGGGACTGTGCGCCATGGCCCGCCATCAAGGTTTCTCGGTTGAAGAGACGATGGCTTTTGGTGACGGCGGCAATGACATTCCCATCATCAAGCAGGCCGCCGTTGGCGTGGCGATGGGCAATGGCGTGCCTGAGTTGAAGAAGGTGGCCGACCACGTCACCACGTCGGTGGACGACGATGGCGTGAAGAACGCACTCGAACGGTACGGTGTGATTTGAAGGCTGTGCGCCAAACGGCGGCAGCATACAAGCTGCTACCAGCCTGCCCGTTTGCATCATCATGCTGAGTTGAACGGCCTCGGCTTTTCATTTTTCGTCTTTTTGTTTCACGCTCTTTTGTCCTTTTGCTGAAATGTCGTAACTTTGCAAATAGATAACAACACGAATGACTTATGGAACAAAAACTTTTTGTCTACAATACGCTGACCCGCAAGAAGGAACTTTTCAAGCCATTGCATGCCCCCAACGTGGGTATGTATGTGTGTGGCCCCACGGTTTACGGTGATCCTCACTTGGGGCATGCGCGCCCAGCCATTACGTTCGACATCCTTTTTCGTTATCTCAAGCACTTGGGATATAAGGTGCGCTATGTGCGTAACATCACGGACGTAGGGCATTTGGAACACGATGCCGATGAGGGGGATGACAAAATAGAGAAGAAAGCTCGCCTGGAACAGCTCGAACCGATGGAGATAGCGCAGCACTATACCAACCGATATCATGCGGCCATGGATGCGCTGAACGTGCTGCGTCCCAGCATTGAGCCACATGCCACGGGACACATCATCGAGCAAGAAGAACTGGTAAAGCAGATTCTTGCGAATGGTTACGCCTACGAGAGCAACGGTTCGGTGTATTTCGACATCGAGAAGTACAACAAAGACCATCACTACGGCATCCTCTCGGGGCGCAACTTAGACGACGTCATCAACAACAGTCGTGAGTTGGATGGTGTAGGCGAGAAGCGCAACCAAGTGGATTTCGCATTGTGGAAGCGCGCCATGCCCGAACATATCATGCGCTGGCCCAGTCCGTGGAGCGACGGATTTCCCGGTTGGCACTGTGAGTGTACGGCCATGGGACGTAAGTATCTGGGCGATCACTTTGACATTCACGGCGGCGGAATGGACTTGGTTTTCCCGCATCACGAGTGCGAGATTGCACAAGCCGTAGCCAGTCAGGGCGACCAGATGGTGCGCTATTGGATGCACAACAACATGATTACCATTAACGGACAGAAGATGGGAAAGAGCTTGGGCAACTTCATCACCCTTGAACAGTTCTTTACAGGCGAGCACGATGGTTTGGAACAAGCGTATTCGCCCATGACCATTCGGTTCTTCATCCTGTCGGCTCACTACCGCAGTACTGTTGACTTCTCGAATGAAGCTTTACAGGCAAGTCAGAAAGGGTTGGAGCGTTTGATGAACGGCATCAACGACTTGGAGCGCATTCAGACAGCACCTACATCGGATGAGGCTACCCATCAGCTGGTTATGGCTTTACGGCAGAAGTGCCATGAGGCGATGAATGATGACTTGCAGACACCAACCGTCATCAGTAACTTGTTTGAAGCATGTCACACCATCAACTCCTTGCTCGACCACAAAGGCAGCATCAATGCAGAAGACCTTACCGAACTGAAGGCTGTGATGCAGCTGTTCGCCTTCGACCTGCTTGGTCTTAAGAGCGAAAAGGGAAGTAACAACGATGCACGTGAGGCGGCTTACGGCAAGGTGGTTGACATGGTTCTGGCACTCAGAGCTAAGGCCAAGGCGGAGAAAGACTGGGCCACGAGCGACCAGATACGCGACGCTTTAGCAGAAAATGGATTTGAGGTGAAAGACACCAAAGACGGGGTGACGTGGAGACTGAATAAATAAGGTAGGTGTCAATCGGGTTCTTTGGTTGAAGATGTACAATTGTTTGCACGGCAAACACAGTACCGATGCATGATAATATCGTCATGTTTCCATGCGTACCATCGTGGTGAAGTCGTTTTGAATGATGAATAAGGAGAAAGAAACGAACGGCTGAAGTCGAACCGGATGAACGCCGTGGTTTCGGCAAACAGAACAAATGAAAAAAGGTGTAGGCACGCATAACCCATGCGTTTCTACACCTTTTTCTGTTAATAACAGCAGCTGTCTTGTTTACGGTCAGCCATCAACTTGCTGATGATGAATAAAGCTAATCACTCCCCTCTCCTTTGGAGAGGGGCAGGGGGTGAGGCTTTGTTACTTATAGTGCCTCTCCAAACAACGTCGCAGATGTGCTGCCGACGATGCGCACACGCACGGTTTCACCGATATGGTGATTTGCTTTGTCGAACACCACCATCTTGTTTTGCTCCGTTCTGCCACAAAGTTGCTCTCTGCTGCGTTTGCTGAATCCCTCTACAAGCACGTCAAAAACCTTGCCTTCGTCCTTTTTGTTAGAGACGGCGCTTAGTTCTGTTTGCAGATGTATCATCTCGTTCAGGCGTCGTATCTTCTCTTCTTCGGGTACATCGTCTGGTAAATGCTTCGACGCATAGGTGCCTGGACGCTCGGAATACTTGAACATGAAGGCCGAGTCGTAACCAACGGCGCGCATCAAGGCCAGCGATTGTTGGTGATCTTCATCTGTTTCGCCATGATAGCCCACGAACATGTCGGTGGAAACACCGCAGTCTGGAATGATGCGACGAATGGCGTTGATGCGATCCATGTACCATTCAACGGTGTATTTGCGGTTCATCAGCTTCAATATCTTATTGCTGCCGCTCTGCACCGGCAGGTGAACGTGCTTGCAAACATTAGGCTCTTCGGCAATTACGCGCAGCGTATCGTCACTCATGTCCTTAGGATGCGGCGAGGTAAAGCGAATGCGTACGCCGGGAACTTCGTGCGCCACACGGCGCAAGAGCTTTGGAAAATCAATGGTTTCTGCCGCAATCGTTTCGCCTGTTGCCGACAAATGTTCGGGAATGGTAAAACGGTATGAGTTGACGTTTTGCCCCAACAGCGTGATTTCCTTGTAGTGCTTGTCGCGCAAGTCGCGCACTTCGCACAAGATACTCTCCACGTCTCTCGACCTTTCCCTGCCTCTCGTGTAGGGTACGATGCAGTAGTGGCAGAAGTTGTTGCATCCCCTCATGATACTTACGAAACCTCCTATCTTGCCTAAGAGAAGCCGTTGAGGAACCACGTCCTTATAGGTTTCGGTCTTCGAGAGTTCTATGTCGATTGCTTTGTTGCCCGTTTCAGCTTGCGCAATCATGTCGGGAAGGTTCAAATACGAGTCGGGTCCACACACCAGGTCGGTGTGATGGTTATTCAACAAATCGTCTTTCACCCGTTCGGCCATACAGCCCAACACGCCTAATATCAGGTTTCTGCCCTTCTTTCGCTCTGCGTGGAGCGAGTCAAGTCGGTTGTATATCTTGTTCTCTGCATTCTCTCTGACGCTGCAGGTGTTCAGAAAAATGGCGTCTGCCTCGTCCTCCTTGTCGCATATCTCATACCCCGCCATCTGCATGACCGATGCGACCACCTCGCTGTCGGCCACGTTCATCTGGCATCCGTATGTCTCTATATAAAGCTTCTTCATTGTCTTTGATTTTGGATTACAAAGGTACAAAATTTCTTCCACTTGTTGATTGAAACGCATAAAAAGCGGGATGTCAACCCAACGGCATGGGTTCATGTCCCTCTGCGGCGGCATGTGCGTCATCCGCGAACGTGCAGATGCCATGCGGGATGCCTATGTTCAGATGTTTTCAGTGCGTCTGTCATTCGATGAATCTTTGTGCTTGGCGCGATGAAGTGCCGTGCGTTGTCGGAGCTGCCGGTCGCTCCATGCGATTGCCGCGATGAAGGTTCGGCGCCTGACGGATAGGTTCAATTTCCCCATCAGACAGACGTCGGTCAGTCTGCCAGCGTGAAGTCGAGTTGTCTCTTCTCCATGTTGGCCTGCGCCACCTTTATCCTGATGGGGTCTCCCAGCTGGTATTTGTGATGATGTCGGCGGCCAACGAGACAATAGTTCTTCTCGTCAAAGTCGTAATAGTCGTCATTCAAATCGCGCATGGGCACCATTCCCTCACAGTGATTCTCATCGATTTCGCAATAGATGCCATAGCTTTGGATGCCACTGACGTGGGCGTCAAACTCTTCACCGACATGCTCACCCATAAATTCCACCATCTTGTACTTGATGGAGTCGCGCTCGGCGTTGGCCGCCACCTGCTCCATGTCAGAGCTATGCTCGCACAAACGCTCGTAATAGTCTTTGTTGGCGCTGCGGCCACCCTGTGCGTACCGTGTCAGCAGGCGGTGAACCATCATGTCTGGATACCGCCGGATGGGCGACGTGAAGTGAGTGTAATAGTCGAAAGCCAAGCCAAAATGTCCTATATTATAAATGGTGTACTTCGCCTTCATCATCGCTCTGAGGGCGACGGTCTGTATGAGTTTCTGCTCATCCGTTCCGTCAACGGCTTCCATCAGATGATTAAGACTGCGGGCTGTCTGTCCCTTTGTTCCTGCCGTCTTGATCTTGTAGCCGAACTTCACGATGAAGTCTTTCAGGCTCTCCAGCTTCTGTGGGTCGGGATTGTCGTGCACGCGGTAAGGCAAGGTTTTGGCTTTGGCACCTTTCTTCACCTTCCCCACGCTCTCGGCCACCGTGCGGTTGGCCAGCAACATGAACTCTTCCACCAGCTTGTTGGCGTCTTTTGAGCGTTTGAAGTAGCATCGCACGGGCTTGCCCTTCTCATCAACGTCGAAATGAAGTTCTTCAGAATCAAACTTCACGGCGCCGTTCTTGAAGCGGGCCTCGCGTAACTTCTTGGCCAAGGCGTCCAACGTGATCAGTTCGCTGGCGTGCTCTCCCTTGTATCCTCCCTTGCGCGGGGCCGGGGCCGGCTGTCCCGTTCCGTCTGTCACGCCATTGTCTTCAAGCAGCCGCTGCACCTCTTCGTAGGCATATCTGCGGTCGCTTTTGATGACGGTGTGTGCGACGCGCTTGCTCCGGACAACCCCCTCGGCGTCCATCTCGACGATGACGCTGAAGCAAAGTTTCTCCTCATGGGGGCGAAGAGAGCAGATGAAGTTGCACAATCGCTCGGGCAACATCGGGATGGTGCGGTCTACCAGGTACACGGACGTGGCGCGTTTCTGCGCCTCTTTGTCGATGATTGACTTTTCGGCGACATAGTGTGTCACGTCAGCGATGTGGATGCCAACTTCCCAAATGCCCTTGCTCACCTCGCGCACAGACAGGGCATCGTCGAAATCCTTCGCGTCTTTAGGGTCAATCGTGCAGGTGAACACCTGTCTGAAGTCTTCTCTCTCAGCCAAATCCTGCGGGGTGATGTCGCCGCTGATTCGCTCCGCGGCGTCTTCTACCGCCTTTGGATACTTGTAAGGCAAGCCGTATTGCGCCAGGATGGTGTGCATCTCCGCATCGTTGTCGCCCGTCTTTCCCAGCACGTCGACAACCTCGCCAATGATGTCTTTGTGGTTCTCATCGGGCCATTTGCTCACTTTCACCACCACCTTGTCGTTGGTTTGGCCGCCCTTCAGCTTGTTTCTCGGAATCAAGATGTCGTTGGCAAACAGGTTTTCGGGCGTCACCAGGAAGGCGATGCTCTTTTCAACCCGCAGTTTTCCGACGAACTGATTGCGCGCGCGTTGCAGTATTTCGATGACCTGCGCCTCTTTGATGTGCCTTTCGCGGCGCGCCATGAGCGACACTTTCACGCGGTCGCCGTTGAGCGCCGACATCGAGTTGCGCTCGGAAACAAAGATGGGCTTGTCGCTTCCGTCGGGGATGAACGAGTTCTTCCCGTTACCTTTGCGCTGAAACACACCCTCTGCCACCTGTCCCATTTGGTTGAGGCGGTATGAATTGTCAGAAACTCTTGCCAGGAAATCATCCCAAGCCATCTCTTCCATCAGGTCGATGGCGAGCATCTTCAGCGGATGCGTGTTCAGTTTCAGCGTGCGGAATATCTCTTTATAGCTGAATGTTTTCCCCGGCTGTGCCGTGAAGAGCCCTACTAGCTTTTCGGCCAATTGCTTTTTGGTCATGCGTTTGCCGCCTTTTTTTTCTTTTCCCATCTCGTACCGTATTTTATGATAGTTGTTGCAAATTAACAAAAAACAATTGATACAATGCCCGTCTGTTACGATTATTTTACATTAAGAATGGTTCTGTAAATTAGCTTTGACAGATTGTGAGACTATTTTTGAGGTCAATTTGTTTGTGAGTGAAGAAGCGTAGCGAGCTGTACGACTGAACGAACAAGCAAATTGAACCAAAAAAGAGTCCACGAGATGACAAAACGTAAAAATACTGACATGAAAAACTTTACTGTGGTAACTTATAGGGACCACCCTCAACTTTATTTCAACCCGCGCATGCCCCTTGAAAACCAATGTCTATGACATTGGCCTCCAAAGTCATTGACATTGGCGTCCAATTCACATGACATTGGCATTCAAAGTCAATGCAGTTGAAAAGCACGAAAGCAGGCCGTTTTTTCCAAGGTTTTCGAGGTACATGGAGAACCGGCAAGTGCATAATCACAAAATGCGTCTGTTGAATTCCTGTTCTTGGTGTGTTGCGGGAAATGAAAGATGGGGGTGGAGCGGTTTTTGCTGGCACTGAACAGGCACTTAATAATATATAATACTGTTAAATAATTGTAATTACAAGGCTGGTTGCATGTGCATTCTTTGCGCATTGGAATATAATGTGTACTTTTGCAGACCGATTATTTCGGGGATGAACTTAGAGTCCCCTGTGCGGGTGTGTTAATAGTGGTGCTTTTGGCCGAGCGTCACGGTTAGTGAATCGTTCGTACATGAGAGAAATAAAAACGTTTTTTAGTAGTAAAATTTAAATTTTTAATGGACACATTAAGTTACAAGACTATTTCCGTCAACAGGGAAACAGCTCAAAAAGAGTGGGTCGTGGTAGACGCAACCGACCAGATTGTCGGTCGCCTTTGCTCAAAGGTCGCAAAGCTGCTGCGTGGCAAATACAAGCCAACATTCACTCCTCATGTGGATTGTGGTGACAACGTCATCATCGTCAATGCCGAGAAAATCAGGTTCTCGGGCAAGAAAGAAACAGACAAGGTTTATACACGTTATACCGGTTATCCTGGTGGACAGCGCTTCAACTCGCCTGCCGAGCTTCGTACTCGCAAGAACGGCGTTGACAAGATTGTCCGTCACGCCGTGAAGGGTATGCTGCCAAAGGGTCCGTTGGGACGCTCTTTGCTGGGCAACCTGTATGTATTCGAAGGTGCTGAGCACGACAAGGCTGCCCAGAAGCCGAAGGCTATCGATATTAACCAGTATAAATAATAAGGAAAGATGGAAGTAATCAACGCAATAGGCCGCCGCAAGAGCGCCATCGCCCGCGTATACCTTACTGAAGGTACCGGCAAGATAACGATTAACAAAAAAGATATAGAGACCTATTTCCCATCAGCAATCTTGCGTTATGTGGTTAAACAGCCATTGGAGACGCTTGAGGTTGAGGGCAAATATGACATCAAGGCCAATCTTGATGGCGGTGGATTCACGGGCCAGAGCCAGGCACTTCGCCTCGCCATTGCCCGCGCGCTCGTCAAGGTGAGTGCTGAAGACAAGAAGGTGTTGAAGGACAATGGATTCTTGACACGTGACAGTCGTGCTGTTGAACGTAAGAAGCCAGGACGGCCAAAGGCTCGCCGCCGCTTCCAGTTCAGTAAGCGTTAAAAATGAGTTTGTAAGTTTTTTAGTTGCTTTAGTCTTTTAGTTGCATAGTTACTTGGTTGTTGACTGGTTTTAGCCTCATCATTGCGTTTATCGTATTTGACACATATCTTATATGTTTATGAGCTAAACACCAGACCACAGGACTAATAAAAAACTCAAGAACTTAAAACTAAGAAACTCAAAAACTCATGTTTAGTATCTAAATCCTCGAGATTTCCCATGCGTGGCGAACTACTCGAAGATTGGTTCTAATCAACTGAAAAGAATGTAAACAATTTAATAAAAAGAAAAATGTCAAGAACGAATTTTGACCAATTATTGCAGGCGGGCAGCCACTTCGGGCACCTCCGCCGCAAATGGAATCCAGCCATGGCTCCTTATATCTTCATGGAGCGCAATGGCATTCACATCATCGACCTGAACAAGACGGTTGCCAAGATAGACGAGGCGGCCGAGGCTTTGAAACAGATTGCTAAGTCAGGAAGGAAGATTTTGTTTGTCGCTACTAAAAAACAAGCTAAGGACATCGTGGCCGAGAAGGCTGCATCTGTAAACATGCCATACGTGAACGAACGTTGGGCTGGCGGTACGCTGACCAACTTCCCGACCATCCGTAAGGCTGTGAAGAAAATGACAAACATCGACAAGCTGATGGCTGATGGAACGTTCGCAAACCTCTCTAAGCGAGAGCTGCTTCAGATTACACGCCAACGCGCCAAGTTGGAGAAGAACCTTGGATCCATTGCCGACCTTACACGCTTGCCTTCCGCACTGTTCGTAGTGGACGTTTGCAAAGAACACATCGCCGTGAAGGAAGCCAATCGCTTGGGCATCCCCGTGTTCGCCATCGTTGACACCAACTCGGACCCCAAGAACATCGACTTCGTGATTCCGGCAAATGATGACGCGAAGGATTCCGTTGATGTAATCTTGACAGCTTGCTGCCAAGCCATCGCTGAAGGTTTGGAGGAGCGCAAGGCTGAGAAGGCTGACGAAAAGGCAGCCGCCGAGCAGCAGGAGGAGGCTGCGGAAGCTAAGTCGAAGCGTACCCGCAAGGCTCGCAAGCAGGCAGATGAGGCTGGAAAGACAGAAGAGACAGAGGAAGTGGCCGTAAAGGCTGAACCTGCAAAGGAAGAAAAGAAGGAAGCTGAAGCTGAAGAAGCTCCGGCTGCGGAATAATTGTATTGAATAGAGAAGAGCGAAGGGGGTAGGGTATGTTCTTTTACGTATCTGACGGTTTCCTTCATTCTTCTCTGTCCTTTTTTTATGAAAGAATAATATTAACCCAATAAATAAGATTTTTATATTATGGCTGTTACAATTGCTGATATACAAAAGCTTCGCAAAATGACCGGTGCTGGATTGTCTGATTGCAAGAAGGCGTTGACCGAAGCTGCTGGTGACATGGACAAGGCCGTTGAGCTGGTACGCGAACGCGGACTGGCCATCGCCGCCAAGCGCTCTGACCGCGAGACGTCAAACGGCTGTGTGCTCGTGAAGGTGGACAATGGTTTCGCTGCGATGATTGCCTTGAAGTGCGAGACCGACTTTGTGGCTAACGGAAAGGAATTCATCGAGTGTACGCGAAACATCCTCGACGCTGCCGTTGCTGCCAAGGCCAGGAACATTGATGAAATCCTGACCTTGAAGCTCGCTGACGGGAAAGATGTAGCCACAACCGTTAAACTCCGTTCGGGCATCACAGGCGAGAAGATGGAGCTGGATGGCTATCGTTTCCTTGAAGGTGAAAACATAGAGGTGTACAACCACATGAACAAGAACATCTTGTGCACGATGGTACAGACCAACAAGCCCGCACCAGAGCAGGCTCACAACATCGCCATGCAGGTTGCTGCGATGAACCCCGTGGCACTGAATGAAGAAGGTGTTTCCCAAGAGGTGAAAGACGCCGAGTACAAGGTGGCGGTTGAGAAGACTAAAGAGGAGCAGATAGAGAAGGCCGTATCGGCAGCGTTGAAGAAAGCTGGCTTCAACTTGTACATCGCCGAGAATGAGGAACACCTGGAGGAAGGCATCCGCAAGGGTGAGATTACCGCCGAACAGGCAGATGAGATTCGTAAGATTAAGGCTGAAACGGCAGCTGACAAGAAGGAACATCTGCAGGAGAACATGATTCAAAACATAGCCAAAGGCCGCATGAACAAGTTCTTCAAGGAAAACTGCTTGTTGAACCAAGAATATATCCAGGACAGCAAAATCACTGTTGCTGAATATCTGAAGCAGGCTGACAAGGACTTGTCTGTCGTTGACTTCAAACGCTTCAGCTTGCGTGCGGATTAAGAATCAACTTCCAAAGAAGGAAGGGTAGTGACATGGAAAAGTCTGGTTGGGAATTTCTCAATCGGGCTTTTTCCGTTTATTTTCGCTACTTGTCTTAATTTGTAGTACCTTTGCAGCATACCCATGTGCAGCTGGGGACATTGGAGAATTAATAGAAACATCAAAGAGATGAAAATATTTGCCGTTGGAATGAATTACGCGCAGCACAATAAAGAGCTGCTGGGAACGTTATCAATACCAGAGAATCCCGTGATTTTCATGAAGCCTGACTCGGCTTTGCTCAAAGACCATAAGCCGTTCTTCATTCCCGATGACCTGGGAAGGATAGAATACGAGGCCGAAGTGGTGGTGCGGATCTGTCGGTTAGGCAAGACTGTCTCTGAGCGATTTGCCCATCGTTATTACGACGCTGTTACCCTGGGGATTGACTTCACCGCTCGTGAGCTGCAGCAAAAGCTACGCTCTGCAGGGAAGCCTTGGGAGCTGTCCAAAGGATTTGATGGTGCGGCGGCTTTGGGTGAGTGGGTGAACGTGGATACTTTCCGCGACGTTCAGACGCTTGGTTTCCATCTTGATGTCAATGGAAAGACGGTGCAAGAAGGATTCACGGGCGACATGTTGTATAAGATTGATGAGCTGATAGCTTATGTCAGCCGGTATTTCACCTTGAAGACAGGCGACGTCTTGTACACCGGAACGCCTGCGGGAACGGGAGCGGTGAGGGTAAACGACCGCTTGGAGGGATATTTGGAAGACCGGAAGGTGCTTGATATGAATTGTAAGTAAAAACTGAATTAGAAGGCGTGTTGAGAGGAGTCAAATTTCTTGTTATCGTTTTTTTGTCGCTTTTGTGCTTGAGCCTTCCTGCTCAAGAACGTTTCTTTAACTTGACGGCAGCCGACGTGAAGATAGATTCACGGTTGCCTCATTTCTCCCATTCCTTCGCACTGGGCAACCAATACGCCGACTCTTCCTATGCTGTTTCCATTCTCTATCCCGAATTCATAGACATGACGTCGGCCGACGTCGCACGCTACCGACAGGTGTCTGACGCACCATTGCCCGCCTTGCCACATGTCCGTCAGCAGTTGACTTTGGATAGAAAGAAGGGATCGTTGGAGGTAGACTTCTGTCCTTTGGTATTTCGTGACGGCAAATATCAAATCTTGGTCAGCTTCATGCTGCGATTACAAGCTCAGCCACGCAAGCAATTGCCACGGCATGCCGCAGTGCTAACAAGAGCTGGCGGTGCGAGTCGCTATGCGTCCCACTCGGTATTGGCGTCAGGAAAGTGGGCAAAGATACGCGTACCCGCGTCGGGCGTGTACCGATTGACGGATGGTTTGATTCGCAGGGCTGGCTTTACGGATATTAATAAGGTGAGGGTTTATGGCTATGGCGGTAGGTTGCAGAATGAGAAACTGGTTGCAGAAGAGTTGGTGGCAACAGATGATTTGAAGGAAGTACCCACATGTTGGGTTGATGGGCAGCGGTTGTTTTATGCGCACGGCCCAGTGTCATGGGCTTCCAACTCAGCTACTCGCCGCACCCGCAACCCCTATTCAGACTATGGTTATTACTTTTTGACGCAGACAGATGACGCACCTGTGTCCGTCGATACTACGGCGTTTCTGGCTTCTTTCTATCCCTCGCCTGATGATTATCATGCCCTTTACGAAGTTGACGGTTATGCGTGGTATGCCGGCGGGCGCAACTTGTTTGACCCAAATCCCATCCCTGCGGGTTCTTCCAAGACTTTTATCATCCCGTCTAATGTGGGTCATGGCGGTGCTAAGATGTCGGTCAATCTGTCAGCTGGCACCGCATCTCAGGCGACCGTGACTTATCAGAATGCCGAATTGGGGACGTTGAACGTCCGTTTGAGAGACCATGACAGTGGAAATGAGGCGGGGGCGGTGTATGAAGTCAACAGAACAGGTACCACTGATTCGGTCAAGATATTCACGAACTCCGGCGGCCCGGTCCACTTGGATTATATTTCTTTCACATGGAAGAAGCCGCTGCCTGCGCCACGTCTCAAGGGAACCGCCTTCCCAGTCCCTGAATATGTGTACAACATTACCAACCAAGACTTGCACGGGGATGGCTTCGCCGACATGGTCATCATCATTCCTGCCAGTCAAAAGCTTCGCACGCAGGCTGAACGTCTGAAGGCCTTCCACGAA
Organism: uncultured Prevotella sp.; assembly: GCA_946998205.1. Taxonomy (GTDB): domain Bacteria; phylum Bacteroidota; class Bacteroidia; order Bacteroidales; family Bacteroidaceae; genus Prevotella. The sequence continues at coordinate 52,860 of CAMPYJ010000002.1, read as the reverse complement.
CAAAACGACGGCTTGCGGGTGCGCATCGTGCCGGCTGATGAACTTTACAACGAATTCTCGAGCGGCACTCCTGATGCGAATGCCTACCGCAGATACCTCAAGATGTTGTACGATCGGGCGCAGACCGAAGCTGACATGCCTAAATATCTGTTGCTGTTTGGCGATTGCGTCTGGGATAACCGGATGCTGACGGTTAACTGCCGCAACCTCAATCCTGACGATTACCTGCTTTGTTTTGAGAGTGAAAATTCGTTCAGCTCGTTTCACAGCTATGTAAACGATGGCTTCTTCTGCGCTTTGGATGACGGAGAGGGCCTGAACGTGAATTTCTCTGACAAGCAAGACGTGGCCGTGGGGCGTTTTCCCGTCAAGACAGAGGCCGAGGCCAAAGTAATGGTTGACAAGGTTATCAGCTATGTGCGGAACAAGAATGGCGGCGCATGGCAAAACACCCTGGTGTTCATGGGCGATGACGGTGACAACAACATGCACATGCACGACGTCAATGCCACGGCAGATGCTGTCGCCACACGCTATCCTGGCTACCTGGTCAAGAAAATCATGTGGGATGCTTATGTGCGCGAAACTTCATCTACGGGAAATTCCTATCCTGAGGTAAGGCGGCTGATTAAGCAGCAACAGGCGGCAGGCGCTCTCATCATGGATTACGGTGGGCATGGGTCAGAAATACAGATTTCCCACGAAAAGGTGTTGAGCCTGAGTGATTTCAAGACGTTCAATAATTCAAACCTTCCGTTGTGGGTCACTGCTTCGTGTGACATCATGCCGTTCGATGGCGTCGCTCCTACCATTGGCGTGGCCGCCGTGCTCAATCCAAAGGGCGGCGCGTTGGCTTTCTTTGGCACAACCCGTACCGTTTCTACTTATTACAACGCTCAGATCAACACGTCTTTCCTGCTTCATGTGTTGAGTAAGGACCATACTGGCAAACCTATTACGATAGGTGAAGCTCAACGCTTGGCCAAGAATGAGATGATTGATGACAAACGCGACTTGACCGACAACAAACTGCAATATTCATTGTTGGGCGACCCTGCCGTGGCGCTTCGTCAGCCTACCCTGAGGGTGGTGGTGGATTCCATCAATGGCTCGCCCGTGTCAACGGATGTCAAAGTTTCTCTCAAGGCAGGGGGGATAGCTAAGGTGACGGGACATGTGGAGCGTGCTGCTGACTTCAATGGCGCGGTTACCGTGACCGTTAGGGATAGCAAGGAAGAAATCGTTGGCCGAATGAACGATGCGGCTGACACCAAAAGTCCGTTTACTTATTACGACCGTACCAAGACCTTGTTCAACGGCTCTGCCAATGTCACGGGCGGAAGGTTTGCGTTGACCTTCGCCATTCCACGGGACATCAATAACACGGATGGCACGGGATTGATGAACCTGTATGCCTTGAGTGACGACCATCGGTTGGCGGCGCACGGCGTCAGCGAGGCCTTCACGATTGACGGCATGGCCGACGTGAGCAACGATTCCATCGGACCGTCCATTTACTGTTACCTCAACTCGCCGTCGTTCACCAATGGAGACAAGGTGAATAGCACGCCTTATTTCGTCGCGAAAATAACCGATGAGAATGGTGTCAATAGTGCCGGAAGCGGAATCGGGCACGATTTGCAGTTGATTATCGACGGACAGATGTCAAAAACGTATGTACTCAACGATAATTTCGTGTACGACTTTGGCAGCTATACCACCGGAACCACGCATTACAACATTCCCGAATTGGCTCCCGGCCCGCACAAGTTGCAGTTCAGAGCTTGGGATGTTCTGAACAATTCTTCAACCGCAGAACTGACATTTCATGTGGTCAGGGGCATGAGCCCCATTCTGTTTTCCGTCGGTTGCACGCACAATCCCGCACGCACCGCGACTACCTTCATCGTCAATCACGACAGGGCGGGCGCACTGGTGGACGTGGAAATCGACGTGTTCGACATGAGCGGCCGCCAACTGTGGAAGCATCAGGAACGTGGCGTGAGTGCGGGAAACACCTATACAGTTGACTGGGACTTGAGGGTAGACGGTGGGGCGCGCTTGCAAACGGGCGTTTATCTCTACCGCGCGTCACTTTCTTCTGAAGGCAGTCCGATGGTTTCCAAAGCGAAGAAACTCATCGTGATAGGCAATAATTAACCATCCCATGCGTTTTTTATCCATAACCAGAATAGAGTTACTGAACAGAATGAATAGATTTTCAAGAGTATTTTGCATGCTGTTGTGTGCCTGCTCCGCCATTTCATTGTCAGCACAGGACAAGCGAGACATGTTTAATCCAGAGAGGTACTCGGTAACATCACAAATGATTGCACCCGATGCGCGTGCGGCTGGTTTGGGGGATGTGGGCGCTGCCACCGACCCTGACGTAGTTTCACAATATTGGAACCCAGCCAAATATCCCTTCACTATCAGTCGTGCCGGTGTGGCGCTCAACTACACACCGTGGCTCCGACAGCTGGTCAACGACATTGATTTAGCCTACCTGGCAGGCTACTACCGCATCGGTGACTATAGCGCCGTGTCTAGTTCGCTGCGCTATTTCTCACTGGGCGAAGTGACAACCAGCCCTGGTATGGATGGCAATGGTGGTGGGATGACCATCAACCCATACGAAATGTCATTGGATGTAGCCTACTCGTTGATGTTGAGTGAGCGTTTTTCATTAGGCGCTGCCGTGCGTTGGATTTATTCTGACTTGACCTACGACTTTAAGGATGATTCAGCTCCTGGTTCGGCTTTCGCCGCAGACATCTCGGCTTATTATCAAAATTACATCAACATCGGGGAACGTGAAAGCCAGTTGGGCATCGGCTTCAACATCTCAAACATCGGTAGTAAGATAACCTTTGGTGGCAGCGACAACAGTGAATTCATTCCCACCAACCTGCGGTTGGGCGCTTCTCTGATGATTCCCATCGATGAATATAACCGGTTTACCGTGGCAGCCGATGCCAACAAACTGCTGGTACCCACCTACCCAAAACAGAATGAGGGCGAGAGTACGGAGGACTACCAGGAGCGCTTGCAGAAAGAATATTATGACGTGTCGAGCATCAGCGGTATCTTCAAGAGCTTCAGCGATGCGCCCAACGGTGCGAAAGAAGAGCTGCAGGAGATACAGTGGAGCGTGGGTGCCGAGTATGTCTATCACGATCAGTTCGCCTTGCGGGCGGGCTATCATCATCAAGCGGAGAATAAAGGTAACTTAAAGTATTTTACGGTGGGCGCCGGTTTCAAGATGAGTGTGTTCTCGTTGGACGCCGGTTACGTCATTGCCGTAGCGAAGAGCAACCCGCTTGACCAGACGCTTAGGTTCTCGTTGAACTTTGACATGGATGGAATCAAAGACTTGTTTAAGAGGTAAGAATGGCAGCCTCTCCCCCAACCCCTCTACAGCCTCTCCCCCAACCCCTCCCCGAAGGGGAGGGGAGTGATTAGCAAGGCTATCAACTTGTAAACTTGTAATCTAGGAGCCTAGAAAATCTAGAACATCTAGGAATCCTAGGAATCCTAGGAAATCTAGGAAAACTAGATAATTAGGAAAACTAAACAACTAGAAATCTATATACTTGTCAACTTGTAAACTTTTCAACTCGTCAACTAAAAAACTTCTACCTTATGCTTCCTATTTTTCGTGTTGGTTTTGGCTATGATGTCCACAGATTGGTGGAAGGGCGCGACCTTTGGCTTGGTGGCGTCAAGATAGAGCATTCGATGGGACTGTTGGGGCACAGCGATGCCGATGTGTTGATTCATGCTATTTGCGATGCTTTGCTTGGAGCAGCCAACATGCGTGACATCGGTTACCACTTTCCCGATACCTCTGATGAAACCCTTAACATGGACAGCAAGGTGATCTTGCAGAAAACCATGGCGCTCATCGCCACCAAAGGCTATCGTCTCGGCAATGTCGATGCCACCGTTTGTGCCGAACAACCCAAGATTAATCCACACATACCCGCCATGAAGAGTTGCTTGGCCCGCCTGATGCAGACCGATGAAGACAACGTCTCCATCAAGGCTACCACCAGCGAGCGCATGGGCTTCGTGGGCCGTCAGGAGGGAATGGCTGCATACGCTACCGTGTTGATAGTGAAAGCATGAACGTTGGCATCGTTCGTCAACGCTCCTGTGAGGCAAGGGGGTGTGCGGTTTAGCTGAACCATGAACGCCTGTTGTTCACTGCAACATTCATAAGCAGGGCCGTGCTCAATGGGGATGAACATCCTTGTTTCTCATTATGAAACAAGAAAATGAAAGACCAACGCCATCGTCACAACCCGCCTGACTTGCGCCAGCGCAGCCGAAATGTGCGTCTCGACGGTGCGTTTGCTGATGTGCAAGGCTTGTGCGATTTCCTGATTCGTCATGCCTTGCAGTCTGCTCATGGTGAATATTCTGCGTCGCTGGTCAGGCATCTTGCTGATGACGTTTTCGAGAATGGCCTTGAGCTCTTCGCTGAAAATCGTTTCTTCCAACGAGTCTTCTTCGGGTATACCCGTCTCCGGGTAACTTCTTAAATTACGTTCTCGCACTTTCTGTTTGAGGGCATTCAGTGTGCGGTTGCGTGTCATGGAGTACAAATAAGAGTCCCAATTGTCTACAAATCCTATTTTGTCGCGTTGAATCCACAGCTTGAGAAAAACATCCTGAGCAATGTCTTCAGCCTCATTTTCGTCTTTGACGATGGCGTGAGCGAAGTTTCTCACTTTGGCATAATAACGCGTAAACAGGATGTCGTATGTTTTCTGGCATTCGATATCCAGGGTGTTAGTTTGCCCTTCCGTGATAGTTTTCTTAGACATTGAATGGGTGTTAAATGTGTTCTTATGCGCAAATATACAATAAAAAACAACATCTTAAAAAACTATCGCCATGATTTTGCCAACCCCCGCGCTGGAGAACGACTGTTTGGACGGCTTGATGAGTTGCTGCCAAACGAGCCGTCGGTAGTAGCGTGAATCTTCGTGTGCCGCCTTGAATTTCGCATGAAAAGTTAATTTTTTATCACAAAAACAGCCCTGAAAACAGCTTGTTCAAACTTTCAGTATAGAACAAATCAATAGGCATACAGCATGCAAGAAATGAGTTGAACGGGTAAGAAATTTCGGCTTTTGGCGCAAAAGTAATGAGTTGACCACTCAAGTTGCATGACTTTGATGAGCTATCTGCATGCTCTAACCCGTAAAAAGCATGCAAATAATATCCTTAACGCAATGCTTTTGCTCTAAAAAGGTATGAAATGCAAGTCTAAAATCGCTCACAAAACTTACAATACATTGATTGATAAGCAAATATAAAAAATGCGAATGCTTGGCGAATTTGCGACCAAGTGAACAACTGTTTGCAAATACGCGAAATATGAAGAGGCGCTTTGTCAAAAAAAATCAGATGAGTTATCATTCTGATGGACTGCTTTTATCTTCACAGGATGCATCCTTTTGTGGTTTCGAAAGGCTGCGGTTTATCCTTAAATCTTTATTTAACATCTTTTAACTGCGTGTGCGGGCCGTTATCATTGTCTATTGAGTAAAACCCTAAATCATGAACAAGGAAACCGCATACAAAATCATCCGATATTTTGCAGATGGGCTCATTCCGTCTCGCTATCGTCAACAGGTGATGTCGTGGCTCATTGACGAGGCCGACAGAGAGGCGAAAGACGAAGCCTTGAAGCGCGTTTGGGATGAAACCGTTGACGTGATGAGCACCGATGCCATGTCGCAGTCGGTTTTGCGGAATCAAGCTCTTCGTGTTCATCATGGCCATCAGGAGCGTGCCCGCCAAATACGATTGAAGGTATTGAAGTATGCAGCTGTTATTTTCTTGCCCATTGCTTTATGTTTAGGTACATGGTTTATTGCTTCTAACCAGATGGCTTCCCAAGCCATGCTCGCCGAATGTCATGTGGAAAACGGGCAAACCAAAGTCTTGCGTTTGTCCGATGGAACCCTGGTACGGCTCAACGCAGGTTCGTCTTTGTTTTATCCCCAACGCTTTAGCCGGTTGTTTTCTCGGCGTGACGTCTATTTGGACGGAGAGGCACATTTTGACGTTGCTGAAAACGGCAGTCAGCCTTTTGTCGTACATGTGGGCAATTTGAAGGTCAAGGTACTGGGCACTCATTTTAACGTGAAGGCCTATCCTGCCGAAGAACTGGTCACCACGACTTTGGAGCAGGGGAGGGTGAAAGTTTATGGAGACAAGATAGCCATGACGCTGTTGCCCGATGAGCAGGCCGTGTACAATCGCATCAGCGGAAAGATGACGAAGCGTAGCGTGGACAGCGGCAATTACAACCAGTGGATGAAAGGTAAACTGTTGTTCGATCAAACGCCCTTGAAAGTAATCATCGCTGATTTGCAGCGTAGGTACGACGTCAGCATCAAGGCCACTCCGGCGGTTGACCTGTCACGGCGCTTCACCATGGCTTTCAGGGCGGATGAGGGCGTTGGCGACGTGATGAGAGTGCTTGAGAAAATATCTGGAAACCTAAATTATATTCATCAACATCACACAATCATACTTGACGTGAAGAAAGGAGGGCGAAAGGCGGTAAAAGTGAAGAAATAACATGTGAACATTGAAGCCGCATCGTAGTGACGGCCTGAAAGAACGGTCACGGATGCGCGCGGTTAACGAGTCTATATAAAAACAATCAATTTTATTTTATTTACACAAAGTAATGAAACCTAAGGCTAAAAAAACACGGTTAACGATGAAGCCATTCAGCAAAACATTCTTGGTTGGCGCATTGTTATTTATTTCATCAGCAGGGTTCGCACAAAATCAAGTCATCAAGTTGCAGCAACGAAAGGCAACGCTGAAGACGCTGATCTCTGCCATTGAAAAACAAACCAACAAATCTGTTGACTATGGACAAAATGTCATCAATCTGAAAAAGGTGATCCATGTGAGTTCTGACAAGATGAAGTTGTCCGACCTCTTACAAGAACTTTTCAAGGGCGCCAACGTCGATTACACCATCACCGACCGCCACATCTTGATCAGTGAGAAACCTAAAGCGAAGGTAAGCGCTTCTGCGCAAGACCACTCAACCATCAAGGTGACGGGACAAGTGACCGACGCGAGCGGCGAATCACTCCCAGGCGTTACGGTGAGAGTGAAGGGAACGAAGAATGCCACCGTTACCGACGCGGACGGCAACTACGTCTTGTTGGCGGCGAAGAACAGCACGATAGAGTTCTCTTATGTAGGCTTTGCCCCAAAAGAGTGCAAGGCTGCCGACATAACGTCACAGACCATCCTTTCAGAAAGCTCTAAAGAGCTGAGCGAAGTGGTGGTTACCGCATTGGGCATCAAGCGCGAGGAGAAGGCCTTGAGCTATAATGTGCAGCAGGTAAAGAGCGAAGAACTAACTCGTAACAAGGATGCCAACTTTGTCAACTCGCTCAGTGGTAAGGTGGCAGGTGTAAGCATTACTAAGAGTGCCAGTGGTGTGGGTGGTGCCACACGTGTGATTATGCGTGGTGCAAAATCTATCGAAGGCAGCAACAATGTGTTGTATGTAATAGATGGTATCCCCTTGTTCAATTTCGATGGAGGTTCGGATAGTGGTGTTTTAGGAGAGGGACGTGTCAGCAGTGAAGGCATTGCAGATTTTAACCCTGAAGATATTGAGAGCATCAACGTTTTGGCGGGCCCTTCTGCTGCTGCCTTGTATGGTAGTAATGCAGCGAATGGAGCTATCCTCATTACCACTAAAAAGGGTAAAGAGGGAAAAATGGAACTATCCTTCTCGTCAGCAGCCGATTTCAGCTCTCCCTTGCTCATGCCTAAGTTCCAAAACACTTATGGTAACAAAGCAGGCTCTTACGAGAGCTGGGGTGAAAAGCTTGCAACGCCCAGTTCATACGACCCTGCGAAAGACTTCTTCCGTACTGGCACTAACTTTATCAATTCATTGACCATCAACACAGGTAATGAGTATAATCAAACCTTTGCGTCGGTGGCTTCGACTAATTCAAAGGGCATTGTACCAAACAACACATACGACCGATTGAACTTTACGGTTCGCAACTCTTCAAAACTCTTAGGTGGTAAGGTTCAATTAGACTTAGGCGCATCATACATCAAGCAAAAAGATAACAATATGGTATCTCAAGGTGAGTATTGGAATCCTATTGTGGCTGCTTATCTGTTCCCACGTGGCGAGTCGTTCGATGCTATCAAAACGTTTGAGCGTTATGACAATACACGAAACTTCCCATTGCAGTATTGGCCAATATTAGATGGTAAATTTGCCAATCAAAACCCTTACTGGACAGCTTATCGTAATTTAGCTCCTGATGATAAAGACCGATATATGTTTAATGCAGGTCTCACTTATCACGTCTTAGATTGGTTGGATCTTGCTGGTCGTGTACGTTTTGACAGAACTTTCATGACGAGCGAACGAAAGATTTATGCTTCTTCATACGATGTGTTTGCCAAGTCAAAAGGCGCATACGATTATTATAATTATAAAGATTATCAAACCTATGTTGACTTTATTGCCAGTATCAACAAGAGGTTTGGAGACTTTAGCTTGGCTTCCAACATTGGTTACAGCTATTCTGACTATGGCTCACTCACCAGAGGCTATGGTGGTAATCTAACATTAGTACCCAATAAATTCTCTTTGACCAATATTGATCCTACCGATAGTAAGATTCGCGAGAAAGGTGGTGACAGCAAGGTGCGCAATGTGGCAGCTTTTGCCAGTGCCGAATTAGGCTACAAGAGCATGCTCTATCTTACCTTGACAGGCAGAAACGATTGGAACTCACGCTTGGTTAATTCTTCCGAAGAGTCATTCTTCTATCCTTCAGTTGGTTTGTCAGGCATCATTTCTGAAATGGTAAAATTACCCAAAGCCATTTCTTACCTCAAAGTTAGAGGCTCGTTCACCGAAGTAGGTTCGCCTGTATCACGCTCGGGTATGACACCGGGAACCATCACAATACCTATTTCTGGAGGTAGCTTGAAATCAACCGACATTTATCCGTTTACCGATTATAAGGCAGAACGTACAAAGTCGTATGAGCTTGGTTTGACGGCACGCTTATTCAAAAAGCTATCCTTCGACTTCACATGGTACAAATCGAACACCTACAACCAAACATTTATCGGTGAATTGCCCGAAAGCTCTGGTTATAAAGCTGTATATCTACAAGCAGGAAATGTGGAAAACCGCGGTGTGGAGATGACCTTGGGTTATCATGACAACTTTGGCGAGTTGGGTTGGAACTCTTCGCTTACCTATTCGCACAATACCAATGAAATTATTGAGATGGTGAAGGATTATACTCACCCCATGAGTCCCAAACCTATTAACATTCCTCAAGTTTCTAAAGACAATGGTCGTGTTATCTTAAAGGTTGGAGGTTCTATCAATGACATTTATGCAAATAAGTTCTTGGCTAAAGATAATCAGGGCTATATCAATGTTACCTCTTCTGGTGGCTTCAACGTAGAGAATGTGGACCCCGTGTACCTCGGTAAGACCACACCAGATTTTACGATGGGTTGGAACAACTCATTCACTTATAAAGGCTTCGGACTAAGTTTCTTGATTAATGCACGAGTGGGCGGTGTTGTTACTTCTTCTACGCAAGCATTGCTCGATAAGTTTGGTGTGTCGCAAGCCTCTGCCGATGCTCGTGATGCTGGTGGCGTGCTGATACCTGAACAAGGAGTGTTCGATGCCAAAAACTATTATAACTTGATAGGTACAGGCGAAACAGCCTTGGCTGGCTATTATACTTATAGTGCAACCAATGTTAGATTGCAAGAGTTAACTTTCAGTTACAAGTTTAATTCTCGTTGGTTCAATAATGTGGTGAAAGATTTAACACTCTCGTTTGTGGCTAACAATCCTTGGATGATTTATTGCAAGGCACCTTTCGATCCAGAGGTGACTCCTTCTACAGGAACTTATGGACAAGGAAACGATTACTTCATGCAGCCCAGTCTGAAGAGTTATGGATTTAGTGTAAAATTTAAATTCTAATCAACTATGAAATTTCTAAGATATAAACAATATATGATAGGTTTATTGGCTTTGTCATTGTTTGCCTCGTGCGACTTTGAGAAAATCAATACCAACGAGTTCGAGATGCTTCCCGAAGAAGGTAAAATGGACGGTATCTCTGTCGGTGGTCCTATAACAGCTTTGCAAAAGTGTGTAGTGCCTGTTGGCACACAAGACGACGGAACAAATGTTGCCAACGAATATCAAGTAGCTTATCATTTGGCTGCCGATTGTTGGAGTGGTTACTTTGCTCAAAATAACAACTGGAACAGTGGTCGTAACAACTTAACCTATTTCTTGATGGACGGTTGGGTATCGGCATCGTACACTTCGGCATATACCAAAGTGATACCATTGTGGCAAGACATTAAGATAAAGACCGAGAAAGATTTCCCCGAGGCTTATGCTTTGGCACAAATTCTCAAAGTATCTACTTGGCATAAGGCTACCGATATGTTCGGCCCTATTCCTTACAAAGAGGCAGGAAAGGGACTTATTAGTGTGCCTTACGACAGTCAGGCAGACGTGTACAAATGTATGTTTGAAGATTTGACGAATGCCATTGGTGTGCTGACAAATGCGCTTGAGCATGGTACTACCAAATTGTTGCCAAATGCCGATGCTGTATATGGAGGCAATGTGAAGAAATGGATAGTTTATGCCAACTCTTTAATGCTTCGCTTGGCAATGCGCGTATATTATGCTGACGAGGCCATGTCAAAGAAGTATGTGCTGCAAGCGGTGAACAATCCTTACGGCGTAATGCAGTCTAAGGACGATGAAGCCAAGATGGAAAAAGGTGCAGGACTTACCTTTGTCAATAACCTTGAGGTCTTATCGAATCAATACAATGAGTGTCGCATGGGTTCATCAATGCAGGCTTATTTAGGTGGATATGAAGATCCACGACTTCCCAAGTACTTTACAGAGTCTGAAGCTTATTACGCTAAGAAGGTGGGACAGTATGGTTCATACATGGCAGTGCCAACTGGCAATATAGCTTCGCAGAACGATGTATTTAAAATGGCATCAAGACCTAATGTAACCAAAACAACCGCCACTTATTGGATGCGCGCATCAGAAGTGTATTTCCTTTTGGCTGAAGCAGCGTTACATGGCATGTCTGTCAACGGTTCTGCTGAAGACTTGTATCGCAAGGGTATTGCCATGTCATTCGAGGAGAATGGCATTCCTGCCAATGAGGTAGACGGCTATATGAATTCTGGCCGTACACCAATGGAGTATAGTCTGAACATGTGGCGTCCTCATGTGAATGTTTCAGAGCCACCACTTACAAAAGCTACCGTAAAGTGGGGTGGCAGCACCGAAGAGAAGTTAGAGAAAATCATGATTCAAAAATGGATTGCATTGTATCCTAACGGACAGGAAGCTTGGAGTGAATATCGTCGTACGGGCTATCCAAAGCTGCACAAGGTAATGGCGAATTACAGCAACGGTGAGGTAGATACCAATATTGGTATCCGCAGAATGCGTTATCCAACCAATAAGGCTACATCTGATGAGGACAAGCAGAACTTGGAAAAAGCTCGTCAGATGCTGCGTGACGGACAGGATAAGGCTGGTACTCGCCTGTGGTGGGATAATAAGAATAAATAATACTCAAAATCGAAAAATAATGAAACGTTTTAAATATCATCAACTATTTCTCGCTCTTGCGATAGGATTGTTCATGACTTCCTGTAGTGATATGGTAGAACCCGAAGCAAAAGAGTTTGACCATATAGGTGGCTATAACACCATGAACAATGCTAAGAGTAAACAATATTATGCTGATTTAAGAGCTTATAAAAAAACGGCTAATAATTATGGTCGTCCTGTAGCATTTGGGTGGTACTCTAACTGGTCGCCAGCAGGCACTTACCGTAGGGGTTACCTTAGTTCGATGCCCGACAGTATGGACATTGTGTCTATGTGGAGTGGTGCCCCTAACAGATTTCAAATCACACCTGCACAAAAGGCTGACAAAGAGTTTGTGCAGAAAGTGAAAGGAACCAGACTGCTGGAGGTAACCCTACTCTCTTATATCGGAAAGGGTAGAACTCCTGATTATGTATACCACGAAGTAGAGAAAAAAGCAGAACAGGAAGGCTGGAGCAAAGACGAAGCCCGGCTGAATGAAGCAAAGAAACAGGCTCGTTGGAAGTTCTGGGGCTACAATGGTGTACGTGGTTCAGAGAACCATAAACAGGCGTTGGCAAAGTTTGCGAAAGCTCTCTGCGACTCGTTGGTAGCTAATGATTGGGATGGCTATGACATTGACTGGGAAATTGGAAGTGGTGTCTTTGACATGGATGGAACTTTAGAAACCAATGAAGACTTAATCTATTTGATTAAGGAAATGAATAAGTATATTGGTCCAAAGAGTGACCCAGAAGGCAAAGGTCACAAACTAATTTGTATTGACGGACAGTTTTATGGTTTAACAAAAGCCTTGGATGGCTATGTTGATTATTGGATTGCACAATCGTATGGCTGGGTACCCAATTTAGACAACTATGATTTTGATACCAAAAAGCTGATTATTACCGATAATTTTGAGTCGAGTTTTAGTAGTGGTGGTCAATTGTTAAAACAAGCAGCACAAATGCCAACCAACGGATGTAAAGGTGGAGTGGGCGCTTATCGTTTTGACAACGACTATGATAACACGCCTAATTACAAGTGGATGCGCCAAGCCATTCAGATTAACCAGAAGGTTTATAATGAACGGAAAGCCAACCAAAAGAAAAAGTAAGTTTAGTGAACCATCAAAATTGAGATAACAATGAGAAACAAACATATATGCCGTTCTCTTTTAATGGGAGGGCTAGTCCTCCTGTTAGGAGCATGCAGTAATGAGAGTGAAAGTGATTTGCTTGCTGAAAAGGTTTACTTCGAGAGCAGCGAATGTCAGGTGACGATGAAAGGAGAAAAAGATGTGATGGATGTAAATATCACTTCTCGTCTTAGCAATCTTCTTTCATCGGATGTGAATGTGTCTTATGAAGTAGCAGAAGAGTCATTGGTAAAAGAGTATAATGCGAAGCATGGTACAGGTTATTTGCCCTTCAATGCGAAAAATGCGAAAATAAATACACCGCAAGCAGAGATTGAAGCAGGTGCGACACACGCCAAACCAGTAGCCCTAACCTTGTCAGGATTGAATAGTCTGGAAGCAGGAAAGACTTATATCTTGCCTGTTCGAGTAAAATCAAGTAGCGTTCCTACAATTGCTGGTGAGGATATAGAATATGTTATTTTAGCAAAACCAATCTTAATTAATAAGGCGGGAATATTCTCGGATCATTATATTTCTGTAAAATTCCCAGCAGGGACTTTCTTTAAGTCGTTTACCTATGAGGCTTTAGTTTATTCGACAGGCTGGAGTTCTAATAATACCATCATGGGTTGCGAAGGTATCATGATATTACGTGTTGGTGATGAAGGCGGTGGCATTAGTAGAGGTATTTTGCAAATTGCAGGAAACCAACATTATGAATCGCCTGACAAACTACCGACTAACAAGTGGTGTCATGTTGCCATTACTTACGATCAGCCTTCTGGAAAAACCGTTCTGTACTTGAATGGTGCCAAATGGGCTGAGTCTACTTGGAATATTCTCGGCTTCGATCCTAATAAGGATGTAGGCTTTAACATTGGGAAGGTAGCAGGATTCAAATGGGGCGAACGTCCATTTAAGGGCTATATGAGCGAATTGAGAGTGTGGAGCGTGGCTCGTACCGAGAAGCAAATCAAGCAGAATATGTTAGGAGTCAATCCTAAGTCTGATGGACTTGAATTGTATTATAAGCTTGATGGATCTGAGAAAGTCAAGGGTAATATCATCAAGGATGCAGCCAAGAATTTGGATGGTAAGACAAACGGTATTAATATTGCTACCTTAAATGAACCTATCTCAATCAAATAATTTTTGAGAGAGACATGAGATGAAAATAAAAGGAGGTGTGCGACCATGTGTACACCTCCTTTTATTTACATCCCTCAAAGGCGTTATAGTGTCCATATAAGCGTGCAAAGTAAGCATGCCATATTCGTAGTTTGTGTGAAAATTTTCGGGCGCTAAATTGTTGGGAGTGTTTTGTATGCGGATATCGTCAGATGCCTAAAATCCCATTGTATACCAAACTCAATGATGTTGGATGCTTGCCATGAAATGCCGTTGCGACAGACGTCAGGTGCGAGGTGCAAAGAGGGGATGCGGTCGCTGTCTTGCAAGAGCGTTCGTGAACCGTAAAAAGGCATGATTGTCTTGCCGACAAACGATTTCTTTTGATGAGAGAGCTGCGAGGACACCCTGAAAAAGACAGTCTGTTTTCTTCCGTTTCATCGCTTTTTTCAATATAAATATGTATTTTTGCAAGGTATAGCCCGTGCGGCTTAGGGCATGCCAGTCATTACTTTTTACTTGACTGCTGTGTCAGGGACTGATAAAACGATAAGTAATCATGGCAGAACAGAGATTAAGATTTGCCCTTTTTGGCAACGAATACCAACACGAGAAAACAGCTTTCTTCCTGCGAATCATCGAGGAGTTGCAGGTACACGGTGCTCATGTGAGCATTGATAGCACGTTTTACGACTTTTTAAGCCAAGATGTTCATTTCAAACCTGAGACCGTACAGCGGTTTGAAGGACAAGACTTCGATGCCGATTTTGTGATTTCTGTGGGTGGAGACGGTACTTTTCTCAAGGCTGCCCGACGTGTGGGCATCAAACAAATTCCGCTGATAGGGGTGAATACCGGCAGACTGGGTTTTCTTGCCAACATCCTTCCAAGCGAGTTAAAGGAAGCCATTGCTGACATTTACGCCCACCATTACGAGTTAGAGAGGCATTCGGTCATCCAATTAGAGACCAATGGAGAACCCTTAGACATCAACCCTTACGCCCTCAACGACATTGCCATCCTGAAGCGTGACGATGCGGCGATGATTACCATCCGTGCTTGCGTGAACGATGACTACTTGGTTACTTACCAAGCCGACGGCCTGGTAATTGCGACACCTACGGGCAGTACGGCATACAACTTGTCAAATGGAGGTCCAATCATGGTGCCGTCGACCAACGATTTGTGCCTCACGCCTGTGGCTCCACACAGTCTGAACATCCGTCCTATCGTGATTAACGACGACAAGGTGATTACCCTCACGGTAGAATCGCGCTCACACAATTTCCTCGCTGCCATTGACGGTCGCTCCACAAAGTTAGGTGAGCATACGCAACTGACTATTCGCAAGGCTCCTTTTGCAACCCTGTTCGTCAAACGGTTCGGCCAACGTTACTTCTCAACCCTGCGTGAAAAGATGATGTGGGGTGCAGACACAAGGGGATAACACATAGACACAGCAGCTTATGAACATCCGACAATGGTTTAAGATTCCTACCCCCAAATATTCCGCCAGGGTTATTTTCAAATGGCTTTGGCGTGCTTGGCGTGGCAATCAGTTGCAAGCTATCCTCAATGCCGCCATTGGTTTGCTCTCCGTAGTGGTGAGCTTAGCACAAGTGTGGGCAGTACAGCGTGCCATTGACGTGGCCTCTGGACATGCGGAAGGCTCTATCTACTGGTCTGTAGGGGTGATGGCAATGCTCATTCTTTGCGGCTATGCCCTGCGTGTCTGTTCCATTTGGGTGCGCAACATCTTGGGTATCAAGGCGCAAAACCGTATGCAGCAACGCATGCTCGACCGTATCTTGCGGTCGGAATGGACGGGGAAAGAGACGCATCACTCAGGCGACATGCTCAACAGGTTGGAGCAGGATGTAGGCACGGTGGTAGGCTTCCTGACCGAAACCATTCCCAATACCCTTTCGGTAGTGGCAATGTTTGTGGGCGCATTCGTGTATCTTTTCTCTATGGACAAAGTTCTTGCCTTTGTCATCGTGGGCATCATTCCCGTGTTTGTGTTGTTAAGCAGGCTGTATGTAGGACAGATGCGACGGCTCACCCGACAGGTACGCGACTCGGATAGCAAGGTGCAAAGTGTGCTGCAAGAGACCATTCAGCACCGTATGCTCATCAAGACGTTGGAGAGCGACAGTATCATGGTGGATCGATTGGAAAGCACACAGAGCGAACTTCGGCATCGGGTGGTGAGGCGAACGGCTTTCAGTGTGGTATCCAACTTGATACTTAACGTCGGCTTTTCCATCGGCTACCTCATCGCTTTCCTATGGGCAGCCTTGCGAATGTCTGACCAGACGTTGTCTTTCGGTGGCATGACGGCTTTCTTGCAATTGGTAAATCGTATTCAAGGGCCAGCCCGTGATTTAACAAAGCTGGCTCCGGCTTTCGTCTCAGTCTTCACGGCAGCCGAGCGGTTGATGGAGCTTGAGGAGAATCCTTTGGAGGAACAAGGCGACCCTATCCCCCTAACGGCACCGTGTGGGGTGCGCTTGGAGCACATTACCTACGCATACGACGATGGCGACAGTAATGTGATTGAGCAGTTAGACTTTGATTTTTATCCCGGTTCGTGTACGGCTGTCTTGGGCGAAACAGGCGCAGGAAAGACCACATTGATACGACTCATCTTGGCTTTATTGCACCCCAATGAGGGGAAAGTCATTCTATACAATCAACAAGAGCAAAAAGAATTATCGCCCTTGATGCGCTGCAACTTTGTGTATGTGCCACAGGGAAACACGCTGATGAGTGGTACTATTCGCGACAACTTGCGATTGGGCAAGATCAACGCTACGGAAGAGGAAATAAAAGCGGCGTTGGAAATGAGCTGCGCCTCGTTTGTCATGGAGCTTCCTGATGGCTTAGACACCGTTTGTACGGAAGCAGGAGGCGGATTGAGCGAAGGACAGGCACAGCGCATCAGCATTGCCCGAGCCTTGTTGCGCAACCGTCCAATCATGCTGTTCGATGAGGCTACCAGTGCTTTAGACCCCGAGACGGAGCGACAGCTCTTGCATAACATTCTCTCTAATCACGAAAAAACCGTGATATTCATTACGCACAGACCTGCCGTAGTAGACTACTGCGACCAAACGTTACATCTACAAAAACAATAATTAATCATGAAAAGAATTGTATTCCTCACACTTTGCTTATTCTACACAGTTGCTACATTGTTGGCACAAGATGATGATACCAAGTATGCCACCCAGCTTTTAGAGGTTGGAACGACAGCACCTTCCCTAACACTGCCCACCCTCAACGGTGAGACCTTATCACTAAACGACTTCCGAGGAAAGTATGTGGTGTTGGAATTTTGGGCTTCTTGGTGTCCCGATTGCCGCAAAATCACACCAAAGGTAGATGAGTTGGGAGCAAAATATGCCGACCATGGCGTGGCTTTCATACATGTTTCGTTTGACACCCAAAAAGAGGCATGGACCCAATACGTACAGCAAAATTGGAAAAACAAGCAAGCATACCATGTTTGCAACTTTGAGAAGATGAAAGAATCGAAAGTGGCAAAGGATTTTCATGTCAAGTGGATTCCCTCCTTCTATCTTATCAATCCAAAAGGAAAGATTGTCATGGGGACGGTGATGGTGGAGAAAATCGAGAAAAAATTAGACGAGCTGTTGCAACTTTCAAAGTCATGCTGTCGTCTAAAAGCCAAATGATACATCTCAAAGACATCAACAAGACCTATTTTGGCGCACAACCCCTGCACGTTCTCAAGGGCATCACGCTTGACATAGAGGAAGGCGAATTTGTCTCTATCATGGGCGCATCGGGCTCGGGGAAGTCTACCTTATTAAATATATTGGGCATCCTCGACAATTATGACAGTGGCGAATATCTGCTGTCGGGTACGCTCATCAGGAACCTGAGCGAAAGGCGTGCCGCCGAATACCGCAACAAGATGATTGGCTTCATCTTTCAGTCGTTCAATCTCATCGGCTTCAAGACAGCGGTAGAAAACGTGGAATTGCCCTTGTTCTACCAAGGAGTAAGTCGCAAAACACGCCGTCAGCAAGCTCTTGAATATCTTGACAGGTTGGGATTGGCGCAGTGGGCAGACCACTATCCTAACGAGATGTCGGGCGGACAGAAGCAACGTGTCGCCATTGCCCGTGCGCTGATTACCAAACCACAGATTATCTTAGCCGACGAACCGACGGGAGCTTTGGACTCGAAAACCAGCGTGGAGGTGATGCAACTGCTCAAGTCGCTCAACCAAGACGAACACATGACCATTGTCGTGGTAACGCACGAGAGCGGTGTCGCCAACGAGACAAACAAGATTATCCATATCAAGGACGGACTGATAGGACGCATTGAGGAGAATCTCGACCATAACTCAAGCCCGTTCGGGACAGGAGGTATCATGAAATAATGCTTAAAACAAATCGGACATGAGAGACATCTTAACAGAAATATGGGCCACCGCACGACGCAATAAACTGCGCACTACCCTCACTGGGTTTGCCGTTGCGTGGGGCATCTTCATGCTCATATTCCTGTTGGGAGCAGGCAACGGACTGATCAACGCCACGCAACAGAACTCAAATAGGTATCTCAATACCTCCATGGTGATATTTGGCGGACAAACCTCAAAGGCACACAAAGGACTGAAAGAAGGGCGCAAGATAGAGTTGAACGACCGTGACATGGAAATCACCCAAGAGCGATTCGGCGACAATGTGGAAGAGGTGGGTGCCGAACTCGACCATGGCAACACCACCATGAGCCATGGAAAAGAGTACACTGCCGCCAACATCAGTGGCGTATATCCCAACGATTACATCATCAACAAGCGTGACATGATCTACGGGAGATTTATTAATAAGATAGATATCAGAGACCGTAGGAAGTCAATTGTCATCAGTGATGACATGGCGAAAGAGCTTTCACCCACGGGAAATGTGGAAGATATGCTGGGACAAATCGTGAGAATGGAAGACTTGGCGTTCCACATTGTGGGTATTTATCAAGTAGACAAGAGCATGATGGGTACCGATGCGTTCATCCCTTTCACCACCTATCGCACTATATATAATGTGGGCGACAAGACGGGCAACATCGTTTTCTCGTTCAAAGGCTTGGAGACAGAACAGCAAAACGAAGCTTTCGAACAGCGTTACCGTGCCAGTCTCAACGGCAACCACGGTGCTGCGCCCGATGATGAGGAGGCGGTTTGGATATGGAACCGATTCACTCAAGCCATGCAGATGAACACAGGAATGGGGATGTTACGCACGGCATTATGGATAGTGGGCATCTTTACCCTGCTCAGTGGCATCGTCGGAGTTTCCAACATCATGCTTATCACGGTGAAAGAACGCACTCACGAGTTCGGTATCCGCAAGGCTATCGGCGCCACACCATGGTCTATCCTGCGGCTCATCATCATTGAGAGCATCATCATCACAACCTTTTTCGGATATATCGGCATGGTGTTAGGCATTGCAGCCAATGAATACATGAATGCCACCATTGGCAACATGAAGGTTGATTCGGGCATGTTTACCACCACCATGTTTGTTAATCCCACCGTTGGACTTGACGTTTGTATCAACGCCACGCTGCTGATGGTGGTGGCAGGCACTATCGCTGGACTCATTCCTGCACGCAAGGCGGCACACGTAAGACCCATTGAAGCACTAAGAGCAGAATAAGCCATGAAGTTTGATATCGACACATACAAAGAGATTATCGAGACACTCTCGCGCAACAAGAGCCGCTCTTTCCTCACCGGCTTTGGTGTCTTTTGGGGCATCTTCATGCTCATGGGACTCATCGGAGGTGGACAAGGGTTCAGAGAGTTGCTCAATCGAGTGTTCGAAGGCTTTGCTACCAACTCCTCAGTCATCTTCGCTCAACCCACTACCAAGCCATACGACGGCTATCGCAAGGGGCGACAATGGACATTAGAATATAAAGATGTGGAGCGTATTAAGGCGAACGTTCGCGACTTAGATATCGTTACTCCGGGACTATCGCAATGGGGTGGAAACGCTGTGTTTGGCGACAAGAAGAGCAACTGCAACGTCAAAGGACTGATGGCAGATTACGCCAAGGTGGAAACACCACACATGTACTACGGCAGATACCTCAACGAAATGGACATGCAGCAACGCAGAAAAGTGTGCATATTAGGCAAGAAAGTGTACAAGAACTTGTTTCCAGGCGGTGGAGACCCTTGCGGTCAGCTCATTAGGATAGACTCTATCTACTACAGTGTCGTAGGTGTAGACTATAGTGCAGGTAACATGCAAATCAATGGGTCGGCAGAAGAGAGCGTCGTCATACCGCTCCCACTGATGCAACAAGCCTATAATTTGGGGCAAACCGTACACGTTATTTGTGTTACTGGGCGTCCTGGGGTTAAAATGAGCAAGGTAGCACAACCCATGAGAGATGTCATTGCCCGTGCGCACCACATTGATCCGACCGACGAAAAGGGCATCACGGTGTTCAACACCGAAGTGATGTACGGCATGGTTGACAGTCTCTTTGCCGGTGTCAACTTCTTAGTATGGCTCGTAGGCATCGGTACTTTGCTGGCTGGAGCTATCGGTGTGTCCAACATCATGATGGTAACAGTGCGCGAACGAACCACAGAGATTGGCATCAGGCGCGCCATTGGCGCCACACCACGCACCATCTTGGGGCAGATAATCGCAGAGAGCATCATCTTGATAGCGGTAGCTGGCATGAGTGGAATACTCTTTGCCGTCATCATTCTACAGCTGGCAGAGATGAGTACCACCACCGATGGCTTTACTGCTGCACATTTCCAAGTAGACTTTTGGACTGCCGTGGGCGCTGTCATCATGCTGTCTTTACTCGGTGTCTTGGCTGGATTGGCACCTGCACTGAGAGCCATGTCTATCAAACCTGTGGATGCCATGCGAGACGAATAATCCAAATAAGAAAACCGATTATAGAACCTATTCATGATACACGTTGCCGACCGCAGAACGAGTTGCGCATTGTGAACCATACATTACACCATTATGAAAAAGAACATCAAATTTATCGTTGCAGGCGTTATCGCCCTCATCTTCATCGGAACATTTGTTTTCCTATGGTTCAAGTCACGCCCTCAACCCGAGGTTTACGACGAGTTTACCCCCAAGATGTCGAACCTGAAGAAGGTAACTGTCATCACTGGCAAGATTGAACCTCGCAACGAGGTGAACGTGAAGCCGCAGATTTCGGGTATCATCACCGAAATTATGAAAGAAGCGGGCGAGATGGTGCAGGCTGGAGAGATTATCGCAAAGGTAAAAGTGGTGCCGGATATGAACCAATTGTCGAACGCACAGTCACGCGTTCGCTTGGCGCAAATCAACGTGAAGCAAGCGAAAGTGAACTACGACCGTGAGAAGAAGCTCTACGACAAAGGATTAGTAGCAGGTGATGAGTACGACAAAATACGGCAAGCCTACCAACAATCTCAAGAGGAAGTGAAGGCTGCACAAGACAATTTAGAGGTGGTTCGCGACGGTGTGTCAAAGAATAATGCCAACACCAGCAGCACACTTATTCGCTCCACCATTAGCGGTTTGATTCTTGATGTACCTGTAAAAGTGGGCAACACGGTCATCTTGAGCAACACCTTCAACGACGGAACCACCATTGCCACGGTAGCCAACATGGGCGACCTTATCTTCCGAGGCAACATCGACGAGACAGAAGTGGGACAACTGTCTGTGGGCATGCCCATGAAAATTACTATCGGAGCCTTGCAGGACAACACCTTGCAGGCGTCTCTCGAATATGTTTCGCCCAAAGCTGTTGAGCAAAACGGCGCCAATCAATTTGAGATTAAAGCTGCCATTCGTAACATCCAGGGAAAGAAGATACGCAGTGGGTACAGTGCCAATGCGGAGATTGTACTGGCAAGTGCGCAAAACGTGTTGACTGTTCCCGAGAGTGCCATCGAGTTTAGTGGAAAACAAACTTATGTGTACATCGTCAAGGGCGATAAGGATAACAAGACTTACGAGCGACGAAGGGTAGAAACAGGCATGAGCGACGGTCTGAACATCGAAATAAAAAGCGGCTTGAACAAGAACGAAAAGGTGCGCGGACCCAAGAAAGTAAAGGAAGATTAAGATGACTCAAGCGTGCTTTGCTATCTTATACGCACGCTCTTGCAGCGTCATTCGTTTGTAAATGATGTTGAATTCCGCAACAAAAAGCTTCATTATAAAGCAAGTATAAAAAAATACGCTGCAACTCTCAACGAGCTGCAGCGTATGGTATGTTTAACTAAAAATCTTTTCTCAGTAAATGAAAACCTCACGGCCTTCATTGTTACCTGTTAAACAATCTGTTTAATTTACCTTAAACCTAATAACTAAAAACCTAAATCTATTACTACTAACCTAAACAATCTATTAACCTTTTTGGTACTGCAAAGGTAGGCGGATTTACCGCTTGTTCCAAATAAGTGAGCCTTTTTAGTGCTCAAAATGCATCTTTCTTGACCTATGTCAATATTTTGTGTCCGCACACAATGCATAATATAAACATTCTGCTACCCATTCTTTGAAGCCAAACGGGTGTCACTTTTGTCAGGCACATACGATGAAAATGAGCTGAATGGCGCAAGTTCAATGACGAATTGGGCGAAAAATAGACAAAACACTTGTTGGTGTTTCCGATTTAGCGTACCTTTACATCAGAATCAAAACGATAAACATGCGCGTTCTTATTGTGAACACCAGCGAGAAGACGGGTGGGGCCGCGGTGGCTTCCAACCGATTGATGCAGGCTCTGAACCTCTATGGCGTCAAGGCTAAGATGTTGGTAAAGGATAAAGAAACCGACCATCTCACCGTTACGCAGTTGCCCCATTGGGCGTCGAAAGCGTTGCATTTCCTTTGGGAACGTTGGTGTATATTTTGGCATTTGCATTTCTGCAAGCGTCATTTGTTCCATGTTGATATTGCTAATGTAGGCTCTGATATCACGTCGTTGCCCGAATTTCAAGAGGCTGACATCATTCATCTGGAGTGGATCAACCAGGGGATGTTGTCGCTGCGCGACATTCAAAAGATTCTCGCGAGTGGCAAACCGGTGGTGTGGACCCTGCATGACATGTGGCCGGCAACGGGTATTTGTCACCTTACCCTGGCGTGCCAGAACTTTCAAACGCAGTGTGGCAACTGCATGTACCTGCCTCATCATGGCTCAGATGATGACCTCTCACACAGGGTGTGGAAACGAAAACAAAAGGTATATGCATCGGGTAACATTCGTTTTGTGGCGTGCAGCAACTGGCTTGCCGCACAGGCAAAGGCAAGCGGACTATTGCAAAACCATGCGGTGACAGTCATTCCGAATCCCATCGACACCCACCTTTTTGCGCCTAACGATAAGGTAGCGGCTGCCAGGCGCTTGGGGTTGCCTGCCGATAAACAGCTTGTTTTGTTCGCATCACAGCGCGTAACGAACGAGAATAAGGGCATCCGGTACCTCATTGAGGCTTGTAACCAACTGGTAGCTGCTCACCCTGAAATGAAAAACAGTGTGGGATTGGTGATGTTGGGCGGTCATGCGGAGGAGTTGGAAGGTGCCTTTAGCTTGCCAACTTATTTGCTCGGATATGTCAATGATACGAAGAAGATAGTGGACGTGTACAATGCAGTGGATGTATTTGTACTGCCTTCTCTCTCAGAGAACCTTCCCAATACCATCATGGAGGCCATGTCGTGTGGCGTACCCTGTGTCGGATTTGACGTGGGGGGCATTCCCGAGATGATTGATCATTTGCAAAACGGCTATGTGGCCCGCTACAAAGATGCCGCTTCGTTGGCCGAAGGAATCGCATGGACACTTGACAATGGCAACAAAGGCGCGGAACTGAGCAGGCGGTGCATTCATAAAGTGCATGCGACCTATGCGCAACAGCATGTGGCAAAGTGCTATTTGGATGTTTACCAAGAGGCGATGGAGGAAGGAAGAAGGTAATGTGCTGGAGTTAGTGGGAGTAATTAGGAGTAATCGGGAGTTATCGGACATGAGTCTTTCTCGATAAGAAAACTATCGTCTGTTAACTCCCAATCACTCTCCCTTAACTCCCCTTAACTCCCTAAACAAAAAGAGATATGATAAAATTCAGCGTCATCACATGCACCTATCAGGCAGAAAAAGAATTGCAACGAACGCTTGACAGTGTGCTGATGCAGAGGTACAAAAACGTGGAACACCTGATTGTTGACGGTGCTTCTACTGATGAAACGGTGCGTATGGCAAAGCGTTACGCCGCACTTTCTGTCGAGATGGAAACTGGACACGAGGTGGTGGTGTCGTCAGAACCTGACCATGGCTTGTACGATGCCATGAACAAAGGCGTGCGGAGGGCTACGGGCGACTATGTGCTGTTTCTCAATGCCGGCGACAGCTTCCCGGCAGACGACACGCTGGAGCTTGTGGCTGGCAGCGTGGGCGCATGCGAAGTCTTGCCCGCCGTGTTGTACGGCGATACCCATATCGTTGATGACAAGGGCGAGTTTGTGCGTCGCCGGCGCCTGACACCACCGCGCCGTCTCACCTGGCGTTCGTTCTTACACGGCATGCTGGTGTGCCATCAGGCTTTTTATGCACGCACCGACATTGCCAAGGTTACGCCTTACCTGACGAAGTATCGTTATTCTGCCGATGTTGATTGGTGCATACGAATCATGAAAGAGGCGGCCCGCAGGCACTTGCCTTTGCGCAATGTGCAGGCTGTGGTGGCGAATTATCTGGATGGTGGCATGACCAATCAAAACCACCAGGAATCGCTCAAAGAGCGTTTTCACGTCATGGCGTCGCATTATGGCTACCTGCCAACCCTCGTGATGCACGGTTGGTTTGCGTTTAGAAGTGTTTTCAAACGGTGAATTGGTAGGTGTTCCGAATGGCCGATTGCCGGTTGGTTGGCCGTCGTAGCGCTAACCGGCAAGGCAAGCCTGCGCCACTTTTCATGTTTTTCACGTAATCAAAACATCAACAAGTCTGCGCGTCGCAGTTAACTCTTCGCCTGCATCCAGACGAAAAAACAGTTCTTTCTTGATAGAAAGAACTGTTATGATGACGTTTTCTTGTGCCTTTGTGTCAGTCGCATGACAAGGCCTTTTTCGCACAAGTGAGCGTTAAATTGAGGTTTGTTCGTATCACATTATGATGTTATGAATATCTCAAGATGCTTCCCGGTTTGATCTTCTTGGTTTTGCTGATGTGGTTTAGTCGGCAAATCTGTTCAACCGTCACCCCGCGTTTGCGCGCGATCGAGAAGATTGTCTCGCCTGCCATCACCTTATGGTATTGTACCAAGTCAGGCATGATCACCTCGTTTCTTTCCTTCTTGTAAGCCAGCTCTCCACGCACTTCTTCCGGTCTGTATCTTCCAGAGCCTGCCACGCCGCGCAAGCGAGTGGCTTCTGATGATTCACGTTGGTAGGAATTGTTTCTGAACATGTAGAAATCACCCGTGACATCTTGATCGCGGAAGTCGAACAAAAGCGCAGGATTCAGAGCCACGCCGCATAATCTGGTTTCAAAATGCAGGTGAGAACCGGTGCTCCTGCCCGTGTTTCCCCCCAGTCCGATCGCTTCGCCAGCCCTTACTTCTTGATTCTCTTTCACTAACTGTTTTGACAGGTGACCGTAGATGGTCTCCAGCCCGTTGTTGTGACGGATGACGATGTAGTTGCCATATCCGGCCGCCTCATAGCGTACGATTCGCACCTTGCCGCTGAAAGCGGCGCGGATGGTGTCTCCAATGTACACCTTGATGTCCAGTCCTTTGTGCTGACGGCCCCACCGGAAACCAAAATTACTCGTCACGACCCGGCTGGGTGTGGGCATGTGGAAGTGGCGAAGATCTATCTTGAAGGAGTCGGGAAGAGCTGTCGCGCGGTGTGCGTAACGGTTGTTCCATTCGTCATACAACTGGGCAGCTGGTGACTCCGTGTTTTCTTTTTCGATGATGTTATGCAGCAAAAGCGTGTCTACGGCTTTCATCTTCCGGTCTATGGGAGCTTGCTTGGCAAGTAAATCTTGCGCTGTTACTGACTGAGCGATGGTCCCTAGTGCTGCAATAAAAGCAATTTTCTTTATCTTGTTTATGAATGCCATACAAATTTTGTTAGTGTTAGGTCTCCCAAAAGAGCTAATCAAAAATGTTTTTTAAAGATTTGTCAGATGCTGTATGAAATCTTTCAACTTTAAAAATTTAGTTATGCAAATATAGCAATTATATTGCAAAGTTGTTGCGTTGTTAACAGAATTTATGGCGACTTTAACCAACTTGTAATAAATACAATCGTTTGTCAAGAGATTGATGCCCAATTGATATTGGTCTTTCTCAACTCATTGAGTCTGTTCCAAAGCATGCTGTATTCTGTCTTTTCACAAAGCGGGTCAGCCTCTATGATCTTCTGCGCTTGGTCACGAGCGAGTTGTACGATTTGTCCGTCGCGTGCGATGTCGGCTATCTTGAGGTCGAAGGCAATGCCACTTTGCTGCGTTCCCTCCAGGTCTCCCGGCCCGCGGAGCTTCAAGTCGGCCTCTGCAATCCGAAAACCGTCGCAGGTCTCACACATGATGTCAATGCGTCTGCGGGTTTCTTTCGACAACTTGTGACTGGTCACCAGGATGCAATAGCTCTGTTCGGCGCCGCGTCCCACACGTCCTCTGAGCTGGTGCAGCTGTGACAGGCCAAACCGTTGTGCGTCGAGAATCACCATGACCGAGGCGTTGGGTACGTCTACACCTACCTCTATCACCGTCGTGGCCACCAGGATTTGGGTTTCTCCACGACTGAACTTCTGCATTTCGGCATCCTTTTCTTTCGGTTTCATCTTGCCATGCACCTTGCTGAGTTTAAAGTCTGGGAAGATTGTACATAGCGACTCAAACCCCGTTTCCAGGTTTTTCAAGTCAATTTTCTCGCTCTCGGTAATCAACGGAAAGACGATGTATACCTGTCGGCCCTGCTGGATTTGTTTCCGTATGCCTTGGTACAGGCTCGTCATCTGATTGTCGTATTGATGAATGGTCTGTATGGGTTTCCTTCCAGGAGGTAATTCATCAATCACGCTTACGTCCAAATCGCCATAAATGGTCATGGCCAAGGTACGTGGAATGGGTGTCGCCGTCATGACGAGGATGTGGGGTGGCCGTTCACTCTTGCCCCACAATTTGGCTCTTTGCGCCACGCCGAACCGGTGCTGCTCATCGACGACGGCCATGCCCAAGTGTGAAAACCGCACGTTGTCTTCGATGACCGCATGTGTTCCTACCAGGATGTGGACCTCTCCGGTGAGCAGTCCGCGGAACACCTCGTCGCGCTTTTTGCCTTTCACCATGCCCGTGAGCAGTTCCACGCGCACGTCCATTCCCCCCAAAAACTTCTTGATGGTGGCGAAGTGTTGCTCGGCCAGAATCTCCGTAGGGGCCATCATGCACGCCTGATAGCCGTTGTCGATGGCGATGAGCATGGACATCAGGGCCACCAGTGTCTTGCCGGAGCCCACGTCACCCTGCACCAGGCGGTTCATCTGCCGGCCGGTTGTCATGTCCTTGCGTATCTCGTGCATCACCCGTTTCTGCGCGCCTGTCAGCTCAAAAGGCAGGTTGTTCTTGTAAAAGTGATGAAACCGCGGCCCCACATGCTTGAATACATACCCCTTGTACTTGCGCCTGTGGTCGTTGGCATAGCGCAGAATGTTGAGCTGTACATAAAACAATTCCTCAAACTTGAGCCGTTGTTGGGCGCGCTGCACGTCATCAAGGCTCTTGGGATAATGAATCTTCGCCGTGGCCTCGGCGCGCGAAATAAGATGCAGAGGTCCGGTGATGAACGGTGGAAGCGTTTCGGGCAGGTCGCTCTCGCCAAGCTTGTCAACCAGCGTCTTGGTGAGTTTCTCAATGGCATGCGACTGCAGTCCCGACTTTTTCATGCGCTCTGTCGTCATGTAATAGGGTCGCATGCCCATTTCCGACAGTTGCACGTCGGCAGCTTTGTCTATGTCGGGATGCGCGAACTGGTATCTTCCGCCATAGATGGTTGGCCTGCCGAAAACGATGTACTCTTCGTTTACCTTATAATTGTTGTAAACATATTGTGTGCCTTGAAACCAAACGAGGTCGGCGATTCCTGTCCCGTCACTGAAATGAGCCACCACCCGCTTCTTCCTCGCACTCATGGTGAACTCTTCAAAGCTCAGTATCTTGCCCTTGAGTTGCACGAAGGGCAGGTTGTCTTGCAAGTCGGTGATGCGGTAGATGCGGCTTCTGTCAACATATTTGTACGGATAATACTCGAGCAAGTCGCCCCATGTGGAGATATTGGCCTCTTTCTCCAATATCGCCTTGCGCTTGGGTCCCACCCCCGGTAGGTATTTGATGTCTTGCTCGAGTATGGATGACATGGTTTCGGCGTAATAAGCATTCAGCCTCTCGGTGCGGCTTCTGTCGGCACCCGTACGGACTGCCCGCAGCCGCATGCCTCCCTTGCCCCGGCGTTTGCGCAGGGCGTGTGGCCGTACTGAATCATGGCTTCGGCAAGAACGAGGTCGAAGGGCGTGGTAATCTTGATGTTCTCCCGGTTGCCGTCTACCATGCTGACGCTGTGGCCGAGCGCCTCAATCACCGAGGCGTCATCGGTGAACGACTTCCGGTCAGGTTGCCCGAAGGCTCGCTTGGCCAAGGCGATGTCAAAGACTTGCGGTGTCTGTACGATGCGGTACTCGCTGCGCAGCACGTTCCTGCCGTCTCCTTGAGCGTTGATGTGGCGCAGGGTGTCGGTGACGGGCAGGGTGGGGATGACGGCCTTTTCGGCTCTGGCTGTCTCAAAACAACGCTTGATGACTTCAACCGACACAAACGGACGAACGCCATCGTGGAACCCTACCACGCCATCGGCAGCATCGGGAATGACAGCCAAACCGTTCTGACACGATTCATAGCGCGTGCTTCCTCCATCTGCAATGGTGTGTGCGAGGTCAAAGTGGTGGCACTCACACAGCGCTCTCCATTGAGCTTGTTGCTCGCGGGGCAACACCACGATGACGTTCAGCTCATTGCTGTATTGGTAAAAGCGCTCGATGGTGCGCATCAGAACTGGTTTTCCACCGATGGGCAGAAACTGTTTTGGCGTGTCGCTTCCCATGCGGAGACCTTTTCCTCCGGCAACGATGATGACGTAGTTCATGAGTTCATGAGTTCATAAGTTATGAGTTGGTGAGTTCATGAGTTGGCGGGTTTTTCCTCACCGCTCCATCAAGTGGGCGTATTGCATCTTGCGCTGCAGCTCCCTCGTCTTCGCCTCACCCACGAACATCTTCAGGATTTCGTATGCGTATGGGAACGTCGCAGCGGGACCCTCTCCCGTGATGATGTTGCCGTCGACGGTGAACAATTCGGCCGTGTATTCAGCACCCTCGAGATACTTCTCAAAGCCTGGAGAGCATGTGGCCTTGCGGCCTTTCAACAGTCCTAAGCTGCCTAAGACCATCGGTGCGGCACAGATGGCCCCGATATGCTTGCCTTTGGCGTTGTGGGCCAGCAGCGTTTCTCTCACGCCCGCATGCTCGTTCAGGTTGGTCGCGCCGGGCAAGCCGCCGGGAAGCATCAGCATGTCGGCATCGTCAAAGTCGCGCATGTCTTCAAACTTCACGTCGGCCTTGATGGTCACACCATGGGATGTCTCAACCCACTCGGAGCCTGTGACGCTCACCGTTTGGATTTCAACGCCGCCTCTGCGGAAAATGTCTACGGGTGCCAAGGCTTCAACTTCCTCGAAACCATTGGCCAAAAATTCATATACTTTTGCCATATCTGTGATGTTTTGGAGCCTTTCGGCCCTTTTGTAAGTTTTTTAGGGCGGTTCTGTAAATTACCGCCGTAAAGTTTTTTTGTATGTTGGACAGTTTACGTTTTGTCATCTTGTGGTCTCTTTTTATATAAAACAGGCTGCGCCTCAACAATTCAAACAAGTTTGATTGTATTCGGCTTGCTCCGTTTTTGGTTCAATTTGTTTGTTCGTTCAGTCGTATAGCCCGCTATACTCCTTCACTCACAAACAAATTGACGTCAAAAACAGCCTTGCAATCTGACAAAGCTAATTTATAGAACCGCCCTTTAATGATTATCATTGCAAATATAATAAAAATATCTCAATGCAGCGCATCATACGTCCTGTCATTTGGAAATGATTGACGCAGGTTAACGTTGTTTTAGATTCATCGCCTTGGCTTGTAGCCATTCAGCTGTGTTCCCATGCGCCATTGAAAAGAGGTTGTTGGCAAAGCAACTGACATGTGCGCAGTCTACATGGCTCGTACTTGTAGGAATGCTGACAGATGCGCCATACTATTTTTGTCCTAAAAAACTACTGAAAAACAGCAGTTGAAAACTTGTGAACGAGGAAAAAATGTGAGGAAAAACGGGTCTGGCATGGCCATTGTTTTGCTAAAAATAGCACTTCTTGGAGCAAAAGCATGCGGATATTGTCGCAATAGATAACATTTTGTCGTCTTATTTGCATCCTTTAGGCGGACAAAAGCAGGCCTATTGGCGCATAAAAGCAATGCTTTTAGTCCAAAAATACGGATGAAAAGATTGTATTTCCATGCCCAAACGGCATAATATATTGTACGACAAGAAGATGTAAACTTGGCTCATCCGTGGCGTATTTGAAGGCACATGACCTCTTGCTGGGAAATTATGAAATTTTGGAAGGCCTTTTGTAAAGAAAAATATCTTGTCTTTTGCAAATCCAGAAACTTCTTGGTAATCTTGCAGCACGGGCAAGAGTGGAGGGCGATGGAAGGCTAATGGGGGCTATTAGGATTAAATGAGGAGTTATCTGGAGTTAGAGTGGAGTTAAAAAGGAGTTAGCGGACAATAGCTTTTTGTGATTGACAACAAAAGCATTCGTTACTGTTGCCCAGCCGGACTCATGTCCGTTCACACCGTTTTAACTCCACTCTAACTCCTGTTAACTCCCTTTCTACCTATAATTCAATGACAAGCGTTTGACGAGGAGACAACTTGATGTCTTTGCTCATGTCCACGTTTTCGCCGGTAATGACGTCACGACCAGTGGTTGTCTTTCCTATGATTTCAGCGTATCGCTTCACGTCCAACCGGGCTTCTTTCGATGTTCCGTTGAGTATGGTCAGCACAGACCTACCCTGATACTGGCGTGCCAAGACGTACACCCCTTGGTGAGGGATGAACTGAATCTGCTTACCTTGGGCAATCACTTCATTGCCCTGTCGCCAATGCAGCAGCTTGCTGAGCCAGTTGAACATTTCGTTTTGTGCCTTTGACCTGCCTTCTGCCGTGAATGCCGTGTGTGCATCGCCAGGGAAACCACCAGGGAAATCCTGACGTACGTCGCCGTCACTCTTTTCTTTGGTGCCATTCAGCAGCACCTCGGTGCCGTAATATAGCTGTGGAATGCGGTTCATGGTGAGCAAGAGGGCTAAGGCCTGCTTCAGTGCGGCTACATCTTGTCCGTGTCCCAAGAAACGGTCGGTGTCGTGATTCTCAATAAACGCCATGACGTCTCTTGGATCTTCGTACAGGTAATCTTCCGCCAGCGAGTTGTAAACCCTGTTCAGTCCGTCCCACCATCCATCGGTTTCTTCATTCTTCGCCTTGTTGATTTTCTCGAAGAAGCTAAAGTCCATGACTGTTTTCAGGTTACTGTTGATGTCCGACAGCTTACTGTCTTTTTGCCATGCAGCCGTAAAAGCGGGTTCTGTGTTCCACGTCTCGCCCACCACGTTGAAGTTGGGATACTCCTCGTTGAGCGTCTTCATCCACAGTGCCATGGCTTTACGGTCGGCATAAGGATAGGTGTCCATCCGGATGCCGTTGATGCCTGCGGTCTCAATCCACCATATACTGTTTTGGATGAGGTACTTGATGACGTGCGGATTGCGTTGGTTCAGGTCGGGCATGGAGGGCACAAACCATCCGTCGACGGTTTCCTTCAGGTCTATTTTCGAAGCGTATGGGTCGAGCGCCGGCGTGAGTTTGTAGCTGGTCTGCAAATACTTGGAGTTGGTTTTCGTGCCATTTGGCATGCCGGTCTTCTCGTCACGCCCCGAGCCGGTGCCTTCCTTGAGCCATTCAGGCTCATTCAGCCAATCGTCAGAGGGCAGCTCTTTGAGCCACGGATGTTCAAATCCGCAGTGGTTGAAAATCATGTCCATCACCACTTTGAGCCCCTTTCGGTGGGCTTCGTCAATGAGCTGGCGGTATTCCTCGTTGGTGCCAAAGCGCGGGTCTACCTTATAATAATCTGTCGTGGCATATCCATGGTAGGTACTAAAGCCGTTGGTGTCGGGCGAATTGTTTTCCAATACAGGTGTGAACCATAGGGCGGTCACCCCCAAATTGGTGAAATAGTCGAGGTGTTTGCGAATGCCCTCCAAGTCGCCCCCATGTCTCAGACTGGGTTTCGTGCGGTCGCAGACATATTTGTTCATGCCTTTTATCTGGTCGTTCTTGGTGTCTCCGTTGGCGAATCGGTCGGGCATGAGCATGTACAGCACGTCGGCATTGGTGAATCCCATGCGCTTGTCACCACTCATCTCGCGCTGCTTCAGCTCGTATTTCACCTTTTTTGTTTTCTTTCCCTTGGTGAACGACAGCGTGATGGTGCCTGGCTTGGCGTCTTTCAGGTTGAGGTAAGCCAACAAATAATGTGCATTGGGCATCTGTACCACACTGTCTATTCGCACGCCAGCGTCACGGGTGGTTACTTGAGTGCCGTGCAAGTCGTTGCCGTACACCATGAGTTGCAAACTCGCATCCTTCATCCCGACAAACCAATTGGTGGGGTCAATGCGGTTTATTTGTATCTGGGCATACGTCGTAAAAGTCTGTGTCAAAAGGCAAATGACAAATAATAACTTCTTCATCTTATTTTCTTTTTACTGCTGTTTTCTTAAAATCATGGCTGACTGGGCAGGGACTATGGCCTTGTCGGCATGTTCATCGAGCATCAATTTCTCTGTTCCATTGACGTCAATGACCCCATCGTAGCACAGTACGTTGTACGCTCCAGCCGGTAAGGATACCTGTTTCTCGGTCTTGTTGGCATTGAGCAGCATGTAGATGTAGCTGTTGGTGGGGACATCAAACAAGCGATAACCCACCAAACAAGGCTCTGTTGGGAGGAATGTAAGATGCTGACGCACAGCCTCGGCATTGCCCAGACGGAACGCGTGGTATTTCTTTCGCAGTGCAATGAGCCCCTTGTAATAGTTGAATACCTGTGGGTAACGCTGCAAATTGTGCCAATCCAATCGATTGATTTCTATGGGAGATTTGTACGAGTTGTGTACCCCTTGTTTGTCACGAAGCATCTCTTCACCACTCAACATAAACGGAACACCTTGTGAAGTGAACACTGCCGTTTGTGCGAGCAAGTCCAATCGGATGATTTCTTCGGTAGAAATGTTGGGTATAGACGCCTTCAGCCGGTCCACCAAGCACATGTCATCGTGGCAACTTACATAACTAACCATCTGTGTGGGTTCGGTTGCCCATGCCACTTTGCTGTAGTTCACTTTGCTCATGTCTACTTGTGGGTGTGCTATGGCACCGGCGATGCCAAACTTAACGCTCTCTTCCTCGCCGGCGATGCCTGCAAGGAACGCTCCTTTCCTGTCGTCACTGAAGGGACCGCGCAAGGCGTCGCGCAGTTCATCGCTGAATGCTGCAATGCCTGGCATTTGTTGGATGTTGGCTTTGATGGCGAGTTTGTCCGCAGGATAAGCACAACTTCCTGCACTCCATCCCTCACCATAAATATAAATAGACGGGTCTATCTTGTCCACTTCCTGTCGGATGGCGTTCATGGTCGCTATGTCGTGAATGCCCATGAGGTCGAAACGAAAGCCGTCAATGTGATATTCGTTAATCCAATATTTTACCGATTCTAACATGAATTGCCGCATCAAAGGTTTGTCCGAGGCTGTCTCGTTGCCACAACCCGACCCATTTGAATACTTGCCCTTAGCGTCTTTGCGGTAATAGTAATCGGGGTAAGTACGCTGAAAGTTACTGTTTTCGATGTCGAACGTGTGGTTGTACACTACGTCGAGGATGACGCGAATGCCCGCCTTGTGCAAGGCTTGCACCATTTGTTTGAACTCCTTGATGCGCACTTTGGGGTCTTTGGCGTTGGTACTGTACGACCCCTCTGGCACATTGTAGTTCTTTGGGTCGTATCCCCAGTTGTAGTTGGCGTTAGATGTTTGGTGTTCATCCACCGAGGCAAAGTCGAACGAAGGCAACAAGTGTACCGCATTCACCCCTAACTCTTTGAGGTGGGCAATGGCTTTTGGCTCAGCCAATCCCACAAACTTGCCCTTATGAACGGAAGGAGAAGTAGGCGAATCGGTGTAATCGCGTACGTGCATCTCGTATAACACTAAGTCGGAGGGCGATGCGAGCGCAGGTCTCTTATCGTTTTCCCATCCATCCGGGTTGGTTGTCCTCAGGTCAATGATGGCTCCTCTGTTGCCATTGATGCCCACAGCCTTGGCAAACGCGCCTGGTGTCTCGCCTCCTTTGTGCTGTTGGTAACCCAACACTTCAAAGGTGTAGTACATGCCTTTCAGGTCGCCCTTGATCTCTTTTGCCCACACGTCGTTGCCCATTGACTTCATTTTTACGGTCTTTGTGGGCTTTCCACCTTCGCCTTCTTTGTACAAACGCAGCACGACACGCTTGGCAGTGCTTGGAGCATTGAGCTTGAAGGCTGTCTTTTGAGGCGAATAAACCATCTCGTCGAACACCTTGGCAGATAAAGGTGACTTGCCCGTTGGCATGAGAAAAGCCAACAACAGGAAAATATAATGCTGATAATGTCTCATAAGTAAGGGTGTTATTGATTATTGCGCCATGAGCGAAACGGCAAATCCGCCACCGCAGGCTTGATTGATTTTCAACACGTCTCCACGCTTCACGGTTTTGTGCGTGATGACATAAGCTTGTGGATTGTGGTCGTAATGGGCATTTTTAGCATCGGCATAAATCGTGCATCTGTACTTCTTGCCCTTGTCAAGGAAGTCGAGTTTGATGACACTCTTGTGCCCGTTCTCGTCACATTTGCCCCCGATAAACCAGTTGTTGGTACCTTTTGCCTTGCGAGCCACAGTGATATAGTCGCCGGGTTCAGCCTCTAAATACTTGCTGTCGTCCCAGTCAACAGCCACATCTCGTATGAATTGGAACGCATCATCGTACTTCTCGTAGTGTTCGGGCAAGTCGGCAGCCATTTGCAGTGGGCTGTACATGGTGACATAGAGTGCCAATTGTCCTGCCAAGGTGGAGTGTACAAAGCTGGTATTGTCGCTCCATTCTGACAGTTTCGTCACAAAAATACCCGGCGTGTAGTCCATCGGTCCGCCCTGTAAGCGAGTAAAGGGCAAGATAGTGGTATGGTCTGGATTGTTTCCTCCAAAGGCTTCGTACTCTCCACCCCTTGCACTTTCGTTGCCAACCATGTTAGGCCATGTGCGGCATAAGCCCGTTGGGCGTGTCGCTTCGTGCGCATTCACCATGATATGGTGCTTGGCGGCTTGCTTCACCACATACATATAATGGTCGTTCATGGATTGAGAGAAGTGGTGGTCGCCACGAGGAATGATGTCACCTACATATCCTGTCTTCACGGCATCATATCCATATTGGTTCATGAGATTGAAGGCTTTTTCCAAATGTCTTTCATAATTTACGGCGCTGGATGATGTCTCGTGGTGCATCAAGAGTTTTACACCCTTGGAATGAGCATACTCGTTGAGGCCTTTCAGGTCGAAGTCGGGGTAAGGTGTAACGAAGTCGAACACGTCTTGCTTCCAATGGTTCGCCCAATCTTCCCAACCTACGTTCCATCCCTCCACCAAAACTTGATCCAATCCGTTCTTGGCAGCGAAGTCAATGTATCGCTTCACCTTGTCTGTGTTAGCCGCATGTCGCCCGTTTGGCTTCGCTTTGCTCCAGTCTATCTGTCCGAGTTTGATAGACGGGAACTCGTCGGTGTAGTTCCATGCGCTTTTGCCAACAATCATTTCCCACCACACACCGCAGTATTTTGTGGGATGAATCCAACTCGTGTCTTCTATCTTGCACGGTTCGTTGAGGTTCAGTATGAGGTTGCTCGACAACATATCGCGTGCGTCATCGCTCACCATTACCGTTCGCCACGGACTCTTACAAGGGGTTTGCATGCACCCTTTGTCACCGTATGCGTCTGGGGTGAGCCAGCTTTCAAACGTCATTGTCTTGTCGTCCAAGTTGAGGTGCATGGTAGAATAGTCCACACAAGCCGCCTCGTGGATGTTGATGTACAGTCCGTCTTGGCTTTTCATTTGCAGTGCGGTCTGCACGCCTGTTGGCGAGAACACCGCCACCGACGAGTTTCCCCAGTTCACTGCATCATGGAAACGCCCTCTTATTTCGGAGAGCTTGCTTTGTTGTGTCTTCTGCTCTTGCGTGTCATAGTCGCCCGGAATCCACCATGCCGTATGGTCGCCGGTCATGGCAAACTGCGTGTGTTCTTCCTTGATGAGGAAATAGGTCAAGCTGTCTTGCTGCGGAAATTCATAGCGCAACCCCATTCCCACGTCGTATACGCGGAAGCGTATCACCATATTGCGCTGCGAAGAGGCTTGATGCAATGTTACCGCCAGCTCGTTATAATGGTTTCTGATGGTTGCGGTCTCCCCCCAAACAGGCTTCCATGTCTCGTCAAAGGTGGATGTCTGCGTGTCTTTAACCGTAAACCCATTCATCAAGTCGGTTTCCCTGAGTCCCTTGGAGGCGTGCTTGTCCTTCATGAGTTCCAAGCCCAAGCGCGACGGTTTCACCACGGCTTTGCCTTTATAAGTCATGGAATAGGTGGGTACGCCATTGCCTTGTAGACTGAAGTTGACGCATACATTGCCATTGGGTGATTTGACTACTTGTGCCAACAATGCCATTGGCAGCATAAAAAACAAAAGGATAAGGTTGATTTTCTTCATGATGTTGTGGTTCGAAGGTATGCCACAAGGGCGCAAACCCTTGTGGCTATAGGTGTGAGGGGTAGGGTGTCAGCCCCTTCCCGACTGTGAGTTCAGTTCACATAGATTGCTCACCAAGCTGTTGTCGGTCAGCATGTCTTCTATGTTCAGGTGCATCCGATAACGCCAATAATGCTTGGGATTGGCAGGAATGTTGATGCGTTCGGCGTTGGCATCGTCCAATCGGAGCCGTTCGTCCATGGCCAACCAGTCTTGTATGGACAGGATGCAGAGCATGGAAGGCGATGCCAAGTGTTGCCAAATGATGTCGCGGGCCAACCAACCCGGCAGTGGGTGAGGGGCAGGTCCTTCCTTTCCCAGCATGGTGTTGTAATAATGCTGTGTGCGCGGGTAGTCCTCGTCCCACCATTGGCGCAGCGTTGGCATGTCGTGTGAGGATATGGTAGCCACACTTCTGTATGGGTTGCGGGGCAAATAGCCAAAAGTTACCTTTGGGTCTTTGGGCATCGACTGCACCTCGAGACTGAGGATGCGCAGCTCGTTCATCACCCATGCCACGCAATCGGGCACCATTCCCAAGTCTTCGGCACACACCAACATGCGGGTAGCCTGTACCAATTTAGGCAATTTCTTCATCGCCTCGTGATACCAGAACTGGTTGTTGCGGCGATAGTAGTACTCGTTGTACAAACGGTTGAACGCCTGTTTGTCCACATCCCACAGACTTTCGTAAATGAAGTTGAATTGTGCCGTGATGCGCGGGTGGAACAGATGCGGGTTCTTCTTGTCACGAACAAACAGCACATCGTTGGCAAGCGCATACAGTCCGTCGCGTATCCATGTGTTCTTCTCGTCCATTTCTTGCCCCTCGAAAGCAGCTTCAATCTTGCGCTCGGTGTTGAAATGCTCGTTCAACTCAAACACGTCGTCGTGAATATGGTTGAGATATTTGGCGATGACCTCTTCCCGATGTTCGCTAAACACTCTGTCGATGACCCAGTTGCGGACGTAAGGCTTCGTAAACAAATCTTCTTGGAAGTTGAGTCCGTAGGATGCTATCTCCTCGCGTGACATGCCCAGCGCTGGCGAAAACTGACCGCACAAGCCGTTGACACAGCTAATAGGTATTTCCCAAATGCGGAAGAATCCCAGCACATGGTCGATGCGATAAGCGTCGAAGAACTCTGCCATGTTCTTGAAACGGCGTTCCCACCAGGCGCATCCGTCTTTCAACAT
This sequence comes from uncultured Prevotella sp., assembly GCA_946998205.1. Classification (GTDB taxonomy): domain Bacteria; phylum Bacteroidota; class Bacteroidia; order Bacteroidales; family Bacteroidaceae; genus Prevotella. The sequence continues at coordinate 14,591 of CAMPYJ010000002.1, read as the reverse complement.
CTCGTCCCAGTTGTAGGTGGGGAACCCCCAATTCTGTCCGTTTACAGAGAAATCATCGGGTGGCGCACCAGCCTGTCCGTCCATGTTGAAGTATTTGGGTTCTACCCAAACGTCACAACCGTGGCGGCTCACGCCAATCGGCACGTCGCCTTTGAGTATGATGCGCTTGCTCTGCGCACAGGCGTGCGCCTCCTTCATTTGGTTGTACAGTGCAAACTGCACGAAGTAGTAGAACGCTACTTGTTGATATGCCTTGTCGCTTGGGGCGCTCAACGCCTTGCGGTCGGCCTCGTTCCATGTGTGGTGGTCGGGCCATTGTGTGGTGTCTGCCGTTCCGTATTGGTCGCGCAGGTAGCAGAACTGTGCGTAAGGCACCAGCCAGCGCGCGCTCTTTTCGAAGAACGCCTTGTACGCCTTGGTGCCCAAGGTGCGTTTGCCCTCTTGTTTGAAGAGCAGCTGCAAGAAATCCATCTTGCCTTTCATCACGCGTACATAGTCTATCTGTGGCAGGCAGTTCAGCTCTTCTTGCAAGGCATCAAATTGCGCTTGCTGTGCCTTGTCGTTGAGTTTGGGCAGTTGGCGCAAGTCGCAATAGAGCGGATGCAACGCAAACACGCTGATGCAGCTGTATGGGTAAGAGTCGGTGTAAGTATAGGTGGCTGTGGTGTCGTTGATGGGCAGCAACTGAAGGACGTGCTGTCCGGTAGCTTCCACAAAGTCGATCATTGCCTTGAGGTCGCCAAAGTCACCCACGCCAAAGCTGCCTTTGCTGCGTAGTGAGAATACGGGAACCAGCGTTCCGGCCACCTTCGTGTTGGGCATGGGCATGAAAGCCTGATCCAAGTGGTACACCACCACGTCGCCACGGTTGAGCTTGGGTACGTCGATGGTGCGGTTGAAGCACGGTTCCCACATGGGGGCGTTCGTGGGAAGGCTGTACGACAGGGCAGCAAACTTCAGTTCTATGCGCTGCTCGCTCAGTGTCTCGGCATCCACGTCCACCACCCATTCGTTGTGCTGATGCTGGGTCATGGCCAGAGCTTTGCTGATGTTCCACTCGCCCAAGGCTTCGGTGTTGCCCGACAGCACTAAATATTGGTCGGGTTTGAGTTGTGGAGAACGTACGATGACGCGCACCGTCTTGTCGTAAGTTGTTGGCTGCAGGGCTTGCAACGTGCTGCGGTGAAGGCAGTCGGTGAATGCCGAGGAGTACAGGTACGAGTCTTCCGGTATCTGCATCCAGTGGTCGTACACCTGGTATTGCTTCGCCTTGGCTGCCGTGAGGTCAAGCTGATGGGTAAGAGTGGTCCATTCCTTGCGCGTCACTTTTCCGTCGCATTCTACCGAGTAGTAGTAGCAAAGGGAAGCATGGTCTGCGGTTGCAGGCAGCTTGAGGTCGCACTTCCAGTGCAGTCCGTCTGTGGTGTACATTCTGTAAGGGGTATGAAGCCCGGCGGTAAGCTGACCTTCGTTGGCCACATTCAGGATGAGGTCTTCCCCAAAAACCGTTTTGTATTCAATGTTAAATAATAGATTCATAGACTAAGGGTTTGCGGTTGAGTTACTTTAGATTCGGTTCTAATCTTTGCAAATATATGAATAATATATAAGGTGTGGCTGGCTTGCAAGTCTAATTCTTTGGAAAACGTTATGCAATCGTTTGCGCCAGTACCGTTTTCACCTCCCGAACGCAGGTGTCGTTGGGGTGGGTTTTGTCCGATTATTTGGTCATTTCAAAAATCTCATTATAGCTTCCCATGGGGGTTGTTTGGGCTCTTTGATGGTTGGTTTTCATGCTTTGGCGAGCCAAAAGCATGGTGTTTTGTTGCACAGAGCAATGTTTTTGAGGAGAAAAGTGATGCCGGTTGTCGTGCAAGCTCAATGCTTTTGCCGGTCAACAGCATGTCTTTTACTGTCTACCGGCAAAGTGTGTTATATGCAATGGCTTGATAATGAATAACATAAAAAAATCGCATATTTGCAGTCAACCTGCCGGTTGCTGGCAAATATGCGAGTATTACTGCCCGATGTAAGAATATTTCTTATCGCACATTCGTTTTTTTTCCTGTCGCACAGAGTTGTAATAAGTCGCTTTTAAATTAGCCTAAAAAGAGTCCACAAGATGACAAAACGTAAAAAGACTGACATAAAAAACTTTACGGCGGTAATTTATAGAACCACCCTATATTACCTTTTAATTGGGGTGGTATAAAGGTCTTCATCTATTTTTCTTCCCCTCTCATCAAACAGAGAGTATATCCTCTTTAACTCTGATATAAGCATTTGCTCGAACGTTTCCCATTGGAATAGGGAGGTTGCATCGTCTCTATCACAATAGTGCACGGTGCTTGTTCTTTTATCTATATAAAGATAAGAACCGTCCCAATCATAACCGCCTATAAAGAAATGGTCGTCTGCGGCATTTCGAGGTCTTTCCCGAATGTTTGCCGTAATAATCGAAAACGGTTGGCGGCTTTCATCAGTGCTTCTTTTATAGTTTCTTCTTAACCCGTCTAAACAAAAGGTTCCAACCAATATGTCTAACCCATTGCTTACATCTAACAAGAATTTTTTATAATCGATGGGAATTTCCATGCCCAATTCTTTTTCCAATGCTTGGACATCGTTCCTACTTAGCGGAGGATACAGGGTGTTTAGCCAAGCCTCGGGGGCTATATGGGGTGCTTTTCCTATAAGGATTGCACCGGTGGATTGGGATTCTTCAATACCCTGGTTCTGAAATCTATAAATTAAATCCCTATATGTTTTATTCATATTCTATTTTTCTATATACGCTATACTATTTATGGTAAAGACTCATCATTAAAAATGAAGAATTTGACAATAGTTGATATAATCTCTATTGATTTTCTTCCCACTTGATGGATTCCTGTAATTACCATTATGCCTACTAAGATGTTCTCCACCTTTCTTCACAAATTCAATATTTGACGGATCACCAGCATCTTCTGGATGTCCTTTTACACTATTAATGTGATGTCCTTCGTAACCCTTTACTTTTCCTGTTTCTTTTAATTCTTTCTTTGTCCATCTTCTGGAACCGCGCCCTGTCCTTTCCACCAATCTTTTCTCTGCTTTCCATGCATCCTTAACAGCTTCGATTCCGTCTTCAATTATTTTCACATCCTTTTTTGGAGTAAGGCGGAAATTTGCGCCCTTTGCTCCGAGGTTAATTGATGATATTTCACAATACAAAGTTAGTTAATTTTGGGGAGACAGCGGTCTCCCTTTGTTATTTGTATTGCTGGTTGAAAAAGAATCTTCCAGTTTTTTTGATAATTTACCCAATCCCGCTTCTGCTAGAGAACCACCAAGTGCTGAGAAAAAAACATCTTTAAAATTAACTCCGCTTAGAGATTTTTCCTTCCATGCTTCAGCAGTGATGCTCGACACCATATTAACAGCTGTATTTACCAAAATCTTGGCAAGAGTAGAATTTCCAACTTTAATAGATGAAAGTTTCTTTGTTAATTTTGTTGTAGATGCACCAGAGACAACGAGGGACATAACTCCAGCAACAACTGCGTCTTTTCCTGCACCTTCCCAATCAATCTGGCTATAGGCCCGTTGTACGTTTCCACCATTATTAATTAAGTTCTCAACAAAATTTGCGCCTGCTGAAAAAACAAAAGTACCTACACCTTCAGTTATTGCGGACACAAAGTCTTGTCCATCAGTGTCCACCAATTTTATTGGGTTATCCAACGTATGTATATATCCGCTCGTTGTGACATATTTCTCAGCTAACGGATCAACTCCATACCATAGACTTGTCATAGGATTCAAGTACCTTGCACCATAATAGTACAAACCTGTCTCATCATCGAACTGTTTGCCATTGAACTTGTACGGCAGGTCTTCACTGCTACTATGCTCATCAACCAACAACTCACTGTATGGCAGGTAAGCATCATACTGGGTGATGTTAGCGTGGTCATCTGTGATGTAAGACGTGCTACCGAGGTGGTCACTATGATAGAAGAAGGTTTCCTCTTTCGTAGTGTCATTTGGAATATAGCCATAACCAGCCTGTGGGTCATCAGGATTGATTGGGTCGTTCCAGCTTACAGGTGGACCGGGGTTGGTGCCTGGTGTCGTGTTAGGATGTGGAGTCTGAATCCAACCCTGTGGCACATCATGGTTACCGAGTTCTGTGAGGACAGCATTATAGCCAACACCCGTGTTCTCCGGGTCACCGTATGCACCCTTCTCTGTCGGTACACCAGGAGCTACACCCACCTTCTTATAGTATGCTTCCTTCTGCTTCTGTATCTGATTCATACGCTCTGCATAGTCCTGCTGACCAGCCGTTACGTATGAGCCGTTACGTCCATAGACGTTATTGAACAGACCTGTTCCTATCCTTGAAGCAACTCGTTTGTCACCAAGGAAGTAATGCTTTGTAAAGCGATTCTTGTTGATGCTGATTATCGAAGCAGGGTAGAGCGTGAAGTTATCCGTCTCATGGAAGGTGATACCCTGTGGCGCACCATTGATATACACACCCTCCATCGTACCGTAACTCTTCATGATACGCTCACCAGCAGCATTATAAGTATAACGGCTTGTCTTACCGTTGTCAGAGAGAACCATCAACCGATTATCCTCATCCCAGTACATCTCACGGGTAGTGTTCGTTGAATCATTCGTTACCAGCGTAGGATTGCCGTTGGCATCATACGTGTAATGATCGTGACCAATCTGCGTTGGAGCCGTCGGGTGGTTACTGTCCTCATACTTATAAGCAAAGTTATAAGACTTGGCAGTTGTTGTTGAATCCACCTTCTGCACCTTCGTCAGCGGTTCACTCATCCGTCCGAACGACATCACCATATCATACGATGCACGCTTAGCCTTACCGCTGGCATGAACAAGACGGTTCAACTCATCATACTCATACGTATGCGAACTCCTTCCTCCTAACTTCGCCTCGTTGAGTTTCGTCAGCGACGTTGGGTTGGCAGCATTCGTAATACCAAGGATATTATCCACAGCATCATAGCGATACTTGTTCTCCATCACAGTCTGACCGTCCGCTGTAAGGTTCATCACCTGCAGACGCTCACGCTGCTTGTCGTAGGTATAGGTAGTCTCCGTGCCATTACCGAGCTTCGTATAGACCGTGTGACCCTCCTTATCGTAACCTATCCTATCAACAATAACGCTCTGACGTCCCTGTTTATTGCTCGTCATACGCTCAACCTGTCCAGCAGCATTGTAGTGATAAGTCACCACTTCACCGTCAGGATAAGTCATCGTCTGCACACGGTTCCAACTATCATACGTAGCACCATAGACATAAGTCCTGATATCTGCCACGCTCGCCATGACTGTACGGATAGTCTTCGTCACCTCACCCTGTCCGCCGTAATAATACGCTTCACCGCCCGAAGCATCCTCAACGAGGGCAAGACGACCGGCACGGTTATACTTATCGCCAGCCTTACCATAGGTATAAGTAACACGGTTGAAGAGATTTTCTGGATAAAGTACCTCATGGAGTCGCTCGAAGTCGTAGGTGTAAGAGATGTAACCCTTGTCAGATATCGACTTCCTAAGCTCTGCCGTGAGCTTCGTCAAGAGGTTACCCGCCGCATCATAAGTCATATCCGTTTCACCAGCATCAGGATGGTTCACCATCAGTTTGCTGTAGAGAAAGATGTACCAGTATGGCTGCCTAAACAACCCGTTATTCCAAAATAATATTTCTTCCATCCAAAAAATAGAGTCTAAATCTATCGTTGCACGATGATATAAACGAAATATCTTTTGAATTTATTCTCATCCTCTTTGAAGCTATTTTCCTAAATAACACTCTATTAATATTGGAGGAAATTCTTATTGGACATCCACGATAAAAAAATATATACTTCTCCTCATGACCTTTTCTATTAGAACACAATTCCATCTCATACATATCTTTGACAATTTTCTTATCAATTAATGTATACACTGTTATAAGTCTGTAATTTACTGATTCGCCATTAATAAATATGAGACTATTCCTATATTTTCCCAGGTAACTTGGCAGATATTTATGGTATGATATATTTCTTATTATAGAATACTCATCTATAAATTTATAATGATTTATTGTAATCATCACATTTAATGTACTATCATTTAATTTGCAGTATGAAACAGAGCTGTTGTTATCAGGATAAACAGAATCTGGCAACTTGCTTTGAGCCTTGCAACTGCTAGCAATAAAAATTGCTATAATCGCCACTAATGTACAAATATAAGATTTCATATTTTAAAAAGAATACTTATACGTTTCAACTTTTTTCTGTCCATTTCTTATGACTGTTCGAGTTGCATTCAAATTTGCTTTCCAAAACATTGTTCTTCCATGCACAGCAGAGGCAGAATATAATACATATCCTTTATTCGCTCCACTATCCGCAGGATGCCTTCCAGAACTAAAGTTAGAAGAAAAAGAAGTATATTTTCCTCCACTAAACTTACTTATAAAATTATTAGGCCAAGCTTTTTTAAATGCAAGAAAATTAGGTCCACTAATATCTACCCCAGACATACGAGGCTTAGGATGACCGAAACCTCTAGCCGCCAAATCAAAACCGTCCCATCTTATTGCACCATTAGAATAATCTTTTCCACCAGACAAGGCGTTAATAACCGCTTCCATGCTGTATTCTGCATTCTTATTGTAAGCTGTAGAACTTCCGCCGTCCCTATATCCGTAAATACCCTCAGTTTGAAGAGTTTTGGAAATACTTTTTTTCTTGTAGGCAGCTAAATTCGATATTGCACTTGCAAGTGCATAAGATTCTAATTTATCCCCAGAAGACTCTTGGGCTACTGTATTTGCATATTGATTTAACACAGAGTTTGTCACTGGCAATAGTTTCGGATTAATGAAATTTCCGTCCTTATCTTTCGTTGCCGAAGCAATAAGGTAAGCTTTATTATCTTGGAATTTATCCTTCCCCTGTAAAACACCATTTGACGTATAATAATCCCCTTGTCCATCTGAATCTAACAAGATAATTGGACTAGAATGACAATATATATATGCAGATATATTCTCGTAGGTTTCTGTCAGTGGATCCACTCCATACCACAGACTTGCAACGGGATTCATGTACCTTGCACCGTAGTAGTACAAGCCAGTTTCCTCGTCAAACTCCTTACCATTAAACTTATATGGCATCTCCTCACTTGATGAGTGTTCGTCAACTAATAGCTCCCCATAAGGTAGGTAAGCATCATACTGTGTGATGTTAGCGTGGTCATCTGTGATGTAAGACGTGCTACCGAGGTGGTCACTATGATAGAAGAAGGTTTCCTCTTTCGTAGTGTCATTTGGAATATAGCCATAACCAGCCTGTGGGTCATCAGGATTGATTGGGTCGTTCCAGCTTACAGGTGGACCGGGGTTGGTATTCGGTGTGGTGTTAGGGCGTGGAGTCTGAATCCAACCCTGTGGCACATCATGGTTACCAAGTTCCGTGAGAACAGCATTATAGCCAACACCCGTGTTCTCTGGGTCACCATACGCACCCTTCATTGTAGGTACACCAGGAGCAATACCCTGCTGCTTATAGTATGCCTCCTTCTGTGTCTGTATCTGATTCATACGCTCTGCATAGTCCTGCTGACCAGCAGTAACGTAAGAGCCGTTACGTCCATAGACGTTGTTAAACAGACCTGTTCCTATTCTTGAAGCAACTCGTTTGTCACCAAGGAAGTAATGTTTTGTGAAGCGGTTCTTGTTGATGCTGATTATCGAAGCAGGGTAGAGCGTGAAGTTATCCGTCTCGTGGAACGTGATTCCCTGCGGCGCACCATTGATATACACACCCTCCATCGTACCGTAACTCTTCATGATGCGTTCACCAGCAGCATTGTAAGTGTAACGACTCGTCTTGCCATTATCAGAGAGTACCATCAGGCGGTTCTCCTCATCCCAGTATAGCATATGATCATAAGATAAATATCTTTCTAATAGATTACATGCTATATTTATTTTTTAATTTATCGATTAAATTCCGATGAAAATTCTTAAGTAAAAAGTTTTTATATCTTATATTTTTTACCTTCTTTTTATCATTACATAAAGTAATTAATGTAATGTGCGTTATTTTAATTTTTGAATTAAAAAATCCAATATAAATGTGATACTCAAAAGTACAACTCTGCCCTTTTTCAAACCACAATTCAAATCCATTCCCATTTTCTTTAAGACTTTCGTTCCCATCAATATAACCATAAACGTCATTAGATATAACATTATCAAATCTATAAAAGTGAGAATCACGCTTAATCAAAAGAATCCTATTTTCCCCTTTATCAACGTATTTTTCACAACCGTCAGCTGTCATACTATAAGGGCTAAATATAGCTATTTGGGTATTCTGTCCATTTAAGGTAAGGCTATCAACAATAACATACTCTTGTGGAATTAAATATCCTTGCCATTTTCTTTGAGCTTTCCCATTTATACTAGGAGCTGAAAAAATAATAATGAATAAAATAAGAATAAACTTTTTCATATAAAATTATTTTTTATGCCAAAATATAGTTCTACCAAATGAACCTGTCGCTATTAGAGAGAATTTTGCTGTACTTTTGCCATCATGAATAAAAATTCCATTCCTCTCAAAAACGGGTGACACCCGCATCTTTGATTATATCCTCTGTAAATAGCTTTCATTTCGATAAACATAATCTTTTCTGATATTATCTGGTATTGTTATTTTATTATACTGTCTAAATTTTGGATGGCTAAGCCCTTTAGTTGCAAAATCTGTTCCGTCCCACAACGTTGCACCATGAGTTGGATCAATATCTGATTGTAATGCATCTATTATACCTGCTCTTGCAGTAGTTCTTGTAGAACTTGTAAGATAATCTTTATCATAAGCAACTCTTGCTGATGCAGGAGTAGTCGAATAATTTTGATCATTCAGTTGTTCATATAAAGAATGGTTCTTTACTCTAGGCCCTCCTTTTACTCTTACATGTGCGTAATTCACATCTTTATCATCAACTGCATTATTAGCTGCATGTGCAATCCACAAGCTTTCATTTGGGGCATCACTCGATTCTACATCTACAATATGAGCAGCAATATTAAACTGTTCATCTGTCATACCATTTCCATGATCAATTAACTGAGTCAATTTACCATCTCGTTCAATATATACAAGATTATCTTTTCCTTCTTTCCTTAAGAATTTTCCTTGAGCATTGTATATAAACTTCTGACCATCAGGATCAAATAAATTTATTGGATTGTCTGCACAATAAACATAAGAACCTATTTCTTTATACTTCTCTGCCAGCGGATCCACCCCATACCACAGACAGGTAACAGGGTTCAAGTACCTTGCACCGTAATAGTACAGGCCAGTCTCATCATCGAACTGTTTACCATTGAACTTATATGGCAGTTCTTCACTGCTATTATGCTCATCAACTAACAGTTCGCCGTACGGTAGGTAAGCATCATACTGCGTGATGTTGGCTTTATCATCTGTGATGTAAGATGTACTACCGAGGTGGTCACTGTGATAGAAGAAGATTTCTTCTTTCGTAGTGTCGTTTGGAATATAACCATAACCAGCCTGTGGATCATCAGGGTTGCTTGGGTCGTTCCAGCTTACAGGTGGACCAGGGTTGGTATTTGGTGTGGTGTTCGGCTTCGGAGTCTGAATCCAACCCTGTGGCACATCATGGTTGCCGAGTTCGGTGAGGACGGCATTATACCCTACACCAGTGTTCTCTGGATCACCATACGCACCCTTCTCTGTAGGTACACCAGGAGCAATGCCCTGCTGCTTATAGTATGCCTCTTTCTGCTTCTGTATCTGATTCATACGTTCAGCATAGTCCTGCTGACCAGCCGTTACGTATGAGCCGTTACGCCCATAGACATTATTGAACAGGCCTGTTCCTATCCTTGAAGCAACTCGTTTGTCACCAATGAAGTAATGCTTTGTAAAGCGATTCTTGTTGACAGAGAGGATACTTGCAGGATAAAGCGTGAAGTTATCCGTCTCGTGGAACTTCAGTGCAAACCAAGCACAAAAGAGCTTGCTCATTTTGTCTTGGTGCAGCCTGAAGTCGACATTTGTCAAGGTGATTCCCTGCGGTGCACCATTGATATACACACCCTCCATCGTACCGTAATTCTTCATGATGCGCTGACCACCTGTGTTATAGGTGTAGCAGCTTGTCTTGCTATTACCAAATATAAGCATGTGGTCTTTTCTCCATCTATGTATTTATTTTTTTATATTAGCTTTAGATACCATTGATTAGATTTTACAACTATTATATCCTTTTTATGCGAAAACGCCAATATGGCTATCCGAAAACGATAAAAATTAACACTCCACAAACTGCTTTTCCCAAAGTCAATAATTAAAGGATCCCTTCGATTAGTAAAAGTTATTTTTACATATAGCCCCCAAATTGTTGTTGAACAAAAAAATATGTGCGATATTTCCTTCCATGAAATCTTCATATTTCCTTCCTTTTCTGTAATTAATAAGCCCAACTCATTTATGACTATTTTTCTATTGCGAGTTTTTACTAATCCATAAATAAGAATAATGATTATAAATACTGAAATCAAAAGTATTATTTTCATATTGCTTTGGTGATTATTCATAATATCATCTACTGATAATGCAAATGGTATTAGCATTATCAGTAACAATGAAAAAAAGGTAGGATATGTATATATATTAAAATCTTTTGCCATTAGAAGTAAACCTTTTATAAGTTGAATAACCATATGAAAACATTGAAGGTGTCGTTTTTCCTACTGCCACGCCAATTGCTGTTTGTACAGGGTAATTAGTGGCATTTTTTCCAAAAAGAACAAGATGACTATCAAATTGACGATTAACACTCACTCTTCGATTAACCATTCTATTAGCAAGCTGTTTTGCATATTTTCCAGAAGTTGTACCCAATGTTCTTTTGATTTCACTTTTTACTTCTTTACGAAAAGCTTGACGAACAACTGATGATGCATATTTATTTGCAACCTTTGCCGTCAACTTTGTTGCCCCTTTTCCTATAATTTTACCCACTCCAGCACCAATACCTGCGCTTACAACATTACTAACTACACTTTCTGCAATATCTCTTTTGTTTACATGTCCTTTTCCTATCAATGTTTCTCCTAAAGAGGCAATAGTACCACCTACGGCGGTTGTCACAAGGCCAGCACCGCTTGCAATTAGAGCTCCATTTACTGCGCCACTTACTGCTGCTCCAGCAATCTCTCTAGCGGATTTTCCTTGGTATGCTGCAATACCTGCATTTATTACTCCCCCAGCTAAAGCACCAACCGCAATCCAAGCGACTTTACCATTTGGATCTACAAACTTAACAGGGTTATTATGCGTATAAGCATATACACTTTCATCTGGGTACTTCTCTGCCAACGGATCTACTCCATACCACAGACTCGTAACGGGGTTCAAGTACCTTGCACCGTAATAATACAAGCCAGTCTCCTCATCAAACTGTTTGCCGTTGAATTTGTACGGCATCTCCTCTGAGGATGTGTGCTCATCCACGAGCAGTTCGCCGTAGGGCAGATAAGCATCAAACTGGGTGATGTTGGCATTGGCATCGGTAATATATGATGTACTTCCGAGATGGTCACTGTGATAAAAGAAGATGTCCTCGGTGTTGGTGGTGTCGGCAGGGACATAACCATAACCCGGTTGCGCATTATCAGGATCTTCGGGCTTCTGCCATTGAATGGGCGGGCCGGGAACATCTCCTTTCTCGTTGAACTTCGGCCGTTGCACCCAACCTTCAGGTACAGAGTGGTCACCCAAATCCCCGATAATCTCGTTATAACCGCGACCGGTGTTGTCGGGATCTGCCGTGGCTCCTTTCATTGTTGGTACTCCGGGTGGTGTACCGAGCGACTTATAATACTCCTCGCGCTGCTTCTCTATCTGCATCATACGAGTGGCATAGTCTTTCTGACCTGCCGTAACGTTGTTGCCATTGATGCCATAAACATTATTGAACTGCCCTGTGCCGATTTTAGAGGCGATACGTTTGTCACCGATAAAGTAATGCTTGGTAAAGCGGTTCTTGTTGATGCTGATAATAGATGCAGGGTAAAGCGTATAGTCGTCATGTTCATGGAAAGTGATTCCTTGCGGTGCGCCGTTGATATAGACGCCCTCCATGGTTCCATGACTCTTGATAATCCGTTCGCCGCCGGCATTGTAGGTATAACGACTCGTTTTGCCGTTATCCGAAAGCACCATCAGCCGGTTGTCCTCGTCCCAGTACATTTCGCGCGTCTCGCTCGTCGAGTCGTTCGTTACCGTTAAAGGATTTCCGTTAGCATCGTAAGTATAATGGTTATGCCCGATTTGCGAGGGTGCCGTCGGGTGATCGCTATCCTCGTACAGATAAGCAAACGCATACGACTGTGCCACCTTGCTCGAATCCACCTTTTGCTTCTTGGTGAGCGGCTCGCCCATGATGCCGTAGGTCATATCGAGCCGATACGACGCCGTCTTGGCCTTGCCGTTTGCCGAAATCAATCGGTTGATGTCATCGTAGGTATAGCTGTGGCTGTATGCCCCGCCGAGTTTCGCCTTGTTCTTCTCGGCGATGTTCTGCGGGTCGGAATTGTTCGTGATGCCGAGGATATTATCCACCAAGTCGTACTTGTATTTGTTCTGCATGATGGTATTCCTCGCCGAAGTGAGCGTCATCTCCTGCAAACGCTCGCGCTGCTTGTCGTAAGTGTAGCGGCTTTCCGTGCCGTTGCCGAGCTTAGTGTAAACGGTATGGCCATCTTTATCGTAGCCTATCTTCTCGACAAGAGTTTCCTCCTTGCCGAGCTTGTTGCTCGTAAGACTTTCCACTTGTCCTGCTGCGTTGTAATGGTAAGTAACCACCTCGCCGTCGGGATAGGTTATCGTACGTACGCGGTTCCAGCTGTCGTAAGTGGCGCCATAGATATAGGTACGTATGTCGGCAAGGCTCGCCATGACCGTTCGGACGGTCTTAACGACCTCGCCCTGTCTGCCGTAATAGTAGGCTTCGCCGCCCGATGCGTAGTTGAGGTTGTTCCGTGTACTCGTATTGTTCATTGTATATCATCGAAGAATTTTAATTTACTTAGTTTGCACGATTACTGCATACGTCTTGCAGTTCTTCTGCAAAGGCCTTGTAGTGTTACTGCATGCGTGCTGCAGTGAGACTGCAACGCGGGTGCAGAATCTCTGCAGTACTATTGCGAAATGATTTAGTGCGTTGTATCGATTCATTCGTTCGGTGTTGTCTGCCTTGAACATGTTGTATATGTGCGCGTTATATCGATTCATTGTTTCCAGTCGGGGCGCTGTTCGTAGCTGTCGAATTGTGGGGCGGGGAGTTCGTATTCATTGAATATTGTTGTTATTTCTGCCTGCTGCTCGGGCGAAATGAGCTGGTCTCCCTTTTGGGCGTAATAGAAAGCGCGCTCGCTGCGAAACTCGCGGCACGCTTCGCCTTTCGCTACTTGTGCTACGTAGGCGGGCGTTACGCAATAGTTCGTTGCGGCGGTTCGGGTTGCAACTGATACAGTCGGGCAACTTGGCGGCGAAGGCAGTGTGCTGCTTTCGCGCATTCTTTGTATGTGGCGTAGCCGAAGGGGATTTCTTCAATCTGCATAAATATGATTATTCAAATATAGCTGTTAATTTATTTTTTTTACAACTACAAAGATAATAATTTACTTGATAATCTCTAAATCTTTTACGTATCGACCATTCTTTTCTGCCGAGAAAGAATAATACTCAGCCCCGTTACCCACAATACCGATATTCCTCCCTTTCATGGGGAAAGAATCCAACACATCAAGAGCCTCATCTCTTCGTATCGTTTTATAAGAGAAGGAATGTGGGTGTATCCTGTAAATGTTCTTATATAAGTTATCTACATAAATTGTATCTGTCTCGGTAATAAAATAAAGCAAGATCTCTCCATAATAACCATTGGTTTTGCGAATAATGATAGAATCTGTATCCCCAATGATGAGACTATCATACTTATCACCCTCGGCAACGGATATATAAATATTATTCATATCACAATAATATCGTTTTTTTATCTTTTTGTTTGTACAAGAAACAACAAGAAGTAAAACGAATGCATATATAATTATGTACTTCATTTTTATTTAGAAAAGAATCTTTTAATACTATTCCAAAGATTTGATGCTTCAGATTTAGTATTTGAGTATTTATAAATTTGCGACCATCCGTAATATTCTGCATTTCGCGTAGACTTTCCCTCTACATTTATATTGCCAAGAGAATACCCGTGATTATCCATATTATTTTTTGTTTGGTAAGCATCAAATGCAGCTCTAGCGATACTCCATGGAATACCATTTTTTGCAGCAACAATACCAGCAGCCATATTGCCAATATCACGTCCGGATGAATATAAGATATGCCCGAAACCATCTTTTCCTATTGGCATTCCTCTATATATGTAGGTTTGAGTATTACTTATAGGTGTGTTCTATTAATTCATAAAAACGAGTGGAAGCCGTTCCGTTATAATCATAA
>CAMPYJ010000001.1 GCA_946998205.1 uncultured Prevotella sp. | reverse complement strand
ACCACAAAAACAGCCTCGCAATCTGACAAAGCTAATTTATAGAACCGCCCTTAACGGAAAACACGAAAACGTGCGGGTGACATGAAGAAACCACAGAACGCCGGCGTTCTGACGAAAACAGCGAAAAGAAATGCGTCGTGATTTTTCTCTGACTCTTTGTCAAAAGTGAAATGCCGCAACTATGTTTTTCGTTGCTTTAGACAGAACGGGACGTTCTTTCGTGAAATGGCTTTTGCGGCAATGTTTTTTAGATTCTTTTGTGTTTTTCGTTGTTTAATGATGAGATGTCATGCTGCTTTTTATTGGTACGCAATATGTTATATTCATTTAATCGGTAAATTTGAGAGTGAAGTACCCAAAGGATGAATGATTTATGGCAGCAAAGGCTATTGTTAAATGAAAGAGCCGTGGAAATCTCATCAAAAAAGTGTTGAAAAACTTGATGAAACGAAAAAATATACATATATTTGCAAAAAATAGAACAGTTGCGGTTTTTTTTTAATTTGGGTGATATGGCAAAATATAACATTGTTAAGAAAAAGGAGAAGGATGCTGCCTACCGTTCCTTGGTCAGCCCAGAGTTGATGGACGAGCTGAAGGAGAAAATACTGGATGTCATTCTCATCCAGAAGAAATACAAAGACAAGAATTATTCGGCAAAGAAGCTGGCGGAAGACTTGGACACCAACACGCGTTACATCTCGGCTGTGGTCAACGTGCGCTTCCATGTGAACTACACCTCACTCGTGAACAAGTACCGTATCGACGAGGCCATGGCGCTGTTGACCGACAAGCGGTATCATGATTTGAACATGGAAGAGATTTCCGACATGGTGGGCTTCTCGAATCGGCAATCTTTCTATGCGTCTTTTTATAAGTTGAACGGCTGCACGCCCCGCGATTACAGGATGCAGCACCAGGCCGCGCGCCCCGCTGACACCCTGACCGCGAAGAGAGGTAAGCGCAAGCCTGGTATGAAGAAGAAAAAGAAGTAATCATCTCATCATCACTGAATGACACGCGAATTTAAATTTTCAGACGAGCGGTTTGCCGACTTGCAGATGCTGAGGTATCGCCTGAACGGGTTTGAGAACTTGACGCTCAGGCAAAAGATTTACATCTATTTTTTGGCAAAGGCCACGTTGGCGGGAAGGGACATCACGACCGACCAGTTCGGCAAGTATAACCTGAAGATACGAAAGGTGCTTGAGGCTGTGTATGAGGAATATGCCGGTGCGAGAGACGGAGCCGACTTCAGAAGCCTGGAGGTCTATCTCAAGAGGGTATGGTTCTCTAACGGTATTTATCATCACTACGGCAGTGAGAAGATGACGCCGGGGTTCTCGGAAGCCTTTTTCAGAAAAGCGGTGAGCGGAACGGATGCCTCACGCTTGCCCCTGGCGCCCCGTCAAACGGTGCGAGAGCTGCTCGACGAGCTCGTTCCGGTGATGTTCCACCCCGATGTCTTGCCCAAGTGCGTCAACAAGACCGACGGGGATGACTTGGTGTTGACCTCGGCCTGCAATTATTATGAAGGCGTCAGCCAGAAGGAGGTGGAGCAATTTTATGCGGCCCGGAGACAGCCGTCGGATGACGAGCCCGTTTCCCACGGACTGAACACCAAGCTGGTGAAAGAGAACGGTGTGGTCAAAGAAATGCCGTACACTACCGGTGGCCTGTACCGAAAGGAATTGACGCGAATAGTTTACTGGTTGGGGAAGGCCCGGGAATTTGCCGAAAACGAGCGGCAGAAGAAGATTATCTCGCTGTTGATGCGATATTATGAGACGGGCGACTTGAAGCTGTTCGACGAATATTCCATAGAGTGGCTCAAGGAACAGGACGGGCAGGTAGACTTCATCAATGGCTTCATAGAGGTTTATGGCGATCCGTTGGGATTGAAAGGCTCTTGGGAAGGGATTGTAGAATACAAGGATTTAGAGGCTACCAAGCGCACCCAACTCATCAGTAAAAATGCACAATGGTTTGAAGACCACTCACCGGTGGAACGGCGTTTCAAGAAAGAAAAGGTGAAAGGTGTGACCGCTCACGTCATCTGCGCGGCCATGTTGGGCGGCGACGAATACCCGTCGTCGGCCATAGGAATCAACCTGCCGAACGCGGAATGGATCCGGGCGAGGTATGGTTCCAAGAGCGTGACGATTGGAAACCTCACGGAGGCATACAACCACGCGGCCAGAGGCAACGGCCTGCATGAGGAGTTTGTGATTGATGACGAAACGCTGGAGTTGATTAACCGTTATGGAGATCTCTGCGATGATTTGCACACTGATTTGCATGAGTGCCTGGGGCATGGCAGCGGACGGCTGCTGCCGGGCGTCGGCGGTGACGCCTTGGGCGCTTACGGTGACACCATTGAGGAAGCCAGGGCCGACTTGTTCGGACTTTATTACATCGCGGATGAGAAACTCGTCGAGTTGGGATTGCTGCCAAACGCGGAGGCGTTCAAAGCACAGTATTACACCTACATGATGAACGGCCTGCTGACACAGATGGTCAGAATCAAGGAGGGCCGTCAGATAGAGGAAGCCCACATGCGCAACCGCGCCCTCATCGCGCGGTGGGTGTTGGCGCATGCCGACGGTGAGGTGGCGATGGTAGAAAGGCAGGGCGTTGGTGAAGATAATGCTGTTCGTTATTTCGTTCAAATCAACGATTATCAAAAACTCAGACAGCTGTTCGCCGCTCTGCTGGCAGAGATTCAGCGAATCAAGAGCGAGGGCGACTTTGAGGCCGCAAGGGGCATCGTTGAGAGATACGCCGTTGACATAGACGAAGACTTGCACAGGGAGGTGCTGAGCCGCTATCAGAAACTGGACATCGCACCCTATAAAGGATTTATCAATCCCTGGATGAAGCCGCAGTATGACGGTAGGGGCGACATCATAGACATAAAACTTGATTATACGGAATCGTACGCTCATCAAATGATGAGGTATTCTAAAGCGGCTGAGGCGGATGAGTGAAGACGTAAACGAAACGGTAAGGGAAATCAAGCGCTCGTTCAGGCTGTTGATGAACGGCGTGGCCTCGCAGTCCATGCGCCAGAAGGGGGTGGACTATAAAATAATATGGGGGGCGTCGCTGCCTGACCTGCAGGAAATGGCGCGGCGGTATGGCAAGAATCATGATCTCGCAGCGGCATTGTGGCGGGAGAACGTGCGTGAATGCAAGATTCTGGCTACCCTCATCATGCCCGCGGGGGAAATGGATGACGCACTCGCGGAGAGATGGATGGGAGAAATCAATTCGCAAGACTTGGCCGAAATGGCGTCTTTTAATTTGTTCCAACACCTGCGTCATGCGGCTGAATTGTCTTACGGATGGACGAAATCCAACCGTGAGGTTGAGCGGATGTGCGGCTATCTCGTTCTGTCAAGGCTCTTCATGAAAGGGGAAAATCCTCATGGAAGCAGAATCGAAGAATTCATGGATGACGTGGCCCTGGCGCTCAACAGTGAGAACGCCGGCGTGCGCCACGCCGCGTTGAACTGCGTGAATAAATTCGCAGAGCTTGGTGACGATTTCCGTGACATGGCCGAGAACAGGTTGAATTTGCTGTCGTGAAGATTTTATATGCCCTTGCCTAACCGTATTTCAAGGAAATATCGTAACTTTGTAAAGTTGTAATGTCGGGAAATGAAAAAAAATGGCAGAAACGCCGTCAGGCAGCTTTTGGATGATTATCTTGAAACGAACAACCTTCGGAGAACGCCGGAGAGGTATGCCATCCTTGACGCTGTCTACAGCATCAGGGGGCATTTTTCTTTGGAGGAGTTGGACCAATATCTCGTGGAACACGACTTCAGGGTGAGTAGGGCGACCCTTTACAACAACTTAAGACTGTTCAGAAAGCTGCGGCTTGTGGTCTGCCACCGCCTGCCTGGCGGCACGGTGTATGAGTCGTGCTGTGACAACAAGAACCAATGTTGTCAGATATGCACGGTTTGCGGCAAGGTGTCGGAGTTTAACGCCCCGTCAGTCGCCGAAGCCGTGAATGAGACCAAGCTGAGAAGATTCAAGAAAGATGGGTTCACGTTGTACATCTACGGGGTTTGCAGTACATGCCAGGCACTGATGACCCGCAAGAAAATGAATAAAGAAAGAACTAAAAACATAAAATAAGATGAACAAAGGTAAAGTTGATGTCCTCCTTGGTTTGCAGTGGGGTGACGAGGGAAAAGGTAAGGTGGTCGACGTGCTTACGCCGGAATACGATGTTGTCGCCAGGTTTCAAGGCGGTCCGAACGCCGGTCACACGCTGGAGTTCGAGGGGCAGAAATATGTGCTTCGCAGCATTCCCTCGGGAATCTTTCAAGGTGGAAAGGTCAACATCATCGGCAACGGCGTGGTGCTCGCGCCGGATCTTTTCATGGACGAGGCCGAAGAACTGGAAAAGAGTGGTCACGAATTGAAAAGCCGCATTCACATCTCCAAGAAGGCTCACCTCATCATGCCCACGCACAGAGTGCTGGACAGAGCGTACGAGGCCGCGCGGGGAAAAGGCAAGGTGGGCACCACGGGCAAGGGCATCGGTCCCGCATACACTGACAAAACGTCGAGAAACGGCTTGCGGGTAGGAGACATCCTTGACAACTTTCAGGAAAAATACGAGGCTCACAAGGCGCGTCACCTGGACATGTTGAAGGCCCTTCACTTTACGGACTTTGATTTGGAAGAAACGGAAAAGCATTGGATGGAGGGCGTAGAGTACCTCAAGCAATTCAACATCGTTGACAGCGAGCATGAGGTAAATCGTCTTCTCCGCGAGCAGAAAAGCGTCTTGTGTGAAGGCGCGCAGGGCACCATGCTGGATGTTGATTTCGGCAGTTACCCGTTTGTGACGTCCTCCAACACCATTTGTGCCGGGGCGTGTGTCGGACTCGGGCTTGGCCCCAACAAGATAGGAAACGTCTATGGCATCATGAAGGCTTATTGCACGCGCGTGGGGTCGGGTCCCTTTCCAACCGAGCTTTTCGACGAGGACGGCAGGAAAATCCGCGACATCGGACATGAATACGGCGCCGTGACGGGCAGAGAGCGCCGTTGCGGATGGGTAGACTTGGTGCAGTTGCGCTATTCTGTCATGATTAACGGCGTGACCCACCTTATTTTAATGAAGAGCGACGTGCTGGATCAATTCGACGTCGTTAAAGCGTGTGTGGGTTATGAGCTGAAGGATGGCACGCGAACGAACGAGCTGCCTTACGACCTTGAAGGCGTGAAGCCTGTTTACAAAGAGCTGCAAGGCTGGCACACTGACTTGACGAAAATGACCAGTGAGGAGGAATTTCCACGGCAATTCAAGGATTACATCAAGTTTTTGGAGGAGTTTTTGGAAACACCCGTCAAGATTGTCTCCATCGGACCTGACCGTAATCAAACGATTGTAAGAAACTAATGATAAATGAGAAATTAAATGGCTAACAAACCAACTATCGTCAAAGGGACAAGAGACTTCTCGCCCATGGAGATGTCTAAGCGCAATTACATATTCAACACCATCAAAGACGTTTATTCTCTGTATGGCTTTCAGCAGATAGAAACCCCGGCCCTTGAAACCCTTCAAACCCTCATGGGCAAATACGGTGAGGAGGGAGACAAGCTGCTTTTCAAGATCCTTAATTCGGGTGACTTCCTGCGGAAGGTTGACGATGGGGAGCTGGCGGAGAGAAATACGCTGAAGCTGGCGGCGAAACTTTGTGAGAAAGGACTTAGGTACGACTTGACGGTGCCTTTCGCTCGCTATGTCGTCATGCATCATGATGAACTTCAATTCCCTTTCAAGCGTTACCAAATTCAACCCGTCTGGCGCGCCGACCGACCGCAAAAGGGCCGGTATCGGGAGTTTTACCAATGCGACGCCGACGTGGTGGGGTCGGACTCCTTGCTCAATGAGGTAGAATTGATGCAGATTGTGGATGAGGTGTTCAAAAGGTTCGGCGTGAGGGTAATCATCAAAATCAATAACAGGAAGATACTGACGGGTATCGCAGAGATGATTGGCGCCGCGGATAAAATCGTTGACATCACGGTTGCCATTGACAAACTGGACAAGATTGGCTTGGAAAATGTCAACCAAGAGTTGGCTGACGCCGGCATCTCCGCAAACGCCATTGAGAAGTTGCAACCCATCATATCCCTTCAAGGGACGAATGATGAAAAGCTCAACGTCATCAAGCATGTGCTGAAAGACAGTCAGGCAGGACTGAAGGGCGTGGAAGAGGTGGCCTATATCTTGGATGTGTTGAAGGCGATGCAGCTTCACAACGAGATACAACTTGACTTGACCTTGGCGCGCGGCCTTAATTATTACACCGGAGCCATTTTTGAAGTAAAGGCTAAGGATGTTTCTATCGGGAGCATCACCGGTGGCGGCCGTTACGACAACCTGACGGGTATCTTTGGCATGCCCGGATTGAGTGGGGTGGGAATCTCGTTCGGGGCTGACCGTATCTATGACGTGCTGAACGCCTTGGACCTGTATCCAAGCGAGACAACCAGCTCTACCCAAATCCTTTTCATCAATTTCGGTGAAAAAGAGACGGCTTATTGTTTGCCTTTGGTCAATGAGGCTCGCAGGCATGGGGTCAGCGCAGAGGTGTACCCGGATGCGGTAAAGATGAAAAAACAGATGAGCTATGCCAACGCAAAGCAAATCGCATTCGTGGCCATGGCTGGTGAGGACGAGATGAAGGAAAATAAGATGACGCTTAAAAACATGAAAACAGGAGAGCAAATGTTGGTTCCCGTTTCTGATTTCATGGATGTTTTTCTAAGCAGGAAAGTAAGCAAGTAGACCGGAAACAATTAAAGTGTAATCAATTCATGCGATTGTTCTTACGTTTATTTTTAATGATGTTGGTTGGAGGTGGCGTCTTGTCTTGTTCAGAAAAGAAACAAGACAAGACCATCATCGCGGAAAAGCCCAAACCCGTGAAGAAGAAAGTTACGCAATCCATGAGCGGCTACGAACAGTCGATTCCCGTGGAATGGCTGGGGGCTGTGTATCATGTGAATGTGTCAAGGCAGGCTGACCCATCGCTGCCGTTGGCTGACGATGGGACTGGCAACAAATATTATGATAATAAGATTAAGCTGAGTGTGGTTCGAAAGGACCAAAGCGTGTTTTACAGCAAGACGTTTACGAAAGCTGATTTCGTGAACTATGTGGATGAGTCTTATCGCAAGAACAGTGCGTTGTTAGGTGTCGTTTTTGATAAGGTTGAAGGCAACAACCTCATTTTCGCAGTAAGCATCGGCTCGCCTGACCAAATGAGTGACGAGTATGTTCCTCTGGTTTTGAAGATATCAAATCATGGTGCAGTGTCTATTCGGAAAGACAGTCTGTTGGACACGGACAGCACGGAGGGGGATGAGCCGGAAACAGACGCGGAAGAAAATGATGACGGCGCGTGAGGCTGACCGTGAGTGAGTGGCGTCGCAATGGGGCTGCCGCCCTTTTTTCTTCTGGCACATTTCCTATGTCTTTTATAAAAACAAATGTGAAGGTATGAAAAAATTCATGATGATGTTGATGGCGGCTTTACTGGTGTTGCCGTCTCGGATGATGGCTGACAGTTATTCCGTGCTTTGGAAGCAATATGCGGAGTCCCAGCTCATGGACCTGCCTAAAACGTCCATGAACGTGCTGAGGAAGATTATAAACAAAGCACGGGCCGATAAACGATACGGACATCTCTTGAAAGCCGAATTGCTGCACGGCTCCATCGCAGGTCAAGTGTCGCCCGACTCGTTGACGATAGAGGTTGAAAGACTGGTCGCAGGAATGCGGAAGGCTGAGAAACGCGATCCGGTACTGGCGGCTGTTTATCAATCATCGTTAGGTCGTCTCTATCGGGAGAATGCGCGATTGTCTGACAACAGTAAGGAGTTGAGTGAGGAGTATTACCGTAAATCCTTGTCGCATCCCGACTTGCTGGCGGCTCACAAGGCCTCGGAATATGTGCCCATGGTGACAGAAGGCATCGACAGCAGGATTTTTGGCAACGATCTCTTGCATGTGCTGGGCATGGAAGCCCGGGCTTATGGGATGCTGCACGATTATTATCAGAAACATCAGAACCGTCCTGCAGCGTGCGTCACGGCCTTGCTGCGCGTGCGGCAAGATAGGGATGGGGGCGTGATGCAGGTGAGGAAGTCAAAATACCTGCTGACCATCGATTCGTTGATTGACCGCTATAAAGATCTCCCCGTGGCTGGTGAACTGGCCATAGAGCGCTATCGTTTCATGGAACAGGCCGACGATGCTTCTGCCGAAAGCAAGATGAACTACATCAATTATGCGCTGGCTCAATGGGGAGCGTGGCCTCGTATGAACATACTGCGCAACGCCAAGGAACGGCTGACATTACCAATGTTCCATCTTTCACTGGGTGAAAGCGTCCAGATTCCCAACAAGGAGCGGCAGGTGGTCATCATGCAAATCTGCAATATCGATCAGTTGGACATGTCGGTGTGGCGACTCAATTTGAAAGGCGATACCTCATTTGATCCCAATGACCCGCATGACTATGCGAAAATCAAGTCGCATATTGTTTCTAAAACACCGGTATACGCAGCCTCAAAGCGATACGTTGGTTTGCCAGACTATCAGGTCATGCGCGACACGATGACCATCAAAGGCCTGCCAGTTGGCGTGTATCTCGTGGAGATGACCACCGGCAACAAGTCCATCAAGCCACAGCGAGCCCTGTTACGGGTCAGCGATATGTATCTCATGTCACAGAAACTGCCCAACAACAGGGTGCGATTCGCCGCGGTGAGTGCGACCACGGGACAGCCCTTGCCGAACGCAAAGATCAGAATCACATACGGTAACGATTATGACGACAAGCGGCATTCCCAAACCTTGACCTGCAATGCGCAAGGTGAGGTGGTGTACGAAATGGGTAGGTCGTTCAATCAATCCATTTATCCTTATACCGATGAGGACCAAACTTGCGAGGAGACTGATTTCAATGCGTATGGACAATTTCCGAAAGATAGAACGCCAAGCCGTCCGCAGGTTGAGCTTTATACGGATCGAAGCATCTATCGTCCTGGACAGACCGTGCATGCCGCCGCCATCGTTTACCGAAGGGTGGATGACGAACGTACAGAGGCTGTTGGCCGTCAGACCATGACTTTGACGTTGCGTGATGCCAATTATAAAGTTGTAGCCACGAAAGAGGTGGTTACGGACGATTTTGGAACCGCTTCAACCGACTTTGTTTTGCCATCCTCTGGACTTACCGGCATGTTCTCATTGCGCACGAACTTTGGCAACAACGGTTACGAATACTTTTCTGTCGAAGAATATAAACGTCCTACCTTCCAAGTCTCTTTCGATGAAGTGAAAGAGAAATATCAAACCGGTGACACTGTGAATGTAGTTGGACATGTGAAGAGTTTCGCTGGCGTTCCTGTGCAATCGGCCAAAGTTAGTTATACGGTTGTGCGCAGACCTGCCATGTGGTGGTTCTATCGTATGAATAAAGATCGGGAAGTCATGGTCGCCAAAGACACCTTGGTGACCGACGGTGACGGACGCTTCACGGTTCCCGTGCCGATGGAGATGCCTGATGAATACAGCAGTCACGTTGCCCGTTACTATTCGTTCGAGGTTCATGTCGATGTCACCGACGCGGGCGGAGAGAGCCATTCGGCCGAAACCCGTCTGCCATTGAGCGACAAACCAACCTTGCTCACCTGTAACTTGCCGGCTCAAAGCTTGCGAGACAGCATCCCGTCTGTGACCTTCAGGTACATCAATAACGCCGGTCGGCCTGTCGATGGACAAGTTAATTATACGATAGACGGGCATGCTTATTCGGTAAAAACCAATGAGCCTACCGTACAGGGATTGAAGAATCTGTCTTCGGGCGAGCATCATTTAGTCGCCATTTGCGGCAATGATACGCTTGAACAGAAGTTTGTTACCTTCTCTCTTGATGACAAGAAACCCGTTGTCAAGACCTCCGATTTCTTTTATGTCACGTCAGACACCTTCCCGCACGGGGACAAGCCGGTGTATGTGTTGTTTGGCTCGTCTGACAGGCAGGTGCATGTGGTGTACACGATGATTGCCGGCGACCGTGTCATTGACAGCGGAACCCTTGAAATCAACAACCAACTGGTTAAGAAGAAGCTGAATTATCTGCCCCAATATGACAAGGGATTGCTTGTCAACTACGCATGGGTGAAGAATGGTAAGCTATACAGTCATCGTCAGATGATACAAAAACCGCAGCCCGACAAGCGGTTGATGGTCACATGGAAGACTTTCCGTAATCGCCTCACCCCAGGACAAAAGGAAGAGTGGTCGTTGCAAATCACCAAGCCGGATGGCTCACCGGCGCAGGCTCAGTTGATGGCTGTGTTGTTTGATCAGACGCTCAATGAAATCAGAAAACACGATTGGAGACTCAATACCAATTACCATCCAGCTTTGCCTTTCACACAATGGAGAGGGTTAGACTTTGCCGAAGCTGTTCTCTATGGTGATGCTCCCATCGCGTCTCTTCGTGAACGGAATCTTGATTTCAGTCATTTTGGTGATGTGTTTGCAAGTTTCGGGACGAGGGATGAGGTGTTCCTCGTAGGCTATGACCCTGGTGTCAGGATTCGTGGAAGCCGTGCGATGAAGGCCATGCCTATGTCTGCGACGGCCAAGCAGTTAGGTGCCATGGTGCTGAAATCTACAGCTGGAGGGGACAATGCAAGGGAAGCATCTGCTGATGACGCTGCTTCAGAATCTTCGGAAGTGCCATCCCGGTCACCACGGCCAGCCTCACGAATGAGCGTTCGCGAGAACTTGAGCGAGACAGCCTTCTTCTTCCCGGCCTTGCTGTCTGACGACAAAGGCAACGTGAGCCTGCGGTTCACCTTGCCGGAGAGTGTCACCACATGGCAGTTCATGGGTCTTGCGCACGACAAGATGATGCGTCACGGCATGCTCGCGGACGAGGTGGTGGCGCAAAAGACCGTCATGGTGCAGCCCAACATGCCGCGTTTCGTGCGTATGGGCGACCATGCCACGTTGTCGGCGCGCGTCATCAGCACCTCTAAGCGAGTGGTGGAAGGCACCGTGCAGCTGGAGTTGCTCAACCCAGAGACTGAGGGTGTGGTGTTCAGTAAACAGCAGTCCTGCCGTCTGCAGCCCGATACCACCGTGTCGGTAGCCTTCGATTTTGACGTAACTCGTCTGCTCGCCGCCCATCCGCGGCTGTCGTTGCTCATCGCGCGGGTCACGGTAAGCGGTAAGGGATACAGCGATGGCGAGCAACACTACCTGCCCATTCTGCCCGAGAAGGAATGGGTGACCACCACCGTACCATTCACGCAGCATGCCCCCGGCACCAAGACGATTGACCTGAAGCGGCTCTTCCCCGTGGATGATGCTGCCAATCGGCTGACCATTGAATACACCAATAACCCGGCATGGCTCATGGTGCAGGCACTGCCCGCGATGGGAACGCCCGACGCTGACAATGCCATCAGTCTGGCAGCAGCCTACTATGCCAACAGCATTGGACGCTATCTGTTGAACGAGGCACCGCAACTGAAGTCGACCATCAGCCTGTGGAAGCAGGAAAAGGGTAGCGAGACATCGCTCATGAGTAGTCTGGAGAAGAACCAATCAGTCAAGACAATGGTACTTGAAGAAACGCCTTGGGTGGCCGATGCAAACCGTGAGAGCGAGCAGAAGCGGCAACTGGTCTCTTTCTTCGACCCGAATACGATGGACTACCGGTTAAACTCCGCCCTCGACAAGCTGAAGAGGCTCCAGAATCCCGACGGCTCTTTCAGTTGGTGGAAGGGCATGTCGGGCAGCCGATACATCACCACGGCCGTGGGTGTTACGCTGGTTCGCCTCAACACGCTCATCGGCCAGCAACCCAACACCAAGAGTCTAATCGATGGCACCTTGCGCTATTTGGCTAAGAAAGCCGTCGAGGAAGTGAAAAGGCTCAGGAAGCTGCAGGCTAAAGGCGAAAAGAATCTTGCACCCTCCGAGCTGGCTTGCCATTATCTATACATGCTGGCACTGGCAGGTGGACAGCCTACTGCCGACAGCCGTTATTTGCTTGACCTGCTCTCGCGCAAGCCAGTGGACCTCACGATCTATGGTAAGGCCAATACTGCGGTGATACTTTCGCTTTATGGTCGTGACGCACAAGCCAAGGAATACCTGCAAAGCGTGCAGGAATACAGTGTGTACAAGGAAGAGATGGGACGCTATTTCGACACGCCGCGCGCCCAGTACACCTGGTGCGACTATCGAATACCCTCGCAGGTGGCAGCCATCGAGGCCACAAAACGCCTGCGCCCCGGCGACCCCAGCATTGAGGAGATGCAACGCTGGCTGCTGCAATCCAAGCGCACGCAGGCCTGGGACACGCCCATTAACAGCGTGAATGCGGTGTATGCTTTCTTGCATGGAGCCACCGAAAAGCTTACTCAGTCGTCACAAGATGCCGTTATCAAGATAGACAACCAGTCTGTTTGCCTGCCTACGTCTACCGCTGGTCTGGGATATGTCAAGGTGTCGAAGCCGGGCAAGGGCGTGCGAACGCTTGCCGTGAGCAAGACCTCGGCTGGCACTTCATGGGGAGCTGTGTACGCACAGTTCATGCAGAAGTCCACCGAAGTGGCCAGTCAGTCGTCTGGAATTAAGGTAACGCGCACCTTATTATATAATGGTAAGCCAGCAACGAACCTAAAGGTGGGCGACAGGGTGACTGTGAGAATCGAGATAGTGGCCGACCGCGACTACGACTTAGTGCAGCTGCAGGACAAGCGCGCGGCGTGTCTTGAGCCGATAGGGCAGTTGAGTGGCTATCGCCAAGGATGCTACCGCACGCCCAAGGACAATGCCACCAACTATTATTTCGACCGGCTCGGCAAAGGAAGACACCGCTTGGAATCAGACTATTACGTTGACAGAACCGGTACCTACCAAACGGGCATCTGCACCGTCCAGTGTGCTTACAGTCCCGAGTATAATGGCAGGGAGGCTGCAAAAACGTTGAACATACAGTAAAAAGATGAATCGAAAACTCATGATATTCGCGCTCATGGCGCTTCCACTCCTGTCTTCCGCACAGCAGATGACGGCCGTCAACGGGGTGATAGATTGCGGACAGGTTCTGTACAAGGCTCCCGTGACGGTGGCGTATGACATCAGGAACGTCAGCAACACGCCGCTCACCATCAGCAAGGTGCTGACCAGTTGTGGCTGCACTGCGGTGGATTATCCCCGCCATGCCATCGCTTCGCACGGCTCGGCCGTCGTGAGAGTTACCTATGACGCTAAGCAAATGGGAACGTTCAACAAGATGGTTCGCCTGTTCGGAAATGGCTCCGGCACTCCTTTGGTGTTAACCTTGAAGGGCAAGGTGGTGGATGAAATCGTTGATTTCAGAGGGGCTTATCCCTTTACTTTAGGCCAGTTGCAAACCGATGTCAACAACATCGAGTTTGATGACGTGAATCGCGGCGAGCGTCCGCAGGCTAAGATACACGTCAGGAACAACACTACGCAGATGGCGCAGCCCGTCTTGATGCACCTGCCCAACTATCTTTCCGCCGACGTGTCACCATCACGCATCGCACCGGGACATACTGGAGTGGCTACCATCACCTTGAACTCAAAGCTGATTCGCGACTATGGACTTACCCAGACGGGCATCTATTTGGGATTTGTTCCGGGCGACAAGGTGAATCCTGACAATGAGTTGACCGTCTCTGCCGTGCTTCTTCCTGAATTCAATGAACTGGCGTCGGCCGCTCACGCTCCCCAACCGAAGATGCGACTCTCTGCAACCAAACTGGATTTGGGAACCTTTGGGCGCAAGAAAAAGCTGAAAGGACAAATCCTTATTCAAAACGTTGGGATGAGCAGGCTCGAGATAGAGAGCGTGCAGATGTTCACCGGAGGTTTGCGAATATCGCTTGACAAGTCGAAACTGAAGCCGGGACAGACCGCCAAGCTCAAAGTGACGGCTGTCGCGGAACAACTGAAAAAGGCCAAGAGCAAACCCCGTATCTTGATGATAACCAACGACCCGCAATTGCCTAAGGTGACCATTTACATTCATGTGAACTGATTTTCTGATGGTAAAAATAGAGATAGATAGTGGCAGCGGTTTTTGTTTCGGTGTGACGACCGCCATACAGAAAGCGCAGGAAGAGTTGGCCAAGGGCGGAACGTTGTACTGCCTGGGCGACATCGTGCATAACGGTATTGAGGTGAAGCGGCTCCATGAAAGTGGACTGGTGACCATCAACCATGATGACTTGCGACTGCTGCACGATGTGAAGGTGTTGCTGAGGGCGCATGGAGAGCCACCCGAAACCTACGAGTTGGCTCGAAAAAACAACATCGAGATTATTGACGCAACCTGTCCGGTGGTGTTGACCTTGCAACGACGCATCAAAAAACAATACGAAAGTCATCCTGATGTTCAAATCGTAATCTTCGGAAAGAACGGCCATGCGGAAGTACTGGGATTGGTAGGACAGACCCAGTGCCGTGCGATTGTGATTGAAAAGGTGGACGACGTGAAGCTGTTGGATTTCTCGCGCGACATTTATTTGTATTCACAAACCACCAAGAGTCTCGACGAGTTCCATCGGGTCATCGATTACATACAGTCGCACATCTCGCCTGATGCCGTCTTTCGCAGCTTCGATACCATTTGCAGACAGGTGGCGAACCGCATGCCCAACATTGCCAACTTTGCTTCCAAGCACGATCTGATACTCTTCATGAGTGGTCGGAAGAGCTCGAATGGGCGTGTCTTGTTCAACGAGTGTAGGAGCGTTAACCCCAACAGCTACCATATAGAGGATGTCGACGAAATTGACTTCGATTGGTTGCAAGGTGTCAATACCGTCGGCATTTGCGGTGCTACCAGCACGCCTAAGTGGCTCATGGAGAAGTGTAGGGATTTTATCTTGCAGAAGCTGAGGCAGTGACGGAGTTAACTGGAGTTATTAGGAGTTAAGGGGGAGTAAACGGACATTTGTCCGATAACTCCCCCTAACTCCCTTTTACACCCGCTAATTACTGTCTCTAAGCTATAAGCCACACAAGTCTTTCACCACTTCACCTCCGACAATCAGTCCTGCGGCGGCAGGGACAAACGCATTGCTGGCCGGTACCGACCGCTTTTTGTTGGTAACGATTGACGCTGTCGATGCAAGTTCTGCGGCAGGTGAGGTTTCTCCGGATGTCGCTATGGGAAACGGCTTGCGAGGCTGTTCGTCACTGTAAACCACCTTGAGGTGGGCAATTCCCAACTTTCTAAGTTTCTTTCTGATAACCTTTGCCAGCGGGTCCATCTGCGTTTTGCTGATGTCTGCTACCTTAAAACGCGTGGCATCCATCTTGTTGGCTGCCCCCATGCAGGCAATCATGGGTATGTGCAGTGCGTCACACTGCTTGATAATCTCCAGTTTGGCGGCCATGGTATCAATGCAATCTACCACATAATCGCAAGCAGACAGGTCAATTTCATGCGCTGTCTCAGGCAAATAAAACAGTGCGTGCGCATGTACTTTGCAGTGGGGGTTGATGTCTAAGATGCGCTTTCGCGCCACCTCCACCTTCTTTTGTCCGAGCGTTGAATGCAAAGCCACCAGCTGTCGGTTGATGTTTGAGAGGCTTACCTCGTCGTTATCTACCACGCTGATTTCGCCAACTCCGCTGCGCGCCAGCACTTCCACGACATAACTGCCCACGCCGCCCACGCCAAAAACCATGACGTGCGCGCGGCTCAGCCTTTCCAGGGCAGCTGTGCCGAAGAGCATTTCGGTTCGGGTAAACTGATTTTCCATATCCTGTTTCTTTATTCGGTGTGCAAAGTTAGCCATTTTATCCCATTTTTTAACTATCTTTGCCCATGGGTATGACAAGGAACAATGCCATCGTCTTGTGTTCGGCTTTATCGTTCAGCATCTGTCTTCTGCTGATGCTCAACTTGTTGGTAGGTAGCGTTGCGATACCTGCGCATGAGGTGTTGGCTATTTTGTCCGGGCAAGATGTGGGCAAACCCAGTTGGCAGTTCATCATTCTCCAATCGCGTTTGCCGCAAGCCCTCACGGCGTTGCTGTGCGGGGCCGCGCTCTCCACCTCGGGTTTGCTGTTGCAAACGTCGTTTCAAAACCCCTTGGCAGGTCCTTCTATCTTTGGTATCAACAGCGGTGCCGCGTTAGGCGTGGCTCTCGTCATGCTGTTGCTGGGCGGCAGTGTGTCCACGGCTTTGTTCAGCGTAGGTGGGGCATGGGCTGTCTTGTTGGCTGCGTTTGTGGGAGCCATGGCCGTGACAGGCATCATTTTCATGTTCGCCCAGTGGGTGAAAAGCAGTGTGATGCTGCTCATCATCGGTATGATGATTGGTTATTTGGCTTCGTCTGCCATTGCCCTTCTCAACTTTTTCGCCACCCAAGAAGGCGTAAAGTCGTTTACCATGTGGGGCATGGGAAACTTTGGTGGCGTGTCGTTGTCGCAACTGCCCATGTTCACATGTGCGATTGTGGTAGGGTTGGTGGGTTCCGTTTTGCTGATCAAACCCCTCAATGCGCTGTTGCTGGGCGAAACATACGCGCGCAACTTGGGCGTAAACGTGCGCGCGGTGCGCAGTTGGCTCTTGGTGATTACGGGCTGGCTCACGGCCGTCACCACAGCATATTGCGGTCCGGTGGCGTTCATCGGGCTTGCTGTTCCTCACCTGGCGCGTCTCGTGATGGGCACCGACAACCATCTTCAATTGCTTCCCGTCACCATGACCATGGGGGCGTCGACGGCTCTTTTGTGCCAACTTGTTTGCGTATTGCCCGGTTCGCAAGGCATCTTGCCCCTCAACGCCGTAACCCCATTGATAGGCGCACCGGTCATTATCTACATTATCTGGAAGAGATGAGGGGTGAGATCCCGCCACCGACCTGTTCCCGGGAGGAGCGCGGATGGATTGTCTGTCAGGCTGTTCTCATCTACTCGTGGGTCCACAATCATGACGAGATCGCGGCCGGGCGTTTCTTCACTGCACAAGGTTTGTACCTCTGATGGTGGCGAACATGAAAACAGCCAGCCGACCTGCGCTCGCATGGGTCAACTGGCTGATAGGGTGGGTGATGATGTTGTCGCCCGTATCTTCTCCGGCGGTTTACATCACCCCGTCTTCACGTAATTTCTTCTGCCATTTCCAGGCCGATGCCAGCACGTCTTCAATGGGCGTGTCTGCCTTCCAGCCCAGCACGCGGTTGGCTTTGTCCACGTTGCCCCATACTTTCTCAATGTCACCTTCGCGGCGCGGACCGAACTTCCAATTGAGTTTTACCCCCGTCGCTCTCTCAAATCCCTCAACGATTTCCAGCGTAGACTCGCCTTTTCCCGTTCCGATGTTGAATATTTCCATGCGGTCGGTGTCTTCTTCCAACACCCTTCTCATGGCGGCGACGTGAGCCTTGGCCAAGTCTACTACATATATATAGTCGCGGATGCACGTTCCGTCGGGCGTGTCGTAGTCGTTGCCGAAGATGGTCAGTTGCTTGCGAATGCCCATGGCCGTCTGCGTCACATATGGAATCAAGTTGTTTGGCACGCCGTTGGGCAGCTCGCCGATTAGGGCGGATGGATGCGCGCCAATGGGGTTGAAGTATCTGAGGATGATGCTCTTGACGTCCGCTCCGCTGTGAATGTAGTCTTGTATGATTTCTTCGTTAATTTGCTTGGTGTTGCCGTATGGCGACAATGCCTTTTGGATGGGAGCTTCCTCCGTCACGGGGAGGTTCTCCTTGGTGGGCTGACCATACACGGTGCAACTGCTCGAGAAGATGATTCCCTTGACGTGATATTTGGGCATCAGCTCCAGAAGGTTGATTAACGAGGTGATGTTGTTTCTGTAATACATCAAGGGCTTCTCCACACTCTCACCAACGGCCTTGGAGGCTGCGAAGTGTATGATGCCGGCTATGTTGCCGTATTTCTTGAAAACAGCTTCCGTCTCTTTCGCGTCGCACAGGTCTGTCTTCTCAAAGCGGGGGCGTGTTCCCGTGATTTGTTCAATGCCGTCAAGGACTTCTATCTTTGAGTTGGAAAGATTGTCTACGATAACAACGTCGTAGCCAGCCTGTTGTAGTTCTACCGTCGTGTGCGAACCGATAAATCCAGTTCCGCCGGTGACAAGAATTGTCTGTTTCATCTCTACTGTTATATTTTGAGTGGTTAATAAATTTGTTTCATGCAAAGTTAGGAAAAAAATCCCGAAACAATGGCCGGTTGTGATAAAAAACGAAAGAGAACGTCACGTTGTCAAGATGAAACGTAAAGGACGGTTCTATAAATTACCACCGTAAAGTTTTTTTTATGTCAGTCTTACGTCACGATAGGGCTATATGCCTAAGGATGCAAGTACTACAGCCCCTTTTTGGAGGTTTTTTACGAAACCAAGAATCATGCGTTCCTACAAAAAACAGACTTGATGAAAATATTTCACCAAGTCTGTCAAATTATTAATAATCAGTTTGTTTGTCAGCTAATTCCTTGTCAACTTGTCAACTAAAATCGTTGTCAACTTCTAAACTAACCCCTTGTCGACCATCCTTCTAATATGCAATCTTTATTCCCATGTAGAAGGTGCGTGGCATGTTAGGACCATAGATGTAATCGGCGTCGCGTAAAGCACCTGTATCAAGGTCTTTCTGGTAAGCGTTGGTCATATTTTGTATACCACCATTTACTTCTATCTTTACAAGGTCGTTCAACTCAAAGTCATAAGCCAATTTTGTGCTTAATGTAAAGAACGAAGGGGTTTTTACGATGCTTGGATTCTTAGCGCCAGAACCCTGCAGGTGTGGAGCTAACAATGAACCGGTATAATTGCCAGATAGAGAAACGTTAAAGTGCCGAACAGGAGTTACGGTACCGATAAAATAGCCATAGGTGTCAGGTGTGCGCAGCATACGATTGTCCTTGATAACCGTTTTACCATCCTCACTTGAGAACACTTCGATGTCTTCATTATACAAACTCTTCTGTGCGGTAAAGCCGGCTTGTAGCTGAGCCAACTGTCCAAAAGCCAGTTTACCTTCAATATTCACACCGTAAACCTTACCGTTATCGGCATTGTAACGATATTGTATCTTATCACCATTCAAAGAACGAAGGATAACTTTCTGTATCCGATGCAAAAGTATGGAAAGTTTTCTTATACGCAAAATACCCAAATATCATGAAATTTTTACAAATCAGTCGGTCGCTATAATTTGATTTGTATCGATGCTGCGAACCTCATGTGCTGTTGTTTGTCTTCCTAATGATGTGGTAAATAATAAATTATCAATATGTTCCTTCATGCCGTTTCTCATACATACATGTAGGTATGCTTTTGATTTATGGGCGGTTCTATAATAATCAAATACCGATAGATGGCAACAGATGACTTTTAGTTCCAAGTGCGACAAAAGATAAGGTGGAAACTTCTTAAAGGGCGGTTCTATAAATTACCACCGTAATGTTTTTATGATGTCAGTGTTTTTACGTTTTGTCATGTTGTGGCCTCTTTTTAGTTCAATTTGCTTGTTCGTTCAGTCGTATAGCTCGCTATACTCCTTCACTCACAAACAAATTGACCTCAAAAAATAGTCTCACAATCTGTCAAAGCTAATTGATAGAACCACCCTATATCTTAATGAAGTGGTTGTATACCTTTATGCTTATTATCAGAAAAAAAGGTCAACATGTAATGATACATGTTGACCTTTTTCAATATTCCTTTTTAAGAAGCTTATATTAAGTGCGGTTCTGTAAATTACCCCTGTAAAGTTTTTGGGGTCAGTTTTTTTTTACGTTTTGTCATCTTGTGGACTCTTTTTTTTGGTTCAATTTGCTTGTTCGTTTAGTCGTACAGCTCTCTATACTCCTTCACACACACAAACGAATTGACCTCAGAAAATAGTCTCACAACCTGTCAAAGCTAATTTATAGAATCACCCTTAAGCTTCCGCGGGAGCTTCTTCTGCGGAGGCGGCTTCTGCGTTTTCAGCATTAGCTGCTACTTCAGCGGCCTTGGCGGCAGCAGCTTTCTTTTCTGCCACTTTCTTTGCAATTTCCGCATTGATTTTCTTTTCTTCCTCAAGTACTTTTACCTGAGCGTCTTTCTTTGCTTTAGCTTCGTTCTCAGCGCATGCCTGCAATCCCTTTACCTTATCTTGTTTCCAAGCATCGAATTTGGTTTGCATGGCTGCTTCGTCAAATGCGCCCTTCTTTACTCCGCCGCGCAGGTGTTTCATGAGGTAAACGCCCTCGCGCTTGAGAATGTTACGGGCTGTGTCTGTGGGTTGTGCGCCAACCTCGAGCCAGTAAAGAGCTCTGTCGAAATTCAAATCTACAGCTGCTGGATTCGTATTGGGGTTATACGTTCCAATCTTTTCAATAAATCTACCATCTCGTGGTGCTCTTGCGTCAGCGATTACGATGCTGTAGAAAGCATAGCCTTTGCGTCCGCCGCGCTGCAATCTAATCTTTGTTGCCATTTTTGTCTTATTATTTTTAGGTTTGAATTAATGCCGTCAACTCGTGACAGCGTGTGCAAAATTACGATAAAAAAGTCAATCGGTCTCAACATCATCTCTTAGAATGACATCTTGTTAAGCTATATTAACAAAACAACCGCCCGGGGAGGTGCCTTTTCAGCGGCAGGCCCCGTCAGCTCGCGTCACTGCCAGGAGGAACCGCCGGTACTTTCAGGAAATCAAAGATGTGTCACGACATTTTATCTATCCGTTTTTTCAGGTGTGCGACATCTTGCCATGTTTGCTGACACATAGTTTGAGCAAACCGCTCGGCAGGCGAGCGGGCGCATCCACCTTGCGAGCCAATGCCAATGACATTGGTTTCCAAAGTCATTGGCATTGGCGTTCAATTCACACGCCTTTGACGTTCAAAGTCTATGCAATTGAAA
Organism: uncultured Prevotella sp.; assembly: GCA_946998205.1. Classification (GTDB taxonomy): domain Bacteria; phylum Bacteroidota; class Bacteroidia; order Bacteroidales; family Bacteroidaceae; genus Prevotella. The sequence goes on along the minus strand of CAMPYJ010000001.1, from coordinate 118,255 downwards.
ACGCGCACAAACCATGTCTTTACAGGCACGTCTTGGCATGGTTGGTGCGAGCAAATCAAATTCTTCCTTGGGACCCGCTCTCGCTTTCGTGAGGGTTGCTTCTTCATCAAACTCCTCTTGATGATATGAGGCAACTTCAGTTTAAGGGTGTTTCTATAAATCGGCTTTGACAGATTGCGAGATCATTTTTGAGGTCAATTTGTTAGTGGGTGAAGGAGTATAGCGAGCTATACGACTGACCGAACAAAAAAAATGAACGCAAAAGAGTCCACGAGATGACAAAACGTAAAAACGACTGACATAAAAAAGTTTACGGTGGTAATTTATAGAGTCGCCTGCAATCTCAGCCAGCGTAAGTTTAATTGAACTTACGTTTTGCGTCACCGTGGGGTTTTACGCTAAAAACGTAATAAAATTTACTTTTATTCGTTTATACCAAGATGACAAACGAGAATCGCAATAAAACCTATACCCATATCTTAAAATACACTGGTCTTTTTGGCGGTGTGCAAGGGCTTGGCATCTTGGTAGGCATTGTTCGCAATAAGTTGGTGGCTCTTCTTCTCGGTGCCGAGGGCATGGGGCTGATGTCGCTCTTCAATTCCACAACCAAACTGGTTAGCGACTCCACTAATTTTGGATTAAGCATGAGTGCCGTCAGGGAACTGTCTGCTGTTTTCGAACAGCACGACGAGGCCTACATGAGACGTTGTATTGACTGTGTGCGTCTGTGGAGCGTGTTGACGGCATTGTTGGGTATGGCTGTGTGCATGATGATAAGTCCCATGCTCAGTCGGTGGGTCTTTGGCTGGGGCGACCACTCTTTGCATTTCGTTTTGCTGTCGGTAGTGGTATTCCTAATGGCGGTGACGGGAGGAGAGTTGGCCATTTTGAAAGCCTTACGACAACTCAAGTCGTTGGCGAAAATCTCTTTTCTCAACATGGTAGGCGCATTGATTACCTCCATTCCTTTGTTCTACATCTGGCGTAAGGCTGCTATTGTTCCTTCACTCATCATTGTCGCCTTGACACAAATGCTGCTCACCATTTATTACTCTCATAGACAATACACTATACGTTTTAACTGGAGCAAAACTTTATTGTTGCAGGGGAGTCCTATGCTCAAGATTGGAGTGGCTTTTGTGCTGGCAGGTATTTTGGGAAGCGGTGCCGATTTCCTGATACGCCGCTACCTTAACGTGTTGGGATCGGTAGAGACCGTTGGCTTGTTTAATGCCGCTTATATGATGACGATGACGTATGCGGGTTTGGTGTTTTCTGCCATGGAAACCGATTTCTTTCCACGCTTGTCGTCCATCAAGCACACAGGCGCGCTGTTGAACGAAACGGTCAACAGTCAGATAGAAGTGTCGTTGTTGCTCATTTCGCCTATGTTGGTGATGTTCATGGTAGGTGTTCCGGTGTTGTTGCCGCTGCTGTATAGTAAAGAGTTCGTGTCGCTTCAGGCCATGGTGCAGACCTTGGTGCTGGCGATGTATTGGCGAGCTGTCAAACTACCCATTGCTTACATTCCGTTGGCAAAAGGCAATTCGAGGCTGTACCTTCTCGTAGAGGCTATCTACGATGTCGTGTTGGTGCTTGCTGTTATCGCAGGATTCCACTATTATGAGTTATTAGGTGCTGGAATGGCTGTCACCTTGGTAGCTGCATTGGATTTTTTTATGCTATTTTATTTTATGCACACCACCTATCAATATAATATGTCCAATTCGGTGTGGCGATATTTAGGCATCCAACTCATGCTGGGCTTGTTGACTTACGCCTTGGTGTTGTCAACCCATGGCTGGTTGTATTGGGGTGGGGGCGTGGCGGTCGTCCTGTTGAGTCTGTGGGTGTCGTTGCGCATATTGAGAAAAAAGACCGATTTGTGGACACGTTTGAAATTACGAGTATGGAAAAAATAGCATCATTTGCGATATTGGTGGCGGTTTATAATGGCAGCGAGTATCTGAAAAGATGCTTGGATTCGTTGCTGCGACAAACCCTCAAAGACATTCAAGTGATTTGTATAGACGACGGCTCTACGGACAATTCTTGGAAAATATTACAATTGTATGCTGCTGCTGACCGGCGAATTGAGGTTCTTCATTTAAGTCAAAACTATGGAGCAGCACATGCCCGCAACGAAGGAATTAAATTTATCAACGCCCATTACACCACGTTTTTAGATTGCGATGATACGTTTGCGCCCGATGCTTTGGAAGAGGCTTTGCAGGTTTTTGAAAAACACCCACAAGTAGACTGCGTGCTTTTCAAGCTCCTCACCCTTGGAGGTGACAATTCAACCGCACAGGAATATGACATGGATTTTTTTGACGAAAGGTCTGGATACGAGGCGTTCAAAGACAGCTTGACGTGGAAAATTCACGGTGTTTATGCTGCGAAAACCGCTCTTTTCAAACAATTCCCGTACGATGACACGTGTAAGACCTACAGTGATGATAACAGTACACGACTGCATTATTTGTTTTCTAAGCAAGTGAGTTGTTGTCATGGAGAGTACTACTACCACTACAATCCCCACTCTGTAACACATGTTATTGGTGGAAGCAGGTTTGATTATCTTCGTGCCAACGAAAGTATGAAGAAGCAGTTGATACAACTTAACGTAAGCGATGATGTGTTAACAACTTATGAAAATGTGCGCTGGCTGGTATTGATAGATTTATATTATTTTCATTATTCTTACAGAAAACGGCTTTCTGCCGAGGAGTCTGTGATGGGCATGCGTGAACTTCATCGGATATGGAGTGGTATCGAGGTGCACAGGTTATATAAAAGGTTAAAATATAAATTCGGGTATATGCCGCTACGCTTTTCATGGCGGATGTTCAGAATCCAAGAAGAACTCTATTTCACGCTCAGGTCTGTTGTTCGAAGAGGTAGACAACAGACTATGAATTAGTGTGCATCATGTGGTATTGGTATATTCAGAATATTCAAAAGTTTTGTGAATCTGTGCAGAAAAGCAGAAGTTTGTTGTTGGGAATATATTACCTTTGCAGATGATGGGCTGTGCCTTACCATAGTAAACAAGTTTTCCTTTGGCTTCGGCTTGCACCATCTTTGCTGATGATGGGCTGTGCCTTATCACGGTAAACAAGTTTGCCTCTGGCTCTGCCTACGTCCTATTCTTAAAAGATGAGAAAGATTTATTTAATGGCAGCCTTCTTGTTGGCTGTATGTTCGGTAAAGTCTCAAGACTCGCTGACGGTAGTGCGAGTGAACGAGCAACGTAGTTTCCCGAAGGATATACCGGCGGGGAATTACAGTGGCATCACCTATATCGGTGACAGTGTGTATGCGGTGGTTAGTGACAAGTCGCCGCAGGATGGTTTCTTCCTTTTCAAAATAGCTCTCGACCCTGTCACCGGTGACGTTCTGCATGTGGAGAATCTTGGCTTCAGGGGCGACACGGACAAAAACGGGGACATGGAGGCCGTCACTTATGTGCCGTCATCTAAAACTCTGTATGTCACCCGTGAGGCCGACAACACCATCAAAGAATATGCGATGGATGGGCATCTCATGAGCCGGAGACTGTACGTCCCAGCTGTCTATCAGCGGGATAGGGGCAATTATGGGTTGGAGTCGTTGAGCTTTAACGAACTCACCCAGACGTTTTGGACGTGTAACGAAGGCACGCTTCTGGGCGATGGCGAACAGGCCACAGCGACAAATGGGGTTCGTAACAGGTTGCGCTTGCAATCGTTCAGCGCCGATTTTCGGCCTTTACATCAGTATGCCTATCTGATGGACGCACCTGAAGCAAACAGGAAGGCTTATCTCTATGGCATGGGAGTACCGGAGGTCACGGCACTCGATGACGGCAGTGTATTGGTCTTGGAACGCGAATTTTATACGCCACCTTCTAAACTGGGTGCCTTTGTCAACAACAAATTGTTTTTGGTACACCCTCAAAAAGGCGTTCCAGTCGATGGGGCAGATTCTCTGAATGCGGCAATGCCTTACTTGAAAAAACGGTTGGTGACGAAATGGACCACCCATCTTTCTTTGTTTCATCATGATATAGCCAACTTCGAGGGTATGTGCCTTGGCCCCAAACTGTCCGACGGCTCTCGGGTGTTGGTCTTGGTGTCTGACTCGCAGAACCAGGCGGGTGGGGTGATGAAAGATTGGTTTAAAACCATCGTCCTGTCCCTGCCGAAGTCTTGAGGTGAGCCATTTGCACACTGAATGTTGTGTGCATCTATGGGCATAAACGAAAGAATCACAATCTTGTTCATCGTTGAAAAGATTGTGATTCTTTGATTTGTGAGGTACCTGGCAGAGTCGAACTGCCCTACACGGTTTTGCAGACCGTTACCTAACCGATCGGCCAAGGTACCGTAAGTGGTTTTGCGTTTGCAAAGATAAGGTAAATAACTCGTTCTTACAAATATTTTCCTCACTTTTTCTCATGACAAGCGGGCTTCCGGTGGGCAGACGCACGTTTTTTCATCATCTGTTTACGCAGGGCACACCCTTTGCATCCGTAGCATTTGTCGCCGCAGTGTCTCCATGTCAGGTAGATTCTTCGTCCTGCGTAGGCTGCGGCTGCGATGAGGATAGCGGTGATAATGGTGTATTGAACAACGTATGTCATGTTGAGTTTTAAATTCCATTTATAAGTCTGCCGTTGACATTGCTCGTTGATTGGCGAAAAGGAGGATTCAGCACCGCATCCCCACCCGCCATGCCTCGAAGGATTCTTCTTTCGGACATGGGAGGGGTTCGGTAATCGTTGACAGTCTGGAGATGGCTCTTAATAAGCGAAGAGGGGATAGTTTTTCATTGTTTCGTTCACCTTCTGTCTCACGCTTGCGATGACCTTTTCGTCATCAGGAGCGTTCAACACCTCTTCGATGAGTTCGGCAATGAGAAGCATGACGTCTTCTTTCGCACCTCGTGTCGTCATGGCTGCGGTGCCAAGGCGGACGCCGCTGGTTTGAAATGCCGAACGAGTGTCGTAGGGAACCATGTTCTTGTTGACGGTGATGTCGGCGGCAACGAGTGCGTTCTCTGCCACTTTACCCGTCAGATCGGGGTATTTTGAGCGAAGGTCAACCAGCATCGAGTGGTTGTCTGTTCCGCCACTTACGATGCTGAAGCCGCGTTGCGAGAGAGCGTCGGCCAACACGGCCGCGTTCTTTTTAACCTGCAGCGCATATTCTTTCCATGAAGGTTGCAGATTCTCACTGAAGCCAACGGCCTTGGCTGCGATGACATGTTCAAGGGGGCCGCCTTGCGTTCCGGGAAACACGGCGCTGTTGAGCAGCTGCGACATCATCTTTACCTCACCTTTCTTATTGGTCAGGCCCCATGGATTTTCAAAGTCTTTGCCCATCAGAATGATGCCGCCGCGTGGGCCGCGGAGTGTCTTGTGCGTGGTACTGGTGACGATGTGCGCATATTTGACGGGATTGTTCAGCAATCCGGCGGCGATCAGTCCGGCCGGGTGAGCCATGTCAATCATTAGTAAGGCCCCCACCGCGTCGGCAATCTGGCGCATGCGCTGATAGTCCCACTCGCGGCTGTATGCCGACCCTCCTCCGATAATCAGCTTCGGGTGGTGTTTGTGGGCCAGCTGTTCCATCTCGTCATAATTTATCCGTCCCGTTTCCTTGTTCAGGTTGTAGCCAATGTGATGGTAGAGGATGCCCGATGTGTTGACGCTGCTTCCGTGCGACAGATGGCCGCCATGGTCAAGGTTGAGACCCATGAATGTGTCGCCGGGTTTCAATACGGCCAGCAATACGGCGGCGTTTGCCTGTGCGCCCGAGTGCGGCTGAACGTTGGCGAACTCGGCACCGAAGAGTCTTTTGACACGCGCAATCGCCAGGTTCTCCACCAGGTCAACAATCTGGCAGCCACCATAATAACGCTTTCCGGGAAGTCCTTCGGCGTATTTGTTCGTCAGGTACGAGCCCATGGCTTGCATCACTTCGTCGCTTACAAAGTTCTCTGAGGCGATGAGTTCCATACCTTTGAGCTGGCGTTGATGCTCTTGCTCAATGAGATTGAATGTTTCTTGGTCTCTTTCCATGTCTTTTATCTTGGTTTGAGTAATGATGTTTCGTTTAGGCTAATGGGCGGTTCTATAAATTACCACCGTAAAGTTTTTTATGTGTCAGTCTTTTTACGTTTTGTCATCTTGTGGACTCTTTTTATATAAAACAGGCTGCGCCTCAACAATTCAAACAAGTTTGATTGTATTCGGCTTGCTCCGTTTTTGGTTCAATTTGCTTGTTTGTTCAGTCGTATAGCTCGCTATACTCCTTCACTCACAAGCAGATTGACCTCAAAAATAGTCTCACAATCTGTCAAAGCTAATTTATAGAACCTCCCTAATTCGTTTTCATCAGCGTTCCGTTCGCGCTTTAGTGTCTGCGATTGGTTTCCTCTGAGGAAGTTCGACAGGCCGTGGTTTAGCAGAGTTCTACCTTGTTGATGTCTTGTTCTTTGTCGCAATAGTGGCATTTCAGCAAGCCATGCGTCTTGTCTACCACATGGAATACCGTTTGCATGGGTTCGTTGTTGGTGATGCACATGGGGTTATTGCATTTCACGATGCCGCGCAATTCGTTCGGTGTCTCAACGGTTTTCTTCTCAACCACTTCGTAGCCTTTGATGATGTTGAGTACTACTTTCGGGGCTACCACGGAGAGCCGGCTGATCTCTTCGTCAGAGAAGAACTTGTCGGAAACCTTGATGATGCCTTTCTTTCCAATCTTTTTTGACACGAAGTTGTTGCCAACGGTAACGGGTGTGTTCAATGACTGGAGTTTCAGGAGATTGACAACTTGATATGTCTTGCCCGCAGGAATGTGATCGATGACGGTACCGTTTTCTATTGCTGCGACTAAACGCTCTTTCTTATTCATAATCAGACTTTTATTGTTGTTACACAACTTATTTGATGATTGTTTTATCTTGCTTGATGTCTTCAAGGGTGATGCCCAGACAATGACTGAGTATGGCTTGTCTGGCATAGAGTCCGTTCTGGGCTTGTTGAATGTAATAGGCGTGCGGATTGTCATCCACGTCGTAAGCAATTTCGTTTATGCGCGGGAGAGGGTGCATTATCTTGAGGTTTTCCTTGGCACTTTTGAGCATGTCGTTGCGCAGGATGTAAACGTTTTTCACCTGCTCGTATTCCATCAGATCGGAGAAGCGTTCTTTCTGCACGCGTGTCATGTAGAGGATGTCGGCGTCTGCCAGCACCTTGCTGTTGAAGGCTGTGTGCTCTTGATATTTGATGCCGTGCGCTTGGCAGTACAGCTTGTACTCAGCGGGCATGGACAGCTCGTTTGGAGCGATGAAGTGGAAGGTGGGGTTGAAGTGGCGCATTGCCATGATGAGTGAGTGCACCGTGCGACCATACTTTAAATCACCCACCAGGTAAATGTTCAGGTTCTCCAGCGTTCCTTGCGTCTTGTAGATGGAGTAGAGGTCCAGCAGGCACTGTGAAGGGTGCATGTGAGCACCGTCACCGGCATTGATGATGGGAACGGGAGCCACCTCACTGGCGTATTGAGCCGCCCCTTCGATGTAATGGCGCATGACGATGAGGTCGGCGTAGTTGGAAACCATGAGTATGGTGTCCTTGAGAGTCTCCCCTTTGGACACGCTGGAAGCCTTTGCGTCTGAAAAACCTATGACGCGGGCACCAAGCCTGTTGGCGGCCGTCTCGAAGCTAAGACGCGTCCTGGTTGACGGCTCATAGAAGAGCGTGGCTACCACTTTACCTTTTAATAGTTCGCGGTTGGGGTGGGCTTCAAATTGCCCGGCCATGGCCAGCAGATACATCAGCTCGTCTTTAGTGAGGTCGGCGATGGTGATAAAATGACGTTTTTCCATTTTGTATGATTAATATGTTTTTGGAACTGACTGCTAAGTTAGTTATAATTTTTTATTTACGATAGAGAATTAAAAGAAATGTTGTAATTTTGCATCAATAATATTATATGTGTCGCAGAGAATGAGAAAGGCATTTGTTCATTTCCTTTGGAAAACTTTGGCCGCGGTATTTTGTGCCGTCCTGGTCGCGTTTGTCGCGATATGGAACGGGTGGATAGGCTACATGCCTGATGTAGAAGACCTTCAGAACCCCATCAGTCGTTTCGCGACCCAGGTCTATTCGGCAGATGGCAAGGTGCTGGGAACCTGGAACTTTAACAAGGAGAACCGCATCGTCATACCTTATTCAAAAATTTCACCACATTTGGTTCACGCTTTGGTGGCAACCGAGGATGAGCGGTTTTATGAACATTCGGGAATCGACTTTTTCGCATTGGGACGCGCCATCGTCAAACGTGGGATTCTGGGAAGAGAGAACGCAGGGGGGGGGTCTACCATCACGCAGCAATTGGCTAAACAGCTCTATTCAGAAACGGCGCGGAGCACGTTGGAGCGAATGCTGCAAAAACCCATCGAATGGGTCATCGCCGTTAAGTTGGAACGCAACTACACCAAGGAGGAAATCATCGCATTATACCTTAACTATTTTGATTTTCTCCACAACGCGGTAGGCATCAAGACTGCTGCGAACACCTATTTTAATAAAGAACCCAAAGACTTGACGGTCACAGAGTCGGCCATGCTCATCGGCCTTTGCAAGAATCCGTCTCTTTATAATCCCATTCGTTATCCCGAACGATGTACCGAACGACGCAATGTAGTGCTTGGGCAAATGCAGAAGGCTGGATATCTTTCAAAAGCCGAATGTCACAGGTATGCCGATGAGAAGCTGAAACTGAACTTTCATTGCACGGATCACAAAAACGGATTGGCCACCTATTTTCGAGAATTCCTTCGCCAATACATGATGGCCTCTCATCCGCGTCGTTCCGATTATCCTTCATGGAACCAGAGTCAATTCGTCTATGACTCCATCGCTTGGGCAACCGACCCTCTTTATGGGTGGTGCAATAAGAATTTGAAGAAAAACGGCAAGCCCTATAATGTCTACACAGATGGCCTGAAGGTGTTCACCACCATCGACTCGCGCATGCAGCTGTATGCCGAACAAGCCGTTTACAACCATGTGGCTAAGTTTCTGCAACCGGCATTTGACAAAGAGAAGGCGAAATGCCCCAACGCACCCTTCACCAACGCTCTGACACCGAAAGAGATAAGGTCGATATTGAACCGCTCCATGATGGCAAGCGAGCGTTATAGGGTGTTGAAGGCCGCGGGAGCCACTGACGCGGAAATAAAGAAGTCGTTCAACACGCCTGTCGACATGTCGGTGTTTACCTATCATGGTGACGTGGATACGATAATGACACCCATGGATTCCATCCGTTATTACAAGTCGTTCCTTCGGGCAGGCTTCATGAGCATGGATCCGCAGACGGGGCAAGTGAAGGCGTATGTGGGTGGTCTTGACTACAACCACTTCATGTATGACATGGTGATGGCCGGACGCCGGCAAGTGGGGTCTACCATCAAGCCCTTTCTGTATGCCTTGGCCATGGAGAACGGCTTCTCGCCCTGCGACCAGGCGCCCAACGTGCAGAGAACGTATATGGTGGCGGGTAGGCCTTGGACGCCAAGAAACGCAAACAGAAGGCGATACGGATCGATGGTGACGCTGAAGTGGGGCTTGGCAAACTCGAACAATTGGATTTCGGCATACCTGATGAGCCGCTTGAACCCACAGCTGTTTGTGAGTATGCTTCACGACTTCGGCATCCGGAATCCAGACATCCATCCCTCCATGGCGCTTTGCCTGGGGCCTTGCGAGGTTTCGGTTGGCGAAATGGTCAGCGCATACACCGCCTTTGCCAACCACGGCATCCGTACCGCTCCGATGTTTGTTTCTAAAATAGAAGATAACGAGGGAAACGTGCTGGCAACCTTCCAACCCCGCATGAGCGAGGTGATCAGCGCAGAGAGCGCCAACAAGATGCTGGTGCTCCTCCAGGAAGTCGTTGACAGAGGAACGGCAAGCCGGTTGCGCTTCAAGTACGACATGGAAGGAGAGATTGGGGCGAAGACGGGTACTACGAACCGAAATTCTGACGCATGGTTCATGGGGTTCACGCCACAACTGGTGAGCGGGTGCTGGGTAGGCGGTGAAGACCGTGACATCCATTTCGACTCCATGAGGATGGGGCAGGGGGCAACCATGGCTTTGCCGATATGGGCCAACTTCATGAAGAGAGTTTATAAAGATGCTTCGTTAGGATATAAAACCGACGCCTCTTTTGGACTTCCTGAGGGGTACAATCCGTGCGCCAAGGATGATCAAGACGAAGGTGGGTTTGGTATCGACGATGTTTACGAATGATTGCCGCGGTTTTTCCGTCTCAAAAAGTTGATTGTCGTCAAAAACAAGCACGCGGTTCCTTCATTGAAAGGCGGCGGCGTTGAACGTTGAGTGACGGGTGGCGTGGTTGAACGCAACCGCGTGCCGTTGCCAAATTCGCTCATTCGTGGTTGAAACAGGGAAACGATGTTTTTTTGCTTCAACGCCAGCGTCTCCTCGGCGAAGGGCGCGCCTCTCTTAATCCTTACCTTTCTCGATAAAGGGCGGTTCTATAAATTAGCTTTGACAGATTGTGAGACTATTTTTTTTTGAGGTCAATTTGTTAGTGAGTGAAGAAGTATAGCGAGCTATACGACTGAACGAACAAGCAAATTGAACCAAAAAGAGTCAACAAGATGACAAAACGTAAAAAGACTGCCGAACAAGAACTTTACGATGGTAATTTATAGAACCGCACTTAATTTTCTTGTTCGTCCAGTCGTATAGCTCGCTATGCTCCTTCACTTACAAACAAATCGGCCTAAAAAACAATCTCGCAATCTGTCAAAGCTAATTTATAGAACCGCACTGAAAGCAATGCTTTTAGCCGCATAAACGCATGCTTTTGCCGTGCAATAGCATGCAGATTGGAGGGCAAAAGCATGGAGATTGAAAAGTAAGATGGTCGTAAGGGCGTATCTAATTTTAAATAAAGAAGTTGCTTTATCGGCGGAACTAAAATTTGCGAACTTTTACTTGCGGTTGCTTGATGATGTTTCACAGTACAGGGCAAATTATCTTTGCTGAGCCCGCGGTGTCTCCCTTTTCTGTATTTGTATGGGCGGTTATGCTCTTTGGGGTTAAGCATCCCAACCGAAAGGCGACCCCGCAGTCTCTCTCATGGTTTTAAGTATATCAAGATACCCGCAGGCCTTGTACTTCTATCTTGAATCAATATTTGTGTTTTTTTTTGTCAAATAAATACTATTGTTTTCTGTTTTATTACAAAATAGTATTAATTTTGCGCAATATTACAAATATTATTAACAAACTGAAATGTGTAATGAAGAAAAAAGTACATCACTTTTTGAGTTTATTAATTATGATTCCGCTGTTGGGAATAGGTACGGTAATTTATGCTGATGAAATTAATTTCACGACATCGTATGAAACGAAATCAACATCAACAGAACAATTTTCAATGAAAATTAAAGCCAAGTCAGGTACAAAATATTATATAGATTATGGTGATGGAACAGGAACTCATGAGAAAATATCGTATGGTAACGCTGATTTGCTGTCCTATAACTTTGCAGACATGGCTGTCAACAAAATTCATAAAGTTAAGGTTTGGGGTGGCCCTTTCATTGAGTTTACGATCATAAGCAATAGAAAAGTATCTGAAATTACACTTACTGACTGTAAGGAGTTACTAAAATTTTCATGTGCATGGAGTTCCCTTAAAAAATTAGACCTTACCGGTTGTCCAAAGTTAGAAAATGTTGTTTGTAATGCAAATGAGATAGAAGACTTAAAATTGCCGCCAACTACAAGAAATTTTGTGTTTGATAGGAATAGGCTCACCTTAGCAGAATTTCCGGAAAAGAAGACTTTTGTCTATACATACGGTCCGATGCGTCCTGTATATTTGGAGAAAAATAAAATAAAAGGAATGACTGTTGACCTTTCTGACTTTTTATCATATAAAGGTACAATTTCTAAATTTTCATGGTATCGTTATAATAATCGTGGCAACAATGCCGACCCAGCAATGCTCATAGATCCAAGTACTTATAAGGAAGAAGATGGAATCTTTACTTTTAATGAAGCTTATGATTGTGAAATTTATTGTGTTGTAGACAACCCTGCTTTACCAAAGCTGCACAATATTAATGACCGTTATGGTATTATGCCGATTAAATTAGCGGGAAAGTCCAAAGGATTGGATGCTGTTCATGCGGCATTTACAACAGATAAGTTTACGACAGAAAAATTAACTTTCGATTTAACGCTTTCAAGCACAACGGATAATAGTCCATGTTTAATAAATTGGGGCGATGGAGTTATTCAAGAAATTACTTTGAATAAATCAGAAACCATCGTGAAGCACAATTTCCTTGATGCTGAATTTGATAAAAAGCATTTGGTTCAAATACAATGCAAGGATTTAGACTTGCTCAAATTTCCAGAGCTTAGTGGATTCTGTGGCTTTAATGAAGGTACGGTTGAAAGTCCTGCAAAACGTATAATTTTAGATAATAACCGATTGCAATCTGTTGATTTTTCGTTGTTTAAAAACGCAATAGAATTATCAGCTAATGGTTGCTATGCAAGCGAAATAATACTGCCGAAAACTAAAACGATAATAAAACTTTCGCTTGCTGGTAATCAAATTAATGCTTTGAATCTTTCTGATTACGTCAATTTGACAGATTTAAATATTGAACGCAACAAACTTACAGCTGTTAATTTAACGAAAATGAATAAGTTGGAAAGAGTGAATATAGCCTTTAATCAAATTAATGACTTAAAATTGCCAGCCGATTATAGTCTGTTGAAAGAGATGAGATGTGGACATAATGCCATACCAATGTACATGTTGCCTGAAAAGCGTAATATGGAAAATTATCTTTATGCTCCACAACGTCCTTATTTTATAACTCCCGAATTGATAAGGGGAAATGTCGTAGACCTTTCTGCGTTTAATCATTTGAAAGGTGTTACTAACGCCCCTCAACCTACAACTTATATATGGTTGAATAAGAATGTCGCTGGACTACCTGTCGTGAAAGGGTTATATTATGAAGAAGTAGATGGTAAATTTACTTTTAAATTGACAGAAGAGACGGAGATGTATTGCAGCATGCAAACAGATGCTTTCCCTGATTTGTCAATAGCAGGTAAGGAATATAGAACGAGACCTGTCACCATGAAAGCGGCAGCTTCATCTATTAGCTATGTAAATGAAAATAAAAGACCTATAAAACTATGGCAAAATGGTAATCTAATAACTCTAAGTGCCAACAAAGACGCTATTGTAAATGTCTATGACATTCAAGGGAAACAAGTGGATACATTGAGCGTAAAGAACAAGGGTTGTGCAACGTTGCATTTGATACCGGGTGTTTACATTGTAAAAACAAACAATAATGGTGTTTTTAAGTTTGTGGTACAATAAGATTCACAAGGATTTAAAATGTTGTGAGGTGTTGAATGTTGCGTATCGTAAGCATCCAACGTTAACCGCCATTGTTCGGTATTCTTTATTCACTACCTTTGCCCGTAAAAATGTTACATCGGGCAGGGTGGTGATAAGAAGACAGGCTCATTTGAAGATTGTATAAGGGCGGTTCTATAAATTACCACCGTAAAGTTCTTTTATGTCAGTGTTTTTACGTTTTGTCATCTTGTGGACTCTTTTTATATAAAACAGGCTGCGCCTCAACAATTCAAACAAGTTTGATTGTATTCGGCTTGCTCCGTTTTTGGTTCAATTTGCTTGTTCGTTCAGCCGTATAGCTCGCTATACTCCTTCACTCACAAACAAATTGACCTCAAAAATAGTCCCACAAACTGTCAAAGCTGATTGATAGAACCGCCCTATATAGATTAATTCTATTTTAAATAAGCAAAACAACAACGTACTTATATTATCAATTTTTTAACCAAATATGTATGAAACATTCATTCGTAAACTACATTAGTAAAACGCAAAAACAAGATTGTAGCAAGCTAAAGCTGATATTGCTACTGGTTATGAATGTGCTATGTGTCATGCTGCCAAACAAAGTTTGGGCGCAACGTCAAGCAACTATTAAAATGAAAACGGAAGCGCCCGTTGGCACAAAGCTACGCATTTATACCCAACCTTTTAATGAGGCTAACATTTCTGGTGGCGTAAAAAAGAACGATTTCTATGGTGAATATGAAGTTGTAGACCCTACAAAAGAAATTGTTATTTCAGGCAATTTGACACAATTGGAATGCTACAAATGCCAATTGACAGAACTTGTTGCTGATGCTCCGAAACTTCAAATCTTAAAATGTTATGAGAATAAATTAAGCGATTTGGAAATTAACAAATGTATTACCTTGAACACTTTAGATTGCCATGATAATAATTTGTCAGCGTTGGACGTTAGCATGAATGAGAACTTAGAAAAATTGGTTGTCTGTCACAATAAATTAACAACGCTTACAACTGGAAGTGCCAATAAGGCGTTGAAACGATTGGAATGCGGCAATAATCGATTAGCGAGACTTGACATAAGCAATTGTACGGCATTGGCTGACTTGTATGCGGAACAAAATCTGCTTACAACATTGGATTTGAGCAAAAATACCTCTTTGTGGTGGATAAAGGTTTACAGCAATAAAATAGAAGGACAAGGCATGGATGACTTTATCAAAAAATTGCCACGCCCAACACAGGGCCCTCCGATGTTGTATGTCGTGAACACACGCAATAAAAACGAAGGTAACAAGTGTTATGTGAAGGATGTTGAAGCAGCTAAGGCAAAAGGTTGGATTATGTGCGACTGGCTGGATGGAACAGATAATGGCAGTATGATAGGAGGAACTTTTAATGGGATAGACTATGTACCAGAAGTTAGTAAGCATAATATTGTCTTCACAACAACAAAACAAATTGGTGAAAAAATAAGGTTAGAAATTAAGGCTGTTGGTGATGCTGAAATCTTAATTGACGGTGTAGCCGAAAGTGCGCCTTATTCTGGAAAACAAACGCTGACGCTTACCAAACAAAACATAACTATCAAGGGTGACGTGGGAGAGTTAACCTGTAGTGGAAATAACATTACTCAATTTTCTTCAGACGAAGGAAGCCCTATAACTTATTTAGATTGCTCTAACAATGAGATAAAAACTCTCATTTTAAAAAATCATAGCGCACTTTTGCAATTGCATTGCCAACAAAATAAATTGGAAACACTCGACTTGACAGGTTCAAGCGGATTGTATAGAGTAAATTGCTACAGAAACGCACTCATAGGAAGTAAGATGACGGCAATGGTAAATTCTTTGTATGATGGCAAGTCAAAAAAGCCGCTTCTTTACATTATTGACACACAAGCACCAGCTGGAACGGAAAAAAATGTTGCACTAAAGAGCGATGTTGTTATGGCAAATGATAAGTCTTGGACTATAAAAGACTATATCAATGGGGGTATGTATGGTATGGGAATAAACTATGACGGTTCTGATCCTACCTATTTGACGGTAACTATCGAAGCTGCAAAAAATGGTAAGATTACCGTAGGCAATGGTGTTGATTTGACAAAAGTGATATACGGAACAGAATTAACGTTCAACGTCATACCTGAAAATGGATATGAATTGACCGAATTGAAAGCAAACGAAACTGATATTACAGCGACCAAAACTGCTATAATAAAAGAGACTACAAAAATCACTGCAAGGTTTGAACAAATAAGGAAAGGTGATGCTTATTTCAAAATATCTCGCCCGGAAAAGGGGTTTGCGATGATTTCTATTGAAACGACTACTCCTGCTACTGCACCATTCATTGAGGGGGCTGCGTTGTCTGGCTGGAACGGAAAAAGCTTAACCCTAAACCTGATAGAGAATACTGCTACAATATACACGGAATTGATAAAACTGCAAGCTCTTTATGCACAACTTTCACACATTGATGTTACCCACGAACTTAAACTGACGGAGTTGATGTGTGGATTGAATCAAATAAGCGAAATTGATTTAAGCAAAAACCAAGCATTGCAAACATTTAGTGGGGAAATCAACCAATTTGAAATGATTGATTTTTCTGCTTGCAAAGACTTGAGCTATGTAAATTGTTACGGCAATAATATCAAGGGGGAAAATATGACAAACATGATTAATAGTCTTCCTGACAGAAAAGGTCGTTCAACAGGAATGCTTATCATTGTTGACACAACATTAGGTGCTGAAAAAAATGATTGCACAAAGGCACAGGTAAATTTAGCGCACGAGAGGAATTGGCAGGTATATAATCTTAATGGAAACCCAGCAAATATGACGGTTTACAAAGGTTCGGATACTGCGGGTATACAAGAAACTCACAATGGCAAGGTAATAGTATCTAAAGTGTGTTATAACCAATACGGTATGAAAATAAATGTGCCACACAAGGGAATAAACATCATTAAGACAAAGTATGCTGACGGCACTGAAGAAACCAGAAAAGAAATAAGGTAATAAAATAAGGGGTGTTCTATAAATTAAGTCGTAAGTTCAATTAAGAAATGCAACTTTTGGACATATGGGCGGTTTTATAAATTAGCTTTGACAGATTGTGAGACTGTTTTTGTGGTCAATTTGTTTGTGAGTGAAGGAGTATAGCGGGCTATACGACTGAACGAACAAACAAATTGAACCAAAAACGGAGCAAGCCGAATACAATCAAACTTGTTTGAATTGTTGAGGCGCAGCCTGTTTTATATAAAAAGAGACCGCAAGATGACAAAACGTAAACTGTCCAACATACAAAAAACTTTACGGCGGTAATTTATAGAACCGCCCTTAATTAATCTTTGGGAGACTGCGGTCTCCCTTTTGTTTTTTTTTGTATTGCTGATTGTGCTCTTCGGGGGCTTCGCACCCCCGGCCGCATGGCAAACCTCCGCGGTGTTTTTCATGGTTTTAATGCAATCCAAACACCAACAAATTTTGCATTTCGATTTTGAATCTTCACCCTATTGTTATAACTGTATGTTAATATATGTTTTTATTTTATATGTTTTTGTTAAATAGTAACATTTAATAGTGCTACTAATGTAAAAAATCATATCTTTGCAAAAATATTATTCTTTAAGGAAATTGATATTATTTACAGATATATCATATAAAATAATGTGTTATATTTTGTATTTCGTTATGTGAACAAGGAATTTAAGTTATAAATAGTAAATAATAAAAACGATGAAAATGAATCACAGATCTTTCGACCGGCGACATGCGTTAACATTAGTTTTGTTATGTTTTTTTAAATCTATGACAATGAATGCTCAATTGTCAGATTTTAGTATCAAACACTCTATATCGAAACTCAGTGAAAACGACAAGCCAACCAAGGAGCTACTTGACAATCAGTTCTTTGACACTTTTAACGGAGACATGCCAGCTAACTGGGAGACAAAAGGTAAACTCACAAAAATTGATGAGAATGGCCGTTTTAGTAGTGACACGGGGTTTGCCCTTGGTATATCTACCAACGAAGAGAAGGGTTTTTTGCGACAAACGATTAACCTTAAGTCTAAAGATGTGTCGTTTGGTGACGAGTTGGAGTGTCTCTTGAACTATTGCACCGTAGAGAGCAAGGATCAAAGAGGGCCGCTGCGCCTTGCTTTTCGCTGGTTGGATGGTGCTGGCAGGGAATTGCCCTGCAAGGATGAAAAGTTCATCAACAACAGTCAAGTGTATTTTGGCAGACTAAAAACTTATGGTACATTAAAATTCCGACTGACATGTCCTAAAAATGCGGATAAGTTAGACTTCTTCATTGAAATAGCCCCAAACAGCAGCGTGCGCTTTGACGACTTCAGCTTGTTACGCTTGTCTGCAAAGGATCGCACTCCTCTTGTTGCCATCCTTCCTCAATTCAAAACTGTTATGGGCGAGGTAGGAGTTACCAAAGAATATGATGTGGCAATACAAACGTCGCATCTTTCTAACCTGCCAACAATATCCTATCATGGCAGCAATGCGGAAAGCGTTCTTAAACTGGGAGTGTCCAAGTTGGAAAAGGATGGGTCGGTACTTACCAAGTTGGCTGTTACGCCAGCAAAGAAAGGAGTCTTTGTAGGAAGTAGTTCTTATGCTTTAAAGGTATATGGTGCAGATCAAGAGAATTCCGGTTCTTTCACCGTGATGGGATACTTTATGGCGGCAGGCAAGAAACCAAGTATCTCCCTAAAAGAAGGCGTTAAGGTGAGAGAAATGAAAGCTGACGTAAACAAAACTGATGAGCAGCAGGTAGAGTTTGATATAAAAAACGTCTTCACAAATGTGGCGCTTGCTCTGCATCAAAAGCCCAATGGGGCTTTCCGCCTTAATACTACACAGTTTTACTATGGTTCAAGAACAGATAAGCTCTATAATAATAAGGTGAAGGTAAGTTTTCAACCTAAGGCTGCTGGTGTATATACGGCCACGCTTTTAGTTTCTACACCGTTGTCAGACACGGTGAAAATAGAGCTGAAAGGAGTTTGTGCAGAAAACAACAACAGCATGCTCACTGAAACCTTTAAAGCTGAACGACCTATGGACAATCGTTTTAAAGATAAACCAGCATGGCAAAATTTCTTTAAGTTCGACAAGGGGTATTGGCGTCTTGACGGCAGTTGGAAATCAGCAGGAAACATTCTGCTTGCAAAGAATGGTATTCTGTATTTTGATGAAATTCTCGCCAACGGAGTTTCTGCCGTTAAGCTACATCCGTCAAGCAGTGCGCAAAATTGTAAAGCGGAATATTCGATAGATGGCGGTGGCCATTGGATGTCTGCGGAACAAGCTGATGCCAACGGAGAGTTCAAGGTAAACACACATCGTCCTACGTTTATAAGATTTGTCAACAGCTCACAAGGCGAAATTCTGGTAAACCAGGTAGACATACTTGAAAATGCGAAAGAAGACCGGCAGAAGTTCAACAGCATTCAAGAGGGAATGATGAAAAATGCCGACAGTGAGGCTTTACCACTCCTCAACGAGGATTTCACAAATCTTAGACACACCCGAGTGTTAGGACTTGCCAACTGGCAAAACTTAACCCTCAGAGGTGAGAGACCTTTCTATGCGTGGGAGCAGAAATACAAGGGAAGAACTGACGTAGAAAACGAAGTGGCTCAAATATGTTTTCTTAAATTCGGTGTAGAAGACAAGCACGAGCACGAATCATGGCTGTTGTCACCTACACTCTCCTATAAGCAGGCTAAGAGTAAGATTCTCACGTTCAGTTTACGATATGCCAATCCCATTCAAGATGGGGGAGAGCTGTTTGGGTTTTATATTATCAGTGAGAAAGATGGTAAGGTGACAGATCAGTTTGTCAATCTCAATGACTACTCACCAGCGGGCGTCGTTGCAGAAAAAGAAAATTGGTACAACTATCGTTTGGATCTCTCCAAGATAGACAGCATAAGCCGTAACATAGACGATAAGTTCCATATCGCTTTTTCATTCTACAGTAAAACGGGTGGTAACGAAACGTCACTCAATTTCATGATAGACAACGTTACATTCGGCCGTACGGATCTTCCGGAGCTTCAGGTGAGTAAAGATAAAATGCAACTGCTGTTTAGGCCTGGTCTCCGTACTGCCCCTCAGGTATTTGAGGTGAAAGCCAAGAACGCCGTCAACCCAATCACCGTTACTCTCGTGCCGTCGTCAATGAACAGGTACTTCACGTACACCCCAAGCAAACTGCCCAAGGATGGCGGATATGTTTCGTTGATTTTCAAGAGTGATGATACGAAGCCACGTGCCGCCATGTTCCTCGTACAGACACCAGGCGCCGAACCTGTTATGGTAAAGGTTTTAGCGATGAGCACGGATGGCGTCAGCGATGTAAAGCAAGCTCCCGTCAGGGCCATGTTAAAACAAGGCGATATTGTGATAGATGGGAAATATGACAGTTATGCAGTATATTCCTTAACTGGTCAGCAGCTGAGGACTGGGAGTTTCCTGACGAAAATAGAGAATGTAGGTGAAGCACCGGTTATCTTAGTTGTCAAAATCGGTAAAGAACATTTTAGGTTCAAGTTGGCAAATCAAGAATAGTAGTCTTTAATGGGCGGCTTTATAGATTAGCTTAGAGAGATTGTGCGACTATTTTTTTTGGTCAATTTGTTTGTGAGTGAAGGAGTATAGCAGGCTATACGACTGAACGAACAAACAAATTGAACCAAAAACGGAGCAAGCCGAATACAATCAAACTTGTTTGATTTGTTGAGGCGCAGCCTGTTTTATATAAAAAGAGTCAACAAGATAAGAAGAAAGACTGACATAAAAAAACTTTACGGTGGCAATTTATAGAACCACCCTAATACCTATTTTATGGTTCTTCACGTTAAAGCTGTGCGCTCTACATGACAATTGTCTACGCATTTAACGGAAGAACCTTTTTTAGGTGTAGACCATCTTGCAAAATTTGCTGACACATAGTTTGAGTAAGCTGTCCGGCAGGGACGCAAGCGCATCCAACTTGAAAATCAATGTCAATGACCTTGAATGCCAAAGTCGCTGACATTGGCGTACAATTCACATGACTTTGGTACTCAATGTCAATGCAATTGAAAACACATGAAAACATACTGCTTTTTCAAAGGCTTTCGAGGGGATGTCTTGTGGGAAATAGAAGACGGAGGCAAGACGTTTTTTTTCTTCAGCTGAATAGTTATCATGGGGAAGAATACTGCGATTGAACCAGGTTTGTTACTTTACTGTAATGACGGGATGATGCGAAATGTCGTTTAATACGTTGTTTGTCAGAGTGTTGAAAAGTCTTTTATTTTCTTTCTTGTCGTGTGCAATGTGCAATGGACGCATAAAAGCCTAATTTATAACATTTGAAGACAAAAAGAGAGGGATGAGTACTCAGGAGTTGGGTTCTCATCCTTTTTTTTACGCATAGAAAGAGCAGGCGAAAGAGCCACGCCAACCGAAAACGGCGCAGGTGGGCATAGGTATGCAAAACGTTGGAATAGCCCACCAGTTCTTTGCGGTATTGAAACAGGGTGTGCATTGCCTCTTCGGTCTTGGCGAGAAAGCTGCGGTTCGACTCAAACGTGCCGAAGCCTACGGGGTTGTCGATGTGCAGAATAGTAATGCCTGCCGTGTGCAAGGTCTTTCCAAACAGCACGTCCTCATAGCCATAGGTCTGGATGCGCTCGTCAAAGGGGTGCGCTTCCATGACCCACTTTGCCACTAAAAAGTTGGAAGTGTTAAACTGCTGATAAGGTTGTTTGTTGCGCTGGGCGGCATCGTGCGTTTGTTCAGCCGCTTTTTCATAACGATATTTCAGGGTTCCATCGTGCGGCAGCCTGTCACGCTGCACGCAATTGCCGCCATAAATCACCGTTGCTTCGGAGGGGGCTTGCAGGTATCGTTCCAAGAAATCAGGACTGACAATCTCCATGTCGCTGTCTAAGAAAAGCAGCCACCGATAGCGTGCCATGGAAGTAAGGATGTTGCGTATTTTGGCACGTCCCACATTCGTCTCTCTACGTACGAACCTTGTGTTTCTTAACTCATTAATGTAAGCAGCTTGAAGTAATACTTTAGGGCGGTTAGATGCATCATCTAACACGATTATCTCATAGCTTAAACCCGACAAACGCATGGCTTGTTGTGCCAAGCTGTTCACCAGTTCTACACAACAATCGTTGTAGGTGGGAATGAGGATAGAGAGTTCGGTGCGATTCATGTTTCAGGTTTGCGCTGTGCAGTGGGTGGTTGGTATCGGCCGTCGTTAGGGCTGTGCTTTGTGCAGCTCGCGTTGGAGATATTGCCCCGTCACGCTGTTTTTGCATTTCGCTATCTCTTCGGGCGTACCAGTCGCCACCAAGTTGCCTCCTTTATCTCCTCCGTCGGGTCCAAGGTCGATGACATGGTCGGCATACTGAATCACATCCAAGTTGTGTTCGATGACAAGGATGGAGTGCCCTCGATTGAGCAGTGCGTCGAATGCCGACAGCAAACGCTTGATGTCCAAATAATGGAGTCCTGTGGTAGGCTCGTCGAAGATGAACAGTGTGGGCTCCTGCTTCTCACGTCCGATGAAGTAAGCCAGTTTCACACGTTGGTTTTCACCGCCCGAAAGGGTAGAGGAGCTTTGTCCTAATTTGATGTATCCTAATCCCACATCATAGAGTGGTTGCAATCGGGCGACAATTGACTTCTGTTGCAGCGCATCGAAAAACTCGATGGCTTCGGCAATGGTCATGTTCAGCACGTCGTTGATATTCTTTCCTGCCACACGAACGTCCAACACATCTTTCTTAAAACGCTGACCGTGACAAGCCTCGCATTCTAATTCCAAATCAGCCATGAATTGCATCTCCACGGTAATGGTGCCTGCGCCCTTGCACTCCTCGCAGCGTCCGCCTTCGGTGTTGAAGGAGAAGTATTGTGCCGAAAAACCTAATTGTTTTGCCAATGGCTGTTCGGCAAACAGTTGTCGAATGGCATCATACGCTTTGACATAAGTGGCAGGATTGCTTCGCGAACTCTTGCCAATGGGGTTTTGGTCGACAAACTCCACGTGCTGGATGTATTTCCAGTCGCCTTCTAAAGAGATGTATTCGCCGGGCTGGTCTGCCACCTCGTTGAGATGACGTTTCAATGCAGGGTAGAGAATGCCTTTAACGAGTGTAGATTTTCCCGAACCACTGACGCCCGTAACAGCCGTAAGCACGTTGAGCGGAAAGCTGACATCAATGCCTTTCAGGTTGTTTTGGCGTGCCCCTACCACTTTGATAGCATGGTTCCACGACCGTCTGGAGGTGGGCATATCAATGGTCTCGTTGCCTGTGAGGTATTGTATGGTGTGCGAACGTGGATATTTGCGTGCCATTTCCGCAGGATGTTGTAGCACCTCTTGGAGCGGTCCATTGAACACAATCTCGCCTCCCAATCGTCCTGCATCGGGACCCACGTCAATGAGGGTGTCGGCAGCGCACATCATTTCTTTGTCGTGTTCTACCACCATGACGGTATTGCCTAAGGCTTGCAGCTTTTTCAGCACCTCGATGAGTCGCTGCGTGTCACGACTGTGCAGACCGATGCTTGGCTCGTCCAAGATGTAGAGCGAGCCAACGAGTGAGCTGCCCAATGAGGTGGTGAGGTTGATGCGCTGGCTCTCGCCGCCACTGAGGGTGTTCGACTGTCGGTTGAGCGTGAGATAGCCCAAGCCCACATCGAGGAGGAATTGCAAGCGATTGTTGATTTCGGTGAGCAGTCGCTTGCCTATTTGCTGGTCGTGTTCATCGAGTGTCAGCTCATTGAACCATTGCTTGAGGTTGACAATGGGCATCTCCACCAAGTCGGTGATAGACATGCCCTGAATTTTCACCCAACTGGCTTCTTGCTTCAATCGTGTGCCGTGACAGGTAGGGCACACGGTCCTGCCCCTGTATCGGCTCATCATGACACGGTACTGTATTTTGTATTGGTTTTCCTTCACCATTTGGAAGAAGGCATCAATGCTCACTTGGTCGTGAATGTCCTTTTGCTTTTCTGAGGGCAGTCCGTGCCACAGCATGTCTTTCTCTTTGCGCGACAGTTCCAGATAAGGTTTGAAAATGGGGAAGTTGTCTTGAGCAGCCCGCCGGCAAAATTCGTTTTTCCATTCGCCCATCTTCTCTCCGTGCCAGCACTGCACACAACCGTCGTACACGCTGAGGGTGGTGTTGGGGATGACTAACTTCTCGTCAATGCCAATGATGCTACCAAATCCCTCGCAGGTAGGGCAGGCGCCTACGGGCGAGTTAAAGGAAAAGAGGTTGTCGTTGGGTTCCTCAAACTTCATGCCATCGGCTTCGAAGCGTGTGGAGAAGTGATAGGTGATATTGGAAGGGAAGAACACGAGCATACATTCGCCATGTCCTTCGTAGAAGGCTGTCTCTGCCGAATCGGTTAATCGTGAAATGGTATCTTTGTCATTGTTCACCGATAGGCGGTCGATGAGGAGGAAAATCTGGTCGAGAGGGATTGCCTTGAGTGCCGCCTTGTCTTGCAAGAGGTCGTCAATGCGCACAAACTCGTTGTTCAGCCACAGTCGGGTATAACCCTCTTGTATCTCCATTTCGAGTTGCTTCTCCAGTGTCCGCCCCTCGATGAGGTGCAGAGGTGATACCACTGCAAACTTGGTGCCTGCGGAATATTGCAACATGCAGTCCACCAAGTCGTCGGTGGAATGCTTCTTCACCTCTTCACCGCTGATGGGCGAAAAGGTTTTGCCGATGCGTGCAAACAGCAGTTTCAGGTATTCGTATATCTCGGTAGAGGTGCCTACCGTGCTGCGCGGATTGCGTGCAATGACCCGTTGCTCAATGGCAATGGCAGGGGGCAGCCCCTTGATGAAGTCGCATTCGGGCTTAC
This sequence comes from uncultured Prevotella sp., assembly GCA_946998205.1. Lineage (GTDB taxonomy): Bacteria > Bacteroidota > Bacteroidia > Bacteroidales > Bacteroidaceae > Prevotella. The sequence continues at coordinate 93,867 of CAMPYJ010000001.1, read as the reverse complement.
TCATGCGCCCCAAGAACTGACGTGCATAGGCAGATAGCGATTCTACATAGCGGCGTTGACCTTCGGCATAGAGTGTGTCGAAGGCCAACGAGGATTTGCCAGAGCCGGAAAGTCCGGCAATGACAATAAATTGGTTACGAGGAATATTGATGCTGATGTTTTTCAGATTGTTGACACGAGCACCTTTTATTTCAATATATCCGTTCATCATCATGAGTTCATGGACATCAAGAACTCGTCGTTGTTGCGGGTTCTTATCATTCTGTCATGAATTGAGTTCATTGCTTCTATTGGGTTCATGTCGGCAATGTATTTGCGCAGAATCCACATCCTGTCGAGTGTGGTCTTGTCTTGCAGCAAGTCGTCGCGTCGTGTACTCGAAGCCACCAGGTTGACAGCAGGGAAGATGCGCTTGTTGGAGAGCGAGCGATCCAGTTGCAACTCCATGTTTCCGGTGCCTTTGAACTCTTCAAAAATCACTTCGTCCATCTTGCTACCTGTGTCGATGAGTGCCGTGGCAATGATGGTGAGCGACCCTCCGCCCTCAATGTTTCGGGCTGCACCGAAGAAGCGTTTGGGCTTTTGCAGTGCGTTGGCATCCACACCACCCGTCAAGACCTTGCCAGAGGCAGGACTCACTGTGTTGTAGGCGCGCGCCAATCGGGTAATGGAGTCGAGGAATATCACCACATCGTGTCCACATTCTACCATGCGTTTGGCTTTCTCTAAGACGATGCCTGCTATCTTCACATGGCGCTCGGCAGGTTCGTCAAAGGTGGAAGCGATGACTTCTGCATTCACCGTGCGTGCCATGTCTGTCACCTCCTCGGGTCGCTCGTCAATGAGCAACATCATGAGATATGCCTCGGGGTGGTTGGCAGCGATGGCATTGGCAATGTCTTTCATCAAGATGGTCTTACCCGTTTTGGGTTGAGCGACTATTAAGGCACGCTGACCTTTTCCAATAGGAGAGAAGAGGTCGACCACGCGTGTGGACAGGTTGGTCGTTGCTTTGTTACCGCAGAGTGTGAATTTCTCTTCAGGAAAGAGTGGAGTAAGATGCTCAAACTGTATCCTGTCACGAATCTCATTCGGATTTCTTCCGTTGATCTTGTCAATGTTGGTCAATGGAAAGTACTTCTCTCCGTCGTGTGGAGGACGTACATGACATTGTATCACATCTCCTGTCTTCAGGCCATATTTCTTGATTTGCGAGCTGGCCACGTACACATCGTCTGGTGAAGACAGATAATTGTAATCGCTTGAGCGCAGGAATCCATAGCCATCGGGCATGATTTCCAAAACCCCATTCGCTTCAATAATGTCAGAGAAGTCGTATGCCGATGAATCTGATGCGCTCATGTTTACGGGAGTTTGGTATGAGACCGATGGCATGATGGGGGTGGTGGGGTTGTCAAACATGTCATAGTTGGGTACGGCTCCTTGATCCAAGATTGGTAAGTCCTGTACAACGATGAAGTCGGTACCGTCGGCGGGATCACCTTCCCAAATGCCATCTGCGATGGCCTCGCGGCGTTCCTGTTCGTTTTCGTTGTGCGCGTTCACCTTCGCTTGTAAGCGTTCCAGTAAGCTGGTCATGCCAGTGTCCTTGTTAGTCGCGTATTCTGAGTTCGCGCTTGAAATATTTTCTTCCACATTCTCTGCTTTTTTTTCATTCACCTCATCATGTACTCCTGTCGGGCGTGACTTCTCGGTGTTGTCATTATTTTCTATGTCCTTCTTTTGTTTTTCTGTATCAACACGAGTTTCTTCCTTCTTGGCATCTATCATTGCAAGAAGTTCAAGCTCGCGTTTCGTTTTTCTCCCCCTATGCTTAGGTATGGCGGCAAGTTCTTCTTCTGGTGTCAGATTCTTTTTTTCTTGGGGCGAATTGTCATCCTTGGTCATGTCATCCTCTTTGAACAATGAAGCTGGCTCGCTTGCTGTTTTTTTCTTTTTCATGTCGAAGTTCTCACCATCTTTTCCGTTTACCGAGTAAACCCTGTCAGTTTCACGCGTCGGTATGCGTATGCGTCGCCGCTTTGTGCCTGTCGCATTTTCTTCTGTTTCTGACGTCGCTTGTTTATCGAGTATTGAATATATGATTTCTTCGGGAGTATTGTTGTCGTCTAATTCGGCACCCATTTGTTGAGCGATATCCGTCAATTCCTGGATATCTTTAGATGATAATTCGTCTTTGCTATACATTGTTGTATAATAAGTGTTGATAGAAATTTCTGCGTTTCAGAAGAGAAACGGCTTCGTATGTTTTTATTCGCTGGCAAAGGTACAAAAAAAGAATGCAGAATAACGTTGCAATACAATATTTTTTTTGATGCCTTTAAATATTGTTAACATACCGGGCGGGTAGTTCTATGTTTTGATTTATTGGCTTACGTTTGAATGAGCTTGACGCATCAGGCGAATGGTTGTGATAAAGATTTGTCAAACCCAAGGCGTGATGCCCACCCCTTACGCTATCATCACTTTCTGGTACGTTGTCAACATAGATGACCATGACGAGATGCGTTCAGCGTCAATGGGTCGCAAAACAAGAAAAAGAGGGGCGCCATTGTGTTGACACACCCTCCTTTCCATGTATTGTGAGCTATGTCTGTCGCTTACGGTTTCGCAACGACATGCTCGGCCTTAGGTTCCTCTTTAGGCTTACTTGCCACTATGTTTTCAGTAGCTTCAGCCGTATCAGGATTTCCCGTTGGCTGTTCAGTCTGTTTCTTTATCTGAAGTGTTCCAGTTCTCCTGCGCTTTGCGAACATAACTGTTATAGCGCAGTTTCGCCATGTTTTCTGCGGCTTCGAATAGTTCTTCGGCTTCATTAGGATATGCTTTCTTTACAGACAAGTAACGAACTTCTCCCAATAAGAACTCGCGGAACTTGCTCCAGTCCGGTACTTTAGAGTCGAGTACGAATGGGTTCTTGCCTTGATCTGCAAGCTGAGGATTGTATCTCCACAGGTGCCAGTATCCGCATGCGACGGCGCGCGCTTCCTCAGCCTGGCTCTTGCCCATGCCACCCTTGGCTTTCAATCCGTGGTTGATACATGGCGAATAGGCGATGATAACGGATGGTCCGTGATAAGCCTCTGCTTCACGGATGGCTTTCAGCGTTTGAGCTTGGTCAGCACCCATTGCTATCTGTGCCACATACACATATCCATAGGTTGTAACCATCAAGCCTAAGTCCTTCTTGCGGATGCGCTTTCCTTGGGCGGCGAATTGAGCAATGGCACCAAGCGGTGTTGCCTTTGAGCTCTGTCCACCCGTATTCGAGTACACTTCAGTATCGAGAACTAAGATATTGACATCTTCTCCCGATGCGACGACGTGGTCGAGCCCGCCGAAACCGATGTCATACGAAGCACCGTCACCACCGATAATCCATTGTGAGCGTTTGATGAGGTAGTGCTCAAGCGTCATCAGTTCTTTGCAGATACCGCAACCTTTCTCTGCGCACGCTTTGATAAGTGGCTTGAGCTGAGCAGCAGCTTCTTTAGAACCTTGAGCGTCGTCTTTCACTTCCAGCCACTTCAGTGCGGCTTCTTTCAACTCGTTCGAGGTATCGTCTTTTTCAGTCAATTGATTGAGCAGGAGAGAGATGCGGTTACGCATCTTCTTGTTTCCCAAAGACATACCCATTCCAAATTCGCAGAAGTCTTCAAACAGTGAGTTTGCGAAGGTTGGACCTTTGCCCTCGTCGTTGGTCGTGTAGGGCGTAGAAGGCAGTGATGCGGAGTAAATGGATGAGCATCCTGTTGCGTTAGCAATCATTTCACGGTCGCCAAACAATTGTGAAACCAATTTTACATAAGGCGTTTCGCCACATCCTGAGCATGCGCCGGAGAACTCAAACAACGGTTGTGCAAACTGCGAGTTCTTCACATTGCTCTGGATGTCGATAAGATGCTGCTTGCTCTTTACATTCTTGGTGAGGTAGTTCCAGTTTCCAATCATCTTCTCATCGTGCGTAAAAGGCACCATTTTCAACGCCTTACCAAGTTTGTTTCCAGGACATACATCTGCGCAGTTACCGCATCCCACACAGTCGAGCACGCTTACCTGGATGCGGAAGTTCATGCCTGCCATCGGTCTTGGAACCTTCATGGTCAGTGTCTTGTCATCGAATCCCTTCATTTCTTCCTCATCCAATACAAACGGACGAATGGCTGCGTGGGGGCAAACGTAGGCACATTTGTTGCACTGGATGCAGTTTTCGGATGTCCATTCGGGGTTGAATGCTTCAACGCCGCGCTTCTCGTAGGCAGCCGAACCGTTCAGCATGGTGCCGTCTACCATGTCGTATTTTACGAAATCGGACACTTTCAGCAAATCGCCATTCTGCGCGTTGATGGGGCGTACGATTTCTTTGATGTATGCCGGAACATCCTCTTCAGGAGCTTCTTCATCATCTGCAAGGTTTGCCCATGCCGGGTCAACCGTCAATTGCTGATACTCCACGCCACGTTCTACGGCGGCATAGTTCTTGTCAACGATGTCCTGACCCTTGTTTCCGTACGACTTCACGATGAACTTCTTCATCTGTTCTACCGCAAGGTCAACGGGGATGACTTCGGTGATGCGGAAGAAGGCACTCTGGAGAATGGTGTTGGTACGGTTGCCCAAACCAATTTCTTGAGCAATCTTCGTCGCGTTGATGTAGTATACGGTAATGTTGTTTTGAGCGAAGTAGCGCTTCAGTCTGTTCGGAATGAAGTTTGCCAACTCTTCTCCCTCAAAGACGGTGTTCAGAAGGAATGTGCCATTCTTGCGCAGACCGCGAATCACGTCATACATTCTCAAGTATGCCTGAACGTGGCAAGCCACGAAGTTTGGTGTGATTACCTTGTAGGTAGAATGAATGGGCTGATCTCCAAAACGAAGGTGTGAGCAGGTGAAACCTCCTGACTTCTTCGAGTCGTACGAGAAGTAGGCCTGACAATATTTATTGGTGTTGTCACCGATGATTTTCACGGAGTTCTTGTTGGCGCCTACGGTACCGTCAGCGCCCAGGCCATAGAACTTGGCTTCGAACGTTCCTTCTGCTCCCAGGGGAATGTCTTCGAGCAATGGCAGCGAAGTAAAGGTCACGTCATCAACGATACCTACCGTAAAGTGATTCTTCGGCTCGTTCATCTCCAGGTTGTTGAACACGGAGATGATGTGGCTCGGCGTGATGTCTGCCGAACCAAGTCCGTAGCGTCCACCCACGATCAGTGGCTTGTTTTCTACGTCATAGAAAGCGCTCTTCACGTCCAGGTACAGCGGCTCGCCCTCGGCGCCCGGCTCTTTCGTGCGATCCAACACGGCAATACGCCTTACGGTCTTGGGCACTGCGGCCAACAGGTGCTTGACGGAGAATGGACGATAAAGGTGTACTGAAATCATTCCTACCTTCTTTCCTTCCTTCAGCTGGTGGTCAATCACCTCGCGGGCAGCCTCGGTAGCCGATCCCATCAAGATGATGATGTTTTCCGCATCCTCGGCGCCGTAATAGGAGAAGATGTGATATTCGCGGCCGGTAAGTTCGGATATTTGTTTCAGATAGCCTTCCACTACTTCCGGCACGTCCTCGTAATGCTTGTTGCATGCTTCGCGGTGCGTGAAGAATGTCTCCGGGTTTTCGGCCGTGCCGCGTGTCACCGGCCGTTCAGGCGTCATTGCGCGGTCGCGGAAACGCTTGATGTCGTCATAGTCAACCAGCTTCTTGATTTCCTCTTCGTCAATCAGCTCAATTTTGTGATACTCATGAGAGGTGCGGAATCCGTCAAAGAAATTGATGAAGGGTATGCTGGTCTTTAATGTGGCCAAATGGGGTACTGCCGACAAGTCCATCACTTCTTGAACGGATCCGGAGCAGAACATGGCAAAACCGGTTTGGCGGCAAGCCATCACGTCGGAGTGGTCACCGAAGATACACAACGAGTGCGTCGCGATGGTGCGCGCCGTGACGTTGATGACGCAAGGCAGCTGTTCGCCAGCTATCTTGTACATGTTTGGTATCATGAGCAGCAAGCCCTGCGATGCTGTATAGGTCGTGGTCAACGCACCCGACTGGAGAGAGCCATGAACGGCGCCGGCTGCGCCTCCCTCCGACTGCATTTCTTGTACCGTAACGGTTTGTCCGAATAGGTTCTTTCGTCCTTTGGCAGCCCATGTGTCAACGTGCTCGGCCATAGGAGAAGATGGGGTGATGGGGTAGATGGCAGCCACCTCAGAAAACATGTAGCTGATATGAGCTGCGGCTTCGTTACCATCACAAGTGATAAACTTTTTTTCTTTTGCCATTTTGTTAAAAATAAAATATGAATGAATGTTTCGTATGAATCTTTTAAACCTTCACTGTTGTTCTTGTTCTTTCGTCGCTGTCTTTATCTGTTCGCTTATTCTTGATTCGTTGCCACCGTCTCTCAATACAGAAAGCCCAACAGCCACAGCGGGATGCGGTTGTCTTGTCCCACCTCGGTGTTGTATCGGGCGTAGACGGTATCGGTGCTATAATGTGTCTTATGTTCGCATTGCGCGTCGCAGATTCTGAACTTCCGCCGGCCGTCTACCATGTAGAAGCGGTCTTTGCCGGAGTGGTTCACCGCATGGTCTTTCCACATGCAGTTTACGAAGAAGGTCTCCATCAAGTCCTGTGTTTCCGCCTTGTTCGGATAGATGACGTACTGCAGGTTGGTGTTGTGCATCATCACTTTGGTGGGTTTCTTCGGGAAATCCTGGCCTATGGGATAGATGATGTTGATCAACCGGGCGTCGGCCAGGTATTTGATGTAATTCATCACCGTGGCGCGGCTGGTCTGTATCTCATGCGCCAGATTGCTGATGTTGGGCGCACACTGTCCTTCCGTGGCCAGCAGATAGAACAGTTTCTTGATTTTGGTGAGGTACTTCAGCTCGATTTGCTTGATCAGCAGGATGTCAACCTCCGTCATCATGTTCATGGTCTTCAGCAGATTCTCCGAGAAATTGCGATTCTCCAGAAAAAAAGGGTAGAAGCCATGGTGTATGTAGTCCATGAAGTATTTCGCGGGACTGGCCTTTGGCAGGATTTGCTTGATGATGTGTTCGTGTCCCGTGAGTATCTCGTCAAGCGTGTATGGCGAGAACTGGTTGTTGGTCTTGAGGTTGAGAAACTCGCGGAACGAGAAGCCCCGCAGGTTGTAACTCTTCACGATGCCGTTCAGTTCGGGATTCTCTTCCTTGAGCCTCATCACGCTCGAGCCGGTGAAGATTACCTTCAACTCCGGGAAGCGGTCGTAGCATCGCCTTAGCTCCTCACTCCACTTGGGCTGTTTGAACACTTGGTCGATGAGCAGAACCTTACCGCCCTGTTGGACAAACTGTTTCGCAAAATCATCTATTCCGCAGCCTTGGAAATAGAAGTTGTTCATGTTGATGTACAGGCAGCGGTGGTCTGTACTCTCGAACCTTTCTTGCGCGTATTGTAACAAGAAAGTAGTCTTTCCCACGCCCCGCGTTCCTTTGATGCCTATCAAGCGGTCGTTCCAGTCAATCTCATCCATGAGGGTTCGACGAACTGGCGCTTTGGTGTGCTCTACAAGGTTTTTATGGGTGCGGAAGAAAGATTCCATTTCTAAATCCTGTTAAATTGCGTAATCGTCACTGCAAAGATACGATTTATTTCTATAATTGCAAACTCTATATTGCAAAATATCATCTTTTTTTTTATTTTTGTGCCCAGTTTTGAAAAAGTTACTTTTTGATGATGAAATTACATGTCTTCAATCCTGAACACGATGTGGCGTTGGCGAGCGACACGGATGCTTTCACGGCTCCGCATGCCGCGCGCGAGTTGCGCGCCGACCTGAGCTATCTGCCGGCCCTGTGGGCTGACGACGGTGACATGGTGCTGGTGGATGACGTGGCTTCGGCGCTCGAATCGGTGCGTCATCTTGGTCGTTTCGCACATGATGTGCTGTTTATCTCGCATGCCGATTTGTGCCGTGTTCCCATCGATTTCTCAACTGTCAAGGTTGAGCCGTGGGGATGGGACAGGGCGTTGTGCCACTATCTGGTGTCCTCCAACGCGACGTTCAGGCAAACAGTGCCTACGGCCAAGCAATTGGATGTTATGCGCAAGCTGAGCAGTCGCACGTTTGCTGCAACCCATTTGCTGCCTGTTCTTGCAGCATCACACGAGCGTTTTGTAGGAACCAGCACTTTTTTCTCGGGCGATGCCGCTCAGTTGTCCGGCCTGCTCATGGCCGATGGCGGGCGATTTGTATTGAAGGCACCCTGGAGCAGTAGCGGTAGGGGGTTGAGATATGTTGACCATGATTTCAGCGATCATGTTGAAGGGTGGTGCCGAAACCTCATCAAGAAGCAGGGCGGCGTCATGATTGAGCCGCAATATAATAAGGTCTGTGATTTTGGGATGGAATTCATGGCCATGGACAGCGGCAGCGTGTCGTACCTTGGTCTGTCACTGTTCTCAACGGTTCATGGTGCCTATACGGGCAACATTATTGCTTCGGAGTCGGTGAAGCGCCAAATCATGGCGCGGTATGTGCCCCTCGAACTGCTCGATTTCATTCAAGAGCATGTCATCTCGCTGGTGGGTTCGCTCTTCAAAGGCAAATACGCAGGGCCGTTTGGCATCGACATGATGGTGGTGAGGTTGGAGAATCGGGCCGAATTGTGCATCCATCCTTGTGTCGAACTCAACCTCCGCCGTACCATGGGGCATGTGGCCTTGGCATTGACGGAACCTAAGTCTACCGCCCCCAAGCAACTCATGCATGTGGAGCGCACTGATAAATATCGCTTGAAAGTGTCGTTGGCTGGTGATGATTTGCTGATACCGTACGTCTTATAAACCAATTGATACAAAGTCTGTTATTTACTTCTGTTGAAGTACAGCATATCCTCATATTCTCTTCTTCATTACCTTGTGAAATTAAAAGCATTGACTTTGGAGGTCAATCTCTATGACTTTGGGATCCAAAGTGTATGGGATTGGCGTTCAAAGTCAACGTTATTGGTTGGCGGCCTTTGTGGGATGCTATCCATTGGGGCTGTGAGTCCCGTTTTTAATTTGATTTTCTGGTGGGTTTCGTGCCGTGTTTGGTTGGCTTTTTCAAATAGCCCATCCAAGCGTAAGGCCGTCGGTTGAGCAAATAGTCGGGGTCGTTCATGTGCCTGTACGCTTCACGCTCGAACGAAATGTTGAGGTAGGCGCGCCCGCTCATCGGCAGGCGAACGAGCCACTCGATGACGTAGAAAAGATAGAAGAATACAAATCCCAGTTCAATCATCTGTCGGGTATGGATGCGCTCATGCTGGATAAGGTCGGCCGTGATGGTCGTTCCCTTGCGGCAAAACAACATTCCCAGAATGTTGATGGCGTCATAATTTTTGAAGGGTATCAGCCGGTTGTGTACGATGAGCATAGTGGTGATGTGTACGATTTTTGCGTGTTTTCGTGGTTTGGCTGGTTCTATAAATTAGCTTTGTTAGATTTTGAGCTTATTTTTGAGGTCAAAATGCAAGAGAGTGAAGGAGTGTAGCGAGCTACACGACTGAACGAACTTACATTTTGAACCAAAAAGAAGCCAAAAGATAACAAAACGTATTTCATAAACATTTAATGACTATGTGCGGTGGTAATTTATAGAACCAGCCTTTTATCATTCCACGTTCTTTCTGGTGATGATATAAGCGCTCAGCAAAACGAGAATGCCGGCCACCGGTTTGTCCCATGTCAGCACATCCTGTCCGATGTAGATGGCTACCAACGAAGCGACTACCGGTTGCAGATTGGTGTAAATGCTTACGGTGGTAGCGGGCAGGTAGCGCATGGCGAACGGTATGGCGAAGTAGCCCATCACGGTGGCGAACAGCACGATGAAGGCCATTTCGGCTACGCCTGTCCAGGCCCATGCGGCAGAGAAAAGTTTCTGCTGACCCCATTCGGGTGCGGCAAATGGCAGTACGGCGAGGGTAGAAACGAGGAAAATCCACTTCATCTGGGTCACTGCCGAGTACTTCTGAGAAACGTTTCGGGTAATCAATAAATAGATTACCCAGGTGAGCAGACTCAGAATAGTGAGAAAGATGCCCAGCACGTCGTTGGTTCCCGAGCCGCCCTGCCAGCCCATGAAGACCATCAAGAGCGCGCCGGCAATACCGATGAGTACGCCCATCGTCTTCTTGCCATTGATCGTCTCTTTCAAAAAAGCTGCCGCCATCAGCATGGTGGCGACGGGTGTCAGCGTGGCAATCAGTGAGAAGTAAACGGGCGTGGTGTATACCAAAGCCCAGGCGGTGAGCGTTTGTGAAACCACGAATCCAAGCAAACCGCCCAGCATGATGATTAGCAAGTCTTTGCGCTGAACAGGCTCTTTGGGCATGAACAGACTGATGATCCAGAAAATCACCGCAGCGCCGAGACATCGGGTGAGCATGTATCCCATGGGCGACACCCATTGGTCGAGCAAGAGTTTGGTAACGGGTACGCCTAAACCAAAGATTACGTTGGCCAGTATCACGGCACTGTGTGCTTGTATTTTGTTCTTATTTTTCATCACGTTTGATAGGTTTACGTTGTGAGTGAATGGTTATTAAACGTCTATAAATCAATTGCAAATATAGTATTTTTTTGGAGAATGCCTGGTAAATCAAATAAAAATTGATAAATTTGTATTATTAAATGATTAGGTCGCAGACCATGAACACGAATGAAATTCAGACAATTTTTACGCCCGACCGGTTTCAGCAAGAGGTGATACGGGCCGAGGGAGGTTATCATCTGGTGCTGGCTCCGCCGGGATGCGGTAAGACACAAATTCTCACCGAGCGCATTCGCAGGGCACACGAACAAGGAATGCCGTTCGATAAGATGCTGTGTTTGACGTTCACCAACCGCGCTGCCCGTGGCATGAAAGAACGTATTGAGGCGCATATTGTGGATGAGGGCGTGAGCGAGGTGTATGTGGGAAACGTGCATCGTTTTTGTTCCAAATTCTTGTTCGACAACAGTTTGGTGCCTGCCGAGAGTTCGGTTATTGACGATGAAGATGCCTTCAGCATCCTGGCTCGCTATCGGGATGAGGATGAATACGCGGTGCAGGCGAACTATCGAGCGAAAAGTGAATATATAGAGGTGTTCCATTTTGCGGGATTCATCCATCAACTGGTGTACGAACATCCCAAAAAACTGCGTCTACACCCTGAATGTGTGACGGCAAGGGACGTGACGGCGTTGCTCACGTTGTGCCAAGTGCAGCAAATGGAGATGTCGCCTGCCACGATGTTGGATGTGTTCAGGCATTCGGATGTGTACGAGGACCTTATCCAGACCGAGGCATACGACCTGGGAAGTCAGCGTGACATTGGCGCCTTGCTGAAAAAGATGGAGCAGGCGCGGCATTATATGGCATACAAAAAAGAGAACAAGCTGCTGGATTTTGAGGACTTGTTGATGCTTACTTACGATGCGTTGCGGGCTGACGACAAGCATGAGCTGAAGCGGTATGACTGGATACAGGTTGACGAGGTGCAAGACCTCAACCCGTTGCAGCTGGCACTTGTCGACGGATTTACAAGCAGCGACTTCCGCACCGTGATGTATCTGGGTGACGAGCAGCAGGCCATTTTTTCGTTCATGGGTGCGAAGATGAGCACGCTGGACGCCCTGAGGGAGCGTTGTGAGGGACATTTTCACCGGCTGTTTGTCAACCATCGTTCACCTCAATATCTGCTTGACGTGTTCAATGTGTATGCCGAACAGCAGCTGGGAATAGACAAAAATGTGCTGCCAACGACCAATTATCTTCCCCAGCGCAAAGGAGATGAGTTGCAAGTGATGGATAGCGTGACCATTGACTCGGAATATCGTGACGTTGCCGATGTGGTGTCTCGGTTGAAAGCTGCGGATGAGACGGAAACAACGGCGGTCATCGTGAGTGCCAATGCCGATGCAGAATTGATGAGCGGGGCGTTGAACGACTTGTCATTATCGCATTTTAAGGTGTCGGGAGATGATTTGTTCGCCTCGCAGGGCGTGAAGTTGCTGTTGGCGCACCTGAATGTTTTGACCAACGAGCACAACTTCATCGGCTGGTCACGCTTGTTCAAGGGGCTGCATGTCTTTGAGAGCAATGCGGCAGCGCGTGGCTTTGTGCGGGGATTGTTGGACAGGGCGATGCTGCCAACCGACCTTCTGACGTATCCAGAGAGCAGTTATGTGCAGGAATTTGTAAAGTGTTACGAGCAGCAGGATATTGTGGTGTTCGACACAGAGACCACCGGACTGAATGTTTTTGAGGACGACATCGTGCAGATTGCAGCTGTCAGGATGCGGCAGGGGAAAGTGGTTCCCGGCTCGTCGTTTGTCGTTTTTATGGAAACCGACCGTGACATCCCGCAACAACTGGGAGAGATAGAAAATCCATTGATTGCTGAAATGCAGCGACATGTGCTGCATAGTCACGCTGAAGGGTTGCGGATGTTCATGGATTATGTGGGCGACAGCATGCTGTTGGGACACAATGCTGACTACGATTATCATATTCTGGATTTCAATCTGCAACGCTATTTGCCCGCCATATCGTTGAAAGAGCAGTGTCCACGCTATCTGGATTCGCTCAAACTCGTTCGGTTATTGGAACCAAACCTGCGTGAGTACAAGCTCAAGCACTTGCTCTCGGTGTTGCATTTGGAAGGAGAAAACGCCCATTTGGCTGATGCCGACGTTGACGCAACGTGCAATGTGGTGCGCCACTGCTATGGAAAAGCCAAACTCATGGTGCCTTCTCAGTTGGAATGGATACGCCATCCGCGGTTCAAGAAGCGGGCAGAGGTGTTGCGAAAAAACTATTCAGATATATACAATGCGGCCAAACAGCGGCTGTATCAGCGAGAAAAAACTGGCGATGAGCCTGTGTTGGTGCGGGAAATGCAACGTTTTTATACGTTTCTTTGTAGCGAAAAACTGTTGGAACCGCAAGATAAATTGCATTATGTCACGCAGTTTCTCACGGATGATGTCATTGACCAGGCAGCGGCACCCTCGTTGGTGGAGCAGTTGTGGGCATACGTCACGGAAATAAACACGCTGAAAGAGGCCGACTTGTGCAACAGTCAAACGCTGCAAGAGTGTATCTTCGTGACAACCGTTCACAAGGCAAAAGGACTGGAATTTGACAATGTCATCATCTTTGATGCCGTTGACGGGCGCTATCCCAACTACTACAATCAAAACAACGAACGGCTGTTGGCCGAAGACAAACGTAAATTTTATGTAGCCATGACGCGGGCCAAGAAACGACTTTATGTGGCTTGGTCGACCACAAGGATTGACTATTACAATCGTTCTCACCCGCGCGACATCACTCCCTTCATGACGCCAATACTGCAATTCTTCGAAGAATGAGGGTAGAGAGGGTTGTAAGCTCAGTTTAATGTCTTAAGGGCGGTTCTATAAATTACCGCCGTAAAGTTTTTTGTATGTTGGACAGTTTACGTTTTGTCATCTTGCGGTCTCTTTTTGGTTCAATTTGTTTGTTCGTTCAGTCGTATAGCCCGCTATACTCCTTCACTCACAAACAAATTGACCACAAAAACAGCCTCGCAATCTGACAAAGCTAATTTATAGAACCGCCCTTAAACTTCTTGGTAAAGAGGAATGTAAAGAGCATGAAAAATGGATTCACGGTATCGGTTGAAACCATGAATCCATTTTCGCTGTTTACTCGCATTATTTGCGCAGAGGGATGTTCTTCAATATCTCGAGAAGGTGATTCCACACCATTTGTACGGTAGGGATGAGCAAACGTTCATCGGGTGTATGAACGAAACGAAGCGTGGGCCCGAAACTAACCATGTCGATATGAGGATAACGTTCGGAGAACAAACCGCACTCAAGACCTGCATGAATGCCCAACACCTCCGGCTCTTTGTTGAACAATTTCTTGTAAGCCTCGACCGTCAGCTTCACTAATTTGCTGTCTGGATTCATGTTCCAAGCTGGATAGCCATCGGTTTGTTCCACCTTAGCGCCTGCCAATTGATAAGCAGCCTTCACGGTGTTACACATATTTTCCAAATTGCTCATCACGTTGCTGCGTTGCGACGACAGGATTTCAACCTTCCCATCCAAGGTCTTCACCGCCGCCACGTTGCTTGATGTTTCAACCAAACCAGCCAGCAACTCATCTTGGCACATGGCAAAGATGCCATTGTCAACGGCTTGCAGAGCCAGTATCAGTTTGCTGCTTACGTCCTTTGGAAGCACCTGTTGAGGCTCGGTACTTTCCATGTTGAACACCATGTCGGTATCTGTAACGTGAAACTCCTGCATCACGTCATGATGGAAAACATTCCAATCGGCACGCACTTGCTCTTTCGCATCATTGGGAACGGCGAACACAACCTTTCCGTCACGCGGGATGGCGTTGTGCAATTTGCCACTATTAAAACTTGCTAAGCGCAAATCAAACTTCTCTTGTTCGTTGAAAAGAAATCTCGCTAAGACCTTGATGGCATTGGCGCGCTTCTTGTTGATGTCATCCCCAGAGTGGCCTCCCACCAAACCTTTCAGTGAGATTTGCATGAAGAAGTGGTTTTTCGGTGCCTCTTCCGCCTTGTAATCGAATGTGGCGATGGTGCTGCGTCCACCCGCACAGCTTACAAATATCTTGCCTTCGTCTTCAGAATCTAAGTTGATGAGGTATTCGCCCGTCATGAATCCCGCTTTCATCCCCAACGCTCCCGTTAGTTGTGTCTCTTCATCTGTGGTAAAAACACATTCTATCGGGCCGTGTTCGATGTCGTCACTTTCGAGTACGGCCAATTCCATGGCCACGCCGATGCCATCGTCTGCACCGAGCGTTGTGCCCTTGGCGGTGAGCCATTCGCCGTCGATGTAGGTCTGAATGGCATCCTTATCGAAGTCGAACTCAACGTCCACAAGTTTGTCGCACACCATGTCCATGTGGCTCTGAAGTATTACCGTCGCACGGTCCTCGTAGCCTTTGGTGGCTGGTTTGCGGATAATCACGTTGCCTGTTTCATCTACTGACGTTTCCAAATGGTGGCTCTTGCCAAATTCTCTGAGGTATTCTATCATCTTTTCCTCACGCTTGGAAGGGCGCGGTATCTCGTTAATCTTGGCGAACTGCTTAAAGACGCAGGCTGGTTGTAAGTCTTTCTTTTCCATACTATTTTTTCTTATTTTATTTTGTATATTGCTCTATTTGCACTATCTTTGCCACAATAAAATGACAAAGTGACACTGCAAATATAATAAGAAATGCTGAAAACATTACTTCTTAGCATGTTAATAATTGCAATATGTATTGCATTGATGGCTGTTAAATTGATTTTTCAGAAGAATGGAAAGTTTGATTCCATGCACATACATGACAGTGACGCTATGAAAAAGCGAGGCATTCATTGTGTGGTAGATCAAGACAGAGAGGCAAGAAAGCAGGATAAGGCGTTTTGAAGTGGATGTCATGGGCAGCATGCTGTCAAGGTCATGAAGCATAATAATAAGTAAACAATTAAATATCAGAATATAAAATGAAGAAAAAGATTATCCGTTCGGTGGCGGTTGCAGCTCTCGCAACATTGGCTTTCGCGGCTTGTGACAACTCAAAACCTCAGGTAGATAAGACGTCTGAAGGTGCAACGGCAGGTGTTCCTGCTGACATGAAAATCGCCTATGTTGAGGTAGACAGTGTAATGACTCAGTACAAGTTCTGCAAGGATTACAGCTTGATTTTGCAGAAGAAGGGACAAAACATTCAGAATACATTGGCTGCAAAGCAGAGCCAGTTGCAACAAGCGGCCGCCAACTTCCAGCAGAAGCTTCAACAGAACGCATACACACGCGACCAGGCTGAATCCATTCAGGCTGGATTGCAGAAGCAAAGTGCCGACCTTCAGGCTCTCAATCAGCGTCTGAGTAATGAGTTTCAAACAGAGACCGATAAGTACAACAAGGCTCTCCGCGACTCCATTCAGCACTTTCTGGCAAGCTATAACAAGGATAAGAAATACAGTCTTATTCTTTCCAAGGCTGGAGACAATCTGCTGTATGCCGACAAGAGATATGATATCACCAAGGATGTAATCGCCGGTTTGAATAAGGCTTATAAGTCTATTGACGCAAAGAAAAAAGCTGACGCAAAGAAATAAGCAAGTTTCTTTTGCACAGTTTCCTATATTGTCATCATACATGATGAAAGAGAGAGTATCAATATACAAGGTACCTCTCTTTTTTTTGTCGCGAAAAATTAACGCGAAAGCATCCCGTATTTGCCGTCTTGCAATTTTATGATATAGCCCTTTTATGTATACTGCGTATAAAGGTTATTTGCTCATGTGAAAGATGCAAATATTGGATGCATGCGATACTTTTAAAAATCTTTTCATTATTTTTGTAAACAAATAGAACTAATGTATGAAAAGAGCATTTTCCGTTTTATTATTTATATGGATGATGCAATGGGGTGTCGCCATACCAGTAAAAAAGTGTGGGTGGAGAGTCATTCGTCTTGCGAGTGGAGTAGAGGTGCGGGCGATGCTCAAAGGCGATGAACACCTGCATTACATGGAGACTGAGGATGGTAAGAGATACGTTTTTGACGAACAACTTCAAGCCTATCGTCATGCCGATTTCACAACATTAGCTGGAAAAGCTGTTGAAAAAACATGCAGAGCTGCCGCTCGAAGACATGCTGAAAAGCGTGTTTCTTTTGGACAAAAGCATGTTGACTGTGAAGGAAAGAAAAAAGGTTTGATGATTTTGGTGGATTTTGATGATGCCGAATTCAATGCGAAACATACAAAAGAGCTTTATCAACAGATAGCCAACAAGCAGGGATTTGTGCACGAATTGGGATTTAAGGGAAGTGTGAGAGACTATTTCCTGGACCAGAGCAGAGGAAAATTTGACTTGACCTTTGATGTCGCGGGGCCGATACGCATGAAGAAAGGCTATGCTTATTATGGCGCCAACGACCGCGAAGGCTACGATGTCAGGCCGCAAGAAATGATACGGGAGGCTTGCATGGGTGCAGATGCGGAGGTGGATTTTCGAGATTACGATTGGGACCATGACGGGGTGGTGGATGTTCTGTACGTGCTGTATGCCGGTCAAGGCGAAAATTCAACAGAAGGTCAAGACTCCAAACGGGTGTGGCCGCATCAGGCGGAGCTGTCTGAATCCAACTTTGATTTTAACTTGGATCAGGTGACAATCGATTCTTATGCGTGCGGACCTGAATTGTCTTCACGAACACAAATAGAAGGCATCGGAACCATCTGTCATGAGCTTTCGCATGTGTTGGGTTTGCCTGACATGTACGACACGCTTGATGGTGAGGCTTATGGCATGCTTTCGTGGGATTTGATGGCTCAAGGATGTTATAACGGTGATGGCTTCGTTCCGGCTGGTTATACCAGTTATGAGCGTGCTTATTTAGGTTGGCTGAATCCTGTTGAGCTTGCCAGCGACCTCACTGTCACGAACATGAAGCCGCTCAGTGAGCAAGGCGAGGCGTATGTCATTTACGACGAAAACAATAGAAACGAATGTTATTTGTTGGAAAACAGACGAAAGACAGGTTGGGATGCAGGACTTGGCGGAGAAGGGTTGCTGATTCTGCATGTTGATTTTGATGCCAAGGCATGGGCCGACAATACGGTTAACGGTCAGAAAGATCATCAAAGATGTACCATTTTCCACGCTGACAATTCTGATGCCTATCTCAACATGTGGGGTAATTATAGTGCTTCGGAGATTGCTGGAGACACCTATCCGTATAAGACTAACGACAGTCTGACTGCGAACTCTAAGCCTGCGGCCAGCTTGTACAATGCGAATAGACGGGGAACCTATTTCATGAATAAGGACGTGAAAGAGATTACGAGAAATGACGACGGAACCATATCCTTCCGTTTCAAGGTGCTCGCAGCCTCGACAAAACCGAATCAGGCATCGTCTGACGGCATTCTATTCCACGAAACATTCGACAGGTGTAAGGGTACGGGTGGAAATGACGGCAGGTTTGGTGGGCAGGTGGCTCGGAGCAAGAATGGTTTCATGACGGATATGGATGGCTGGTATGTGCCGTCTGGCACCGCATTCGGTGGCGACCGATGTGCGAAGTTTGGCACATCGTCAAAGAACGGCACCGTGTTGACACCCGAATTTGATGCGTACGGTAAAGACACGCTCATCTTCGTAGCTGCACCTTTTGGAAAAGATGTTAACACGTTGGATGTGCGCGTCAACGACTCGCTGTTGGGAGTCTTTACGTTAGAAAGGGGGCGGTGGACTACCATCAAGGTTTCTTTCACGGGAACAGGAGCGTCGACCATCCAGTTTGTACCTTACAACCGTTTTTTCTTGGATGACGTAAAGGTGATAGGACCTGCGAACAAGACGGAAAACGGCATCAGGCTGCTTGATGCGAAGACCGACACCCATCAGTGTTCAAAAATTTATAATCTCAATGGTCAGTTTGCAGGAACTAAACTTGATGCGCTGCCAAAGGGGATATACATGTCGAACGGAAGGAAAATTCTGAAATTCTGAGATTGTAGACACCATGTCGCCTAAAAGAACTTTGAACCATAGCGGCGTGATTGATCGCGTTTCGAGTTGCAAGGGTATGACGCATTATGTCATCCATGCCATCCGCTCGTGTCTTCTGTGAAATGTTTTTACATGCGGCTTCAAAACTCGCATATTTGCAACCAACGTGAAGGTAGAACGCAAATATGCGAATTATAGGATGTTTTCATATTTCACCATGGCATAATGAGTTACTGTTGTGAGGCGTTTTTTCGTTGCAAAGGAGAATCCATTTTTGTGCCAAAAGCATGCTTATTGGCGGCCAATATGCATGCTTTTATGCGTCAATGTCATGCTCGTTGGAAGACAATATGCTGTTTCTAACGTGGCAATGTGGCGCAAACAGGGCTTCAAACAACGTACAGCCGCCATGAAAGATGGTCTTGTTGGGGGTTAGAGGCGTTTGACAACGCACCTCAACTCTCGTTCTTTTTCTATTTTGTAACTTGATGATTTTGAAATAAACGGACAAGTAGTTTTCTTCCTTGCCTTTAAAAACACTGAGTCTCATCTGAAGGTGTTACGAACACATGCTGGTGTCTTTACGGCATGCAAAAAAAAAAATTGATTGTCTCACGACAACCAATCTTCATTAACCTTAATAATCTAATACCATGAAAAACACAATGCAAAGGTAGTAAAGTATTTCATCCGCACAAGTTTTCTCGTCGGTATGGGGAGGTTTTATAACATAAATTATATTTTCAATTTTGTCATTTAAATTTCCTTTGCATCCTATGTGGATGTGACTACTTCAATTCGTATCTGTCATCTTCCCTTACATGCCCACCTCAATGTAACTTTTTGGTACAATTTCTCCCGACATCAATGCGGCCTTTTTGCAGTAGGGTTGTTGGTCAAACTGATGCTCAAGCGTTGGCAGACAGCGGGCGTTGCACCGAGCGTGCTCTACGGACGCAGCGGCAAAAACAAACAAAAATAGGAGGTGAACATCCATGATGGGTGTTTACCTCCTACTTGACAGCGGTAATGCGTAACGATGGTGCCGCGTTGACGTTTATCTTACACTGAACTTATAGGCAACGTGACTGAAGTATTTTTCACCAGGCTTGAGGTAAGGTGACGGCCAGTTTTTCTTGTTGGGAGAATCTGGAAATTTCTGTGTTTCCAGGCAAACCGAGGCACGTCGTGGGTAGGCGATTCCCTTTTTGCCGACCACGCTTCCTGAAAGGAAGTTGCCGGAATAAACTTGTAGTCCCGGTTCGTTGGTGAATACTTCCATGTAGATGCCCGACTCGGGAGAGTACAGGCTGGCAGCCACCTTGGTGTCGTCACCTTTTCCGTTCTTGTAGGTGTTCAGCACATAATTGTGGTCGTACCCTCTTGCATATTTGATTTGCGTAAAGGTAGTGTCCCCGATGGTTTGATACAATGGGTGACGCTTGGTGAAGTCCATCGGCGTTCCGTAGACAGACTTGATTTCTCCTGTCGTCATGAAGGTGCTGTCGCATGGCGTATAGTTGTCGGCATTGACATAAAGAACCATGTTGGTGCCGGCTTTAGACGGATCGCCCGAGAGGTTGAAGTACGAGTGGTTCGTCATGTTGATGACGGTTTCTGCGTCGGTGGTAGCCTCAAACTTCATGTCCAGGGTGTTGTCGCTGGTTACGGTGTAGGTAACTGTTGCCGTCACGTTGCCGGGGAAGTTGTTGTCACCATCAGGAGAGTGTAAGACAAGCTGGAGCGTCGAGTCGTTCAGCTGTTTGCCTTCGTATACGGAATACTGCCAGCCTGAGGGGCCGCCATGCAGGCAGTGTCCAAAGTTGTTACATGGCAGTTGGATTTTCTTTCCTGCGACAGTGATTCTACCTTTATTGATGCGGTTGGCGTATCGGCCGATGGCTGCGCCGAAATCACTGGCGTTGTTGACAGTGTCTGCATACTGAGCGATGTTGTCATATCCTAACACCACGTCGGTGGCTACATCTGCTTTGTTGGGTACGCAGATTGACACGACGCGTGCGCCAAAGTTTGTGACGCAAACTTCCATGCCATTGTTGTTCTTCAACACGAACAGTTTGACGGGTTTGTCATTGATCGTTGTGTCGAATTTGGCGGGGTTTAAACCGGAAACGGTTAAATTATTGTTGTTGGTGGACGAGCAGGCAGACAACATCGCAATGACAAATGCCGCACCTGCGAAAAATCCTTTAGTTAGTTTCATCTTGAATGCTTTGGAAAAATGTTATGAACGAATGAAAACGAAGAAGATACCTGTTATCACGACGTTGATAACAGATACCTTCATTTGCTGTCTATTAGCATACTTTATGGGAGCCCTGGCTGATGACCACGTCATAGATTTCTGGCTTCTTACCGAATTTGGCAAGATATTTTTCCGTGACGTCGGCTGCGAACTTGTCATGAATGTCATCCTTGACAAGGTTGATGGTGCAGCCGCCGAAGCCGCCGCCCATGATACGACTGCCTGTTACGCCATTTTCCTTAGCGACGTCATTGAGGAAGTCAAGCTCTTCACAAGACACCTCATAATCCTTGCTCAGGCCTTCATGTGTCTCGTACATCTTCTTACCCACCGTCTCGTAGTCGCCGGCTTCCAGTGCGTCACAAACGGCCAGCACACGGTCTTTCTCGCCAAGTACAAAGCGGGCGCGGTTGTAATCTTCCTCACCAACTTCGGCTTTCACCGCTTCCAACTGCTCCCACGTGCAGTCACGCAGGGTTTCAAATTTTTCATTTGGATATTTGGCTGCGATGTGTTTTACGACATTCTCGCAAGAATTGCGGCGGTCGTTGTATGGCGAACCTACTAATTCGTGTTTCACGCATGAGTTGACGAGCATGAGTTTGTAGCCCTGTGGGTTGAATGGGAAGTATTCGAATTCGCGGCTACGGCAGTCGAGGCGCATGAGTTTACCCTTCTGACCGAAGACACTGGCAAACTGATCCATGATGCCGCAGTTGACACCTACATACTTGTGTTCGGTCGCTTGTCCGGCCAAGACCATGTCCCATTTTGACACTTTGTTCTCACCGAACAAATCATTCAAGGCAAAGGCGAAACAGCTTTCCAACGCTGCCGATGAAGACATACCGGCGCCTAAGGGCACGTCGCCAGAGAATGCGGTGTTGAAACCTTTGACATCGACGCCAAGTTTCTTCATTTCTTGTACCATGCCGTAGATGTAGCGAGCCCAACTGGTTCGGGGACCTTGAGGGTCGTCTACCTTGAACTCCACGCGGTCTTTCAAATCTATGGAGTAACACATGACCGTATCGGTGCCGTTGGGGCGAACCTCGGCCATGATACCCTTGTCTACCGCACCAGGAAATACGAATCCGCCGTTGTAATCCGTATGCTCGCCAATCAAATTAATGCGACCTGGTGAAAAATAAATATTTCCTGTTTGGCCATCAAAGTGCTTGATGAAACGACTTCTTACATAATCTATGTCCATCATAATTAATAGGGGTTTAGAGGTTTATAATCTAATCTTGTTTTATCATAAAAAATGCTGAATGCGCTTGTCCGGGACAGGCATTCAGCATCCTTTGCCGCTTGTTATTCTACGGGAATGTCTTTGTTCACGTTCTTGCAACCCGCCAGGGCGTAGTAGAGCAGGTATGCGAGCATGGCAATGACGAGCCAGTAGCTGGCAATGTAATTGTTGAGGCTGGTCGCAATCTGATCTTGGATGAATGGCATCACGCCGCCACCAACGACCATCATCATAAAGATGCCTGACGCTGCGGCCGTGTATTTGCCCAAGCCTTCTGTCGCCAGGTTGAAGATGCAGCCCCACATGATTGATGTGCAGATGCCGCATGAAATGATGAAGAAGCACTTGATGGGCACTTCAGAACCGCGAAACGACACGGCGGAACTCTCCGGGAGTGCGATGGCTATCAGTAAAAGGATGATGGCCAGGGATGATGTGAAAAGCATCTGTGTGCGCGAAGATACCTTGCCGCTGATGAAACTGCTGATGAAACGGCCAACGAGCATCAACAACCAATAGATGGCTACGATACCGCCAGCTACGGCTGCCGCACCGGGGAAATCAAGTCTCGTGACGTAGAAATTCAATTCGGCTGGAATGCCAACTTCAATCCCCACATAGAAAAAAATGGCGATCACGCCGAGAATGAAGTGGCGGAAGTTCCATGGACTATATTCAGATTTAACGCCAGGGGCGGTTGACTGTGGCTCTGGAATGGCTACGAATGAGATGATAAGGAAGGTAACGATGAAAACGCCCATTGCCACCCAAAGCAAAGGGGTGACGTCTGTCATGCTGGTCTTGTCGGTGACCTGACCAATCAACACCCCAACAAAGAACGGGGTGAGTGTTGCAGCAAGTGAGTTTAATGTACCTCCGGTTTGGATGAGTTGGTTTCCACGGTTGCCACCTCCGCCAAGAAGGTTCAACATGGGGTTGACTACCGTGTTTAACATACATACGCAGAACCCGCAAATGAACGCTCCCAGCAAGTAGATGATGAAGTTGAGCATGACGGGTTGTTCCTGAACGCTGAACATCTCACTGCTGCCACCAAACATACTTGACAAGTACTGTACGAACAAGCCGATGAAACCGACTGCGATAGCAATCAAGGCTGTTTTCTTGTAGCCGTACTTCACGAGCATCTTGCCGGCCGGTATACCCATGAAAAGATAAGCCAAGAAGTTCATTAAGTTGCCAACCATACCAGCCCATGAGTAAGTTTTACCCCAAATGTTTCCAAATGGTGCTGCAAGGTTAGTTACGAATGAAATCATAGCAAAGAGGAACATCATTGAGATAATTGCAACAATGACGCCGTTTTTGTTTGTCTGTTGTTCCATTTTTTAGTTGAAAGATTTTTTGTTATTTGTTTTGGTTGTTTCTTCTTGGTTTATTTCTGGGTGTAAAATTTATAAATGGTCTTTTGTTTGTACTCTTGGTTGGGGTTCAGAACAACTGAGGGGAAATAAGGATGATTAGGAGAGTCGGGGAAATGCTGCGCCTCGAAACAAACGGCGCTGCGGCGCGGGAAGGTGGCGCCATGCTGTCCTTTGTAACCGTCTGCCCAGTTGTCTGTGTACAATTGTACGCCTGGTTCCGTTGTATACACTTCCATGGTGCGGCCGCTCTTGGGATCAGTCAGCCTGGCAGCGAAGCTAAGTTCGCCTTCTTCTTTCTTGTTCAACACGAAGCAGTGATCATATCCGGAACCATTTTTAATTTGCGTGTCGTCTGCTTCGATGTCTTGACCGATGGGCTTTGGCTGGCGGAAGTCAAATGGGGTTCCCTCCACAAATCTGATTTCACCGGTTGGAATGGATGTGTCGTCGATAGGAATATAGTAATCTGCATTGATTTCACAGATTTGGTTTTCTATTATAGGCGTGGGATTCGCGATGCCTTGCAGTGAGAAAAAGCCATGACTGGTGAGGTTGATGACGGTTTTTTTGTTGGTTGTCGACATGTATTCTATCGACAGTTCATTGTCGTCATTGAATGAGTATACAACGGTTGTCCTTAATTCTCCTGTAAAGCCTTCTTCGCCGTAAGGGCTTACATATTTAAGTACGAGGGTTTGATTGTTCATCTGAAGCGCGTCCCAAACTTTGGCGTTAAAACCTTTGATGCCACCGTGAAGGCAGTTGGGACCATTGTTGATGGGCAAGTTATATTCCTTTCCGTGCAAATGAAATTTACCTTTTGCGATGCGATTGCCATATCGGCCAACCAAAGTGGACAGGTATGGCTCTGGCGAATGAATGACGTCTTGAATGTTGTCGTGTCCTTGAATGACGTTGGCAAGTTTGCCATCTTTGTCTGGAATCATGATGGCAACGATGGCACCACCATAGTTCGTGATGGCGACTTCGTTTCCGACATTATTCTTGAGGATATAAAGATTGGTGTTTTTTCCGTCTATGGTGGTTTGAAAGTCATTGGGCTTCAAGCCGCAGAGGTTTTCTGTTTCAGTCGTGTTTGTCATAAAAATAAACTTTTAGTTATTTGATGTTTGTGCAAAGTAACTGAAAAAAAATGAATGAGACAAACTTATGTTCCAAAAAACATCACCCTTATGCGTTAAATTCTATTAAAAAGTCATTATTTCAGAAAGGTTAATAAATCGGCTACCACATAACTACTTCCACCGATGAAAATGAAATCACGCATGCCTGCGTCATGCATGGCGGCTTGGTATGCGTCACTCACCGTGTGGAACGATTCTCCTTTGAGGTGGTTTTCGCATCCGATTTGTGTAACTTTTTCAACGGGAAAAGCGCGTCGGCATGATGGTTGTGTCCAATAGTATCGTGCATTTCGCGGCAGCATTTTCATGACCGTTGACAGGTCTTTGTCATTCACCATGCCGAACACGATTCTCATCTGCTCGCAATCTTGTTGTGCTAATTGCTGGCTCAGATAAGTCCATCCTCCTACGTTGTGTCCCGTGTCACAGTATGTTGCGGGCGACTTTTGAATGCATTGCCATCTTCCCATCAGTCCCGTGGTTGTCGAAACCTGCTTGAAGCCTTGGCGTATGCTGTTGTCAGACAACTTGACGAGTTCGTAGTCTTTCAGCACTTTCACTGCGTTTAAGACGGTGTTGGCGTTTTTGTCTTGATAGTTACCCATCAGGTCTCCGTGAATTTCTCCGAACGACTGCGTGTCATATACTCTTTCTTGCGAGGCGTTATCATACATGGATGTGATGATCTCATTGCTATCTTCAGCGAAAATAATGGGAGCGTCACGCCGTTCTGCAACTTCTTCAAACACGGTTTTTGTTTCTGTCGTCGTCTCACCCACCACCACAGGAATGTGTTCTTTGATGATGCCGGCTTTTTCTTTTGCGATTAATGGCAGCGTGTTCCCCAGAAACTGAGTGTGGTCCATACTAATGTTGGTGATGATGGATAGGATGGGTGTGATGATGTTGGTGCAGTCGAGCCTGCCTCCCAGTCCCACTTCTATAACCGCGATATCCACTTTTTGCTCTGCAAAATATTTAAACGCCAACGCTGTCGTCAGTTCAAAGAATGAGGGGTGAAGGGATTCAAAAAAACTTCTTTCCTGTTCAACGAATCTGATCACGCGCTCTTGGTCGATGCATCTGCCGTTGACGCGTATGCGTTCCCTGAAGTCAATGAGGTGAGGAGAGGTGTAAAGTCCTACTTTATACCCTTCTGCCTGCAGAATCGACGATAGCGTATGCGAGCATGATCCCTTGCCGTTGGTGCCTGCTACATGAATGGTCTTGTATTGTTCGTGTGGGTGTTTAAAATGGTCATCCAGCGCCAAGGTGTTCGTCAATCCTTCTTTGTAGGCTGAGGCTCCAACGTTTTCAAATACCGGTGTGGCTTGAAAGAGATAATCAATCGTTTCTTTATACGTCATCTTAAACGAAAAAAAATGCAGTTGATGATGGTCATCAACTGCGGGTTTGATTCAATCAAAATAATTTCTGAACTTCTTGAATATGGAGTTCTTCGTCGCGTTGTCGCCTTTGAAATTGTCTTTGCCGCGCAAGTTCTCCAGCAAGTTCTTTTCCTCAAGGGTCAATCTCTTTGGCACGAAGACGCTGACATGAACCACCAGGTCGCCTCTTCCGCTGCCGTATCCTTGTACGGCGGGCAGTCCCTTTCCTCTGAGCCGCAGTGCTTTTCCGGGTTGCGTGCCGGCGTCAATCTTGATTCTGACGCGCGTTCCCTCCAGTGTGGGTATCTCCACCTCGCCGCCAAGGGCGGCGGTAGGAAAGTCGAGCAGCAGGTTGTAGATGACATCCTGACCGTCGCGTATGAAGGTGTCGTTTTCTTCTTCCTCGATGTATACTTGGATATTTCCGCTTATGCCGTTTCGCTGCCCCGCGTTACCCTTGCCCGGTACGTTCACCACCATGCCTTCCGCCACTCCTGCCGGTATTTTAATCTCAACGATTTCCTCGCCTTTCACCACTCCGGTACCGTGACACAGGCGGCATTTGTCTTTGATGACGGTGCCTTCGCCGTGGCAGGTTGGACATTCTGTTTGCGTTTGCATCATGCCCAGCATGGTTCTTACCGTCTTCACGACGACGCCACTTCCGTGACAGGTAGGACAGGTTTCCGACCCGCTTCCGTTTTCCGCACCGCTGCCATGGCAGTGCGTGCAGGTGACGTCCTTTTTCACTTTGAACTTTTTGGTAACTCCCGTTGCGATTTCTTGTAGCGAGAGCTTCACTTTCAGCCTAAGATCCGAGCCTCTGTATTGGGGGTGCTGCCTGTTGCTCTCGCCGCTGAATCCGCCGAATCCTCTGAAGCCTCCTCCATGTCCGCCGAACACATCGCCGAACATGGAGAAAATGTCGTCCATGGAGAATCCGCCGGTTTCACCGAACCCTCCATATCCTCCCGCGCCTGGAGCGTTGAAGCCAAACTGATCGTACTGCTGTCTCTTCTGCGGATCGTGCAGCACGTCATAGGCCTCGGCGGCTTCCTTGAACTTCTCCTCAGCTTCCTTGCTGCCGGGATTGCGGTCGGGGTGATATTTGATAGCCAGTTTTCGGTAAGCTTTCTTTATTTCGTCTTCTGAAGCGTTCTTGTCAATGCCAAGCACTTCATAGTAATCACGTTTTGCCATTTATTTAATCCTATATATACTCTCTTATATACATTGTTCCTGATTTACTGTCCTACGGCCACTTTGGCGTGTCTGATAACCTTTTCGTTTAGGGTGTATCCAGATTGCACGCAGTCTATTACCTTCCCTTTCTTGTCTTCTTCCACGCCCGGAACCCTGGCTATGGCTTCATGAAAATCTACGTCAAAGTCTTTGTCCTTTGTTTCTATTTTCTTTACTCCCATGCCTTCTAACGTGGTTTGAAGTTTTTTGAAAATCAGCTCCCAGCCTGCTTCCAGTGACTTGATGTCCTCTGCGTTGACGGAATTCGCCACCGCTCTTTCCATGTCGTCAAGGACGGGAAGGATGGCTGAAATCGTTTTCTCACCGCCATTGAAAATCAGTTCAGCCTTCTCTTTTTGAGTGCGTTTTCTGTAATTCTCAAATTCTGCGATGGTGCGCAGGTACTTGTCTTTCAGTTCTTCAAGCTCGGCTTGAACCTTCGCGAGCGAGTCTTCTTTTGTTTCTTCCGTCTCTTCAGCTTCTTTCTGCTTCTCCGAAGTCTCGGTGCTGGCCGCGCTCTCTGCCGTGTCCTGTGTGTCTGCGGCTGCCTCTTGGTTTTTGAGTTTTGTTTCTTCCGCTTGGTTCTTACATTTATCCTTGTTGCTCATTTTCTTCATGTTTTACGTTTTTTCTTTTGTCACAGCAAAAATCTTGCCAAGTTTTAATCATGTGTCAGTCCGTTCAGTCTTTGCGATATGCCACCACACGCGCACCGTTTTTTCTTCAGGCATTGTACATCTTTTCTTTCAGTTCTTTGATCTTCTCATCGTAGATATACTCATCGTATTCCATCAGCTTGTCTATGATGCCGTTCGGTGTCAGTTCGATGATGCGGTTGGCTACCGTCTGGATGAACTCATGGTCATGACTTGAGAACAGGATGTTGCCCTTAAACGACACCAGGTTGTTGTTGAACGCTTGGATGCTCTCCAGGTCCAGGTGGTTGGTTGGCGTGTCTAATATCAGGCAGTTGGCGTTTTTCAGCTGCATGCGGGCAATCATGCAGCGCATCTTTTCACCTCCCGACAGCACGTTGACCTCTTTCAGCACTTCTTCGCCGGAGAACAGCATGCGTCCCAGGTAGCCTTTCATGGCCACCTCGTTGCCCGTCCCAAACTGGCTGAGCCAGTCAACGAGATTCAGCTTTGAGTTGAAATACTCGGCATTGTCGAGTGGTAGATAGGCGGTGGTGATGGTCACACCCCATTTGTAGGCACCTGCGTCGGCCTGTCGTTTGCCGTTGATGATTTCGAAGAGGGCTGTCATCGCCTTGGGGTTGTGGCTCAGGAAAACTATTTTTTCTCCTTTTTCTACATTAAAACTGACGTTGTCAAAGAGTACCGTCCCGTCGGTGTCTGTCGCTTTCAGTCCCTCAACCTCCAGGATTTGATTGCCCGGCTCCCGGTCCATTTGGAAGATGATGCCGGGATATTTTCTGCTCGACGGTCGGATTTCCTCCACGTTCAGCCTCTCCAGCATCTTCTTGCGAGAGGTGGTTTGCTTGCTTTTTGCCACATTGGCAGAGAACCGTCTGATGAACTCTTCCAGCTGCTTGCGTTTCTCGTCGGCTTTCATCTTCTGGTTCTGTGCCTGACGCAGCGCCAGCTGTGAGCTCTCATACCAGAACGAATAGTTACCGGAGAACACCGTCACCTTACCGAAATCGATGTCAACGGTCTGTGTGCTGACGGCGTCCAGGAAGTGACGGTCGTGGCTGACCACCAGCACCGTCTGCTCTACGTCGCTCAAATATTCTTCCAGCCACTGCACGGAGTCTAAGTCCAGGTCATTGGTAGGCTCGTCAAGCAGTAGGTTCTCGGGGTTTCCGAACAAGGCTCTGGCCAGCATGACCCGCACCTTCTCGTTGTTCGACAGTTCCGCCATCTGCTTGCCGTGCAGGCCTTCCTTGATGCCAAGGTTCTGCAACAGCTGGGCTGCGTTGCTCTCTGCTTCCCATCCGTTCATTTCTGCGAACTTCAATTCCAAATCCGCCGCGCGGTTCCCGTCTTCTTCTGTCATCTCGGCTTTTCCGTAAAGGGCCTCGCGCTCTTTCATGTTCTTCCACAGAGGCTCGTGCCCCATCAGCACGGTGTCCATCACCTTGAATTCATCGTATTTGAAGTGGTCTTGTTCAAGCACCGACAGACGCTCGCCCGGCCCCAGCTCAACGGAGCCTTTGTTGGGTTCCAGCTCGCCGCTGATGGCTTTCAGCAGTGTTGATTTCCCCGCGCCGTTGGCACCTATGATTCCGTAGATGTTTCCGTGAGTGAATTTGATGTTGACGTCCTTGTAGAGCACTCTCTTGCCGAATTGGATGGCAAGATTTGAAACTGTTATCATGTTCTTTACCTTAAATATATGTTGTTTGCGTGCAAAGGTAATCATTTTTATCTACAATGTTGACGCAACAGGCACACAAATTGTTTCATCCGCACGGAGCGTCTATATTAATAAGGGGCGGTTCTATAAATTAGCTTTGTCAGATTGCGAGGCTGTTTTTGTGGTCAATTTGTTTGTGAGTGAAGGAGTATAGCGGGCTATACGACTGAACGAACAAACAAATTGAACCAAAAACGGAGCAAGCCGAATACAATCAAACTTGTTTGAATTGTTGAGGCGCAGCCTGTTTTATATAAAAAGAGACCGCAAGATGACAAAACGTAAACTGTCAAACATACAAAAAAACTTTACGGCGGTAATTTATAGAACCGCCCTAAGGTGGTTTACCGTCGACAACAATCCTGTTCTTTGTGCCAACGACGATTTGCGAACGCGACGCTTCCGTCTCTCTCTTCTGTCTCTCTCTTCCGATTGTCGTTGCCGCTCACCGTGCGTCACTGGCGGCAGGCGACAGTTGCGCGCATTCAACAACGACTCCGCTCATAGTCGCCGTCTGTTCCCGCTTATCAGGCAGTGGATGGCCAACCGGATGGGGGAGTGAAGGGTCTGAGAGTATGCTGGCTTTCAAAAGCATGGAGATTGCATGCCAAACACAATGTGTTTGGTTGATAAAGTCATTGAGTTTATGTAGTAAAGTCAATGATTTTAAAGTGTTGCTTTAAAGTTATGTGATTTCCTTTCCGCATGGCTGCGTCACCGTATGGTGGCGGCCTGGTGTCGCTCTTGTGAATCTTTCTTTGGCGCGTAACGCTGTCAAGCTGTGTGGCATGGCTGTCTCTTACGGCCCACTGTCTTTCAATACAAAGTGCCGCATGCTCTCGTTGGTGGGTGTGGCGGGTGTTTTTTTTGACGTTATCAGATAGTTAACAAATTCAAAAAAAAAAAAGAAACGCAAATAATTTGTGAATAAACAAAAACACCGTAAATTTACAGCCGTAACAGAAAAACTTGAAAAATCAAGGATATGACAGAACTCGGCAGGGGTCTCCTTAGACTATGTAAACATCTGTATGTGACAGGCGGGAGATGTGTTCATACACAAATTCTTGAAACGTATTCATGACATTTTTTCTACTAAAATATTATCCAATAATCATTAAAAATTACAGCTATGAGGAAAAAGTACATAAAACCTTCATGCACCGTGATCCATTCGGTGCAGAAAATGTCTATTATGACAGCTTCGGAGATTCCATTAAAGAGTAGGGAACAAATGTTATACCTCAATGAGGTTAAACGTGAGGATGCTGGAGAAGAGGAGGTAGACTGGGAGATAAATTAGACGACCCGCCAAAGTATAACATCTTATTAAAACAACATAACAACATCATGAAGAAAATGACACTAACAACCAAAAGATATGTGGAGAGCTGTGCGCTGGCAGTCGCTTTTACGCTCCTGCCCACGGCATGCGCTGATGTTATCGACAACACCGAAAACAATGGAAGCGGTGCCATGCACGTCACATTCAACATCCAAGACGCCACGCGCACGGCCGATGAAGCGTTGGCAAAGGCGATGACAAGCCGGGCGACGCACCTGGAAATGCAGGGACTGAAGCCATCAGACATCACCGTACGCACGTTCGATGGCCACTGCTCAGACGGCAGTACTGTAACCATCGTGGAAGAGACAACCCCCGGATTGCCCTCCGAAATAGACGATGTTCAAACTACGACCCGCGGTGAGCATGTGTTTGTTACAAACGGAGCACTGAGCAAGCAATTCAAAGCCACAGCTTTCTTTGGCGCAAATTCTGGTTCTTTAGCTATGGACAGCAAATTCAATGACCAGACTTTCAATGCAGACGGATCGCCAATAGACGGATCGCTGATATGGAAAGGTAGCCAGCCTTGCGGTAGGTTTTTCGCCTACGGTCCCTACGATCCCAACTTGGGCGGATTAGGTAGCCTGCGAGAAGAGGGTGGCAAGAAAAAGATAGACTTTGAGGTAAAAAATGTCGTTGGTCAGCAGTTGGATTTTGTTACCGCTACGTCAGATGTGGTAACTCTCAGCCAAGAGAACAAAAAGGAAAAGAAATGTCCTCCGATAAAGCTGACGTTCAGACATCCGCTTACCGCCTTGCGCTTCAAAATAGGGAAAGACGTATTGGGTGTTAATCATGATGACTATATCTCAAGTGTGACCATTGCCAACGTCAAGGCGAAAGGAACATACATTCTACCAGATGAGAGCAACAAATTCGGCACATGGGAACTTTCCAATGACTCTACCTTTTTTGAGCTGGGAAACAGCAACAGTCGATATGGGTTCAGAACCGAGAACAATGTGTGCATCGTAGGATCGTCAGAGCATATAGCGAATGACTTCAACACCATGTTCATGATTCCACAAGAAGGAAAAATTACCATCAGGATTGATGTGGGAGGAAAAACCATTACAGGAAAAGTAAAGGCAGACTGGAAGCCTGGCACGACCAAAACCTATAGCTTTTATCGCAAGATTGGTGCTAAAGACTATCACCTCACGGTGAATGGCGGAAAGGTGTTGACTTATGACACAAAGACGCAACCCAAGACAGAAGCTGTGCCCTTTACCGTTACAAGCTACAAAACAGGTGGCACGCCATTGGAATGGACAGTTGAAGGATATGAAGTGTCTACCGATGGCGGCAAGCAATGGAATGCTATCAATGCTTCAGAGGCTGACAAAATTATCAAGCTGGATAAAGCATCTGGTGCAGGTTCTGCCACTACTTTGGGTGAAAAGGTGACGGCAACCGTAAATTGGGATGTTGTTGACGAAGTGGCTGACAGGAACAAGAAGTTACAAAAAAATGATCGACACGGCTCTCCTCTAAAACCATTCAACCTGGCTACGAAAGATTTGGGGTACGATTTAACTGCGAAAGCAAACACCGCCAACTGCTATATTGTTTCCGCCTATGGCACATACGCCATTCCATTAGTCTATGGCAACGCCATCAAGAACGGTCAACCCAATCAAAGTGCTTACAACAAAGATCGCAAGTGCTATAAAGACTATCAAGGAAAAGAGATAAGCAAACCTAATATCGAAGGTGGTACGAATGCCAAGATTATTTGGCAAGACGGCGGACAGGTAAGCAACAATCTTGAGATAAAAGAAAACAATCTTGTCTTTACCGTTGAAAAAAGCAATATAAAGAATGGTAATGCCGTTGTGGCAGTAACCGACAAATACGGCGTTGTCATGTGGTCGTGGCATCTATGGTTTAGACCTACAGAAAAATTGGAAACTTCTACATTGGGAAAAGGGGAGGACAAGATAGATGTGCTGTCAAAAGAGCCGCTGGGACTTGCATACGTAAAATGGCTGCAAAGCAAGAACAGCGATGGAACGAATAGATTAAAGGATAGGCACATTAGAATAAAGATTAAGCAGAACGACAGCAACGGACAGACCGCCACGGTAGAGATTATCCAAAAGCCTGTTTACTACAGAGAAATAAACACCACCTCTTATCAATTTGGTAGAAAAGACCCAATGCCTAATATTGCTGTGGATGGATTCAAGATAGAACCTGCCGCAGTAGATGGTAAGCGAATACAAGATCTCATCCAAAATCCGGGTACTTTCTATACGGGAGATCATCTCTATTCAGAATTCAACAACGGAGAAACCTATTCGCTTTGGGCAACCAACATAACCTTGAAGGAACACGATCGGACAAATACAGTTAAGTCAATTTACGACCCATGCCCCGCAGGATACAAGGTTTTGCCAGTGGCTTATATTCCTATTTTCACCAATAACAAAAGCTATACCAAAGGTGATTGGGACGCTGGCAGGTGGATAAAGAAAAATTTGCAGAACTACTATCTATTGTTTGCACCAGCAGGTCGCAATAATCTGACAGGACAGGTAGAGGATGCCGGAAAGCGTGGACTCTATTGGGCAGCGTGCGTAAATAAAGAAGCGAACTTAAGCGGTTTGGTGTTCTCGCCATCATCACCCTCTACCGATGACATCTCCAGTGTGCTTGGAGCAGGCAATGCATTTAACAACAGTTGTGGTATATTGCCTATTGCGGAGTAGGCATAAAGGGGCAAGTGGAAATATAAGCACCACTTGCTGATAAACACCTTCTAAAAAAAGGGTGGGGGCAAACTTAATGTGATGTTTGCCTCCCCCTTTTTTTTGGAGGGCGTGTGGCTCATTTTGCAGGCTGGCTTTATTCTGGATATTCAAGGGGTTTATACTCCTTTACCATGCAGTCTGAAACATGGTGGTGTTCTGCTGGTGCAACATTACGAGGAATAGGATTGCATGAAAAGGAAAGTATGAGCAGGAACCTCTATGGGAGCGGTTCCTGCTTATTCACACTTAAAGTTTCGTTTGTTGTACTACAACATTGTCCTTCCATGAGCTATCCGTGCTGGTTCGCACATCCGCTGTCATTACATACCGATTGGTTGCTCCTGCATCCCTGTGTTGTAGGGCAAGCATTCTATCTCACCACCATTTTCCTGCCGTTGACAATATAAACGCCAGGCTTCAGTTCTGACAGCCTGTCCGTATCCATGCGCTGTCCCGACAGATTGTAGATTGCTACCGTGTCCTTGGCGGCATCACTGTCCACCTGCTGAATGCCCGTAGGCTTTCCCTTGTACTCGATGCGTAACATCGACGTGAACTTGTTGGTAAGGAAAGGGGCTCCCGCACCGTCGAAAGTGTTGTCCTGCGTGTTCATCACCCAGTATCCCATCACCTTCTGCTGATTGTCGGTGCGGTTTCCGCGCTTGGAATGAATGAAAAAATTGCCAAACAGGTCAAGGATGCCCGACGACTCTATGTGAGAGCCTTCGGCTGCTTTTTGCAAATCCAGTGCGTTGGCATCCTCATCCAGTCCGTCGGTCACACCGCTGGTGCTGAAGTTGGTGAGCCAGCTCGGGCCTGGCGTCTTGGTGGGATAGCTCAGGTACTTTCCATCCATGGTCTCGAAAGCCAGTTTCCCATTAGACAGAACATGCGCCTTGAATTTGGCCGACGCACCCGGGGTCTCATCTGTCGTCATTGGCCGCGTGGCAATTTTGCCATCGGTATAGTCAAGCAAGAACGCTTGTTTATCCTTTCCTATGAATTTCAGGGTGTACAGCATTCCGTCTTCCGGCAGCTCCACGTTCGCGTCGTTCGCATATTTCTTGATGGCAGCATACAGTTGGTTCTTGTTGTATTTGCCTGGTGTCTGGTAAATGCTTTGCAGTCTCGTTCGGCTCTCGGCATCAGCTTTGGGGTATCCCACTCCTTTGAATCCCAGCAGGTAATGAGCCGTACCCAGGTCTGTTTGCTGTATGGGGTCGGCAGTCTCGGTTTGGCGTGGCACCGTGGAATCGTAGCTAAAGGCGTTGTCTGTGATTTGCTCAAGCGTCATGGCCTTGTACACGTTGGTGTAGCTTGCACCGTAGGTTTCCTCCTCGTAGAGGAATCCCAGCCTGTTGTCTTTTTGCCACACCATGGTGCTGTAAGCCGAACCTATGTGTGATATTTGCTTTTTTCCCGTCCAGTTGCGTGCGAAGACTTCGGGCGTCTGGTAGTCGTTTATGCTCTCCAAAGCCTTGTAGTAGATGCCCACGTTGGTTCTGTTCGGTCCGAACGGTACGCTTTGCAGTGCCAGGAACATCTGTTTGCCGTCAGCATTCCGCTTGACGGGCAGTATCATGATATCGCCGTTGCATGAGTTGTTCGCAGCCGAGGTGCCTTTGTTGGCAGCGTCCGACTTGGCCACTGCGTCCCACGAGCCCTCACCCGACGCCTCGTCAGTATAGGTGTAAAAGTTGAACAGCCGTCCACCGTTGACGCGGCTTGAGAGCAGCACCCGTCCGTCGGGCAGCTCCTCGCACTTTGGCTCATCGCCACCAGGTGCGGGGCGTGCGTCTTTTCCTCCCAGAACCTTCCAGGTAGCCCCGAAGTCGTCTGAATACAGCACGCGGTTGCCACCGTCACGGGCACACACGGGTAAGTACACGCGGTAGTGCGAGCCATGCTTCACCGTACTGCTCTGGCACAGTTTGCCCGAGCCGGCGAACATGCTTTTCACGGCACCTCCCCGGCTTCCGTCAAAAAGCCCGTATACCTGACTTGTGAGGTTGGTATAAGTTCCCCAAGTTGCGCCTCCGTCGGTACTGAGGTAACGCACCATTGGCAGGGGGCGTCCTTCTTGGTAGTTGGCCGTTTGATAGGGAATGTGTCCTGCCACGCACACCATGAGCACGTCATTGCTCTCGCGGTCGGCTACCACGGCGGCGTCGCCGAAGCCATAGTCAAGTCCGGTGCCCGTTCCTGTTCCATTGGCAATGGTACGTGCCTTAGTCCATGTGGCACCATGGTCGGCAGAAGTCCGCAACTGAATGTCAACCTCGCCATAACCGATGTCCGAACCACCCGGACGGTAGTCGGAGAAGGCCAGCAAGGTGCCGTCGTGCACGCAAGCCAAGGCCGGTATGCGATAGGGATGCTGGCCGGGACGCGTGATGTACAGTGGCTGGAAGCCTTGTGAATCAGAGACCTTGGCCACGGTTACCTGTACGTTCTTCAGGCGTGCGAATCCAGCCTCGGTCTGCGTGGCGTGTCTCACGTTGAACGTGGCGGCGGAAGCGTGGATGTCTGCCACCTTCACGGCTTGCCATTGCGCGGGATCGTCCGACGACAGTTGGGAAGCCCCCCGTGGTGTCACCACAATCTTCCGTCCGGCGTTCTCGGATGAGAAGGAGAACTCGTAGCTCACGATTTCGTATCCGGGTGTCACGGCCAAGGTATAGTCGGCGCTGAACCGCACTGAGCCATCGCCCGTGAAGAGCTTCACTTCCTGCCCGTCGTAGTAGGCCATGTTGTTCTTAGCGCAGGAAAGGGTGAGCATGGGGTCGGTGTCGTTGCTGGTCCACTGCGCGGCCCAGTCGCCTGCGGGGTTGGTCTTTGTCCAGGTGCCGGTTGACTTCTGGATGTTGATTACCTTGTTCGTCGCATGGGCTTCGCCACAGCCTGCTGCAAACAGCAGGACGACAGCCAAAAACTGGTGTAAAGATTGTAAAGTCATAATAAAGAATAAATCTAATTAGTACTCATTAAAAAGAATGTTTTTCTTTCACCTGCAAATATAGACAATTTATTGGATATGGTTGGCATACCCAAGCGATTATTTACCCAACGGCCATTTCGCAGGCTGAAGGGCGGTTCAATAAATTACCACCGTAAAGTTTTTTTTATGACGTCCTTTGTACGTTTTGTCATCTTGTGGCCTCTTTTTGGTTCAATTTGCTTGTTCGTTCAGTCGTATAGCTCGCTATACTCCTTCACTCACAAACAAATTGACCTCAAAAATAGTCTCACAATCTGTCAAAGCTAATTTATAGAACCGCCCTGAAACAAGTCATGTCATTCGGTACGCACACACGTTTGGCTCATTCAAGAAACCTTCGGCATCAAGTAACCATTCAGCGGTAGGTGCATCAGGAAGCGTAAAAAACCTCAAGCAAGGATTGAACCGCATGAGAAAGTGTTTGCCTGTGTTTCTTGACGGTCTCAACTGCTGAAAGCGGTTCGAGCGATGCGACAGCTACAAAGCCTGAGTGGAATGCGCATGATTTTTTCAACTTGGTTTCTTATAGAACCGCCCTTTATAGAACCGCCCTTGAAGGTGTAGAACATCTTGACGGGTTTGTTGACATGTGGTTTGGGTGAAAAAATCCAGCAGACGCACGGGCGCATCCACCTCGAAAACCAATGTCAATGACATTGGCTTCCAAAGTAATTGACATTGACGTTCAATTCACATGACTTTGGCATTCAAAGTCAATGCAATTGAAAAACACGAAAACATGACGTTTTTTCAAAGGTTTTTGAGGTTCATGGTGCCAGCCAGCAAGTGCAAAATTATAAAGGGCGGTTCTATAAATTAGCTCTGTCAAAGCTAATTTATAGAACCGCCCTATATTCCTACTGCTTGCTGATTCTGTAAATCACGCCGAACGTTCCATATACAGGATAAAGCGTCTGTTCAATCGTCTTGAAAGACCGTTTGAAAATGCCGTTGAGCCCCCAATTCAAGTCGGCATATAAACCAAAACGGCGGTAAATGTTACAGCCTATTCCCGCAGACATGCCAAACTGAAAGCTTCTCGTGTGTTCAGAGAAGTCGTAGATGCCTCTTGTGCCAGGTTCGTTTCCCATTTCAATCATGGGGCCTGTCGGGTCTCCTATTCGCAGATGTCCGTCATGCACGCTTCCCTCAAAGTCTTTAGAAAGCAGATACGACACATACGGCCCCACGCGCATTTGTATTCTGTCGCTCACGTCGTAGGAGGCTTGTATGGGAAGAGTTATCATCCATTGTCGCACCTGCGTCTGCACCTGTCCGGTGAACACACCTCCCAACGTCTCGCCTCCGCGAACCATTTCCATGTGGTAGTTCTTCACCTTTGCATCCACGTCCATATCTTTGTTCTCCGCCCGGAGGCCTATCTGGCCACCCCATTTGCCAGTGATGGTTTTATGGCAATTGAGTTCTATTGTAACATTATTATGCAACTTGTATGATTCAAGCGATCTGATGGTTGCGGGTAAACCGATGGGAGCGGTTCCTCCCAGATTATATCCAATGCGAGCCTGGAGCTTCACGTCCTTCAGAAAAGAGTCTGCCATGCTGTTCAGCGACAAGCATCCCATCCACAATATGATTAACATAAACTTGCGCATGCCGTCATTTCTCCTTTGCACAAATGATTTTTACTTCATCAATCGACAACTCACTGCCGATTGCTCCTTCAAACTGTGCGCCTCTCTCGCTGGACGAGAAGACCACGGTTAAATTGTATCCGCGGTTGGCCAAGATTCTTTCATCAGGTTGTTGTGTATAGTCGAAAACCACTTCAAAAGGTGTCCATTGGTCTGTGGTCTTCACTTCTGCCACCTTGGCGATGGCCAAGATGTGCTTGTTCGTCAAGACATCATCCCCATACAGCGTCACGGGATTGTCCTGTTCGTCAGCATTTCTATAAAACACAGCATAGATGGAGGCGCTGTCAGTGCGGTTGGGAACAGTTTTTCCAGCCTTGTCTTGATACTTTTTACCTGGCTTATACCGATACCATCCCGTCAGTTTGATGGGCTTTTTATCAAAAGGAATACCAAACTTGGTCGCTTTCATCGCGTCATGCATGGCCATTCTAAAATCGAAAGAACCTAAATACAAATTTCCTGCTGCCAGAGGTTTATGAGCAAAAGCACCTAACCAACCTGTGCTTTGGGTGGTCAGTTTGGCATACGACCCACTGTGACCATCCTTCGCAGGAACACTGGGATAGTCCTCTGGTGGTGCCGAACCCTTGATCATTATAAGCCCCTGGTTACCCGTTGCCCAATAGTCGTGCCGCTGACCATCTTCACCTATATAATACCAGGTATAGTATTTCAATTCTTTCTGCTCCAACTCATAATGCTCAAAGTCAAATCGAATGGTGTCACTAACCGTCTGTACAACCGGCAAGAAGCTAACAGCATAGCGCCTGTTCCACTGTTTGTCCTCAGAAGTTACCGTATAGGTGACGGGACCTTTGCTGAAATCTTGCAAAGAACCGTTTTCCGGAACGATGGTTGCCCCATCCGTCAATGTGAAGTGAGGAGCGATGGCGTTCAGTTCAGCATGACGTCTTACATTGAAAATAATGGTGCTGTCCGTGTAAGGAACTTGAAGCTTGCTGTCTGAAGAATGATAGAACATGTCCTCAGGCTTGCTCACCGAAACGGAAGCTTCAAGAATATCACACTCTGCATTCAGTGGTTCGTCTTTGAAACATGAAGTGAACACAGATGAAAGTGTGATGATCAATAAATTCTGATATAATTTCATTGTAACATAATCATTTCGGCTGCAAAGTTATGTTTAATATCTTAATGGGGCAAACGAATGCCTTTAAAACTATTCAAATATAGGACAACAATGGTGGATTTAATAACAATTTTTGAAATATCATTGTACCCAATGCGCTCAAACAGAATGAAATGTGATGATAATAGCGCAATGATGACCATTGCTTAGTCATATTCCCTTTATAACAGCCGTCAAAAGATACCTTTGAGATCAACATAATCAATCATCATGAAGCGGGGAATCGGGCCTGGGTAGTTCGGTCAACCTCACTTTCCACCGCTTATTAAGTTGCACCAAATGAAGTGTGTAAGTGGCAGATTCAACAAAATGTCCCACGGTTCCTAACGAGTCCATTGACAAGAAGTTTTCAACCTTCATGACCACTGAAGCCACCGAGTCGCCTTCTTGATAATTGATTTCCTTGATTTCCGAACTGGCACCTTGCTCAGCACTTCGCAGCTTGTCTACATCATCTTTTTTTACCTGTGACGCTACATAACTAATCCATCTTTGTGAAGATGGGGTGCAGTGGACTTGTGCATCGTTGAATTGCCAGTTGAAATAAGATTGTGCGAAAGCGTTGGCCGTATCTCTGAGCTGCTCTTCGTTTTTATAATCTGTACAAGCGCACAGGCCTATCAACATGCAGCCAGCTATCGTGAGGGAATATGCCAATCTTATTTTCATCCGAAAAAAACGTCTGTTCATGTACTGATGGTGTAAGCCGAAACCAGAGAGGGTTCACTGTCAGTTGCAAAGATACCAAAAACTTTGTTCATGTCAAGCCTTTTGTTTACTTTTGTGCCAAATATTTCAAACATGTTACGATTCTTTTGTTTGGGAAGTGGTAGCAGTGGAAACTGCTATTGTCTTTTTACAGAGAATGACGGCTTGATGATTGATGCCGGAATAGGCATACGACTATTAAAAAGGTCATTTAAAGAGTATGGACTGTCACTTTCGCAAATTCACCATATTTTAGTCACGCACGACCATGCAGATCATGTGAAATCCGTAGGATCGATAAGTCTTGATTATCATTTGCCCGTCTATGCGACGCAGCTTGTTCATGCGGGCATAGAGCGCAACTATTGTGTGCGTAAGAAGGTTGCACCGGCATACATGGAGGTCATTGACAAAGGGCGACCGTTTCAAGTGGGTGATTTCACCGTTACACCCTTTGGTGTGCCACATGACAGTTCTGACAATGTTGGTTACAAGATAGAATGCGGTAACATCGTCTTTACGCTGATGACAGACATTGGTCATGTGACAGACGAAATGAAGGCCGTCATCTCCGAAACGAATTACTTGGTCATGGAGGCCAATCACGATCCGAAGATGCTGATGAATGGGCCCTATCCCACATATTTAAAAACTCGCATATCAGGCCCTAATGGTCATTTGGCGAACCAAGACTGTGCGCAAGCCTTGGCAGAAAACATGTCTGAACGAATGCGACATGTATGGCTGTGTCATTTAAGTGCAGAGAACAATCGTCCTGATTTGGCATACGAAACCGTTGCGTATGTCTTGCGAACAAATGGCATTCAGGCTGGAACTGACGTGCTGTTGGATGTGTTGAAGCGGAAATCGCCCAGTTCACTATATGTTTTGGAGTGAATAATGCCCGCTCGTCAATGGCGGATGCTGAATCGTTTTTTCCTGAATACATAAAGAATATACACAACTGCTATGGAATATATGTCGCAAGAGGGCTACGATAAGCTGGTAGCCGAACTGAGAGAGTTGGAAAGTGTTGAACTGCCGCGTGTGCGTGACGCCATCGCTGAAGCGCGTGACAAAGGTGACCTGAGCGAGAACTTTGAATATCATGCTGCCAAGCGCGAACAGGGTAAATTGTTGAGTAAGATTAGGTTCAAACAGAAGGTGTTGGAGTTTGCCCGCGTGGTGGACACCTCCCGGCTGGACAAAGAAAAAGTGGGTTTGCTGAGTAGGGTGGAGATGCTCAATATTGGCAACCAAGCCAAGATGACCTATACCATCGTAAGCCCGCACGAAGCCAACATGCGTGAGGGGAAGATATCCATCAAGTCGCCCATTGCCCAGGCTTTGCTCGGCAAGCGGGTGGGCGATGAAGTGAGCGTGAACGTTCCTGCCGGTGCCATTCGGCTGAAGATAGAGGGGTTGTCGTGAGGCTTGTTGCCCCTCTCTGTTTTCCATATAAATGAGGATTGTGCCGTTTGCAAAATAGCCCTACCTTTGCCAGCGAATCAAAAGAAGGATTTGCTAACAAACAAAGGTGGGTTCTATAAATTACCACTCTTTTAATTATTCATGTTCAATAAAAAATAATGTGGGTTACGTTTTGTTCTGCTTGTGTTCTATATAGAAGAAGAAAAACATCTGTCAGACCGAACTAATTTATAGGATCCACCAGTATTTAATGCGTTATGAAAATGAGAAATGTTTTCGCAGCAGTTTGTTTAATGGCGTTTGCCGTTTTTGGATTGTCATCGTGCGACAAAGATGGAAAAGGTGATGAGCCTAAGTTGTCTAATATTGAGTTGGCCAAAGCGCACCTCAATGGCGAGGTGGTACTCTCTACGACAGCTTCCATGAACGGCTTTAACCTCACTCGCTTGCCCGAAGGATGTCCGGTGAAATACAAGTTGGCATGGGACAAGGATGAACTTATCGTCAAAATAGTCGACTTTAGATTTGGGTCAATGCCAATTCCCGTCAACTTTGGATGTCGCACAAAGCTCGTAGATGTAACGGCCGATGATAAAGACGCACCGAAGGGTGATGGCTGGATGAAGATTAGTGGCACCGATGGCTGTTTTGCCATGCCGGGAACAGAAATAGGCGATTACAGAAAAAACAGTGGCGCTACGGTGAAGGGATATTACAATGCCAAGTCACGTGAGATTGAATTAAACATTGATTTCGGCTTAGGCAAAGACTTTCCTATCATCGCCAAG
Organism: uncultured Prevotella sp.; assembly: GCA_946998205.1. Taxonomy (GTDB): domain Bacteria; phylum Bacteroidota; class Bacteroidia; order Bacteroidales; family Bacteroidaceae; genus Prevotella. Next base: position 51,387 of record CAMPYJ010000001.1, on the reverse strand, counting down.
TGTGATCGTCAGGTGGTTGACAAGAACAGGCTGAAGAACTATGATGCTGAGATGAAAGAATTCGAGAAAAAATTCAAAGAGGCCAAGGAGAAGGAAAAGCAACACGGGAGAAAATAATTAATCTTCGTGTAGAAATGGGAGTTGGCGGGAGATGTGTATACTATAACTTCGGCCAACTCTCGTTGTTTTGATAGTCCAACCATAAAGCAATATTGACAATGAACCCTTTCATACAAAAACATGCCCCACTCAGTATTCTCCTCAGTCTTTTGGCACTGATTCTGTCTTCCTGCCATGGAGATGACGATTTACAGTTAACTCCGGTGAATGGCGAATATATAGCGCAGGCCAAAGAGGTTCTCACAGGCAATGTGGTGTTGTCTACGAGAACGTTCATGGGGCATGACGTGGACTTAACGCGGCTGGAGACAGGGTGCCCCACGAAATTCAATTTCACTTGGCAGGGCGACGAGATGGAGATTCGGCTGCTTGATTTTCATGTTGGCAACATGCCGTTCATCGTCAACTTTCAGTCAAAAGCCCGACTGTACACGCTCAACTCGTGGGAGCAAAAAGAATATAAAGGCAGCGGATGGGTCAAGATTTATGGCACGGACGGTCTGTCGAGAACCGCCGATAGGCAGGGAAAACCGGTGGGTAAAAAGCAGGGAGCCACCATCCAGGGATATTACAACGTGCTGACCCACGAAATCAACATGGACATCAACTACAACATGATGAACGTGCACTCCGATTGTTTCTTGCAGAAAGTGGACAAACATCGCATTGATAGATACGATGAGGAAGTGAAACAATATGAAGCCGATCTGGTGGCTTATAAAAAGCAGAAGGGTGAGCTGTAGCTCATGGTCTGCCCAACGGCAAACCTGAAAGATGATTAGAAAAAACAAATTCAACACCAAACTCTTTATCCTGTCGCTGCTTTTAGTCTTTTTCGGTTGTACTTCGGTTAAAGCTCAACGCACCCTTCGCTTAGCCGTACACCAAGAGGGAACAAAGCAACCCATAGAGGCGGCTCATGTCACCGTGGCTGACAATAGAGCCATGGCCGACGCTATCCATACCGTGACCGATCGCCTGGGCAACGCCTACATTCGTAACGAAACACCTAAAACACTTTATTATCAAGTATCGGCCATTGGCTATGTTCCCCGTAAGGGCGACATACAACCCCATGACACGGTGGTGAGCATCATTCTGCATGAGGATGTCTTGCATCTGCACGACGTGGTGGTGACGGGTTCGCGCACCGAACGACCCATCAAGTTGTCGCCCGTGACGACACAAGTCCTGGGAGGAAAACAACTCGTCGATGCGGGATACAGCGACCTGCAGCACGCCTTGCAGCAGGAAACACCGGGACTGAACATCCAGAAAGTGGGCTTTGGAAACGAAATATCCATGCAGGGACTGGATGCCCGCCATGTGCTGTTTTTGCAAGACGGTGAACGAATGACGGGCGAGATGGCAGGCAATCTGGACTATGAACGCTTCAACCTGCATGCCATCGACCGCATTGAAATCGTGAAGGGAGCCAGCAGCACCCTTTATGGCAGTAGGGCGTCGGGCGCGGTCATCAATCTCATTTCCAAGAAAGTAGACAGACCGCTGGATGTAAGAGCCGGCATGCGCAGGGGACAGATGAACCAACGCAACTACAAGAATCCCACGCCGGCCGACTTCCCATACATGTTCGAGAAAAACAGCGACCGGCCTAATCTTCAAGCATGGCTCTCGGCTGGAGCCAAACATGGAGCGTGGACCTCGCAAACCGACGCATGGTACAGCTCGTCGGATGCTTTTTACCTGTACCAAACCAAACACGACAGCAAGACTTACACGAAGGAGGCCAATCCCTTTTTGCCACACGACACTACGCTTGTTTCATCGGCCGACCGACCACCGCTAGGAATAGAAGGAAAGGAGCACCTGTCGGTGGCGCAGAAACTGTATTACGAACCGTCCAAGCACTTGTCGCTGCAGCTCTATGGGTCGGCTTTTTTCATGAACTCGTACGACTTGCTGCAGGACATGAACTTCACGCAAAGTCGCGACTATATGGCCGGACTGAAGTTGCGCTACGATGTCAAAGACTGGTTCAGCATTCATCTTAGTCTGCACGGCGACTTCTACGATCGGTTCAAGCGTCACGAGCGCATGGACTTGCGTAAGAAGGTGTATCGAAGCACCATCTTTGAACCTCGATTCAGCATCACCAGCAACTACTTTCCCAACCATGATTTGATTTTGGGCATGGAGCATGTCACCGACAACCTTACCAGCGACCGTTTTGTAAACCGACGCATGACGACGCGTGCCTTGCACGAAACCGAATATTTCGTGCAAGATGAATGGCAGGTGAACAGTCAATGGATGCTGTCAACGGGTGTGCGCACCAACTTCTCAAAAGCCTTCGGACTGATGTGGATGCCAAAGATTGCTGCCAAGTATTCACCTGATGACCATTGGGCCTTGCGAGCCAACTACTCCATGGGCTACCGGGCACCCAGCATCAAGGAGCTGTTTTTCAACTGGGACCACATGGGCATGTTCCAGATACGGGGAAACGATCAGCTAAAACCCGAGAAAAACCACTATATCGCCCTGGGAACCGAGTACGGTGACGGCAAGGTGTTTGTAAACGTCAACGCCTACGCTAACTTTTTCAGAAAGAAAATTGAAGGGGTATGGCGCATCTACGACTTGCAGTACAACTTTGAATACACCAATCTCACCAACCAACGATTCGTGGGACTCGAGACCATCTTGAAATGGCACTTCGCACAGCACCTCACCTTCAACGGAACATACAGCTACGTCAATGTCAGTAAGTTGGAGGGTTTGCAGCTCAACACCACATCGCCCCATGCGGCGACAGGCAGTTTAGACTACACGCTGAACAAGCCCGACTATCGTTTGAAGGCCATCTTCAGTGCGTCTTTCATGGGAGAGAAACGCTTCGATGTGCAAGACCGCATCTGGGTGGGCAGTCAACAAAAAAGTTACGATGCATATTTCCGCTGCACACTTCCCGCCTACGTCATCTGCAACCTGTCGGTGGTGCAAACGTTCTGGAATCAAGCCAAAGTAACCCTGGGCATCGACAACATCTTCAACTACAAGCCCACTACCTTGGGCTCGGGTGTCACCTTGTTCAACGTACCCGGAACCTGTGGCGCACGCGGCTATGTGCAGGTGGAATTCTTGGTTGACCAGCTCGTAAAATCTCTGAAACGAAAACGATGAAAAAATACATAGGTCTACTTCTCACGCTCACCTTCCTCGGTTCATGCGTGCGGTACGATGCCGAGGAGTTCACGGGACATACGCTTCCCCGCATCACTGGTTACAACACAGGCGTCACCAACGACTGGATGTACTTCAACCTGCGTACGGGAAAGGTGTTCAACCGCGCCGCACCCAATCAGGACATCAGAGAGGGCGAACAGTACCGCCGCACCGACTGGGACTTGGCTTTCTGCGGACATCGTCTGCGCACCAACAGCGGAACGTCTGGAATCGGAAAAGGAGGAGCGGCCGACTTGGGCTATGGTGTGTACGACAAGTGGATGACGGTAAGTCAGCTGCCCAAGAATTTGACATGGGCGGTAGACGATTCCACCGTGTCTGTCACCTACTCGAAGAAAGACTGGATACACCATTGCGTCACCCACAATCTCGACATCGACGAATATCCTTGGTTCGATCCCAACAGCGGACCGGCCACCACACACACGAGCGCCAACCCCATTTTGTCCAACGCCATTACCTTTTTGGGTCCGCCCCCTGTCTACACTCCTTCTTTTCACACCTACGTCGTGCGCACGGCCGACGGCAAGCGTTATTTCAAGTTGCAAATCGTGAGTTGGTACCATGCGAGGGTGGAAATTGGTGACTCTGGCGGCCGCATCAGTTATTATTTGGACGAACTGAAAGAGTAGGAGAGAGCCAGCAGGGCATCCTCGCCTCTCATATGCTGTCTCGCCCCTTGTTACCGTCGCAGTGTTCTTCCGAGATTTTTCAGTAAAGGGCGGTTCTATAAAGGGCGGTTCTATAAATTAGCTTTGTCAGATTGCGAGGCTGTTTTTTGTGGTCAATTTGTTAGTGGGTGAAGGAGTATAGCGGGCTATACGACTGAACGAACAAACAAATTGAACCAAAAAGAGACCGCAAGATGACAAAACGTAAACTGTCCAACATACAAAAAACTTTACGGCGGTAATTTATAGAACCGCCCTAAATTAACTTGGGCAGATTGTGAGGCTGTTTTTTGAGGTCAATTTGTTAGTGAGTGAAGGAGTATAGTGAGCTATGCGACTGAACGAACAAGCAAATTGAACCAAAAACGGAGCAAGCCGAATACAATCAAACTTGTTTGAATTGTTGAGGCGCAGCCTGTTTTATATAAAAAGAGTCCACAAGATGACAAAACGTAAAAATACTGACATAAAAAACTTTACGGTGGTAATTTATAGAACCGACTTAAAATTATTTTCTCTCGCGGACTCGTGACGTCGGTTCAGCGATAGTAATAATCGCATCACCTCCGTTTTTTATTTCTCGCGAAACATCCCTCAAAAACCTCTGAGAAAGCGGTATGTCTTCGCATGTTTTCAATTGCATTGACTTTGACCGCCAAACTCATGTGAATTGAACTCCAATGTCAATCACTTTGGGTGTCAATGTCATTGACGTTGGTTTTCGAGGTGGATGCGTCCGCGCGCCTGTTGGATGAATTTGCTCAAACTACATGTGTGCGGAATACTATTGGGTGAAAGATGTGTCTTTTTGGTTTTATAGCAGACATTTCTGAAATTTTCTTTGGTTTCGTATTGATGAATGCCTATATTTGCACATGAATAGGTAAATTACGATACAATTTATTGCATACTTTTGGCAGATGGTTGATGAAATACTTCATATTTACAACACACTCTTGAATTGGGACAGCGCGGCGTTGTTGGCTGTGAATGGATGGCATTCCGAGTTTTGGGACCGTTTTATGTGGATGTACAGTTACAAATGGACTTGGGTGCCGCTATATGCCAGTTTGGCTTATGTGGTGTTTCGCAACTTTTCCCTGAAGGTAAGCATCCTGTGCATACTGTGCGTCGCATTGGTCATAACCTGTGGCGACCAAATCACATCCACGCTGATTCGTCCTTGGGTGGGCAGGCTGCGGCCGAGTCATTTGGATAATCCCATCTCACCACTTGTGCATATTGTGGATGGATATCGTGGCGGTTCTTTCAGTTTTCCATCGGCTCATGCTGCCAATAGTTGGGGACTCGCCATCTTCATGATTCTTCTGTTTCGGCGGCGATACCTCAGCCTGTTCCTGGTTTTCTGGGCGTTGCTGACTTGTTATTCGCGCCTGTATCTGGGCGTTCACTATCCCGGTGACTTGTTGGCAGGCATGTTCGTTGGCATGCTGTGCGCCACCTTCATATACTTCTTGTTTCGTTTTTTGTTAAGTCGCTATGCCGATGATGATGAGTTGAAAGCCAAAAAGATGGAGCCTGTATACAGTCCTATCGTCGTAGGCTGTCTTACCATGTTGGTGATGGCGGCACTGAGCTGTTAGCAGCAGGGACAAAGAGATGCTGAATGATGAGTAAATTTGAAAACATGACCAATCACTATCAACGATCTGGCGAACCCATGCAGGGGGCATGCGGCGACCTTGGTGCGTATGATTCGGTATCTGTCGGAGAGCCGGTTGCCGGCTGTGGCGAGCCTTTTCGTCCCATTGCTCGTTTTCACTCACCATTCACGTCCAAGTTTGGCATTCCCAAGCAGAGCGGACTGGCAGCTGGCTTGCACGGCACGCTTGTCTTTGAGCCAGCCTATCGCCAAGCCGATGCTTTGCGGGGCATCGAGGGTTTTGATTATCTGTGGCTCATTTGGCAGTTCAACGCCAATCCACATCGGTCGGGCAGTCTGTTGGTTCGCCCTCCCGTGTTGGGTGGAAACCAGAAGGTAGGCGTGTTTGCCAGTCGTTCACCCTTCCGACCTAATCCCATCGGTCTGTCATCGGTGTTGCTGGAGCGTGTGGAGTGGGACACCCCGCAGGGGCCTGTGTTGCATGTGCTGGGGGCCGACTTGATGGATGGGACGCCCGTCTACGACATCAAGCCCTATGTTCCTTATGCCGACTGTCATCCGGATGCCCGAAGCGGGTTTACCGATTTGTCGAAAATTCAGCGGTTGAAGGTGGTGATTCCTGATGAGGTGGCGCGCCAGTTCACGTCTGACAAGTTGCGGACTTTGAAAGAAGTGCTCTCTCTTGATCCGCGTCCGGCTTACCAACGGTCGAGCGAAAAAACATACGGCATGCCGTTTGATGGAAAGGATGTGAAGTTCAAGGTGGTAGAAAATGATGTCCCTCGAGGTTGGGATGGACAAGATGCACAATCGGCATCACACGCCTACGGTGCCACGGAAAACGCTTCTTTAAAAATGTCTGACGGAGCAGTGCGGGGAGGAACCTTGATTGTCTTAGGCCTCTCTGAATGATGAATAAAAAAATCCACTGATGACTGTGATTGACCGAAGGCGCCCAATTGTCTGCAGTGGATGTTTTTTTATGATGAATCGCGCACGAAGCGTATCCATGTTTGGATGTGCTTAGCGTCAGGCGTCTTCTTCAGTTGAGGGGACAGCCTGTTCTGTTTTTTTTGGAATCGCTAAGATTGGTCATCCTCACAATCACGATACTCACTTCGTACAGCATCCAAATGGGCAGAGAAACGATGAGCAGGGTGAAAATGTCGGACGTGGGTGTGACGATGGCTGCGAGGATGAGAATGACGACAATGGCTTGTCGGCGGTATTTAGACATCCATTCGGCGCGCAGCAGTCCGAAGATGGCCAGCAGCCAGCTGATGACGGGAATCTCAAACACGATGCCAAACACCAAGCTCATCATGAGCATCGTGTCCATGTACGACTGGAGCGAAAGCATGGTCTGCACTTCATCGCTGACCTGGTAGGTGCCTAAAAAGTGAACCGTTAGCGGGAAGATGAGATAATAATTGATGAGAATGCCAATGATGAACATGACGTACCCGCTGCCCACAATCTTCAGGGCATAGCGTTGTTCTCGCTGGTAGAGAGCGGGGGCGATGAACTTGTACAACACGTACAATATATAAGGTGAGGCGCACAAGACTCCGAAGAAGAGTGCTGTCTTCATGTGTATCATGAACTGCTCGGTGAGTCCGATATTCACCAGTTGTATGTTGAACGGCTCTACGCCCAGCAGGCGATAGGTCACAAAGTGGCTGTCTTTGGGTGCCAGTACAATGTTAAAAAGCTCTTCCTTGAACATGAATGCCGCGATGCCACAAATGAGGGCTACGGCAATAATGCGTATGAGCGAGCTGCGAAGCACGTTCAGATGTTCCCAGAAGGTGAGTTCTAAATCTTTTTCCATCATGAAACCCTCCATGGATGGAGACAATCTTCTCTTGGTGTGGTAGAATGAAGGAGCGTGAGAGAAACGTTTTTTCTTATTTCTTCGTCTCAGTGTCTTTAGTTTGCTGATCTGGATCGATGTCTTTCTCGATGCCGTTCACGCCATCTTTGAAACATTTCACTCCTTTTCCCAAGCCTTTCATCAGCTCAGGGATTTTCTTACCCCCAAAGAGGAGGAGGATGACAAGTACTATGAGTACGATTTCAGGTGTTCCTAACATAATATCGATGTTTGAATTGAGAAATTGAGCAAGCTCCTCAGTTGAGAAGCTCATTTACAGCGTAGACTTTTGTCAAGGTGCTATGGTTAGTGGTTTAGTATTTTCAATGCTTGTCTTGCCCAACCATTCCTGGCATGTGTGATGATGCAAATGTACGAATAATAATTCAAACGGCAAGAATAGGGGCTGAGAAATCATTGTGATAGGTCAATATTTCTCAGCCCACATGTTTGTCTCCCATGAGCATGTACGAGGAATCTCGCACATCAAAATTCGCTGGTAAAGTGGAATTTGATGTGCTTGAAGTCTTGCTGCGCCATGCTCAGCATGTAACTTGAGTCGGCCAAAAACACGTCGCGTCCCTGTCGATCCTTGGCCATGTACTGGTATTTGCGCTTCTTAAAGCTTTCCAGCTCCTCCTGGTTGTCGGCTTCTATCCAGCAAGCCTTGTACAGTCGAACCGGCTCCCATCGGCATTTGGCATTGTACTCGTTCTCCAGGCGGTATTGAATCACCTCGAATTGCAGTTGTCCTACGGTGCCGATAATCCTACGTTGGTTGAACTGGTTGATAAACAACTGTGCCACACCCTCGTCCATGAGCTGCTCGATGCCTTTGTTGAGCTGTTTTGACTTCATGGGGTCTTCGTTCTCAATGTATTTGAACATCTCGGGTGAGAACGACGGCAGTCCCTTGAAGTGAATCTCTTCGCCCTCGGTCAGCGTGTCACCAATCTTGAAGATGCCGTTGTCTGGCAGGCCCACGATGTCGCCGGGAAAGGCTTCGTCGATGGTACTCTTGCGCTGTGCCATGAACTGGGTGGGCGATGAGAAGCGTACCGTCTTGCTGTTGCGCACATGCAGATAAGGCTGATTGCGCACAAACTTGCCCGAGCATACCTTGCAGAAGGCGATGCATGAGCGATGGTTGGGGTCGATGTTGGCCGTGATTTTGAAGATGAATCCCGTGAACTTGGGTTCTTCAGGACGGATGACGCGTTCCTCCGCCTGTGTGGGTTTGGGACTTGGCGCAATCTCTACAAAACAGTTGAGCAGTTCCTGAACACCGAAGTTGTTGAGCGCCGAGCCGAAGAACACCGGCGCCACATCAGCCGAAAGGTAGGTTTGCTTGTCGAAAGCGGGGTACACGCCGTCTATTAGTTCAAGGTCATCGCGCAGTTGGGAAGCTCCTTGTTCGCCCACCTGTCTGTCCAGTTCTTCGCTTTGGATGTCAACTTCCACCTTCTCGGTCACCCGTTGTTTGTTGGGCGTGAAGAGGTTGAGCTGCTGTTCGTAGATGTTGTACACACCTTTGAACTTTCTTCCTTGTCCGATGGGCCAACTCAGTGGGCGCACTTTGATTTGGAGTTCTTTCTCCAGTTCGTCCAGCACGTCGAATGGGTCACGCCCCTCACGATCCATCTTGTTGATGAAAATAATCACCGGCGTCTTGCGCATGCGGCACACCTCCATCAACTTACGGGTTTGTGCCTCCACACCTTTGGCCGAATCGACCACGATGATGGCCGAGTCAACGGCCGTAAGGGTGCGGTAAGTGTCCTCAGCAAAGTCTTGGTGTCCCGGCGTGTCGAGAATGTTGACCTTGTAGCCTTCATAATCAAACTCCATGACCGAGGTAGATACTGAGATACCTCTTTGTTTCTCAATGTCCATCCAGTCGCTGGTGGCCGTTTTCTTGATTTTGTTGTTCTTAACCGCACCGGCCACTTGAATCTGTCCACCGAAGAGCAAGAACTTCTCGGTGAGGGTGGTTTTACCCGCATCGGGGTGTGAGATGATGGCGAAGGTTCGCCTGCGTTGTATTTCGTTCATAAATCGTTATTTCGTATGCATGCACTTCGTGAGGCTCTCTTCCCAATGAGGGATTTCGATGCCGAAGGTTTCCTTGATTTTTGTCTTGTCCAACACGCTGTAGGCTGGTCGGTGAGCCGGTGTGGGATATTCTGCGGTGTGCAGTGGTTTAACGTGGCAGGTGGTGATGCCCGCGATGCGGTGAATGGCCTTGGTGAAGTCGTACCAGCTCGTGACTCCCTCGTTGGAAAAGTGGTAGATGCCCGGCACGATGCCCTTGTTGATGATGGTCATGATGGCCAATGCCAGGTCGTGAGCATAGGTGGGCGTGCCTATCTGGTCGAAGATTACGCCCAACTGCTGTTTCTCTTGGCCCAGTCGCAACATCGTCTTGACGAAGTTGTTGCCGAAAGTAGAGTAGAGCCAAGCCGTGCGGATGATGACATGTTTTGGACATGTCTTTGCCACGGCCACCTCACCTGCCAACTTGGTGGCACCATACACGCTGTTGGGGCAGGGGGTGTCGGTCTCGGTGTAAGGCGTGTGTTGGGTGCCATCAAATACATAGTCGGTGCTGATTTGCACCATCCATCCGTCACGCTTAGCCATGGCGGCAGCCAAGTAAGTTGGCGCTTCGGCGTTGAGAGCCGTTGCCAGTCGCTTGTTACTCTCAGCCTTGTCTACGGCCGTGTAGGCGGCACAGTTCACGATGCCATCGATTTCGTGTTCTTCCACGAACCTGTTGATGGCGTCGCTGTTGGTGATGTCCAGTTCGTTGACATCGGTGTTGAGCCAGTGGTGCTCGGGATAATCCTTCTGCAGCACCTGCATTTCGTTTCCCAGTTGGCCGTTGCAGCCTGTGATGAGTATGTTCATAGTTTTAATCCTCCTCAAATTGAAGTCCTTCGTTGCTATCTTTAATATAATAATCAGACAGCATGCCGATGAAGGTAGTAATCTCCTGGATGGCATGTGTGGTGTCGGGCGAGATGTCCTTGTGTTGCAATCGCAGCAGCATCACGCCGTACAAGGCGTTGAGGCACACCTGTATCTCGTCTTCCTCGTGTTCGCCTTTACGCCTCAGCTCCACGATGAACGGCAGCACCTTGTAGTACTGTGCCGAGTAAAAGGGAAACTTGGTGCTTTGCAGCAATCTGCGGTGCAGGTCAATGAGGTCGGTGACGATAACCTGGTTAATCTGCAGGTGTCCGCCCTGTCGTTTGCCTTCCTCGTTCATCATGCGAATGAGGTTGCCGTACCAGTCAACCATTTCTTCCTTCTGTTCGTCCGTGTAGTCGAACTGACTGATGTATTCGCGGCGGATGCGCGACAGCGAGCATTCGTATGCGCGGATGATGTCCTCTACCTGCCACATATATAATATGTATTCGGCGATGCTCTTTTTGCGTAGTTGTTGTGAGATATACACGTTTGATGTTGTATTAAAATTTGAATGTCGGAGGGGTACTCTCTGCGTTTTCAAGTGAAACGGCATCGGCTTGCCGTGTCAGTCAGCGGTTTGACAATGACTGGCTAATAGTGGAAGGTGTAAAGGTTGAATACCGTTCCGATGAGAATGAAGATGGAACTCACGATGACGATTGTCCCAATGATTTTGTTGATGATCACGATGCCGTTGTCGTCAAACCTGCCGCGCACCTTGTTAATGAGCCATGTCAGGCCGTACCACCACATCAGGGAGCCGCAGAAGATGCCCAGATAGCCGCTGACCATCTCGACGGGGTGGTCGGGTATGACAAACTTGAATTGTGCGAACATGGCGATGAACAGCAGGATGATGAGCGGATTTAAAAACGTAAGCCAGAAAGCCGTGATGCCGTTGTACAGGTATGTACCCTTCGTCTTGCCGCTGACGTGCATGTGCTTCGTGGGGTTGTTGCGAAAACTGTAAACGCCAAACACCAACAGCAGGATGCTTCCCAAAATCTGCAAGACGAAAAGATTCTTGGGGTTGGTAATCAGATCCATCACGAAACTCATGCCCAAACCAGTGAGCAGTGCGTAGATGATGTCTGAGCATGTGGCGCCAACGCCTGTCACCAAGCCGTACCAACGCCCTTTGTTCAGCGTTCGCTGGACACACAACACACCCACGGGACCCATCAGTCCGGAGGCAATCACTCCAATGATGATGCCCTTCCATATTTGGTCAATGATTTCTAACGGCATATCGTATGCAAAGTTGCGAAAATAATGCGAGATGGACAAATTTATAATGCTAAAGTTTGTGTTATACAAGTTTTTTAATACCTTTGCGAAACAGGTCGGAAACTCTTGCCGGGTTTTCTCTATACACGTTAAGCTGCATGCAGAAAGCCATACCGTACATCATGCGAACCGAAAGGGAAGAGGGTGATGCGGCCGAGAGCTGGCACGCATCCACGACCGCAAGGGCAGACAACGAAAGATATCCATACTAACTTAAAATAAAACAAAAACATCACATGAAAGCAGTTTCTAAATTGAAACCGTATGTAATCGGTTTAGACTTGGGCGGTACCAACTCTGTCTTCGGCATCGTTGACAGCCGTGGTGACATCAAGGCCACCACATCCATCAAGACACAAGGATACGAAAACGTAGACGACTATGTAGACGCTTCCATAGAGGCTTTGCAGTTGATCATCGACCAAGTGGGCGGCATCGACATGATCAAAGCCATGGGTATCGGCGCGCCCAACGGTAACTTCTACAACGGAACCATCGAGTTTGCACCCAACCTTAGCTGGGGACACAACGGTATCGTGCCTTTGGCCAAGCTGTTCTCCGACAAGCTGGGCATACCAGTGGCACTCACCAACGACGCCAATGCGGCAGCCATTGGCGAGATGACGTATGGCGCGGCGCGTGGCATGAAGAATTTCATCGTCATCACCCTCGGTACGGGTGTCGGCTCTGGAATCGTCGTCAACGGCCAGTTGGTGTACGGCAGCGATGGATTCGCAGGCGAGCTGGGACACGTTGTCGTTCGTCGTGAGAATGGTCGCTCGTGCGGTTGCGGACGTTTCGGTTGCTTGGAGGCTTATTGTTCTGCCACGGGTGTTGCCCGTACGGCGCGCGAATTGCTCGAAACTACCGAAGAACCCTCGATTTTGCGCGACATGATTCCGGGTGACATCACTTCACTGGATGTGAGCATTGCCGCGGGAAAGGGTGACAAGCTGTCACAGCACGTTTATCAGATGACAGGCGAGATGCTCGGTGAGGCTTGCGCCGACTTTGCCGCATTCTGTTCTCCCGAGGCTTTCATCTTCTTCGGTGGGCTGACGAAGGCTGGCGACCTGCTGATGAAACCTTTGAAGGAAAGTTATGACAGGCATGTGTTGAAGATTTATAAAGACAAGGCAAAGTTCTTGATAAGCGGCCTTGACGGCTCTTCGGCCGCCGTGTTGGGGGCCAGCGCCATCGGCTGGGAAATCTGAACATTGCCGTCGCACCGTATTTTAGGGTTACTTGCTACTGGCTCAGAGAATTAGCCTTGTAGATTTCAACTTTATTTGAGGAGCGCGGATGTGAGTGAATGTAGGAGAGTGTGTCAAAATGATGACGCACTCTTTTTTTTTTGATTGTTTTCTGTGGCTTTTCATTATCTTCATGCCATCCAGCGAGTTCACGCCCTGCGTCAAGCTCTAAATGTTGGTGGCAAGACGTGCCTTTATAAAAAAAACTTTACGATGATAATTTATAGGACCTCCCTTAAAAGATGAGAACCCGCTTGCAGGGAAGTGAAACGTTAAGTCTGTCTCAACGACTTTACACTTCAAGGTTAATGCAATTGAAGTACAAACTCATTGACTTTCAAGAACAAAGTCAACGTGTTTGGACTTGTGGTTGTATGTCGATATTAATCAAGATGTTATGCGCTTGTTAACGTTTTACATACGTCATGCAGCACCAGTGGTTGTCTGTTTTTTGGCTTGTCTTCATTAATCCCAACGAACGGGCCTTTTCGTCAAGCTGTTTTACATCCTCCTCATAAAAGCCGCTGACAATCAATACCGATCCCACGTTCATCATTTCCAGATAAGCGGGCATGTCGTTCAGGAGAATGTTGCGGTTGATGTTGGCCAGCACCACGTCAAATACCCCGGACACATGTGATAAGACCTGTGCGTCACCATGAAAAACCTCGATGTTGTTAACCTCATTGATGGCGGCGTTGTGTTGTGTGTTTTCCACACTCCATTCATCGATGTCGAAGCCAACCACCGCCTCCGCGCCCAGTTTAAGGGCGGCGATACCCAAAATGCCCGTGCCGCATCCACAGTCAAGAATGCGTTTTCCCGTCAGTGACAGCCGTAGCATGGCGCCAATCATCATGCGGGTAGTCTCGTGAGTGCCCGTGCCAAAGGCTTGTTTGGCTTCTATTCCGATGTTGATGAGCGTGTCACGGTCGGGCCTTTTCCCGGCTCTCGCGTCATAAACCAACACCTTATTGTCTATGTTGATGGGTGCGAACCCCATGTTTTCCCAAGTCTCGTTCCAATTCTTGTCTTCTGCATCACTGATCGCGTAGCTGATGTTGACATCTTTTACGGGAAAGTCGTCAAGTGCTTGCTTCAAGCTGTTGACGTCCAGTAAATCAGCGGGGACATACCCTTTGAGGCCATCGGGGGTGTCTTCAAACGACTCGAAGCCTATTTCTCCCAACAAATCAGGCAACAGGTCTTTGGCAATTTGCGTAAGCTCCGGAGTACAGGCTATTTTAAAATCTGCTATCTTATATTTCATATCCTTAACGTAAAAGATGCCACAAAGGTATAAAAAATAGGGAAAAACCTACCCATAGTTAGGGAATTTCCTTATATTTGCACAAACATATTTGATATTTTTGCATTGTCGAAAAGCAAGTAACAGAAAGGAGTAACAAGATGAAAAAGCTCATATTATTCACCCTATTGTTGGGAATGACGCCTTATAAGATGTTGGCGCAGGACGATATGTACATCATACCGTCTAAGTTGGCTGCCGACAAGAGGTCAACGGAGCGAACGAACGATAGTGAGGTGACTTATAGTGGCAGCGACCGTGACGTAGACGAATATAACCGTCATGGTAAGTATTGGAGTCATTATCAGAAGATTGGAACGGACGATAAAGGCAACGACATCATTGAATTTCAGAAGGGCAGGGGCGTTTATCCCGACTCTACCTATATCGACACCACTTTTGTCGGCAAGTATTATGACACGATGGTCGATGGTGACGACTTTGAATACACGCGCCGCATGAGCCGCTGGGACGGCTTTTACGACCCATGGCTCTACGACAGCTACCGTTGGAGAGCCTATCCTTACAGGCGTGGCGGTTGGGGTTTTTACGATCCGTGGAATGCCCCATGGTGTTATGGTTATACCGGGTTCTACAATCCCTGGTACAGTTCTTGGTATGGCGGCTACTATGGTTTCTACGATCCATGGTACAATCCTTGGTATTATGGCTACGGCGGTTGGTATGGTTCATGTTACGATGGCTGGTATGGCTATCCGTATGTCGGGTATGGCAGGGGATACGCACGCGTAAGCGCAGGCAATCCCCGTGGCTTGACGGGAGACAGGTCTTGGAGATTTGGCGGTAGCGGCAATTCGATCAGCACGGTGCGATTCGGCCGTTCTGCAGCAAATGGCAACAGACAACCTACAAGTACATACTCAACTCGTAGCGGACGCAACAGATCTTTCGGCGGCAGAACAGATACTCCCCGCGATAATTCGTTCAACACAAGTAGTAACAGTAGCTTTGGCAATTCCTCCAGATTTACCCCAAGTTATGACAGTGGAAGCTTTGGTGGCTCACGTTCTGTCGGCGGAGGCTCCGGTGGCTTTAGGTCATCTGGCGGCGGTTTTGGCGGCGGACACTCTCCAAGTGGAGGCGGCGGACACTTTGGCGGAGGTAGAAGGTAAGAGAATAACACGAATATAAAAGATGAGACAAATGAAGACAAAATATTCCCTGATGGCCGTCATGACGTTCATGTCGGCAACACTGACGGCACAAGAGACTTATCAAGATACGAAACTGATTGACAACGACCTCAACGGTACGGCTCGCTATGTAGGCATGGGAGGCGCTTTGGAGGCACTGGGTGCGGATATATCCACGATTAGCACTAACCCAGCCGGTATAGGGTTGTTCCGCTCCGGGCAGGTTGCCATGTCCGGGGGCTTGGTGGCTCAACAAGGTGTTACCACTACACCTTCTTTCAACAATATCCATACAAGCATCAATGGTAACAAGACCAATGCGAGCTTTGACCAGATAGGGGTGGTTTACTCTATGCGCACAGGCTGGGACGAATACATGAATTTCGCGTTTAATTACCATAAGAGTCGTAACTTTGACCAGATACTAACGGCTGCAAACATGCTGTCGCATGCCTCGCAGAACAAACTGTCAGCCATGAAGTTTCCGTATGCCAACGACTATAATTGGAATGGCGTGGATGCCAACTATGTAAATTTGATGGCTTCCATCAAGGATTTAAAAGGCAAACAGGTTGGCATGGATTATCTTGATGGCACCGCCTATGTGTTTGGACAATATCAAAAGGGATACATCGGTGAGTATAGTTTCAACTTAAGCGGCAACTTAAACAATCGGGTGTTCCTTGGATTGACTTTTGACTTGCACGACGTGAACTATCGTGGAAACAGCTATTATACGGAGAACCTGGAGCATAAATCTACCTTGGAGATGTGGGAAGACCTGTGCATAGATGGTATTGGCATTGATGCCAAGGTCGGTGCGATTTTCCTGCCGATGGAAAATTCTCCATTCCGTATCGGGGGGTATGTCCATACGCCTGTCACATACAACTTACACTTGAGTGGTGCGAATGCCATGACCATGCGTAACGCACAGGATAAAGCAGACAAGGATCAGAGCACTGATTACCGCTTCAAGGTATACACACCTTGGAAGTTTGGTCTGAGCCTGGGACATACCATTGGCAGAGTGCTGGCCTTGGGTGCAACCTACGAGTATGCTGACTATGGAACGATTGACAACCAGGTGAACAATGGTGATTACTACGACCCGGCAGATGGTGGCTATTATGACGACTCTTACAGTGACCGCGGTATGAACAGCCATACCAAGGCAACCCTGAAAGGGGTGAGTACGGTGAAGTTGGGCATGGAATACAAACCGCTGCCAAGCTGTGCTGTCCGTCTGGGGTATAACTATTTGAGTCCGATGTTTAGCAAGGACGGCTTTCGTGACGGTAGCATCTCATCGCCAGGAAACGCATACGCCACCTCAACCGACTACACCAACTGGGAAAGTACCAACCGCATCACCTGCGGGTTGGGTTGCTCTGTCAAGAAATTCTTTGTTGACTTGGCTTATCAGTATACGCAGACCAATGGTGATTTTTATCCATTCATGAGTTACCGTTCTGAAACAAATCAGCAAGAGAACTGTATCGCCGATGCTGTAAAGGTTACCAACAGGCGGTATCAGGTGTTGCTCACCTTAGGTTATCGCTTCTGATACAAGCAACCATTCATACAGCAAGAAGGGCTCAACTGTAATAAGTTGAGCCCTTTTTGGTACAGGTTAGTTGAAGTAGAGTGGGCTAATTGATATCAAGCCCATGGGCAAGCGTTTCGTACTTGCCCAGTGTTGTCACTCCTACTTTTGGATGTTTGGTTGTTCCAAGCCATAGCCTTTCTTCTTGTCAAGTGCCTTCAACAGGAATCCCAGGATAAGGGCAATCACGCCCAAGGAGGCGAATACCAGCATGGGTACGGTGTAGTTGTACTTCAATGGGTCGGTAACACCGGGGTTGGATGAACGCAACACAGAACCAATGATCATAGGGAAGGCATAGAGGCCGATGTTCTGAATCCAGAAAATCAGTGCGTATGCCGAACCAATGAGTTTGTCATCAATCAGCTTAGGAACAGAAGGCCACAGCGCAGCCGGAACCAATGAGAACGAAATGCCTAACAAGATAATGGCGGCGTAGGTGATGATGACGCTTTGTGTGGCCGGTACGACGAACGCAAACACAAGGTGGCATATCACCATGAGCAACGCGCCTAAGATGAGCATGGACGCTCCTTTACCTTTGCGGTCGAGGAAATTGCCTAAGAAAGGAGTGACGGCAGCGGCACCTAATGGAAATACAAAGAACACCATACCAGCTCGTTCCGCGGTAAAATTAAGGTTGCATTGCAACATGTTGATGGCGTATTTTTGGAAAGGGAAGATGGCTGAATAGTAAAGCACGCAGAGTAGCGCCACAATCCAGAACATTTTCAGGGACAATATCTTTCCAATATCCGACACTTTGAATGGATCGTCCTTCTCTTCTTCCACGCCTTGTGCATCCAACTTCTTGTCCATGAAACCATAAACAATAAAGCATATCAAACCAATAACCAACAACAAAAGCTCGTAAGCGACAGGCCGTGATACGCTTATGGGATGTATGGAGGCGATGGCTGGCGAAGCAATGACTACCACGGCGACGCCCACACGGGCAATAGCCATTTCGATGCCCATGGCCAATGCCATTTCTTTACCCTTGAACCACTTCACAATACCACGCGAAACCGTGATGCCCGCCATTTCGGCACCACAACCAAAAATCATGAACCCGATGGCCGATAGCTTTGCAGAGGCTGGCATGCCATCATAGAATGGCGTTACATTCCAGGCTGAGAGCGGTAGGTTCAAATTGTCATCCAGCCATACTTTCAGACTGCCTGCCTCGAAACCTTTTGTCAGTGCGTAATAGTTGATGGAAGCACCAACCACCATGACGACGCCTGAAAGGATGGCTGTGAAACGCACTCCCATTTTATCCAGGATGATACCTGCGAAAATAAGGAAGAATACAAATACGTTCAAGAACGGTTCGGAGCCTGCAAAATGGCCGTAGGCAATAGGATCCCACCCGTGTTGTGTTTGTAAGAATTCTTGTAAAGGGGACAGAATGTCCACGAAAATGTAGGCAAAGAACATTGCTGATGCCAGTAATACGAGGGCTGTCCAGCGCCATGCCGGAGAGTCACTCAGTTTCTTTTGGAATGTTTCAACCATTATAGTGAGTTATTAAGTTATTGAGTTCTTAAGTTTTTTTTAGTTGGCGGGTTGGCATAAAGGCATTATTTCTTTAACCACCGGTCTAACCAATTGAAGAATGTACGCTGCCAAAGAATGCCGTTTTGCGGTTTCAGCACCCAGTGGTTCTCATCTGGGAAGATGAGAAGTTCGGCAGGAATGCCGCGCAAGCGGGCAGCATTGAAGGCTCCCATGCCCTGATTGGCGTTGATACGATAATCCTTTTCACCGTGTATGCAGAGAATAGGCGTGTCCCATTTGTCAACAAACAGATGCGGACTGTTCTTGTATGTGCGCCTTGCGTTGGCTGTTTGGTTTTTGTTCCAATAAGCGTCTTCGTATTCCCAGTTGGAGAACCAGGCTTCTTCGGTATCTGTATACATGCTCTCGAGGTTGAACGCACCGTCGTGAGAGATGAAACATTTGAATCGTTTGTCATGATGACCGGCAAGATAATAAACCGAGAATCCACCGAAAGAGGCACCAACAGCTCCCAATCGGTCTTTGTCAACGTATGGAAGATTGTTTGCTGCGTCGTCGATGGCCGATAGGTAATCGTTCATGCATTGTCCTGTCCAATCTCCCGAGACCTCTTCGTTCCATGCCGAACCGAAGCCCGGAAGGCCGCGACGGTTGGGTGCAACAACGACATAACCGTGTGCTGCCATGATTTGTAAGTTCCATCGATAGCTCCAGAACTGACTGACCGGGCTTTGCGGACCACCTTCACAGAACAGCAGAGTAGGGTATTTCTTGTTGGCATCGAAGTGCGGGGGAAGAACTATCCAACTGAGCATGTCCTTGCCATCTGTTGTCTTTGTCCAACGCTCTTCAACTTTTCCAATGGCCAATTGATCAAAGATATGTTTGTTTTCATCCGTTATTTGTGTCACCTGTGAACGCTTTTCCTTCTTTGATGGAGTGAGAACAAACAAATCATCAGGATGTGACATCGAGTGACGCGTAACGAGTAGCTGTCCCTTACGGCCCAACAGCTGCAAGCTACCGTAGTCGTATTGTCCGTCAGTGAGTTGCTTGATTTGGCCTTTCAAGTTGGTTTGATAGACATGAGTCTTTCCATGCCATACACCAATAAAGTAAAATGTGTTGTTGTCATTGCCCCAGCAATATGCGTCAACATTGCTGTCAAACTGCTCGGTGACATAGTTTTTCTTCCCATCCGCAAGGGTATAGACGCACAAGCGGTTGCGGTCGCTCTCATAACCATTGCGCGCCATGCTCTGCCAAGCAATGTATTTGCCGTTTGGAGAGAATTGGGGATTGGTGTCGTAACCAACGTTCATGTCGCCCGGTTGATGATTCACCGATTGATTCCTCATTGATTTTGTGGCATCGATGGCAGGTTCTTTGTAGCCAGATGGCTTGCAAAGGTTTTTGGTTTTGCGTGTAGCAACATCATATAAGTAGATGTCTGTATCGGTGGAAATGGCGTATTGCACGCCTTCTTTCTTACGACAAGTGTAGGCAATCGACTTAGAGTCTGGACTCCAGGCAAGCTGTTCAGTTCCTCCGAAAGGAGCGGTTGGGCACTCGAAAGGCTCGTCTTGCAACACATCCACGCCTTCATTGACGCTTGAACCATCATAGTCTGCCACGAAGGGGTGTGCGATTGTTTCAACGTAGTGGTCCCAATGTCGATAGTTCATGTCCGTAACGAGTCGTCCTGTAGCCAGTGGTAAGTCAGCAGGATTGGCTTGGATGGTGCCGTGATAGGGAAGTGACTTGATGAGGATGACTTTTCTTTCGTCTGGTGAAAACTTGAATCCCTCAATGTCCACGTTGCTGTTCGTGAGCTGTTTCCGGTCACTTCCGTCGGCATTCATTGACCAAAGCTGGCCTCCGGTAAGGAAAGCGATGCGTCGTCCGTGATCAATCCATGCGCCATCTGTCTCACTTTGCTGCCCCGTAGTGAGCTGACGTTTGTTTTTTCCGTCTGCGTCCATGACGAACAACATCTGCTGACTTTTGTTTTGCGTCACACTGTGGTAGCCTACTTGGTAGACAACTTGTTTGCCGTCTGGTGAAGCTGTGGCGCCACCAATGCGTCCCATGGCCCATAAGGCTTCTGGTGTCATGAGGTCACTGCCCACTTTGAATGTTGCGTTTAAATCTTTCACTGTATGCTGTGCATTTGCAAAACTGCCGCCTAAGACGAGGGCGACAGTTGATAGAAGGAGTGTTGTTTTTTTCATTCCTTAAATAGTTTATGTTTTTTCCTTTCGAGTTCTTCCCTTTTGCGTTGCATGGCTTGCTGTTGTTCCTGCATGGCTTGCAAGCGAGCCGCCATGCCGCTTAGCTTCTTCGGGTTCGCTTTGTTCTCTTCATACCTTGCTTCGAGAATCTTGAGCAGCTTCTCATCATTAGTCGTCTTACGCAAGGTCCACATGATGGCGGCACTGAAGAACAGTGAAACAAAGTAATAGAAGTTTAGCCCCGATGAATAGTCGTTGAACATGAAGAAGAACATCATCGGCATGAGATACATCATCCATTGCATCATCTTCATTTGCTCAGCTTGCTGTCCCACCATCTGATCGCGCTGCTGGCGCATGGTCATCCAGCTGTACAGCACGTTGGCCACGCAGAAAAGAATACAGGTCAGTGACAGGTGGTCACCAATGAGCCAAATGTTTCTGTTCCATTCAATCACTGGATCGTATGTACTCAAGTCGTTAATCCAAAGGAAACTTTCACCACGGAGCTGGATAGCGTTTGGCACAAAGTTGAACATGGCAATCCAAATAGGCATTTGAATGAGCATCGGCAGGCAGCCCGATAGCGGACTCACGCCATACTTGGAATACTCACTCATCATGGCTTGCTGTTTCTGCATCTGGTCTTCAGGCTTGTTATATTGTGCCGTTGCAGCGTCGAGTTTAGGTTTTAAGACACGCATCTTGGCCGAACTCATGTAGCTCTTCTTAACCATTGGAAAGGTAATGACCTTTAACAGCAATGTGATTAAGATGAGTACAACTCCCATGGGGAACCATTTTGACAGCCAATCGAACACATAGATGGTGAACCAACGGTTGATGATGCGGAACAATGGCCAACCAAGATATACTAATCTCTGCAATTCAAGATCCTTATTGAAAGTACTCTGTTTCTCAACTCGGTTGAGTAAACGGAAATCATTCGGGCCGAAATAGAATTCAAATTCAGATGGCGTTTGCCCAGTCGGGTCAAAGAAGGTCTTCAATTTCGCTTCATACTCTTTCAAGTAGCCGCTGCCTTTTTGTTGTGGAATGCTGGTCAACAAGGCACCATCGTTAAAGTCGTGCTTGGCAATCATCACGGCAGAGAAGAACTGGTTCTTGAAAGCAACCCAGTCAATCTTCTTCTCAATTGGCTCATCTATTTTCTCTGAAGTCTCACTTAGCTTGTCCGTACCACCATCAGCTTTGTGATAGGTAAGGGTTGAATAGCGATTTTCAAACGTAAATCCCTTTTCCTGCTGTCTACATTTGTCAGTCCAGTCCACGTTCATCACTTTCGCATCCGGCGCAAAAAGACCTTTCATACCTTTCACTTGCATGGACATGTGCAGAAGATAGTTTGGCCCCAATCTATAAGTCAGCACCATAGACTTTCCCTGACCGGCATTGGCTGTGAGCGTAACGGTGGAGTCTGTCTGTGCCGAAGGTTGGAAGTAAAGGTCTTGTGTAGCGATGTTGGCGTCTTTGGTGGATAGGGTGAAGTTCAAGTGATGAACATTTTCATCCAACAACGTTACATCCTGATGCCCTTCTCTGTCTTTGAATCCCTTAATCACAGCTTTGGTGACAGTTCCCCCTTTGGTGTTCAAGGTGAGTTGCAGTTTCTCGTTTTTCAAAACGATATCTTTCGCCTCACCTTGCAAGGCTTCATGGAAAAGAGCCGTGGTGTCAGCTTCCAGCTTGGCTTTCTGTTCGGCCAAATGTTTGACTTCCGCATTCTTTCGGTTGGTTTCTGCCTTTTGCTTCATGACCGCAGCGATGGAATCTTGGCGCATCATTTCTGCCTTTTGTTCGGAAGAGGGTTGCGACCACCAGCTGAATCCAATCAGCAGCAGCCCCATCAGCACGAGGCCAATAATAGTATTTTTATCCATTTCTTGATTATTTCTTCTGATTTTGAATAGCCGTTCTGATGAAATCTACGAACAATGGGTGCGGTTTGAGCACCGTACTCTGGTACTCCGGATGGAACTGCGTACCGATATACCACTTCAATCCGGGTATTTCTACCACTTCGACGAGGTTACTTTCGGGGTTCTTCCCTACACACATCATGCCTGCCTTCTCGTATTCTTTGAGGAAGGCGTTGTTGAATTCGAAACGATGACGGTGACGCTCTTGTATGAATTCCTGTCGATAGATGTTGAACACCCGTGAATCTTGTTTCAGCTGGCATTCGTAAGACCCCAGGCGCATCGTCCCCCCCATGTTGGTAATGTTCTTTTGCTCCTCCATGATGTCGATGACATTATGTTCTGTCTTTTCATCCATCTCTCTACTGTTGGCGTCAGTATAGCCCAGCACATTGCGCGCAAACTCTACCACCATCATCTGCATACCCAGACAAATGCCAAAGGTAGGGATGTCGTGTGTGCGTGTATAATGAGCCGCAACCAGCTTACCTTCTATGCCGCGTTGTCCGAATCCAGGACATATCACGATGCCGTCTTGCCCTTTCAGCATTTCAGCGACGTTGTCTTCCGTAATTTTTTCCGAGTTGATGAACGTCAATATGGTCTTGTGGTCGTTATAGGTGCCAGCCTGCGAAAGGCTCTCGCGAATACTCTTATATGCGTCTTGAAGGTCGTATTTACCAACCAAGCCGATGTGAACCTCTTCCTTCGCTCTGTTTCTTCGCTCTAAGAAATTCTTCCATGGACCCAGGGTTGGTGTTTCTTTAACTTCCAATCCCATCTTTTTAAGAATGGCTACGTCCAACGCTTGGTTCTGCATGTTCACCGGAACTTCGTAGATACTTGGCAAATCCTCACTCTGAATCACACAATTAAAATCGACATTGCAGAACGAAGCCACCTTATGTAAAACATCATCCTTCAAGTGTTTCTCTGTGCGCAACACCAGTACGTCGGGCTGTATGCCAATGCTTTGCAGTTCCTTCACGCTGTGCTGCGTCGGTTTGGTCTTCAGTTCTCCCGCAGCTTTCAAGTAAGGAACGTATGTGAGGTGCACGCTCAAGGCGTTCTTGCCCAGTTCCCATTTTAATTGACGGATGGCTTCCAGGAAAGGCGTTGACTCGATATCGCCCACAGTTCCGCCAATCTCCGTGATGACGAAGTCGTAATGATACTTCTGTCCTAACAGCTTCACGTTGCGTTTGATTTCGTCCGTGATGTGCGGAACTACCTGGATGGTCTTGCCGAGGTAGTCACCTCGCCGTTCTTTGTCAATCACCGCCTTGTAGATGCGACCTGTTGTCAGCGAGTTGGCTTTGGTGGTTTGTATGCCGGTAAAGCGTTCGTAGTGGCCAAGGTCCAAATCAGTTTCCATTCCATCGGTCGTTACATAACACTCACCATGTTCGTAAGGGTTGAGTGTACCGGGGTCGATGTTGATGTAAGGGTCAAATTTTTGAATGGTAATGTTGTAACCTCTTGCTTGTAAAAGTTTTCCGATAGAAGATGAGATGATACCTTTACCAAGCGATGAAACCACACCACCCGTAACGAATATATACTTTGTTTCAGCCACGATATGATATTTTATTTGTTAATTGATACAAAAATACAAGCTGCAAAGTTAGCATAAAATTGCGAAACGTCCAAGCAACTGTCATTTTTTATTATTACCTTTGCACGCATACGAAACAATTACTAAAAATGAAATTTAAAAGCACTGCGTTATTGTTCTTGTCTGCTCTTGCCTTGAGCTCCTATGGACAGAGTTCGCGTGGGGGCATGCAGCATCCCGCGGATACCGTTTCTCCATTCGTGAAAACATATACGGATTCTCTGAAAAGCTATAAGATACGGATAGACTCGTTGCAGAAGGTCAATGCGTCATTGAACAGTCTGCTGAACGACAAGAATGGCAAATACTCAAGATTGTTTTTGCCCATGACATTTTACCACAACGTCAGTCACAATCAGTTCATGCTGTCTGAAGACCCTGTGACCAATTCCCTGTTCAACGAGTCGCTGGAGAGGGCTTTGCTCCGCATCTACTTGAAGCGCCCCGATCTCGTTCGGAACACACAGACGCGTCTCAGCGCACAGGGACAGGTGTCAACAAGTCAAGATGCAACAATCAAGACCAAGACCGCCATCGTAGAAAAAGTGGCACCCACACCCACCGAAGCTGAGCTTATTCCGGTAGACTTGGTCATCAAAAAACCTAATTTTTGGAAATTCTCAGGTGACGGCTATCTTCAATTCCTGCAAAACTATGTCTCGGGCAACTGGTACAAGGCGGGCGAGAGCAACTATTCAATGTTGGGAACCGTGACGCTGAATGCCAATTACGATAACAAGCAGAAGGTGAGATGGGACAATAAGTTGGAGATGAAATTAGGATTCCAAACCTCAAAGAGTGACACGTTGCACGCTCTTAAAACCAATACTGACGACATCAGATACACGACCAGCCTTGGACTGCAAGCGACCAAGAACTGGTACTATTCCTTGCAGCTTATTGCCAATACTCAGTTCATGCGTGGTTTTCGTAACAATGACGAGCGCGTGTATTCTGATTTTATCTCCCCGCTGAACGTCGAATTGGCACTGGGTATGCGATACAATGTCAATTGGTTCAGGGGAAAACTGAAAGGAAATGTCAACATAGCTCCGTTGGCTAACCATTATCGCTATGTGAGACGTGACGATTTGGTGACGAGATTTGGTATCGAAAAAGGCAAGCACCATGTAGACGACTATGGTTCGAGTTTGAACATAGACCTTACCTGGAAGTTCTCTGATATGGTTAAATGGAAGACGCGCTTGTATGGATACACCTCGTACAAACGTACTGAAATAGAGTGGGAGAATACGGTTTTCGTTCAGTTTACCAAGTATCTCTCCACCAATTTATATATATACCCTCGGTTTGACGACAGCCGCAAGCGCGACGGTTATCATGGATACTTCATGTACAAGGAATACCTGTCCGTCGGACTTTCCTATTCATTCTGATTCTGATAAAAAACTCAAGCGGACGGGTTAGCACCGTTCGCTTAATTTCGCTGCTTTCGTAAAAGCGACGCTGAGCCTGAGAAGACGTGATGCGATAACTTAGTGTGTCGCTTTCCACCAGCCGGTTTTCCGCAATCCTCGTGAAGGTGCGACATGCAGGGTTGGGTCGGAGATGGTGATTCCGCTGAAGTGTTTGACCTTGATATACTTGGGGGAGCCATAGAGATACGAATAGACTGAACCCGTCGCGCTCTTGCAGCGTACTACCTTGGCCAATTGATCATTGAACTTTGCTTTCATTCTCTCGTCTTGACACAGTTTGTCCACATAGTCACCCAAGTCAAAAAAGATGTTCGGGTTGAAACCATCCAGTACTTGGATGCTGTCTCGCAGTGCGTCGTCTAAGGTGAAAGCGGAATTGATGTCCCGCATGATGTTGGCCAGGCCTTCTACTTTACGGCAATCAATCACGGCGATGGTGCCACAGGGTACCGTGTAGTTTGAATAAAACTCATGAAACTTGCTCACTGCCGTGGCATAGTTGGGCGTTGGCGTGGCCAAACTGGCCCACATGGATGCGTAGGGCATGCCGATAGCAATGATTTCTGAGGTCGATCCAATTAAGAAGTTACATACGTCTTTCAGCGTGTAAGCCGTTTCGATGTTGGCCATGTAACAGTCGTCAAACATGACATACTGCATTTTAGTACCCGTCTGGGCAATGCCCTCAGCCAGCACTTCGATGTCTGTCGCATAGTTTTCCAGGTCGCTCACGCTTCCAAAAAAGCGTGTCCGTTCCCATTTGGATGCGGGTTGTCGCATCATGAAGTGGTATCTCTTCGCCTGATATGGATAGTCCTTCCAGTTGGCCTTGTAAGTCCAACCCGTTCCGTGGCACCCAATAATCATGGCATAGTTCAAGGCTTCCGCAGCCGACTTCGTGTCGTTGATGATTTCTGCGATGCCGCTTGCTGTCGTGTATGGGTGTCCCGAATAGGTTTTGATGGGTTTGTGCACAAGCACGTTGTTCTCATACCTTACCTCGTACAATTCGGATTCAGTGGCCGATTTGCTGAGAAAAACCACCAGTCGTGAGCTTCTCAACCCTTTCTGGGCTTTTATTCCCGACTCAATGCTGTCCAGGTTTTCCTTGAAAATGTCATACAGCCCGCTGAAATTCGAATCACCTGACCAAGGCATGTAAACCAGTATGGTCTGCTTGTTAAAGTCATCGGTGCTTTCACTCTCATCCTCGTTGCACGAAGAGAGTATCATCGTGCAGGCCAGAATCACCCACCATAACCATTGTTTACTCCTGTTCATTATGACACTTTGTTCTTTAACTCAGCTATTGATTGTCGCAACGAGGCTATTTTCTCCTCCGAGTCGCTCTGTTTCTTACGCTCCAGTGCCACGACGGCTGCCGGTGCATTGGCTACGAACTTCTCGTTAGCGAGCTTTTTCTTGATGCCAGCCAAGAATCCTTCAAGGTGTTTGAGCTGATCTTCCTGCTTCTTCAGTTCGGCCGCTACGTCAATCAAGTTGCCCACAGGCACGGCAAATTCATCGGTACCCACCATGAACAAGGCTGCGTCTGCCGGTTTTTCTTCAGCCACCTCAATGCCTTTCAGGTTGGCCATCTTGGTGATGATGTCGTTGTAGGCCGCATGGTTGTTGCTGGAGATGGCGATGAGCTCAAGTTCGTCCTTAGGTGAAATGTTCTTTTGGTTGCGTACGGTGCGCACGCCACTCACGATTTGTTTTACCTTTTCAATGTCTTCTGTCAGCGTCCTGTCAGCGTCCGCAGGGGCAGCGATGTCCAATTTCTCGCGCATGATCGATGCTCCTTCGGCGCGTGTGTACAGGTGTTGCCACAATTCTTCGGTGATGAATGGCATGAAGGGATGCAGCATTTTGAGCAGCACATCAAAGTATTTCAAGGTTGCTTCGTATGTCGTTCGGTCAACGGGGGTGCCGTATGCCGGCTTGACCATTTCCAGATACCAACTGGAAAACTCGTCCCAGAACAGGCGGTACACCACCATGAGGGCTTCAGAGATACGATATTTGGCAAACAGGTCGTTCACTTCTTCGTTCGTGACGCGCAGTTTTGCCTCGAACCACGCTGTCGCCAATTTACAGGCGTTGGGCTGTTCGCCGTCAACCACTTCCCATCCTTTTACCAATCTAAAGGCGTTCCAAATCTTGTTGTTGAAGTTGCGGCCTTGCTCACACAGGCTCTCGTCAAAGAGGATGTCGTTGCCGGCCGGCGCACTGAGCATCATACCCATGCGCACACCGTCGGCACCGTATTGGTCTATCAGTGAGATAGGGTCGGGAGAGTTGCCGAGGCTCTTGCTCATCTTACGTCCCAGCTTGTCGCGCACGATGCCCGTGAAGTACACATGCTTGAAAGGCATCTGCCCTTTGTACTCGTATCCGGCCATGATCATGCGTGCCACCCAGAAGAAAATGATGTCGGGACCGGTAATCAGGTCAGCCGTGGGGTAGTAGTAGTTAATCTCCTCGTTGCCGGGATGGTTGATGCCATCAAAGAGTGAGATAGGCCACAGCCATGAGGAGAACCAAGTGTCCAGACAGTCGCTGTCTTGCTCCAGCTGCTCCATGGTCAGCGCATTGTCCTTCTTTCGAGCCAGCTCAAGCGCTTCTTCCGCACTCTTGGCCACCACAACCTCTTGCTTGCCGCCTACCGTGAAGTAGTAGGCTGGTATGCGGTGTCCCCACCATAGCTGTCGGCTGATGCACCAATCCTTGATGTTCTCCAGCCAGTGGCGGTAGGTGTTCTTATACTTTGACGGGTAAAATTGTATGTCGTCGTCCATCACTGGCTGCAGGGCCAGGTCGGCAAAGTGTTGCATTTTGAGGAACCACTGCGTGGACAACTTCGGTTCTATTGGCACGTTTGTACGCTCGGAGAAGCCCACCTTGTTGTCATAGTCTTCCACCTTTTCCATCAATCCCGCTTTCTCCAGGTCAATGGCTATTTGCTTGCGCACCTCCATGCGGTCCATGCCCACATACAGTCCGGCCGCCTCGGAGATGGTGCCGTTGTCGTTGAAGATGTCAATGGTTTGCAGTCCGTGTTTCAAACCCAAGGCATGGTCGTTGATGTCGTGCGCCGGCGTCACTTTGAGGCAGCCCGTTCCGAACTCGATATCCACATAGTCGTCTTCTATCACTGGAATCTCCCTGCCTACGAGTGGCACGATGACGTGCTTGCCCCTCAGCCATTGGTTCTTGGGGTCGTTGGGGTTGATGCACATGGCCGTGTCACCCATGATGGTTTCCGGACGCGTGGTCGCCACGACGGCATACTTGCCGGGTTCTTCCACAACGTTGTAGCGCAGGTAATACAGTTTGGAATGTTCGTCCTTATAAATCACCTCCTCGTCGCTGAGGGCCGTCTGAGCCTGCGGATCCCAGTTCACCATGCGCGCGCCGCGGTAGATGAGTCCCTTGTTGTAGAGGTCGCAGAACACCTTGATGACGCTCTCCGAACGCTTCTCGTCCATGGTGAAAGCTGTGCGGTCCCAGTCGCAAGAGGCGCCCAGGCGACGCAGTTGCTTCAGGATGATGCCGCCGTGCTCGTGTGTCCAGTCCCAGGCATGCTTCAAAAACTCATCTCTTGAAAGATCGGTCTTGTTGATACCCTGTTCTTTGAGGCGTGCCACCACTTTGGCTTCCGTGGCAATCGACGCATGGTCTGTGCCCGGTACCCAGCAGGCATTCTTGCCTTCCATGCGGGCGCGGCGCACCAGAATATCTTGAATGGTATTGTTGAGCATGTGCCCCATGTGCAGAACGCCAGTGACGTTGGGTGGAGGTATGACAACCGTATATGGTTCACGTCCGTCAGGTTTTGAACTGAAAAGTTTGTGATTCAGCCAATACTCATACCATTTTGATTCCACTTCTTTGGGATCATACTTACTTGCTAATTCCATTTGATGTATTTCTGCTTAAATAATAAATTCGTATTAATCGTTGCAAAATTACGAAAATTCAATTGAAAATGATTACTTTTGCCGTAATAAAATACACCTATATGCACGCGAAAGAAGAAAAATTGGCGGCTTTTAGTCGTTTGCTTGATGTCCAAGAGCGATTGCGAAAAGAGTGTCCTTGGGACAGAAAGCAGACCAATGAGAGTCTCAGGCCCAATACGATTGAAGAGGTTTACGAACTTTGCGACGCGCTTTTGAACAACGATAAGAAAAACATTTGCAAGGAGTTGGGCGATGTCATGGAGCATGTGCTGTTCTATTCCATCTTAGGGGAGGAGACGCGCGACTTCGATTTGGCGGATGTTTGCAACAAGCAGGCCGACAAGCTGATGTTCCGCCATCCGTTTATCGACTGGACAGGATGGGAGGGTGATCCCAAACAGGGAAAAACGATCGAAGGTAACGCACCGGCCGACAACCCTAAAACGGAGCAACAGGTGGAACAAACCTGGGAACAGATTAAACAAAAGGAGAAAGATGGAAACAAAACGGTGCTCTCGGGTGTGCCCCACTCGCTGCCATCTCTCATCAAGGCTTACCGCATTCAGGACAAAGCGCGCAACGTGGGATTCGACTGGAAACGGCGTGAAGACGTGTGGGATAAGGTGCGTGAGGAGTTGAACGAGTTGGAGGTGGAGTTGAATCAGCATAGTCAAGAGAAGGCAACGGGTGAACTCGGTGATTTTCTCTTCTCCGTCATCAACGCCGCACGCCTGTATCATCTGAATCCAGAGAATGCCTTGGAAATGACTAACCAGAAGTTTATTCGTCGTTTCAACTATGTAGAGCAGCAAACGTTGAAGAAAGGAAAGCAACTGACAAACATGACCTTGGAGGAAATGGATAAACTATGGGTTGAAGCAAAGATGATGGAAAGAAAAGCAAACCGTGAGGTCAAGGATAGTGCATGCGAAGCGGCTGAGAATGAAAGTCATTGAGTTTGCACTCCAAAGTCATTGAGTTTGGGCTTCAAAGTCATTGAGTTTGGTGCCCAATAGCATGGGAATTGCAAAACGAGCGCAACCTTTCTTTGTCGACTTTACAACCAGTTGGAAATCAAAGGAATAGAAAACGTTAAAATAAATCATCATGAAAAAGAGTATGAAAGGCTTAATGGTTGTTGTCCTGACCACATTTTTAGTGGTTGGATGTGTTGGCGGTAAGTCCAAGCAGGTTGCGGAAAAAGACGCTGCCTCCGTGGAGGAAACCGATAACGACTCTACCGTTTATGGCGTTTGTGGGGAGGGTACGTCCATGCACGCGCTGCAAGTCATATCGGATGAAGGCGATACGCTGACGTACATGTTGAACTCCGATGGCGACGTTATCTCTGACGTTCAGGGAGGTTTGATGGTAGGCGACCGACTGGCCATCGTGGGTGTGCAGGACAACGGTGAGAGTGTGGCCCGGAAAGTCATCAACCTGACCACGCTCTTGGGCAGGTGGTCGAGCCTGGACAAGAACTTTGAGATACAAGAGGGTGGAACGGTGCAGTCGTTCGTCAAGGCCGAGAGCAACCCTTGGACGTCCTGGAAGATTCTCAACGGTAAGTTGTTGCTGAATAAAGACACCTTCAGCGTGAACACGTTGGGTGCTGACAGCCTCTGTCTGGAGAACAATGAGGGTATCTTTGCCTATCGAAGACAGCAGTGATTGATGGCGTTGGAACCTTTCAGAATACATATTTTAGGTTGTGGCAGCGCGTTGCCCACGCTCAAACACAACGCTTCTTCGCAAGTGGTCGACATACGCGGGAAGCTTTTCATGGTCGACTGCGGCGAAGGAACGCAAGTGCAACTGCGCCGTTCCAGAGTGAGCTTCACCCGGCTTCAAGCGGTGTTCATCAGTCATCTGCACGGTGATCATTGCTTTGGACTTATCGGCATGATCTCCACTTTCGGCATGCTGGGGCGCACGGCTACGCTGCATGTCTATGCGCCAGGCGAGTTTGAGCGGATGCTCCGGATGCAAATAGACATGTTTTGCAAGGGGCTTGAATTCGCAGTGGTCTTCCATGCCGTTGACACAACCAAGCATCAGGTGATTTATGAGGATAAAAGTTTGACGGTAGCATCCATTCCTTTGGAGCATCGGGTACCCTGTTGTGGGTTCCTGTTCAGGGAAAAACCGCTCTTGCCACACATCCGCCGGGATATGATTGATTGCTATCAAATCCCTATTTCGCAAATCAACAACATCAAGAATGGTGCCGATTGGATCACCGGGGAGGGTGAATTGGTGGAAAACAGCCGGCTTACCTATCCGGCTGCGGCACCCCGCAGCTATGCGTATTGCAGCGACACGCGGTACATCCCCACGCTCCATCAGCTGGTAAAGGGCGTGGATGTGCTGTATCATGAGTCGACCTACGATTCGGAAAATGAAGCCCGCGCCAAGCTGTATTATCACAGCACGGCGGCACAGGCTGCCCGGGTGGCTCTTGACGCAGGGGTGGGAAAATTGCTGTTGGGACATTACAGCGCGCGGTATGATGATGAGAGCGTGATTCTGCAAGATGCGCGGAAAATATTCCCAAACAGCTTTTTGGCGACCGAAGGTGTGATTTTCGATGTTAAATAGAGTTAAACACGCAATAATGCTCGGCGGTCATGCCTGAATATTGCCTTAAAATAGCTATCTTTGCCATGTATTGAACACAAATGGTTGACATAATATGTTAAAAAATATACTTTCAATTGCATGCGCCGCGGCATTGTTCATGACGTGTCCTTTGCCGGTGCAAGCTGGTCAGTCGATGGAAATCATCGAGAATGATGTCCAGAGTGTTTCCATTTCTGTGTCAGGAACAGTTTTGCATGTCAGTGGTGCTAATGGACAGGTGTTGAAAGTATATAATGTAACGGGGGTTTGCTTGATGAGTGTCAGGGTTGACAGTCAGGACAAGCGATACGAGCTCAATGTACCCAAGGGTTGTTACATTGTCAAGGTAGGTAAGACGGTTAGAAAGATTTCCATCAGATAGTTGGACTTTGAAAGTCTTCTTCAAATTTTCATTTCTCCTTTTTCTTATCTTCCCGTTGTGTTCATGCAAGAAGAAGGAACCGAACCCAAATCAAGCACTTCGATTAGAGGCGTTTTCCAATTTGAGAATGTCGTCTTATGCCATTCATCCTGGTAAAATACGTCAGCATCTTGATAGGTTGATGAAAGCCGATGTCGACTCCATGCAGCCCGACTATCGAACCCGAAGTTATTATGGCCAGCATGGCAGCTTCTTGTGGATAGACAAGCTTGGTGTTGATGCGCGTGCAGACACGTTGTTGGCGTATCTGCGTACCGTTGATCGGGATGGGTTCTCACCTAAAAAGTTCTATGTCAAGGATATTGAGAATGATTTGAAACGGTTGCGCACGCTCAACTTTGACGCTGCCGGCAACACCATTGAGCATGTCATGGCTCGGTTGGAATATCATCTGACCAAAGCTTATCTACGATATGTCAACGGGCAACGGTTTGGTTTTACCAATCCGTACGCTCTGTTTAACAGGCTGGATGTCGGAAAGCGTGATTCCGTCAACGTGAGCTACCGCGAGCTATTCGATCTTCCCATGCAGCGACCCACCCGGAACTTCTGGACCAATGCCTTGCAGAAGATACGGCACGACAGCGTGGGCATCTACCTGAGGGCCGTTCAGCCGCATGGTAAGTTATACGAAGACTTGAAACACCGATTGCCTAAAGCGGCAGGTATAGCGGCCAGGCGCAAGGTGATTTGCAATTTGGAGCGTGCCAGATGGCGACTGGATGACGAGCCTGACCGGCATGACAAGTATGCCGTCATCAATTTGCCTTCCATGCATCTCATGGCAAAAGCTCACGATAAGGTGCTGAGCATGCGTGTCGGCATAGGCGCTTTGAGTACGAAGACACCACTGATGACCAGCAGAATAGTGCGTATGGACATCAATCCACAGTGGATTATCCCCAAAAGTATCGTCGTAAAAAGCGTGGCCCCGCAGGCGGGGAACAAACATTATTTTGATGCCCGGCACTATTTCATTCGCGAAAGAAAGACAGGAAAACGAATGGATGTCACGCAGGTGTCTGCTGATATGCTGAGAAGTGGCAATTATTTTGTCATACAAGAAGGTGGAAAGGGCAATGCCATGGGGCGCATCGTGTTCCGCTTCAAGAACAAATTCGCCATCTATCTGCACGATACGTCATCGAAAAAGGTTTTTGAAAAAGGAAACCGAGGGGTTTCGCATGGCTGTATCCGACTGGAAAAGCCATTCGATTTCGCCGTGTTTCTGCTGGGAGATAAGAATGAAGGGACGATAGAAAAAATCAGGTATTCGATGGAAGCTGACATCCATCCCACCTATATGGCTGAAAATTCATCATCTGTCAAGACACAATCGGTGAAGACCGACAGGCTGGACAAGGCCGAGCTGATCAAGTCGGTTCAAGTAAAACCTGAGATTCCCCTGTTCATCATCTATTATACTTTGTATCCAAACGAGAAGGATGTGATGACGGAATATCCGGATGTATATGGATTTGATTCGGTGATATACCGGCAACTACTCAATTACTTGCCATAAGCGAGGATGGATGAGTCATGCGATGGGTGGAACATCGCCGATGGAATGGCCAAAAAGGGGACCCGATGACGGACACTCTCAATGGATGCTCACAGCATAAACATAAAGACAATGATATGGTAAAAGAAGACAAATACGTAGAGAAGAAATTGGGAAAGGTACTTCCTTCCAAGGCTCCAAATAGTGGTTTGGATGGCATTGACGCTCAATTTACGGAATAATCCAAGTTAACAGGTAATCTTTTTTATGTATCGATACTTCATTTGTTTCCGCTATGACGGAACTGCTTATCATGGATGGCAGGTGCAACCCAACGGGCATTCGGTGCAGGCTGAGTTGCAACAGGCCATGTCTGTCATTCTCAGAGAGCCCATCGTGATCGTAGGGGCCGGCCGGACAGATGCTGGTGTGCATGCTCGGAAGATGTTTGCACATTTTGATTTCCATGCCGAGATAAACGCCCCACAATTCACCTATAAGCTCAATCGCCTGCTGCCGCGGGACATTTCGGTGTTGAACGTTATTCCCGTCGACCAGGACATGCATGCGCGCTTCAGTGCCAAGTGGCGCACCTACCATTATTATATACACCTGTCGAAAAATCCATTTCTGCGCCATTATTCGTGTCAGTTGCCTTATCAGCTCGACTTTTCATTGATGAACGAAGCAGCGTCGCATCTGATGGAGGTGGAAGATTTCGGTGCTTTCTGCAAAAGCAACACGGATGTGAAGACAACGTTGTGTCATGTGGTGCAGGCTGAATGGGTGGAAGTTGGCGAAGATGCTTGGTACTTTGTCATCAAAGCCAATCGCTTTTTGCGCAACATGGTACGTGCCGTGGTTGGTACTTTGATAGAAGTGGGCCGTCATCGCATGACTCTTGATGAGTTTGATGCCGTCGTTAGGAGTGGAAACCGTACCAAAGCAGGCGAGAGCATGCCCGCCAATGCGTTGTTTTTAGAAGACGTAGAGTACTGATGGAGTGGTTGCTGCTTGCCTTCTTGTCGGCGTTATTGCTGGGCTTTTATGATGTTTTCAAGAAAAATGCCCTGTCAGGTAATTCCGTCATCCCTGTATTATTTCTGAACACACTATTCTGTTCGTGCATTTTTTTGCCATTCATCATCCTGTCTGCAACGACCGGTGTGTTGGACAACACTATCTTCCATGTTTCCTCCGGAGGGTGGGAAGCCCACCGATACATCCTACTGAAGAGTTGTGTCGTACTGTCTTCTTGGATATGTGGCTATTTTGCCATGAAGCATCTTCCGCTTACCATCGTTGGTCCCATCAATGCCACACGCCCCGTGATGGTACTTGTAGGTGCCATGTTGGTGTTTGGTGAAGAGTTGAACTTGTATCAGTGGATTGGCGTTTTGCTGGCCATCACGTCGTTCTACCTGCTGAGTAGGTCGGGCAAGAAAGAGGGAATAGACTTCAAGCATAATCGCTGGTTGTTCCTTTTGGTGCTTGCCGCACTGTTGGGAGCGGTGAGTGGCTTGTACGACAAGTATCTCATGGCGCCGGTAACGGCTGGTGGAGCAGGGTTGGACAAGATGATGTTACAGGGTTGGTATAATGTTTACCAGTGTTTCATGATGGGAGTGGTCTTGTTACTGATATGGTATCCCACCCGTCACCGTACCACATCTTTTCACTGGTCGTGGTCGATAGTGGGCATCAGTATATTTCTTTGCATGGCCGACTTTGTCTATTTCTATGCCTTGAGTAAGCCAGAAGCCATGATTTCCATCGTTTCCATGGTGCGAAGAGGCAGTGTTTTGGTGAGTTTCTTGTTTGGAGCCTTTGTCTTTCATGAGAAGAATCTCAAGGGAAAAGCGGTCGACTTGGCCTTGGTGTTGTTGAGCATGGTGTTCTTGTTCCTGGGCAGTAAGTCGTGAATAAAATGTTTTTTCCCAAACGTATCATCAGCTTTATCAGCTAAAAGTACTATATTTGCAGTTAAATCATAAGATTAAAGACATTTATGAGATATCACATTTTTCGAGGACTTGGTGTTGCCGTTGTGACCCCTTTCACGTTAGAGGGCGCAGTAGATTATCCCGCGTTGAAACGACTGATTCGCTATCAATTGGATAGAGGCGTTGATTTCCTATGTATCCTGGCGACTACAGGTGAGACGCCATGTCTGACGTTGGATGAGAAAAACAAGATTACAGAGTTAATTAAGGAGGAGAACAAGGGACAAGTTCCAATTTTAAAATATTGTGGAGGCAACAATACGGCAGAAGTGATTGAAGAGCTTAAAACCACGGACTGGACTGGAATCGACGGCATCTTGAGTGTCTGTCCTTATTATAACAAACCCTCTCAGGAGGGATTGTATCAACATTTCAAGGCTATAGCTTCAGCCAGTCCGCTTCCGGTCGTGATGTACAACGTGCCGGGGCGTACGGGTGTCAACATGAAAGCCGAAACAACGCTTCGGTTGGCCTGCGATTGTGAAAACATCGTCGGCATTAAAGAGGCGGCTGGAAGTCTTGAGCAGGTGGACGAAATCATCAAGGGTAAACCGGACAGGTTCGACGTCATTAGTGGGGACGATGCGCTGACGTTCTCTATGATTGCCAGTGGTGCGGCCGGTGTCATATCAGTCATCGGCAATGCTTTGCCAAGAGAATTTTCCAGGATGATAAGGCTTGAGTTCCAAGGCGAATACGAACCTGCGCGGAAGATACACCACATGTTTACCGAGCTATATAGTCTTTTGTTCGTTGACGGAAATCCTGCTGGTGTCAAAGCTTTGCTCAACGACATGGGGTACATTGAGAATGTGTTGCGTTTGCCATTGGTACCCACAACGATTAAAACCAAAGAAAAGATGGCTGACATCTTGAAAGAGATAAGAATTTAAGGTGCAGTGGGATGATTGGATGAATGATTCGAATGCCATTTGATGGGTATGGAGGAGTAAACTTCCTTGGCTGAAATCATTCAAGATAAATGACAAGACTTTCGCACATGCGAGTGAAGAGCAGACTGGATGGATATTAATAAGGTAAAAGGTAGTTATGACCGCTATGAGGTGGTGCAAGCTGACACGCTGTTAAACTGGTTGTTGAATCATGTCACCAACCTAAGCAGGAGTAAAATCAAAGCGACGTTGGCCGGAAAAGGCATCATCGTGAATGGCAAGTGCGTCACGCGGTTTGATTTTCCACTTGAGGCGGGAATGAAAATTGCAGTGAGCAAGTCTAAAAAAAACACCAACTTCAAAAACCGCTATTTGAAGATTGTCTACGAAGACCGTTATTTGGTCGTCATTGAAAAGCAGGTTGGCATCCTGTCCATGGCTGCGGGACATTCTTCATTAAACGTCAAAGGCGTTCTTGATGATTATTTTAGAAACTGCAAACAGAAATGCACGGCACATGTGGTACATCGGTTGGATCGAGAAACCAGTGGTCTGATGATTTACGCCAAGGATATGGAGACCGAGCAAGAATTGGAACACAACTGGCACGACATTGTGTACGACCGCCGTTATGTGGCGGTGGTATCCGGCGAAATGGAAGATGATGAAGGTGTCATCACGAGTTGGTTGAAAGACAACAAGGCGTACTTCACCTATTCCAGTCGGGTAGACAATGGCGGAAAGTTTGCCATTACTCATTTTCATACTTTAGACCGAACCACTGAACACTCGCTCGTTGAATATCGTTTGGAAACGGGACGAAAGAATCAGATACGCGTCCATTCTGCTGACATGGGGCACCCCGTGTGTGGAGATCTCAAGTACGGCAATGGCGACAATCCCCTTGGTAGGCTATGTCTGCATGCCTATATGCTCTGTTTTACCCATCCGGTAACTCGTAGACCGATGGAATTTGAAACCCCGATCCCACCAGCTTTCAGGAAGTTGTTTAAATAAACGAATGAGTATTTGATGTCTGAAAGTTTTGTAGCAAACGCAAGTATGAACATGTTTTTAGAGTAATTGAGTCAATGAGTTCCAACTTTTTTTTGTACGTCTTTTGCATCGTTGTCATAGCTTTGGCTATCTTTTTTATAAAAAAAGTGACCAGCTGTCTGTTTAAAACCATCATATTCGTGATTTTATTAGCCGTTCTCGTCTACATCGCATCCGTGCTCGGTGTGCTGTAAGTACCCCGGGTGAACGGTCTGTTCATTGGGTGATGCCGTATGGGTAGGTGTTGTAGTGCGGCAATCATGCCGAGTTCCGCTTTTTTGTGCTGGGTGCGAATTGGTAAATTCCTGATACTTGTTGTCGTTAGGGAATATTTGTTTTGCTGGACTATTTTGCAATTTTCAGTTTAAAATTTTATTTCCATTTGCACGATTTCGAGAAAAAATAGCTACATTTGTGGGCTATTTGAATATTTTAATCAATTAACAACAACATTTTTTTTATTTATGAACACAAAATTACAATTATTTTGCGCTATCTTTCTATGTCTTGTAATCAAATGGAATGCTGTATTTGCGGCTGGTAACGGTATCGGCATGCAAAAAACAGCAGGCAAGGATATAAAGTCTCACTCTGCAAATGTAGCCTACGATGCGGTGGCAATTCATTCTACAGGAAGTGGCAATGCGATACAGCCTGCAGACTTGGTGTTGGTGAAATTATTGCTAAGTTACAAAGGTGTGGGTTATCCAAAGGCAAATGCCAAAAGTAGAATTGCCCTAACAAACATCTACAACGCACCTCAGAATCACTCCAAGGAAGAATTGGAAAAAGCCAGACAGGCATACCTTGATGATGATGATGTAGAAATGCTTGAAGATGGTAAACGCTACACCATTAAGTTTTTCGACTATAACCAAAAAACTTTTTTGCTTGACTATTTGAACGGTAAGTTGTCAACACATGAGGTCAAACCAAAACACCTGCCTGATGAGTCGGCCTGTTTCACGGCTCATGTCTTGAAAAAGGGAAAAGTTGCTTTTAAGACTATCGATAACAAGTGGTTGAGTTACCCAGTCATGACACCTGTTCCCACTTGGCTTACCAACTTCTCCGTGAACGGTGTAACTGATGAATTTGATGAGTATGTCAACGGACTTGAGTTGCAAAGGGCACGCTCTAGTGCAAATGCCCAAACCAAGTTTGTGCTTAATTTTTTCGGTAAGTTCTTCATAAAATCCAAAAGAGGAACGCACGCCAACTCCTATGCTGAGGTACTGGGCTATTGGTTGCTGAATACAAAGAACAACGCGTTTAGTGGAGCAGGCGATCCTTACTATACCGAGGAACTCTCATCTGTAATTCTTATTGAACCAGTAACAAAAACAACTGACATACGGAAAAGTGAGAAAACATCAAAGCGCATGGGCGAGAATAGAATCTACACGCTGTCGGGACAACGCGTTTTTGTTGAAAAACTCTCTGACCTGCAACGAGGCGTTTACATCGTAAACGGTAAAAAGCTGCTGGTGCAATAGTATTTTGGACTCTTTCTCAAATAGTGTTAGTGGACGCAGCCATGTTTATTGACACTATTTGAGGCAGGATGTAAGTTCTCGCAGCGTCCATTTTCAGTCTTCCGCCTGATTTTCTTCATAGCGTTTTGCTCTGATTTTTTGCCATAAAAAAAGGAATATGAAAATATTTGTAGGGCGGGGTCTATAAATTAGCTTTGACAGGTTGTGAGACTATTTTTGAGGTCAATTTGTTTGTGAGTGAAGGAGTATAGCGAGCTATGCGACTGAACGAACAAGCAAATTGAACCAAAAAAAGAGTCCACAAGATGACAAAACATAAAAAGACTGACATAAAAAAACTTTACG
Organism: uncultured Prevotella sp.; assembly: GCA_946998205.1. GTDB lineage: Bacteria > Bacteroidota > Bacteroidia > Bacteroidales > Bacteroidaceae > Prevotella. Next base: position 11,241 of record CAMPYJ010000001.1, on the reverse strand, counting down.
GAGGTAATTTATAGAACCGCCCTGTAAACATTTATGCTTGTTCGCAAGTGTCTTTTTTCCTTGCTAAGGCATTGAGATAAGCAATGGAAAATGGTCAGAGTTTTCTTTGTTCCAGGATTTTTGAAAGTGTCAGAACGATGAGTTGGTGCCTTCTTTCCATGCTTTAATCTGCTAATTTTCATGCTTTAAACTGCTAATTCCCATGCTTTAATCATGCAAAAAGGCAGCATTAGCGCCCTTATGGCATGCTTCTAACACGTCAATTTCGCCCTTTTTGAAGCCTAAAGCATGAAGATAGCCTCCATGTCTCCCGTTGGTAGTTGTGTAAATGTATACATATCAATACTTTGCAAAATTCGCATATTTGCCGTCACTCATGAGGTTGGTTGAAAATTTCGCCTATATTTCGCCCTTAAATCTTCAAGTTCTCAAATGTCTCTTGTAAAGAAATTTTGAAATACATGCGCTGCTGGCGAACCCGGCTACTTTTGTTTTTGTATGAGTGAATTTGATGGTAGTGGCATGCGAGTTGAGTAGTCTTGACGATAAACGGTTCACTTGAAAATCATATTTTGCAATCTGAAGTTGGCAATTTTACCTATTTTTTTTGTCATGTCATGTAAAAAATCTCAAAATAATGATTAACTTTGCAACGCATTTTTTTAATGCGTACGTTTCGACTGAGAACGAGAACAATTATAATTATACAAATTTTTTATGTATTTTACGTTATTTATTACCGTTTTACTTACGGCTGTAACCTTGGTGGTAGCGGCTTACGTTATTGCTAAGCTCATCGGTCCACGTTCGTACAATACGGTAAAAGGCGAACCATACGAGAGTGGTATTCCAACAAGGGGTTCATCATGGCTTCCCGTGCACATTGGATATTACCTGTTTGCTATCCTTTTCCTGATGTTCGATATCGAAACCGTATTGCTTTATCCATGGGCGGTTGTAGTAAAAAACTTTGGACCTATGGCTCTTGTTAGTATAGGTTTCTTCTTACTGGTACTTGTATTTGGCTTGGCATACGCTTGGCGGAAAGGAGCATTAGAATGGAAGTAAAGAAACCGTATATCAAGAGTATTCCTTATGATGAGTTTAAGGATAATGACTCGTTAGAGAAAATAGTTGACGAATTGCATGAAGGTGGCGTTAATGTAGTAACGGGCTCGCTCGACCAGTTGATTAACTGGGGACGTTCTAACTCGCTTTGGAGTTTGACCTTTGCTACCAGTTGCTGCGGTATTGAGTTTATGGCAGTGGGCTGTGCACGTTATGATTTCGCGCGATTTGGATTTGAGGTAACTCGAAATTCTCCACGACAAGCCGACCTGATCATGTGTGCCGGTACCATTACCAACAAGATGGCAGCTGCCTTTAGGCGCTTGTATGATGAAATGGCAGAACCTAAGTACGTTATTGCCGTGGGGGGATGTGCTATTTCCGGCGGTCCGTTCAAGAGCAGCTATCATGTAGTAAGGGGAATTGAAGAGATTGTTCCCGTTGACGTCTTCATACCTGGATGCCCGCCGCGCCCAGAGGCTATCATGTATGGTATGATGCAGCTGCAACGTAAAGTGAAAGTAGAAAAATTCTTTGGAGGAGCCAATCACAAGCAAAGAAAAACCGAGAAGGGTATTAGTAATACCGAGTTGTTGCAACAAGAGTTGGAAAAGAAAAAGCCTATTGTTGTAACAAGCGTGCCTGATGATTTTGATCCAAACAAGGAATTAGATAATCGTATATAATATAAGGTGTATCGGATATGAAATTAGAAAATATAGAAGTTCAGTCAAGCGATTTGGCACAAGAGATGTCAAAACTGAAGAATGAAAAGCATTTCGATTACCTTGTAACCATTGTAGGCGAAGATTTCGGTGAAGAAGGATTGGGGTGTATTTATATTTTGGAAAATACTGATACCCATGAACGAACATCTGTAAAGTGTATTGCCAAGCAGATAGGTGATGACTATGTGCTTGATACGGTTTCTAATCTGTGGAAAGCTGCCGACTTCTTGGAGAGAGAAGTGTACGACTTTTTGGGTATTAAGTTCTTAGGACATAAGGATATGCGCCGTCTTTTCTTGCGTAACGATTTTGTAGGTTATCCTTTGCGTAAGAATTATGACTTGTCTCCCGAAAACAACAAATTTACTTTGTCAGACGATGTTGAGTTAGATTATACGCTACAATATTCGCTTGGTAAGCATGGAGAGTTGATTGAAACCAAAGTACCTTTGTTTACTGACGACGATTTCGTTATCAACATTGGTCCTCAGCACCCAAGTACGCACGGTGTGCTGCGCTTGCAGAGTGTGCTGGACGGTGAGACGATTAAGCACATTTATCCACACTTGGGATATATTCACCGTGGTATTGAGAAAATGTGCGAGGATTATACATATCCTCAAACCTTGGCACTTACCGACCGTATGGACTACTTGAGCGCCATGATGAACCGCCATGCGCTGGTTGGCGTTATTGAAGAGGCCATGGGGATTGAGCTGTCAGAGCGTATAAAGTACATTCGTACCATTATGGATGAGTTGCAACGTATTGACTCTCACTTGCTGTATCTTGGATGTTGTGCGCAAGACTTGGGTGCGTTAACTGCTTTCTTGTACAGCATGCGCGACCGTGAACACGTGCTTAACGTAATGGAAGAGACTACTGGCGGACGCTTGATACAAAACTATTATCGTATAGGTGGATGCCAAGACGATATAGATACCCACTTTGTTAAAAACACCAAGGACTTATGTTCTTATCTTAAACCAATGCTGCAAGAATATTTGGACGTATTTGGTAACAACATCATTACCGAAGAACGTTTCAAAAATATTGGTATAATGGATAAGGAAAACATTATTGGTTATGGCGTAACGGGGCCTGCCGGACGTGCTTCGGGCTGGAAGAGCGACGTACGCAAGAATCATCCTTACGATATGTATGATAAAGTGGAGTTTGATGAGATAACCAATACCATGTGCGATTCGTACGGAAGATATTTCAACCGCATTGAAGAAATCAAACAAAGTATTCGCATCATCGAACAACTCATAGACAATATCCCTGAGGGTGAGTTCTATATCAAGCAGAAACCAATTATCAAAGTGCCTGAGGGACAATGGTACTTCTCATGTGAAGGCTCGCGCGGTGAGATTGGGGTTTACCTGGATTCTAAAGGAGGTAAGAACCCATATCGTTTGAAGTTCCGTCCTATGGGATTGAATCACGTTGCCGCTATGGATGAGATGTTGAGGGGACTTAAGATAGCCGACCTCGTAACTGTGGGCGCAGCGTTAGACTTTGTGATACCAGATATTGACAGATAGCGTGTAAACAAGCGGGGGAGAGGCTGGCACTTTAAAGTAAGGCTCTTCACCATTTGTACACTAAAAATTAACTTATATAGACAATGTTTGATTTTAGTATAATAACTACATGGTTCGACTCATTGCTTACCCAAACATTAGGATTGGGCAGCTTTTGGTCGACTCTCATAGAATGTGTTATCGTAGGTGTGTGCATTTTGTTGGCATACGCTGTGTTGGCTATCGTGTTGATATTCATGGAACGTAAGGTCTGTGCTTATTTTCAATGTCGATTAGGTCCTATGCGTGTTGGTCCTTGGGGACTTTTACAGGTATTTGCCGATGTGCTAAAGATGCTTATCAAAGAGATTTTTGTCGTTGACAAAGCCGATAAATTATTGTATTATATTGCACCTTTCTTGGTTATCATTGCTTCGATTGGTACATTCTCTTTCCTTCCTTGGAATAAGGGAGCGCATATTCTCGATTTTAACGTAGGTATATTCTTGGTTACCGCCGTTTCAAGTATTGGCGTGTTAGGCATCTTCTTGGCCGGTTGGGCGTCTAATAACAAATATTCTGTGCTCTCTGCCATGCGTGGAGCTGTGCAGATGATTTCTTATGAAATGACATTGGGACTTACTCTTGTCGCTGCAGTCGTTTTGACCGGCACCATGCAGATAAGTGGTATTGTAGACTATCAGACAGGACCTTGGAACTGGTTAATCATCAGAGGACACATTCCTGCCATCATAGCTTTCGTCTTGTTCCTTATTGCGGGTAATGCAGAAGCTAACCGTGGCCCTTTCGACTTGGCTGAGGCTGAGAGCGAATTAACGGCTGGATACCATACAGAGTATTCGGGTATGGGGTTCGGTTTCTACTATTTGGCGGAGTACCTTAACTTGTTTGTCATTTCAGGTTTAGCTACTGCTGTGTTCTTAGGCGGTTGGGCACCACTCAATATTGGTATTGAGGCGTTTGATAATGTAATGAATTTGATACCAGGTATTGTGTGGTTCTTAGGTAAAACCTTTGTAGTTGTCTGGTTGTTGATGTGGGTGCGCTGGACTTTCCCACGTCTTCGAATCGACCAGATACTTACCTTAGAGTGGAAATATCTCATGCCTTTCGCTTTGTTTAACTTGGTGTTGATGACCCTTTGTGTGGCATTAGGTATTCATGGATAAATATATCTGTATAACGGAGATGAAGTAAAATGGAAAATAATCATTCATATTTTAATGGTATTATTCGTGGAGTAAAGTCCTTAGCTATTGGTTTGGGCGTTACTTTCAAAGAATATGTTACACCAAAGAGTACCGAGCAGTATCCCGAAAACCGTAAAACAACCTTGCATGTGTCAAAGCGTCATCGTGGAAGATTGGTGTTTAAGCGTGATGAGAATGGTAATCATAAGTGTGTAGCTTGTACCATGTGCGAAAGAGCGTGTCCTAATGGAACCATCAAAATAAGAACAGAAATGGTGGTAGACGAGGCGACAGGTCGTAAGAAAAAGCAGTTGGTAGATTATCAGTACGACTTAGGAGACTGTATGTTTTGCCAGTTATGCGTCAATGCTTGTAACTTCGATTCTATTGAGTTTACCAATGATTTTGAGAATAGCACATTTATCCGCAATTCATTGGTATTGCATTTGGACAAAGAAGTATATGAGGGTGGCAGTCTTCCTGACCTTATTGACGGAGGTGCTGGGCTGACTATTGGTAAGTTTAATACGAAGACAAAATAAAAAGAAGTAACGTTTATGGCAAATTTAGTAATGTTTTGCATCTTGGCAGTGGTCATTATTGGCTCGGCTTTGATGTGCGTAATGACAACAAGAATTATGCGCGCAGCTACCTTCTTGCTATTTGTCTTGTTTGGAGTTGCAGGTATTTATTTCCTCTTAGACTACACATACTTGGGCGCAGCACAGATAGCTGTCTATGCGGGTGGCATTACAGTGATGTATGTTTTCGCTATCCAGTTGGTTTCTAAGCGTACATTGCAGGGCTTGACAGAACGCTTAAAGGGTTCAAGAGCCATGGGAGCCATTCTTATCACACTTATAGGTTTGGTGACAGTGGTAGCCATCTTGTTGAAAAATCAGTTTATTAACCAGGCTCTTAGCGTACCAGATGTAGAGGTGCCTATGCAAACAATAGGTAAAGCATTGGTAGGTTCGGACAAATATCAATATGTATTACCATTCGAGCTTATTTCTATTTTCCTCTTGGCTTGTATCATAGGAGGCGTTTTAGTAGCAAGAAAGGAGGACGATAAATGATACCTGTATCATGTTATTTGGTGCTAAGTGCACTCTTATTCTTTATTGGCGTGTTTGGATTTGTTACACGCCGTAACCTTATCGCCATGTTAATTTCTATTGAGTTGGTACTCAATTCGGCAGATATTAACTTTGCAGTGTTCAATCGTATTTTGTTCCCGGGGCAGTTGGAAGGCTTTTTCTTTACTTTGTTCTCCATCGGGATAAGTGCCGCTGAGACTGCTGTGGCAATGGCAATTATTATCAATGTTTACCGTAACTATCACAGCGATCAGGTGAACAGTATTGAAAACATGAAATTATAAGAACAATGGATTACAGTTATGTATTTTTAATACTTCTTCTACCTGCACTAAGCTTTTTGGTTCTTGGATTGGCTGGTATGAAGATGAGCCATAAGGTAGCAGGAATAATAGGTACGGTTGTCTTGGGTGCTGTATTCTGTTTGTCTTGCTATACAGCCTATGAGTATTTCTTTGGCGTTGGTCGTGCGGCTAATGGATTATATCCTACTGTTACACCTTTTAATATTGCATGGTTGAAGTTTACCGAATTGCTAACGTTCAACATAGGATTTAGGCTCACGCCTATTTCGGTAATGATGCTTGTTGTTATTACAACGGTGAGCTTCATGGTGCACATTTATTCGTTTGGATATATGCACGGTGAGAAAGGTTTCCAACGTTATTACGCTTTCTTGTCATTGTTTACCATGTCAATGTTAGGATTGGTAGTAGCTACCAACATCTTCCAAATGTATTTGTTTTGGGAGTTGGTGGGCGTTAGCTCTTATCTTCTCATTGGTTTTTATTATCCTATGCATGCTGCGGTGGCAGCTTCAAAGAAAGCATTCATCGTAACACGTTTTGCCGATTTATTCTTCTTAATTGGTATTCTGTTTTACAGCTTCTATGTAGGAACATTTAATTATGATCTTACAGCTGATGCTACTTTGGTTGGCAATGCGGCTCAAGCCAGTTGGATAATGCCGGTAGCATTGTTCCTGATGTTTATTGGAGGCGCAGGAAAGTCGGCTATGTTCCCATTACATATTTGGTTGCCAGATGCAATGGAAGGTCCAACACCTGTTTCTGCTTTAATTCATGCTGCAACCATGGTTGTTGCGGGTGTGTACTTGGTAGCAAGTTTGTTCCCGTTGTTTGTACACTATGCGCCCGAACAATTGCATTGGATAGCGTACATAGCTGCCTTTACAGCCTTTTATGCGGCTGCCGTGGCGTGTGCACAGAGTGACATAAAGCGTGTCTTGGCATTTTCAACCATTTCGCAGATAGGTTTTATGCTCGTTGCTTTGGGCGTTTGCTTGCCCGATCCTGCAACTGGTGGGGTAGCGATGACCGAAGAATATGCCGATGTACAAGGCTTAGGATATATGGCAAGTATGTTCCACTTGTTTACACACGCAATGTTTAAGGCTTGCCTGTTCCTTTGCGCAGGTTGTGTAATCCATGCAGTACACTCTAATGAGAAGTATTACATGGGTGGACTTCGTAAGTATATGCCAATTACGCATATTGCATTCTTAATTTCATGTTTGGCTATTTCAGGTATTCCTCCATTCTCAGGATTTTTCTCAAAAGATGAAATCTTGGTAGCATGTTACAACTTTCACCCGATAATGGGCATTGTAATGAGTGGTATAGCCATGATGACAGCGTTCTATATGTTCCGCCTGTACTATGTTATCTTCTGGGGAAAGAGCTATTACGAATCTCATAAAGGTGAACCAGATGTTCATCAACCTCACGAAGCACCTTTTGCAATGACACTTCCTCTTATTATCTTGTCGGTAATTACATGTACGGTATTCCTTTGGGGAACACACGCAGGAGAGTTAGTTTCAGCAAATGGAATTGGTTTTACAACCCATACTCATTGGAATGTAGCCATTACAAGTACGGTGTTAGCGCTTGTTGCTATAGGTTTGGCTACCTATATGTATAAAGGTGAAGCTACGCCTTTGGCAGATAAGCTTGCTAATAAGTTCTCTACGTTGCATCGCGCAGCCTACAAGCGTTTCTATATGGATGAGGTTTGGCAGTTCTTTACACATAAGATCATCTTCCTTTGTGTAAGTAGACCTATTGCGTGGTTTGATCGTCATGTTATTGATGGTACGTTTAATTTCATGGCATGGGGAGCACAAGAGGCTGGAGAAAGTATCCGACCTTGGCAGAGTGGCGATATTCGCCAGTATGCAGTGTGGTTTCTAACTGGTAGTGTGGCATTGACATTGGCGTTGATTTGCCTGTTGTAATGCATTGAATAAGAATGTAAATATTAAATGAATTTCTTGGAAAAATGAGTATATTAACATTATTCGTTGTAATTCCCGTCTTGATGTTGTTAGGGCTTTGGTTAGCCCGCAACCTAAATCAAGTACGAGGCGTAATGGTGGTTGGCGCTTCTGCCTTGTTGGCATTGTCTATTTGGCTTACCATTATTTTTATTCAGATGCGCCATGCAGGTAATACCGACACCATGCTATTTACATATAGTGCACCATGGTTTCAACCGCTCAACATTTGTTATAGTGTGGGTGTTGATGGCATCTCGGTAGTGATGTTGCTGTTATCAAGTATCATTGTGTTTACTGGTACGTTTGCTTCTTGGCAGCTCAAACCTATGACTAAGGAGTATTTCTTGTGGTTTACCTTGTTGAGCACGGGTGTCTACGGCTTCTTTATTAGCATTGACATGTTTACCATGTTTATGTTCTATGAGGTAGCTCTTATCCCAATGTACTTACTTATTGGTGTGTGGGGTAGTGGACCAAAGGAGTATGCAGCAATGAAGCTTACCTTGATGTTGATGGGTGGCAGTGCTTTATTGATAATGGGTATTCTCGGTATTTACTTCTTTAGTGGAGCTTCTACCATGAATATCCTTGAAATAGCGCACGCACACAACATCCCAGTAAACATACAGAAAGTATTCTTCCCACTTATCTTCATAGGATTTGGTGTACTTGGTGCTTTGTTTCCCTTCCATACATGGTCGCCTGATGGTCATGCTTCGGCACCTACTGCCGTATCAATGTTGCATGCAGGTGTACTGATGAAGTTAGGAGGATACGGATGCTTTCGTATTGCCATGTTCTTATTGCCAGATGCAGCACACGAATTGTCTTGGATATTTATCATCCTTACTACAATATCCGTTGTGTATGGAGCACTCTCAGCTTGTGTACAAACCGACTTGAAATATATCAACGCTTACTCTTCAGTAAGCCACTGTGGTTTGGTGTTGTTTGCTTTATTAATGATGACCCAAACTTCTTGTACGGGTGCTATCTTACAAATGCTTTCACATGGTTTGATGACAGCCTTGTTCTTTGCGCTTATTGGTATGATTTATGGTAGAACTCATACACGCGACGTACGCAAGTTAGGTGGTTTAATGAAGATTATGCCTTTCTTAAGTGTAGGCTATGTCATTGCAGGTTTGGCTAACTTAGGTTTGCCAGGCTTCTCTGGATTTGTGGCAGAGATGACCGTCTTTATCGGTTCGTTTGCCAATAACGACCTCTTTCACCGCTCTGCAACCATTATCGCATGTACCTCTATCGTTATTACAGCGGTATACATTTTACGCGTAGTAGGTAAGATACTTTATCAAAAGGTTGCCGATCCACATTACCTGGAGTTAACCGATGCTACTTGGGATGAGCGTGTTGCTGTGATATGTCTTATCTTCTGTGTTGCCGGACTTGGTATTGCACCGCTTTGGGCAGATAATGTTATCAGAGATGCAGTAGGTCCTATTCTGATGAATATAATCCACTAATGAAATTAAGAAAATGAATTACAGTCAATTTCTACAAATGATGCCTGAGGTATCGCTCGCTGCTATCTTGGTTATCACGTTTATAGTCGACTTCTGTTCGGCACAGAAGGTACGTACGCTTACACCCACCGACCGCCGCCGTTCGTGGTTTAATCCACTGGTTTGCGTACTTATGTTTGTACATATATTGCTGAATATATTGCCTACCGCATCTACAACTCTCTTTGCAGGAATGTATACGACATCGCCTTCTATAGGAGTTATTAAGACGATAATGGCATTTGCCACACTCATTGTACTCATACAATCTCGTGAATGGCTGTCGCGCGATGATACAGCATTTAAGGAGGGAGAGTTCTATTTGCTTACCTTATCTACCTTGTTAGGTATGAACTTCATGGTAAGTGCCAATCACTTTTTACTCTTCTTCTTAGGCTTAGAGTTGGCAAGTGTGCCTATGTCATGCTTAGTGGCATTAGACAAATATCGTCACCATTCAGCAGAAGCTGCTGCAAAGTTTATACTTACCGCAACATTCTCAAGTGGTGTAATGCTCTATGGTATTAGTTTTGTCTATGGAGCTGCAGGTACTCTCTACTTTGATGATATAACAGCGCAGCTTACAGCCACACCTCTTACCATCTTAGGCATGGTGTTCTTCTTTAGTGGATTAGGCTTTAAGATAAGTTTGGTACCATTTCATTTTTGGACAGCCGATACCTATCAGGGTGCGCCTACAACCGTTACAGGCTATTTGTCGGTAGTGAGCAAGGGTGCAGCTGCCTTTACGCTTTGCGCTATCTTGATGAAAGTGTTTGCTCCAATGGTAGAATACTGGCAATATATGTTGTACATTATTGTTGTACTCTCTATTACTGTAGCCAACCTTTTTGCCATACGTCAAAGTGATTTGAAGCGCTTCATGGCGTTTAGTTCTATCTCTCAAGCCGGATACATCGTATTGGCCATTGTTGGTAATTCAGCAATGAGTGTGGCCTCTCTTACTTTCTATGTACTTATTTATGTAGTAGCTAACCTCTCTGTATTTACTATTATTGCAGCCGTAGAAAATCATAACGGCGGTACAGTAGAGATGGACAGCTACAATGGATTGTACAAAACCAATCCAAAGTTAGCTTTCCTAATGACTTTAGCTTTATTCTCATTGGCAGGTATTCCTCCTTTTGCAGGTATGTTCTCTAAGTTTTTTATCTTCATGGCAGCTGTTAAAAATGCCAACTTAGGTACACAAGTAGGAGCATGGGCATATATCGTGCTGTTCATAGCATTGATTAACACCGTTATATCTCTGTACTACTATCTGCTAATTGTAAAGGCTATGTACATTAAGAAGAACGACAATCCTTTGCCTACATTCAAGAGCCATGCCAATACCAAGTTGGCTTTGGCTTTATGTACGGTAGGTGTGTTGCTCTTTGGTGTATGCTCATTTGTATTCAATTGGATACATGCTGCTGCCGTAGCCATTTCGTAGTTCCACGAATTCATATATAAACGAAGTCTCTACCTTTGGTTTTTGCCAATCCATGGGTGGGGACTTCTTTCGTTTTATGGTAAGCATCCAACATCAGCCGCCTTTGGTGGTATTTCCCCTTCACTATCTTTGCCGAAAAAGTTACGTTGACTGTTAACATCCTATCAAGTCCCTCTACGAATCATACAAGGGCGGTTCGATTAATTAGCTTTGGCAGGTTGAGAGACTATTTTTGAGGTCAATTTGTTCATGGGCGGTTCTATAAATTACTTCCGTAAAGTTTTTTGTATGTTGGACAGTTTACGTTTTGTCATCTTGCGGTCTCTT